>NZ_JADNNH010000044.1:0-6623 GCF_015556945.1 Collinsella aerofaciens | reverse complement strand
AAGGTCGTCGACCTGGCCGTCCACGGTGACTCGCGCGGCTGGTTCAAGGAGAACTGGCAGCGCGCCAAGATGACCGCCCTGGGCATCCCGGACCTCAAGGTTGTCCAGAATAACGTCTCCTACAATGACAAGAAGGGCGTCACCCGCGGCATCCACGCCGAGCCCTGGGACAAGTTCATCTCGGTGGCCCGCGGCTCGGTCTTCGGCGCCTGGGTGGACCTGCGCGAGGGCAGCGCCACCTACGGCAAGGTCTACACGACCGTGTTGGACCCCTCCAGGGCCATCTACGTCCCGCGCGGCGTGGGCAACTCCTTCCAGGCGCTCGAGGACGGCACCGCCTACACCTACCTGGTGGACGCCCACTGGTCCCTCGAATTGAAGAAGACCTACACGTTCGTGAACCTCGCCGACCCCGAGCTCGCCATCGAGTGGCCGATCCCGCTCGATGAGGCCACCGTCTCCGAGGCCGACCTCAACCACCCGATGCTGAAGGACGTCGTCCCGATGGCGCCGAAGCGCACCCTCGTCACCGGCTGCAACGGCCAGCTGGGACATGCGGTGCGCAGGCTGGCCGAGGAGCGCGGCGTGGCGAAGGACTTCGACTTCTGCGACATCGACACCTTCGACATGTCCGACCCGTATGCCTACGCACAGTATGACTGGTCGCTCTACGGCACCGTGATCAACTGCGGCGCCTACACTGCCGTGGATAAAGCGGAGACCCCCGAGGGCCGCGTGGCCGCCTGGAAGGCCAACGCGACCGGCCCGGCCTTCCTCGCCCGCACCTGCGCCGAGCACGGGATCACGCTGGTCCACGTGTCCTCCGACTACGTCTTCGACGGCGCCGCCGAGGTGCATGACGAGGAGGAGCCCCTCAGCCCGCTGTCCGTCTACGGCCAGACCAAGGCCGCCGGCGACATCGCCGTGGCCGGGTGCCCCCGCCACTACATCATGCGCAGCTCCTGGGTCATCGGCGAGGGGCGCAACTTCGTCAAGACGATGAAGGGGCTTTCCGACCGCGTCGCCGACCCGGACGACAAGCTGGATAAGATCACCGTTGTGGACGACCAGCTGGGCCGCCTGACCTTCACGCGCGACATGGCCGAGGCCATCTTCCACGTGCTGGGGGCGCAGGCCCCCTACGGCACCTATAACTGCACCGGCTCGGGTGCGGTCAGGTCATGGGCCGACATCGCCCGCGCCGTCTTCGAGGCCGCCAACGGCAACGGCGACGGGGTCGTGCCGGTCAGCACCGCCGACTACTACGCCGGCGCCGCCGGCCCCATCGCACCGCGCCCGGTCCACTCCGCGCTCGACCTGTCCAGGCTCGAGTCGGTCGGCTTCCACATGCCCGACTGGGAGGAAGAGCTGGGGGAGTACCTCAAGACGCTCTAGTCGCTCTTAATAAATATGCGAGAATCAAAGCCGCCGTTCTTTAACGGCGGCTTTTCTTGTGCCTGGCGTATAGCTCTGTGCCGGTAAGTGCGGCGGTGGTCACCAAGCGAGAACAGCCTGTCGAGCTCATGCTAGGAGTTCGCGACGGGGCGGTTGACGGCGACCTGCCCGTCCCGGGTGAGCATGCAGGCCCAGTGGAAGGACTTCCCGACATCGAGCTAGAGGACGGCCCTCCTCGCGGGCGCTGCGTTGTTGGCCATGGTATCCTCCAATCGTCGGTCGATCGGAAGCCGTTTCCCGCGACACCCACATTACCTGGCCGTGGCCATCTTCCCTGAGGTCCGGCAGTTTCCTATCAGTCGTCTGAAACGGCGACGCCTGCGTCGGCAATACCCCCCGGGACCTCTTCGGGGCAGGGAAAGACGGCCGTACGCGGGCGCCCGATCGGCGGCCCAGACGGGCTTGCTTGCATCGTATGCGACACCGGGAAATGCATCAACGGGGTATCGAATAGCTCGTTTCTGACTGTAATGGGGCTTCGTCGCCGGTCGAGCAAAGTAGCCGGACCTTATGCGCTCTGGAGCGTTATCCATCTCGTAACGTTTCCCCGCCATTCATGGGCGTCTGAGTTTCTGGCATCGCTGTGGGCACCGCATCAGCTCAGATGTACTATCTATTGGTCTATTATGGCGAGGCTGTGGACGAGTTCATCGACTCGAAGTCGGGGCGAGGATAGACGCGAAGACAGGAGGGATTCTCTGATGGATAGCGTGTTCAATGACCATGTGTTCCCTAAATACAAGGATCAACAGGTCATGAAGCCTCAGATGCATGGCTTCAATGACCCCACTTTGAGGAATTTCATGCTGTTGGACTCGTCTGCCCTGGTGAAAGACGAGCTTAAAGCCGACAGGTTCGACGATGAGTTCATTAGATCCTTCCTCAATGCCGCCAAGGAGCTTGCGGCCGCCGGGAGGAGAGCGACCGACAGGCCGGGCATGTATGTGATGCTGGAACATTCCTACGCGATTCCGGTGATGTTCCTCACAAGGCACTGTATTGAGCTTTCAATCAAGAGGGCGATAAAAAGATGTGGGGCTAAGCCTAAGAAAGACCACAGCCTTACAAACCTGTGGAACTCCTTGCTCTCGAGGTTTCCGGGGCAAAAGTGCCGTGAAGACAATACAACCATCAAGAACATGGGTGCTTTTGTAAAAGCCATTGCCGAAATCGATGACAACGGCATCAGTCTCCGCTATCCGCAGGACAAATCAGGCAGACTGACGCAGGACAGGCCGCTATTCGTGAATGACGAGGAAGTTGTCTCGTATTTGGAGAAGTTCGTAGAGCAGCTTCAGCTGATTGACTTCGATTATCTTGTCGAGAATGGTAAATAAGCAGCTGGAGACCGCTCTTTATCGTTTGTAAAACCATTGGTTGGAATCATGGTTGTATTAGCCGGTTAATCAGAACAGCTGTTGATTATTTTTTAACAGCTTAATTAAGATACCTGTAATTTATGCATAAAAGGTAGTGAATTGCTACCTTTACCATATGGATCTGTGAGTAAGTGCTTCGAGATGATGATGCCGATCTCGCTTCAATTTATGGGTGTATCGAAAAATAAGGGCGGAGTCGCTCTCGCGTTCCCGCCCCGCAAACCCGAATGATTCTGACTTTCCCGTTATCCGGAACGGCCGGGAAAGTTCGCGTCTCAGTCCGGAAAACCCAATGCTTAAAGCGACGATGCCAAGGGGCTACTCGGTCAGCTTCTTGCATCCGTACCAGGTCAAGGGGAGGGGCAGCCTGTAGAACGAGGTCGGCTCCATAGGGATCTCCTCGAGACTTCCGTTGCCTCGCCGAACCCACGAAGTTCCGTTTGCGTCGGTGAAAGCCGTTTCGGGTGCCGTGCGTACTCCCATTCCGTGCCCTTCCGTCGGGAGCCATGTGTACCATGCTCCAGGAGGAAGTGTGCCGACGCAGACGCGGTCGGGAAAAGCGGGACGGTTGTCCTCTCCTTTGAAAGAGGGGCCGGCTCCGCTAATCCCGACACAGGTGACGATTACGTCGTAGACGGGGGACTCGCTTTCGTTTCGAAGCACGACTAACTGCCAGACGAATCGATTGTCCTTGGGCTGATCGGTTCGGTTTCGACCCCCTTCGTACCATGCCGATATGCGGGATGGCTGATACCGCTTGATGTCGTCCTCCCTGTTCCTTTTGTTCTGGCTGCTTTGCCGCAATGCGGCAATCAAGGTCCCCAAGGTAAAGAATCCGATGAATGCTTGGACAATCAGATTGGCGATGTCTATATCGATGCCAAAAATCATTGGATGGTCACCGGCTCAGCGTCGTGGGGCGATAATTCTAACTCCGAATAATACGGCTTGATCGATGGTCGACGTTACGTAAACGTCAAAATGGGTTTGTCTTAACAGCCTTATTTTCTTAAGACAAACTTGCCGCAACGCCAATTCAAAGAGTTTGCCGTGACGCAGACAGATGCAGTTGGTTGCTGAAAAGCGTGGTTATTTGGGCAGGATTCGCTTCAAAACGCCCGTCGATTATTACGATCTAATGCAGCCTGTAGGGTGGATGTACTTCGATAAGCAGTAGTCGACATGCTCTGGTTTTGAACGAAAAGTCCCAGAGACAATCGATAACGATTCTTCTTTGATGATGCGAGCGGCGCTACCATTAGCAGCGCCGCTTGTTTTCCGCTCGCAGATAGATCCCGCCATGTTGACCACCGAATGCATCTTGACCGACGTGCTCGTACTCCTATTCGGGCACAGAAATTGGAGGCGCAGCCCCCAGCGTCTACTCAGCGAAATTCGTTAAGAAAGCTGACATCGAACACTGTGAACTCCGTCATCGAATCGAATCTCATTGACTGGGATGCGTTCATTAATGATGACTTTGATGCCTATTTCAAAGCTCGCGTCATGGCTTTGCTGGACGCTATTGAGTTCGCACTGGGCAAGTCCATCTCCGATAGGGGCACCGAGGAAACAGTAAAGAGATTTGGCCGCTCATTGGAATAAGATGCTTCTTAGCTCCGTTATTGGTTATAGAAAGAAGGCTTAATGTCTGATTTTGAAATTTTGCAGCAGTTGTGCGAAACAGCAGACGAACTTTCAAAGAAATACATCAGCTCTAGTTCGCCTGACTTTAAAGCATGGAAGACAAGGGCGGACAGGCTTTTAATTAGGCGATTTGGAAAAGACAGCTACGAATTTAAAAGCTTTAACAAAATCAGCTACTCGTTGTCTTTCTTCACCTCCGGTACGCCCGACTCGGCTTTCGTTGAAGCCTGTGCGGACGGCCTGCGCAGTGCAAAAGCTGTGCTGGAGACATACCTTGATGAGTTTTCAGACGAAGGGGAAACCGGATCGACTGCAAATGTTGGAGATTATTCGAAGGTATTTATCGTTCATGGTCACAACGGAGAGCTTAGAGAAAGGGTCGCGAGAATCATCGAAAGGCAGGGCCTGACGGCGGTTGTCCTAAACGAGCAGTCAAATCAGGGCAAGACAATCATCGAAAAGCTGGAAATTGAAGGCGATGCAGCAGGAGCGGTATGCCTTTTTACGGCGGACGACGAAGGAAGAGCCCAGGCAGAACAGTCGGAAAAGCCCAGGGCTAGACAAAATGTTGTATTTGAAGCCGGATACTTTATTGGTCGGCTTGGCAGGGAAAACGTTGCAATTCTTGTTGACAAAGGTATCGAGATTCCCTCCGATCTACAGGGCGTCGTTTATACCGGAACAGACAGTTGGGAGTTCGGCCTCTTGAAAGAACTCAAGTCCATGGGATATTCCATCGACTTTAATAAGATGGATATCTAATCCGTTGATCCCTCCTTTCACCGACTGGCAAAACGATTTACACCTAATTGTGGACATTGCCCACACGATTTCTCTTTGCTCCCGCATTGATCTCGCTAAACTATTAATTGCTGCTACCAGGGCATTTTCTGGTGCACATTCTATTGGCTCCTGCGAAGATCGGAGCAGGTATGTTTGCTGCCAAGTCCCACACCAGCCGTCATTACATTCCGATTGTTGCCATGGCCTGCCTATGCGTTTTGCTGGGCGGGCCTTCTTATGCCGCTGGCGCGGAGAGCCTCATCATCGCGGGCGCGACGTACTACGAGCCGGGCGTGTCGGGCCCCGGCTGGGTCTGGACCGATGCCGACCACCTGGAGCTTAATGGCTACGCGGGCGAGGCCATCGGCGCCGAGGGCGACCTGGTGCTGACGCTTGCCGGGCAGAACTCCGTGACGGAGTCGCATGCGCCCGATGCGGACATCACGCTGTGCGGCATGGAGGTGTGGGGCAACCTGACGCTTCGCGGCACCGGGACCCTGACGGCGACGGGCTCGCAGTGCGGGATCCACGTGTCGCAGGCGCTCGTGGTTGACGGCTGCACCGTCGATGCGCGGGCAGACGGGGCCGATATTACAAACGAGGCGGTCGCCGGCGTGATTGCCGGCAACATGGCCGTGCGCGGCGGCGGGCGCGTCGTTGTCGCGGGCGCCGGGTCCGGAGCGGGCGTGCGCGCCTACGGCGTGTATCTGCAGGACGCGGGCCTTGGCGATGGTGCGGCCGGCTGTCGTCTTTCCGTCGACGCATCGTGGCTTGATGCGACAGGTGCCGATGGCGGTGTTGCGTGCACGAGCGGGTCGCTTGTGTCTGCGCGGTTTGTGGCGCCTGCTGGCGGGTCCTTTGGTGCTGGTAGCGTGGTGGATGCTGGCGGGGCCGTGGCTGCGCATGTGGTGGTTGAGCCCGAGGGCGCCACGGCTCCGGCGGGGGAGACCGACGGGCGCGAGGTGCCCGGTGGCGCGGGCGAGCCGGCTGGTGGCGCCGGTCCTGCCGGTGGGCAGCCCGGTGCCGGGTCCGCGACGGATCCCGCCCTGAAGCCCGCGACTGCGACGCCCAAGACGATCACGACAACCAAAACGACAGTAAACAGGACCACGGTGTCCACGCCATCCAAGGCCAAGGCTGCCGGCGCCGCCACCGCCACGCTCCCCAAGACCGCCGACAGCAACTGGATCGCCGCCTCATTAGCGCTATTCCTGCTAGGAGCAGCGCTTATAGCTGCCGCGCACCGCTGCTCGGTATCGCATGCATCGTCATGGCGGTTGTTCCCGCTTTGAGCTACGCAGGCAACCGATTAAAAGCGAGTTTTATGTTTCCCAAAGTAGGGGCGCACCGGCTAACGCC
>NZ_JADNNH010000043.1:1342-7231 GCF_015556945.1 Collinsella aerofaciens | reverse complement strand
CGCGTCGAGGCGCTCCAGGTCCGCATCCTCGCGAAGGGCTCGGCGGCCCCGGGCCCGACGGACGGCGCGTACAGGGACCGCCCATTGCATCCGAATTCGGTTGTCCTCAACGTTCCTTGTACAATGCAGAACCCTGAGCTTCCGACTGGCTGCGAGTCCGTTGCATTGACCAATGCGCTTAACTATTACGGATTTGGTTTGGGTAAAACCGTCATTGCAGACGCGTATATGCCTAAGAGCAGTTGGGATTTTGTTACGGCGTTTTGGGGCAATCCTCATAGCGCTTCGAATGGAAACTGCATATCTGCTCCCGGACTGACCAACACCGCTAATTCTTTCTTGATTAGTAGTGGCAGTAGTTTGCGAGCCTACGATGTGACTGGTACTGGTTTCTATGACCTTTATTCGTACTTGGAAGCCGGGCATCCCGTTATTATTTGGTCGACGATAGGTATGCAAAACCTGGGAAGTTGCTATGCGACTCAGGCTTACGGTGGAAGGGTTTATCGAACCTATACCAACTCTCACACCGTTGTTTTAAGAGGCTTTAATCGCTCCCTAGGTACCGTTTACATTGCCGATTCACTCGCTGGCTATGTCTCTAACTCAGCTCAGCGCATTGCTTCGCTATACTCGCAACGAGGAGCTCAGGCGGTCGTCATTAAATAGACGCCGTTGAAGTCGAAGGAAGGTGGAATCGTGAAGCGTCTCTTAGATGTGTCCGTTTCTATACTTGTGGTTATCGCGTTGTTCATGAGTCAATCATGGGCCGTGACTGCTGCATATGCCGATTATTCAATTGACGGATCTGATGATTCAAACAGCTTTCATCTTGAAGGCTCTACTTCCAATCAAGTTGAGCCTATCTCTGAGGGGCAAGAATCGGATGCTGGCTCCGTAGATAGCGAGCCTCAAGACGCGCAGCAGGTCTTATCGGGGGAGACTAACGAAGCCGCTGCCGCTGATTCTGCCTCCAACGATCAGCTCACCGTCAAAAACGTTAGTGTTTCTGCCCATGTGCAGAATATTGGCTGGATGGATCCGGTTGGTTCGGGTAAGGTTGCCGGAACCACGGGTAGGGGCTTGAATCTTGAGGCACTAAAAATCTCACTTGAAGTGGATGGAGCCACCTCTCAAGAACAGATTGCAAATGCCGTATCCGTCGAGGCCCACGTCTCGAACGTCGGCTGGCAGGCCGCCGTCGGCAACGGCGGCACCGCCGGCACGACCGGCCAGTCCCGCGCCGTCGAGGCCCTGAGGGTCAGGCTGTCCGGGGAGCTGTCCGCCCGCTACACCGTCTGGTACCGCGTCCACTCCGCGGAGTTCGGCTGGCTGGGCTGGGCGTGCGACGGCGCCGACGCCGGATCGGCTGGCTACGGCCGCGCCGTCCAGGCCGTCCAGGTCGCGGTCCTGCCCAAGGGCGACCCCGCCCCGGGCGACACCGCCTGTCCTTTTAAGAGCCGTAGCGATGAACCTGCCTCAATCATTGTTCGCTCACATACGTCGAATATTGGTTGGATGTCGCCCGTAGGCGGCGGATCTGTTGCCGGGACAACTGGTAGGGGCCTCCCCATGGAGGCTCTTGAGGCTCAGCTTGGCTGGTATGGTCACTCGGGCTCCATTGAGCTTCGTGGCCATGTTTCTAATGTCGGATGGCAGCAGTGGTCTGAGGGGCACTGTGGAACGACTGGTAAGTCTCAGCGTCTCGAAGCCGTTCAGATTCGTCTAACCGGTGAGGCAGCTGAAAAATATGACGTCTGGTATTGTGCTCATGTGTCAGGTATAGGCTGGCTTGATTGGGCTTGCAATGGAGCTGCCGCTGGTTCTGCCGGTAAAGGCAAGGCTATCGAAGCGGTAAAGGTAATTCTTGTGGAGAAAGGCGGAGCAGCGCCTGGCTCTTCGAGCAATGTCTTTATCGGCGATCTAGATGCTGTTGCGGTTTCCGGATCCGCCGTTTCTGGAGAGAGTCTTGGCTTATCTTCTGGTCAAAAGGCTACGATCGGGGGCAAGGGCGCCAAACTGCTGAACTCCATTGCCTTAAGCGTTGCAGGCCAAACTGATGACGGGTCAATTTCCTATGCCGTTATGGATTCATATTCAGGCTGGGGCGCTTTTTCATCGGATGGCGGTGCTGCCAAGGCGGTATCCGGCGCACCCATAAAAGCGATAAAAATGTCGCTGAGTGGCCAGTTTGCTGCCAATTATGACATTTGGTATCGAGTATGCGATTCCGGTAATGGCTGGACGGGTTGGACGTCAAATGGTCAGGCATGTGGCGTTTCTGGCGGTTCTTCCGGTTTGTGCGGCATAGATGTTGTACTTGTTCGTAAGGGCCAACCTGCCCCTGGTCCTACCAGTAATGCATTTATCGAAACGTCGGGAATCGGTCTTGTATCCCAGGCGCACGTTGCTTCTGCGGGCTGGTTGGCTCCCGTTGGCAATGGCGAAACTGCCGGTCAGACGGGCATGTCTCGTTCTCTGCAGGCGTTGTATGTTTCGACGCAGGGTATCGATGCCTCCGTCGAAGTATCGGCGCACGTTGCGAATATCGGTTGGCAACCATACGTCTCGGGTGCTTCCTACGCTGGCACTGTTGGCAAGGGCCTTGCAATTCAGGCGGTTAAATTAAGGCTCACTGGCAACGACGCTTCAAAATACGATATTTACTACCGTGTTCATGCGGCGGATTATGGCTGGCTTGGTTGGGCTAAAAATGACGCCGCAGCTGGCACCGTTGGACTGTCTAAGCAGGCCGAGGCAATTCAAATTAAGTTGGTTGCCAAGGGTTCGTCCGAGGCTCCCGTTCAAGATCATGCTGCTTTGATCCAGCTTCCCGGGCTATCTGCTAAGGCTAATTGCTCCGGTCTTGGCTGGCAAGCGTCCGTTGGCAATGGCGGTGTTGCCGGAACGGTTGGGCAGAACCGTGCCATGGAGGCCATGCAGTTGTCGCTTTCCGATAGCTCCATGAGCGGTGGCATTTCGTATTCTGCTCATGTATCCAATATCGGTTGGCAGTCTGCTGTTTCGGACGGGGCTACATCGGGAACTGTTGGCCAAGGGCAGCAGATCCAAGCTGTGAAGATTAACTTGACTGGCGACGTTTCGAATTACTTTGATGTCTGGTATCGCGTCCATGTGTCAAATTACGGATGGCTTGGCTGGACCAAAAATGGATCGCCCGCGGGTACCACGAAGCTTGGCATTCCTGTTCAGGCTTTACAGGTAAAGATTGCCCCCAAGGGCGCTTCCGCACCAGGCTCTACGTCTGATTCGTATTTTGAGACCTATCGTTATATGGGGTATCAGACCCCGGGATCATATCCAAAAGTTAGTTGTAATAGCGTACAGCTTCCTTCATATTGCACCGGTTACTTTACGTATGTCACGCCTTCTCGAATTCCTTACAACGCTTCACGACAGGATTGCATCAACGCATTCGTCCAGCGTGCTCGTGAATATATCGGTACTCGTTATATCGAGCCGTGGTCTTCTTGGCCAGGGGATGCAGTTGATTGCTCGGGCTTGGTGCTGCAATGTTTGTATGCGACTGGCATGGATATGGGTTGGTATAACCCCTATAACCATCGTTGGTTGCCCGAGCAGACCTATAACTCCATGAACTGGTATCGCAACAACACGTTTATGCCGGTTAGCACCTCTGCTATGCAGAGGGGAGATGTGGTCTACTACCGGGGTCATATTGGAATCTACATTGGAAACGGTCGAATCATTGATTCGTGGCCGGGGATCGGTGTGACCGAGCGCTCGGTCAATGCTCCAGGTCGTGTAATCGGCGCAGCTAGGCCTTTTGCATAGAGTCTGTTGAGGCGCTCCGTTGCAGGAGCGCCTCTTTTTGACTGTATGGTAAACGTTGCTTTTCTAAGCTTTAAATGCCTGTATGGAAGTGCGGTAATATAGCAGCTATTCGGTCTTTACATGTGGTCAATGTCTCGGGGGATATACATGAAACATCTCAAAGCGTCTGCGGCTTTGGTTTGTACGCTATTGATGGGCTGGTCGCAAATCATTCAGCCTTACAGCGCGTATGCGCTGTCGGTTCAGGCCGCCGCTGCCTCGCAGTCGGTCTTGCAAACATCAATCGAGCACGAATCTCAAGGTGTAAGTTCTCAGGGGGCGCAGGACGATGCCTCGGGTTCTCGGGGTGTGACCGAATGGTATGGTGACGATGCAAATGCTGCTCGTCCTTATGGGGAAACAGATTCGGATTCCGGCGAACAGCCTGGAATTGGCGTCGAAGAATCTGGTGTTGACGAGTCAAACGGTGAAGCCCCAACCGATGATTCCGCTGAGATGAATTCCTGCGAAGCAGACTCTTTGGAACCGAACTCTTGGCGTTTCGAAAACGGCGTGCTTATCGATTCTGGCAATGGCGACATCGATGCGCAGTCTTTAACTGACGATTCTTTGCCCAATGGCGTTGTCGCGCGCGGCATCGATGTCAGCAATCATCAAGGAACTGTTGATTGGAATAAGGTTAAGGCCGCGGGGATTGATTTTGCCATTCTCAAGGTCGGTCCGGTTTACGGAAAACCTGACGATTCTTTTGAAAGGAACGCTGCTGAATGTGAACGCCTCGGCATTCCTTATGGCGTGTATTACTACTCCTACGCCCGTTCTGTAGAGGATGCCAATAAAGAGGCCGACAGGACACTTGCTTGGCTCGGTGGCCATCATCCGTCGCTTCCCGTCTATTATGATCTTGAGGATAGCTATATCTTGCAAGATCCGGATTTCAGCAAGGATAAGCTCACTCAGATTGCGCAGACTTTTTGCAACCGTATGGAGGCCGTTGGCTTTAAGTCGGGTATCTATGCGAACCTTAACTGGCTTAACAACTACCTGAATTCTCCGTCGTTGAACGGTTATGACCATTGGGTCGCTCAATATAATTGGCGTTGCGATTATGCTGGCAGCTACAGTTTCTGGCAGTATTCAAGCAGCGGTAATGTCCCGGGCGTTAACGGACGCTGTGACATGAACTACTGCTTCAACGGTTCTCTTCTGAACGTAGACGACAGCAAGATGCATATTCAGTATGAGGCACATGTCTCGAATATTGGCTGGATGAGCAGCAAGCGCGACGGATCTACAGCTGGCACAACGGGGCAGTCTAAATCAGTGGAGGATCTTAAGGTCGGCATCTTGAATCCTGTTGAAGATGGCTCAGTGCAAATTAACGCCAATGTAAGTGGCATCGGCTGGCAGGGCTGGGACACCCCCTCGGCCTCCGAGGGCGGCACCACCGGCCAGGGCCGCGCCGTCGAGGCCGTGCGCCTGAGGCTCACGGGCTCCCTCGCCAAGGACTACGACGTCTACTACCGCGTCCACGCCTCCAACATCGGCTGGATGGCCTGGGCCAAGGACGGCGAGGAGGCCGGCACCACCGGCTTCGGCAGGAGCGTCGAGGCCGTCCAGATCAGGCTCGTCAAGAAGGGCGACGCCGCCCCCTCGTCTGACGGGGCCAACGTCGACTACGCCTTCAAGAAGAAGCCCATGTCCCTGACCTACCGCGCCCACGTCTCCAACGTTGGCTGGCAGGGCGCCGTGTCCGACGGGGCGACCGCCGGCACCACCGGCCGCGGCCTCGCCCTCGAGGACCTCAAGCTCTCGCTCGACAGCTCCGATTACTCAGACGGCTCGTCCGTCCAGATCGACGCCCACGTCTCGGGCATCGGCTGGCAGGGCTGGGACACCCCCTCGGCCTCCGAGGGCGGCACCACCGGCCAGGGCCGCGCCGTCGAGGCCGTGCGCCTGAGGCTCACGGGCTCCCTCGCCAAGGACTACGACGTCTACTACCGCGTCCACGCCTCCAACATCGGCTGGATGGCCTGGGCCAAGGACGGCGAGGAGGCCGGCACCACCGGCTTC
>NZ_JADNNH010000043.1:0-1247 GCF_015556945.1 Collinsella aerofaciens | reverse complement strand
CGTCTACTACCGCGTCCACGCCTCCAACATCGGCTGGATGGCCTGGGCCAAGGACGGCGAGGAGGCCGGCACCACCGGTATGTCGTGCTCTCTCGAGGCTGTTCAGATTAAGCTCATTAAGAAGGGTGCTTCCCATCCTGATACATCGGGATATTCCCATCTTGAAATACCTTCGGTGACATATTCCTCTCAGGTGAAAGGCGCTTGGCAGAATTCCGTCTCGGCCGGTGAGGTGTCCGGTACAACTGGTCAGGGAATTCCCATCACCGGGTTTTCGGCTAAAACTACTTCATCTGTTGCCGGCGGGATTAATTATCAACTGCATCTTTCGAATGTAGGCTGGACGTCTGGTAAGTCAAACGGAGTGCAGCTTTCGTCTACCGCTGAATCCAATTCGGTTGAGGCTATTAAAATATCTCTTTCTGGTGACTTGGCAACCTATTTTGATGTTTGGTACAGGGTTCATGTCGATAACGTCGGCTGGCTTGGTTGGACTAAAAATGGCTCCGTTGCCGGTAGTACTGGCTATGGGGCGCATGTCCAAGCTATCCAAGTTCGACTTACGAGGAAGGGCGCCAATGCCCCCGGGAGCACCGTTTCGCCGTGTTTGCTTGGGCAACCAACCGCGTTTGCAAATCCCATGCAGAAGAAAATTGTAGATATTGCCCGACAGGTGCCGTCTCCTGGCCCGGGATTGTGCTCCGAGTGGATTGCAGATATCTATGAGCGTGCCGGATTTAGGAATGTCCATACAGATGCCTGCGATTACTACTGGGATTACTGTAAATACACCGATTATTCTCATTTGAAAGTCGGAATGGTCATTGCCGTTCCTTCGCATACGCATACACGCATGGGCAGCATTTACGGTCACGTTTGTCTCTACATCGGTAATAACCAGGTTATGGATAATGTCGGTCGGATCAGGACGCTCGATATGGCGTACTGGTTGGATTATTATTCCACCTCATACAAGCCAAAATGGGGCTGGTATGACAACGTGCCGCTTGCATAGCAGGTCGAAATTCGTGTTTTCACACAGGTTCTAGCAAATATTCTGATTAAAACGAACGGGTCGTTTTGCAACGGTCCGTTCGTTTCTATTTAAGTGCCATTCACGTTTTCGGTATTTATGCAATTGCCGTAACGATAAATAATGATGCTAAATATGATCGCGTCGGAAATGTTGGTGTAAGCGCGCCGACGGCTGACCGCCAAACGCAAGCGGCCCCTGTCCTAGAATCTGG
>NZ_JADNNH010000042.1:2313-7955 GCF_015556945.1 Collinsella aerofaciens | reverse complement strand
GGCGACACCGACATCAACATCATCGACACCGCCGAGTTCGCGATCCCCGGCCTTGACGACGAGTTCCGCGTCATCGTGTCCCCGTGGATTCTGACGGTGCTCGTTACCGACCGCCTGGCTCGCTACTACGAGACGGTCACCAAGCACAACCTCAAGTATCGTCGCTACTATCACCAGTTCGACTACTAAAGAAAACGGGTGCGGGAACGCGCCGGGCTATTGAGAGGAACACAGAATGAGGCAGTACATCATCGCCAGCCATGCGCACTTCGCTACCGGCATCAAGGAGAGTGTCGAGCTGCTCTCGGGCGCTCGCGACAACGTCCACGATCTTTCGATGTTCGTCGATGGCCGCATGGACGTGGCCGAGGAGGCCCAAAAACTGCTGGCAGGCATGGCTGCCGACGATGATGTCGTTGTCTGCACCGACCTCTTTGGCGGCAGCGTCAACAACGAGTTCACCAAGATCGTCCAGACGCGTCCCCGCACGTACCTCGTTACCAACATGAACCTTCCTCTGCTTATCCAGCTGCTGTTCTCTGACGAGTCGGCGCCGGTTGAGGAGACGATTCGCGCCATCGTCGCTGCGGACGATACGCGCGTGAAGTTTGTCAACGATCTTTTGGTCGATGACGAAGAGGAAGAAGAGTTCTAATCCGCAGCACCTACTGACACGCCGTAAGACGGCACAAGACCTTTGGGGGGTCACATTATGATTCAGCTACTTCGCGTCGACCATCGCCTGCTTCATGGCCAGGTCGCGGTCTCTTGGGTCCAGGGCCTTGGCTCCAACTGCATTTTCTGCGTGGGCGATAAGGTCGCCAACGACCCGGTGTGGAAGACGACGCTCAAGATGGGCAAGCCTGCCGGCTGCAAGCTCGTCATCAAGGATATGGCGAATGCCATCGAGGCCATTAACTCGGGTGTGACTGACAAATACAAGATGATTATCTGTGTCGCCACCATCGCTGAGGCAAAGCAGCTTGTTGAAGGCTGCCCGCAGATCAAGTCGGTCAACCTGGGCAACACCAAGCCCAAGGACGAGAAGCGCCCCGATGCTCGTCAGGTCTCTCGTCAGATCTTCCTGACTGCAGCCGAGGAGGCCGATGTGCGCGAGATGCTGAACAACGGCGTCGAGGTCGAGATCCGTCCTCTGGCCGATGACCCCAAGGTCGACTGCGCAAGCGTGCTCTAGGCGTTCAAATTCGAAGAGTCTGAGCTCTTCGTAGTGTCCTATTAGGAAAGGGGGATATATGCTTACCCAAGCAATCCTCATCGGACTTATCGCCGCATTTGGTAAGTTCGACTGCCAGCTCGGTACGCTCTATGCGTTCCGCCCCATCGTCCTGTGCCCGCTCGTGGGCCTGGTGCTGGGGGACCTGCAGTCCGGCCTCGCGATCGGCGCCAGCCTGGAGCTTCTGTTCATGGGCTCGATCTCCATCGGCGCCTACGTGCCGCCTGATGAGACGATCGGCGGCGTGCTCGCCTGCGCCTTCGCTATCCAGTTGGGCCAGAGCACCGAGGCAGCCATCGCGCTCGCTATGCCCATCGCCACGCTGTGCCTTGCCATCAAGAACATCCTCAACGCCGCCCTGCCGATTTTGGTTGACCGTGCCGATGTTTTCTCTGCCCAGGGCAACCTTAAGGGTGTCTATGCGATGCACTTCCTGATCGGTTTGACCGGTATCATCATGGCGTTCCTGCTGTGCTCGCTGTCGTTCTATCTGGGTGCTGACGCCATCCAGGGCCTGCTCGACTTCATCCCGCCCTTTGTCCTTGCTGGCTTTGGCGTTGCCGCCAACATCCTGCCGGCCATGGGCTTCGCCATGCTCGGCCGCCTGGTGCTCACCAAGCAGCTCGTGCCCTTCTACTTCCTGGGCTTCCTGCTGTGCTCCTATGCCAACGTGCCCGTCCTGGGCGTCGCCCTGATCGCCATCATCATCGGCATCGACAAGTTCGACCTGCTCGGCCTGGGCGGAGCCCAGCCCCAGCTCTCCGCGGAAGGGGATGAGGACGATGACTTCTAGTCCCGAGAACAAGATCACGCGCTCCGACCTCGTCAAGAGCGCCGTCAACACCGGCGCCCTGGGCATGGAGTTCTCCTGGACCTACTACAAGCAGATGAACATCGCCTTCTGCCTGATGGTCGCCAACATGCTCAAGAAGATCTACGCCGGCCGCCCCGACGACTACGCCGAGGCCCTGCACCGCCACTGCGCGTTCTTCAACATCACCGTCCAGTTCGCCCCGTTCGTCGGCGGCATCGCGATGGCCATGGAGGAGAAGGTCGCCCGCGGCGAGATCGAGCCCGAGAGCGTCAACGACGTCAAGGCCGCCCTCATGGGCCCGCTGTCCGGCATCGGCGACTCCATCTTCCTGTCGACGCTGCGCGTGGTCGCCGCCGCGGTGGGCATCAGCCTGTGCCAGGCCGGCAACCCCTTCGGCCCCATCGCCTTCCTGCTCATCTACAACGTCCCCGGCTTCGCGCTGCGCATCTGGGGCGCCGTCAAGGGCTACGAGCTGGGCGTGGGCTTCCTGGACGAGGCCCAGAGGACCGGCCTCATGCAGAAGATCATGACCTGCGTGGGAATCGTGGGCGTCATGGTCGTGGGCGCCATGTGCAAGGACATGTTCTGGGCCAGCATCCCGGTGGCCATCGGCTCGGGCGACGACGCCCAGACCCTCCAGGACATCCTGGACGGCATCATGCCCGGCATGCTCGGCATGATCGCCTTCTGGCTGTACTACTGGCTGCTGTCCAAGAAGATCAACCCCATGGTGCTGATCGTGGCCACCATGGTCGTGGGCATCATCGGCGCGTTCTTCGGCGTGCTGGCGTAAGGGCCCGGCCTATTATCTGCCCCCAAGGGAAACGGCGACCCATTGCGGTCGCCGTTTTTTATTACCGAAAGCTAGTTGGAGGTGCTTCGTGATTCGATCTGACAATCCACCCGATAATGGCGTGAGCGGGGCGATGTATCTATTTGGCACGGCGCTCTTGTGGAGTTTTATCGGCATCCTCGTTCGCGCCAATTCGCAGTCGGCTCTTTTGATCGGTGCCGTCACGGCAATATTTATGGCGCTCTTTATCCTGCTCGTCGGCAGGCCCGTCCTTCGCGTCAGCCGTCTTATTGTCCTTGTGGCCGTCTGCAACTTCGTGACGGGCACCACGTTTAACTTTGCCAACCAGCTCACGACGGTCGGCAACGCGATCGTTCTGCAGTACACCTCGATGATTTTCGTTATCGTGTATCAATCGCTCGCAACTCGCACGTTGCCCTCGCCTGCGAAGATTGCCTCCGTGGTGGTTGCTTTTACGGGTATGGGACTTTTCTTTTTAGGTGATTTGAGCGCCGAGGGCATGCTCGGCAACCTGCTTGCCGTCATTTCGGGCGCCGCCTTTGGGCTGTGTTTCTTTTTAAACTCTCGCCCCGATGCGTCGCCCATGGTGTCCTCGCTCATCTCCTGCGGCATCTCGATACTGCCGATCGTCTATTTTGCCGGCGACCTAGGCTCCGTGAAACCCTTTGAGTGGGGGCTTATGCTGGTGCATGGCCTTTTTTGCAGCGGCCTTGCGAGTGTGCTGTATGCCAAGGGGATTGCGCGCACCAACGCGTTTGCGGCCAACTTGGTCTGCATGAGTGAGGTCGTGCTCGCTCCCTGCTGGTCGGCGCTCCTCTTTGGCGAGGTCTTTAGCTGGAACGAGTTCTTGGGCGCGGCGATGATCGTTTTGGTGATTGTGGCCAACTTGGCATCCGATGCTTTTGGCGACGGCTTTCTGGTGGCGCTTGTCCGCCATCGAAACAAAGAGCGTGCCTAATGGGATGCGCCTGCCGTTTACGGTAAAAAACACCCCGCTGAGCGACTGGTATTAAATAAGGCGAACCTGCATACCTATAATTGGTATCAAATCATTTGTGCCTGGTATGGGTGTTAGCAGCACGCCAGGTGCGGTTCGGACCGTGTGGTCAAACTCCCGGATTAATATCAATAACGCGCGCGACGGGAGTGACGACGGTTCGAGATTCCTTATTGGGAGGAACTATGCTTGTCCAAGCAATCCTCGTCGGCTTAGTCGGAGCTTTTGGATGTCTCGACTACCAGCTCGGCACCCTCTACGCGTTCCGCCCCATCGTCCTGTGCCCGCTCGTGGGCCTGGTGCTGGGGGACCTGCAGACTGGCCTTGCCGTTGGCGCCAGCCTGGAGTTGCTGTTCATGGGCTCGATCTCCATCGGCGCCTACGTGCCGCCTAACGAAACCGTCGGCGGCGTGCTCGCCTGCGCGTTTGCCATTCAGCTCGGTCAGGGTACCGAGACGGCCATCGCGCTCGCCATGCCCATCGCCGTCCTTGCACTGACGATCGGCAACATTACCAATGCCTTGTTCCCTGTGTTTGTAGATATGGCAGACAAGTTCGCCCTCAAGGGAAACCTCAAAGGCATCTACGCCGTTCATTGGGGAATTGGAATCTGGGGCTGCGTCGAGTACTTCCTGCTGTGCGGCGGCGCCTTCTATTTGGGTTCCGACGCCATCCAGGGCCTGCTCGACTTCATCCCGCCCTTCATCATCGACGGTTGCGGCGTTGCCGCCAACATCCTGCCTGCCATGGGCTTCGCCATGCTCGGCCGCCTGGTGCTCACCAAGCAGCTCGTGCCCTTCTACTTCCTGGGCTTCCTGCTGTGCTCCTATGCCAACGTGCCCGTCCTGGGCGTCGCCCTGATCGCCATCATCATCGGCATCGACAAGTTCGACCTGCTCGGCCTGGGCGGAGCCCAGCCCCAGCTCTCCGCGGAAGGGGATGAGGACGATGACTTCTAGTCCCGAGAACAAGATCACGCGCTCCGACCTCGTCAAGAGCGCCGTCAACACCGGCGCCCTGGGCATGGAGTTCTCCTGGACCTACTACAAGCAGATGAACATCGCCTTCTGCCTGATGGTCGCCAACATGCTCAAGAAGATCTACGCCGGCCGCCCCGACGACTACGCCGAGGCCCTGCACCGCCACTGCGCGTTCTTCAACATCACCGTCCAGTTCGCCCCGTTCGTCGGCGGCATCGCGATGGCCATGGAGGAGAAGGTCGCCCGCGGCGAGATCGAGCCCGAGAGCGTCAACGACGTCAAGGCCGCCCTCATGGGCCCGCTGTCCGGCATCGGCGACTCCATCTTCCTGTCGACGCTGCGCGTGGTCGCCGCCGCGGTGGGCATCAGCCTGTGCCAGGCCGGCAACCCCTTCGGCCCCATCGCCTTCCTGCTCATCTACAACGTCCCCGGCTTCGCGCTGCGCATCTGGGGCGCCGTCAAGGGCTACGAGCTGGGCGTGGGCTTCCTGGACGAGGCCCAGAGGACCGGCCTCATGCAGAAGATCATGACCTGCGTGGGAATCGTGGGCGTCATGGTCGTGGGCGCCATGTGCAAGGACATGTTCTGGGCCAGCATCCCGGTGGCCATCGGCTCGGGCGACGACGCCCAGACCCTCCAGGACATCCTGGACGGCATCATGCCCGGCATGCTCGGCATGATCGCCTTCTGGCTGTACTACTGGCTGCTGTCCAAGAAGATCAACCCCATGGTGCTGATCGTGGCCACCATGGTCGTGGGCATCATCGGCGCGTTCTTCGGCGTGCTGGCGTAAGGGCCCGGCT
>NZ_JADNNH010000042.1:0-2215 GCF_015556945.1 Collinsella aerofaciens | reverse complement strand
CCCATGGTGCTGATCGTGGCCACCATGGTCGTGGGCATCATCGGCGCGTTCTTCGGCGTGCTGGCGTAAGGGCCCGGCTGCATAGACTGTCATTGCAACCTGGTAAGGGGATGGAGCGGGCCTATGCCCTCCATCCCCTTACTTGTATAGAGGGAGTTCGTATGTTCGCGAAGGATCGCGAAGCAATGCGCCTGACGCCGGCAGAGGTCAGGCTGATTCTTATTGAGTCCCTGCAATGGTGCGCCAACAACGCGGTGTACTTTTTAGGGCTTATCGGCGCGGCGACGTATGATTTGGCTGGCACGGCCTTTTTGGTTGCTGCCATTACGCTCGTACGCAATCTTATGACGTCGGCGGGCAATATGGTGTCGGGCTCGGTCATCGACCGCTTTGGACCGCGCCGGACGTCGTTTGTGACGTGCGTGATTACGGCGGTGCTATCGCTTGGCGTGGGGTTGGCGCCGTTGTCTGTCCCCGGGCTTGTGTTTGCCGCGTGCGTCTTGGGGCTTGCGGGCGGCTTTATCAACACCTGTACGCATGCGTTTCCGGGATACCTGGAGTCGACCACCGAGGGCCGTACCCGCGTGAACGGTCTCATGGTGTTCTACAGCAATATCGCCTATACCGCTGGCCCGCTGCTCGGTGGTGCCATCGTGAGCTGTTTTGCCACGCAATCGGTCTATCTGCTCATGGCGGGCATGATGGGTGTGGCGGCCGTGCTCTCCTTGGGCTGTCACGAGTGTGTTGCTCCCGCAAAAGGGGAGAAGCCGAAGGGCGGCATTCTGGGCGGCATGGCCGAGGGCGCGCGACTTACGTTTCGCGACCACGACCTGCGCCTTATCTTTATCTCGGGCTTTCTGGGCTTCTTTGCGTTTGGCGCGTTCGATTCGCTGGAGTCGTTGTTCTATCGCGATGTGCTCAACGTGGATATCGTCTGGCTGGGCTGGCTGTCCTCGGTCGTGGGCCTCACTTCCTCGGTGGGCGCGTTCATCCTGACCAAGCTTTCTGCCCGCCATGTCAACCTGCGATTGCTGCTCGGCGCGCTCATGGCCGTGGGCATTGGGTCCATGGTGTACGTGGGCACCGATATGCTGGGGGTCGCGATTATCGGTCAGGCGATTAACGGTCTGGCCTGGGGATTCCTGGAACCGCTGCAGATGATCTTGATTCAGGAGCGCGCTGACATCAAATACCTGGGGCGCATTACCGGCTTTGTGCGTTTTGGCCTGATGAGCGCCGGCGTGCTGCCGCTGCTGGCGGCTCCGTTTTTGGCGGAGGCTTTGGGTGTCCAGACGGTACTGTTTGGGGCATCGACCATTATTGCGCTGGTAGGAACGCTGTTCTTTGTCACACAAGGGAGGCGCCAGAGGCGTTAGCTATACATTCAATTCTAATTTAATACCACTCACCAGAGAATTTCGACCGTTCACCGAGGATTGGAGCAGATTGATAAGTGGTATTAAAAACACATTAGGTGTATGTCTATAATTGGTATCGAAAAGAAACGCGATGTATAGAGTTGCGTGCAGGACAGAAAGGAAAAGCCATGAAGGAAACCGAGAAGATCGAGATCATGCACTTTAGCCAGGAGGGCTACGTCGAGGACGGCAAGAACGTCTACGAGACCGGCAAGAAGATGATTGAGCTCGCCGACAAGGTCGCCGACGAGGGCTACGACGCCGTGTTCCTGATGGGCGTCGGCGGCACCTGGGACGAGCTCATGCAGCTCGAGTACCTCATGAACAAGTTCGGCGACCGCGACCTCGAGGTCTACCTGATCCACGCCGCCGAGTGGAACGTCATGGGCCACAAGCGCATGACCGAGAAGTCCGTCGTGCTCACCGCCTCCGAGTCCGGCACCACCCCCGAGGTCCTCGAGGCCGTCAAGAAGATGAAGGAAAAGGGCATTCGTGTCTACGCCATGACCAAGCCCGAGGGCCCCATCGGCCAGGCTGTCGGCGCCGAGAATTGCGTCAAGATGGCTTCCGATCATGGTAACGGTGGCTGCGAGATGGGCTACTACCTCGCCGACTGCTTCGGCCTGCGCCTGCTCAACCGCCGCGGCTGCTTCCCGCAGTTCGATAAGTTCATCGAGCAGACCAAGGATGTTTGGACCCACCTGGTCGACATCCGCAAGAGCTTCGAGCCGCGCGCCGAGGAGCTCGCCAAGAAGTACGCCCTGGCCCCCTACACCATGTTCATCGGCTCCGGCGCC
>NZ_JADNNH010000041.1:0-9400 GCF_015556945.1 Collinsella aerofaciens | reverse complement strand
CCGCTCGATTGGGACAGGCAAGCCTTCGAGGCCGAGCGCAAAATGGATTCTAAAAAACACCTTGCCAAATAGGAGCGTCAGCAGTCGGGAACCATTCTATTCCGCCTCTACGATTTCGTCTGCATTGCCTTCGGTTTCGTTGTTCGGCTCATTTATCTCAGTGTTCTTGGCCACCGTCTCTGTGTCACCGTCTTCTGCAGGGAGGTAATACATTAAGCCAAATAGCTCATTTATCGCTCTGCGAGTATTTGCAGCTGAGACACCGATGCGCTTCAGCTGCATTGCATAGACAAGATAGCGTAGAAGCAGCAAATCAAGAATGGCAGCACCTTTGAAATCCTTGTCAATGTTTCCATGGGCAAAGTCATTTCTTTGCTCAGCCAGCCTGCTTCCAATGACTTCGTAGGAAAATTCCTCATCATTCCTTTTGTATAGACCTTCCCCAAATACCCCAATCATTTCATGAAAATCTCGACCAGCCTGTACTATCTTCGATTCCAGATTGCTAAAGCCGATGCTCTTCTTTGCATATTTCAATATCTTTTTAGCTTTTCCGGAGCTTTGGTTAATGCATTCATCCATCTGAGCTGATGCTCGTTGCTCAGCAGCCACTCGAGCTTCTGATTTGACAACTCCGCTTGGATACGCTTGGTCAAATTCCCATTCAAATGCTGCGGAAGTCAGCACGAAGTCCGATGCATCGAGCGTATGTCCCTTTTCGCATGTTTCAGGAATATGCCTTAGGTAGATTTCTCCGTCTGCAATCGCTCCAAACATTTTAATCTCATACGGGTCCAGCAAAGACAGCTGAATATATCGACCTTTTTCAAGAGGCTTGGTATCAAATGGCACTGAGGATCTCGCTAGCTTGAATTCAGCTGTGCTGGGGTAATGCGAGTCGTCGTACATAGCCTGCAGGCTGCAATCCTCAATTAGTGTGTTTTTGCTGAATGTCAGATATTTGAGGAAGTCTTCTGCTGCATGCCACAGGCGATAGAAAAACCAGTAATCGTCCGTTTCATCAAACTCGAAAATCATGCTGGAATTAAGGGTGATGGGTGGAGTACTAATTTTCATACTGCATGTCCACCCAACTGAGAAATACGCCGCGATATCTCTGCCCTCAAAGCGAAATGCTCTCTTCACGGTCGAAGTTCTGTCGAATCCATTTGTCCTGATAGAGATGATTCCCTTTTCTGTAAGGTCGTCAGAATCAAATACCTGCGAGAATGCCCTATTAACCGGATGAATGTAATTCAAGGCACTGCCGGATAGAGTCATCCTGCAAAAACCATTGGTATTCGGGCTACATTCCAGATACCCAGCAACGTTGATATACAGAGTCGAATTTCGACTTCCGACAGTCGATTCCTCCCTGGTCAAAAAGATCAATCGCTTGCTTGTCTCGTTGCAGAAGCCGTCAAGATAAGGCACATCAACAGTCAAAGGGTCGCCGGATGTATACACACCGGGGCAAATTTCTTTTTTTAGCCAACCCCACATAATGTCATTCTTGCATTCTTTGGGCGGGATGAGAACAAGCTCAGAGCCATCGAACACAAAGACAAAATCAACATCTTTGAATTTTAGAGTTCCCGAATACGTGTTGTCTGTCATCTTATTTACCCCTCATAATGACCTTTCCAGTCCTTGTTCGCAACCTTGTCGCCGATCCTCTCGAGATCGACGCAGGCGAAATGCCAGTCTCCTAACAGCTTGTCCAAGCTGGGCTTAACGGGTTCCACATCACCTGCGTGAACCCGAAGTCGGAGTGGGGGAAGCTGATAGTGAGGTACTTTCCCGAGCTCGCGCCGCTGCAGGCGATTCGGAACAACTATCCGAAGACCCCGCTCACGCTCGACCGCGTTGACGTGGGAGGTCGCGGCGGCATCAGGCAAGAGAACATCATCGACTGGATGCTGTCCGGGGCATGGCCAACAACGTTTCTTATGCCGAGTTCACAATTTAGACAGGAGAACCTGTACCCGCGAGATTAATTGCGTCTCATCCATTTCCTCGGGGGCAATCATCGAACTTAAGGTGGCGCATCGGAGCCATGGAATTAAAGAACTTATCACCGAAATAGTCGAGCAGAAACTCTGGAAAAGCCGATAGCACAAACACCGAACCGTCCTCGATCCGCATCCTTTTCTCCTCGCGGAAGATCGCATCGACCGTAACCAGCTCTCGATACGTCTCAAATGAAACCTCATCGAGACCGAGCAGGCACTTGCATCTCAATACGAAGGCAGCGATTGCATCTTTCCATTGGGGAAGCTCCATGTGCTTCCCCACGTTAACGTTTCCCTCTCCCGACTTATTTTTATATTGAGCGATTTCCGAGCTGTCAACAAAACAGCCTGAATGCGCCTGGCACTGCCCTGCGCGATAATCGTACAGTGCCTCGACCATCGGGTAGCTTATATAGAGCTTTCCGCTCTCGTGCTCGTTATCGAATGCGAGGAGCATCGCCTCCACAAGGGCATCGGACTCGCATCCAGGCGCATTGTTCTGATGAGAGTCGTAGTCAAAGAAGAGAAAGACCTCATCAACAGAATCCCTCTCCACGCCCTC
Source organism: Collinsella aerofaciens (assembly GCF_015556945.1). Lineage (GTDB taxonomy): Bacteria > Actinomycetota > Coriobacteriia > Coriobacteriales > Coriobacteriaceae > Collinsella > Collinsella aerofaciens_AO. Next base: position 6,826 of record NZ_JADNNH010000041.1, on the reverse strand, counting down.
TAGACATTTTGCAGCAGAAGGCACCGTTTCTCTCAGTACCTCCACAACATCCAGATCGAAGTCCTCCTCTGCAAGCCGCTCGTAAAGCATGTAGATGTTCTGCGCCGCTGGCAGACAGATCACCCTCAGGTCATCTCTCCCTTTCAGAAAAAGATCCTTCATCTTCACCGCAAAGCGCAGGTCACGCGACTCTCCTTCAACGATGAAGAGCGTGACCGGGCTAGCCATCGAAAGCACCGGCCTTAAACATCTTCTGGAGGTTATGCGCCAATCTGAGCTCCTTGGGTGTTAGCTTTTCCAGCGAGCGAATCTCCCCCTCCTTGAGAATGAAATAGACATCGGGGCGCATGAGGTCGTTCGTCAAAAGGTCCGTGTTGTGCGTCGTAATGAAAACCTGGACACCCTCAAGGTCCCGTAGCATCTCCACGATCGACCGGGACAATTCAAAGTGATAAAAGGCATCGAATTCATCGATAAAGACCAAGGAAGCCTTGCTCATCTTGATATACCAGTAGTAGTACAGAGCAAGTGACATGGTGCCTGTCGAGGCGACCGACGCAAACGGAACGGTACCGCCCTCGAACCTGCAATAAAGCTCGGGAACTCCATTCACGTCCACGGATACGAGGTTCAGGGAGATTCCCTGCTGGCGCAAGAATTCTTGGAAGTCCTCCATCTTTCCTTCGCGAATAATGCCCTGGGTAAAGATATCCGAGCCAACCGAAAGCCCCTGATATCCACGCTCATCGAGCGAGTAGAACATGAGCATGTTGTCGACAAAGGAGGTGAAGGCTCTAAACGCCCTGGCAGACGGCTCATCTCGCAGTATTGCATTGCTCTTGACATATTTGACACGCGACAGCCTGTCGGACTCAGTGGGGAGATCGGTAGAAAGCGAGAGGGACTCGGCGCCCGGCAGGTCAACATGGCCCGTTTGAGCGTCGAACCTGTAGCTCAAGACCTCCACGCCAGCAATGTACAGACTCTCGTATACAAGCGTCTGTGGGTCGGTTTTCCCGTAGCGGTATACGACCTCGATATTGTCGAAGACAAAATCGTATTGAAACTCTGTAATTGAACTCTTTGAATTAAGGCACCGGTATGGCGAGTATTTTTTGAGCAGCTTTTCCTTGTCGGTCAGATGCAGAACAATGTCGAATATCGCGAGGGCGAAATTGGACTTTCCACTGCCATTCGCACCATATATGATGCCCTTTGCCTTAATGCCATCCTGAATTACCTGTTGATTGAATGAATAGTTGGCGGGATCGGATAGATCAAATGTAATTCGCTTATTGAAGCACTTGAAATTTGAAACCGAAAACTTCTTGAGCATGGCACGGCTCCTCTGCTTTCTGAGTCTATTTGAAACACAGGATAAAGTAGCTTAGCAAATTGGTCAATTTGCCCGTATTTTTAATACGGATATTCCGAAGAAAAACTACGGAAGTACGCGATATACGCCGGGCCTGTCCAACCGATCATAGTCTTCGCAGGGCAAGACTTCTTCGCGCGCGAGGGAGAATGTGATCTCGATCGTTAGGCGCACGCTGATAAAACTAGGCGGTACCGTCTCAGCGACCCCGCCTTACAAATCCGAAGGTTTTTCATCTAAATCTATTATGAACCATCTTTTATGGACTATCGGAACCATTTATCAAACAACATCATCAGAAACGTGAAGGGCGAATTCGGAAGCTGATTCTCCCTTTCACCGGCTGGCAAAACGATTTACACCTAATTGTGGACATTGCCCACGCGATTTCTCTTTGCTCCCGCATCGATCTCGCTAAACTAATAGGTGCTGCTACCAGGGCATTTTTCTGGTGCATATTCTATTGGCTCCTGCGAAGATCGGAGCGGCTATGTTTGCCGCCGAGTCCCACACCGGCCGTCATCACATCGCGATCGCTGCCATGGCCTGCCTATGCGTTTTGCTGGGCGGGCCTTCTTGTGCCGCGGGCGCGGAGAGCCTGTTTATCGCGGGCGCGACGTGCTGCGAGCCGGGCGTGTCGGGCCCCGGCTGGGCCTGGACCGATGCCGGCCATCTGGAGCTTGACGGCTACGCGGGCGACGCCACCGCCGCCGACGGCGACCTGGTCGTGACGCTCGCCGGGCAAAACTCGGTGACGGAGTCGAATGCGCCCGATGCGGACATCACGCAGTGCGGCATGGAGGTGTGGGGCAGCCTGACGCTTCGCGGCACCGGGTCCCTGGCGGCATCGGGCTCGCAGTGCGCGATCCACGTCTCGCGGGCGCTCGTGGTGGACGGCTGCGCCGTCGATGCCCGGGCGGACGGGGCCGACGTCACGGACGAGGCCGTGGCCGGCGTGATCGCCGGCGACATGGCCGTGCGCGGCCGCGGGCGCGTCGTCGCCGCGGGAGCCGGGTCCGGAGCGGGCGTGCGCGCCTACGGCGTGTATCTGCAGGATCTGGGCATTGGTGCTGGCGCGGCTGGCTGCCGGCTTTCCGTCGCTGCCTCGTGGCTCGATGCGGCCGGTGCCGACGGCGGCGTTGCGTGCACGGGCGGGTCGCTTGTTTCCGCGCGGTTTATGGCGCCTGCTGGTGGGGCATTTGGAGCTGGTGGCGTGGTGGATGCCACCGGTGCGGTGGCACCGCATGTGGTGATTGAGCCCGATGTAGCCACGTCTCCGGCGGGGGAGACGGACAGGGGCGAGGTACCGGGCGGTGGGGCGGAAAAGTCTCCCGCCGATTCAAGCCCCGCTGCTGGAGAGCCCACCACGGGGCCCACGGCAAATCCCTCGCTGAAACCCGCGGCCGCGACAACCAAGACCACGGTCGCCAAGACGGTCAAGCCCAAGCCTGCCACCGCAACAACTGTGGCACTCCCCAAGACCGGCGACAACAACTGGATAGCCGCTTCTTTGGCGCTTTCGCTGCTTGGGACAGTGCTCATGGCTGCCGCATGTCGCTGCTGAAGCACCCATTTCGATAAGCAATGTAGAAGACCATATTCGTAACGACGCATTAGTAGAATAGATTATAACGACAATTGCTCAGGATTTATCTAACATGAACCACGAATCGGATCATACAGTTGACGCTGCCAAGAAAGAATTAAACGCGGACCTTCTTGAGCTGTTCGAGCGTTGCAGCTATCTGTACAACGAGGCATTTTATGCCAACACGGAACTAGCAATCCTTCGCGAACTGTCTAAAGCATCTTCTGGCTATGAGAATGAAGTAATTTGCGCTGGCTGCTTCTTCAGCTTTACACAACTTGCATTAACCGAATCCTGTTTCATGAATTGCGCGCGGTTATTTGATGCCAAAAGCGACATCAGTATTGGGAACTTGATAGAAGAAGTCTCGTCTCATTCTGCTGAAATCGACGCACTTGCAATCTCCATATTCAGTAATCGACCAAACTTTGACAGGCTTAATCCAATCGTTCACCCATTGGCAGAGGACGAGGAGCGTTTTTACCCCAAAGAAGTTGAGTCTCAACGCTCATATGAAAAACTGTTCGGAGATCATTACGAAATGGTTACCGTGTGTATAACCACTCATGACCTTTCCAATTTGTGGAAAAAACGACTCAACGGTCTCAATAAACTAACTGACATGCTTCGCGATCAGCGAAATAAAGTTTTCGCCCATAACGACATAGAAGCACTGAATTATGATGAGCTTGTTAGGCGACTTCCTTTAACTTTCAGCGAAATTCAAAAACTAATCGACTTCGCACTCGATCTAACAATCGAATTATTCGCCAAAATTACTGGTATTGAAATAGATCGATTACCCAAGAACTACAACGATATACAAGGCCTCCTGAAATATGTGGAGGTTGGCATGGAGACTGTTGAGCAGCATTTGGGTAATCTATAGAATTCAAGCGCTTGCAAACAGTTAAGCAGGCAAGCGCTTGAATCTGAGTACGATCCTTGACATAAAGCACGACCATCGCACAATGACAGTTTTTCATGCCGAAAAGACACTGAAGCGTGAGGTGGTTCAAATCTCAGTAATACAAATAATCAGCAGTTCAGGTCTTATGGGAATAATTCAATTCGCATCACGTTGCATCTAAGCGGCTGTTTATACTTGGATATAAACACTAAGGAGGCAGCAATGCTTTGGAGCTATGTTCAGCTAGATGACGGCACTCAGTTTGCCTACTCAGAAACACGAGACGACGGGACCGTTCGCGTAGCCGTCGAGCGCCCGGTTGATTTTGGTTTTGACCATGCAGAATGCTTTCTACCTGCGGTCAAATGGTTTAACGTCGAAGGATTTTCTACTGACGATTTGGATTTTTTGACCGAGTTCGTTAGATCAAACGCTCCGTTTATCTTCGAGCTTGCAGAACGGCAAAAAGCTGGACCGGCGGTGGCATAATGCCTCGAATTCTTGTTTTTGGACAGTATGTTCTGTTCTTTTGGATCGCGGAAAACGGAGAACCCGTTCACATCCATGTAGGGGTAAAGAGGGCGGCTGCTAACTCGACTAAGTTTTGGCTCACTAAAAATGGCGGATGCACACTTGCGAACAACGAGAGCAAGATTCCGGCTAAGGATCTCAGGGATCTTTCAAAACTAATCACCATGAACCATCGATACATTTGTGACAAGTGGCGCGAAACCTTTGGTGATGATTCCCTGACATTCTATTGCTAAACCGCAATTGAACCATGATCACGCTTGTCGACATATCCGCTGTCGGCTCTCGCGTGTTACCTCGCCACGACGTCCGCGAGGCGTATCTATTTAAAGGAGGCGGACATGCCTTGGAACTACGTTCAAGTTGATGACGGTGCTGATTGTGCTGGCCAGGAAGATCCTTCAATTGCGCACGAGGCAGATTCCACTTCGCCTATTTCACTTGACATCATTATGTCAATCGACCTTGCAGCTGAGTCAACCATAGCGTCCATGCCCAACGCGCTCAGGCTTTTGGAGAACTCATGATTGCCGATGTTGACGGGCGGGTGCTTCCTGTTGCGCCGCTAGTGCTCGATGACGCTGGGTCGCTCGAGGCCATGGCCGGCGCCGTCATGCGCCTTCACAGTACGCTGCTAACAATCGGACGCTGCTATACGACCGACGCTACGGGCGAAAGGGCCGCGCGCGAACTTCGGCGCGTCGAGTCCGTGCTTGTGGGTGCGTTTTGCACGATATTCGGCCAATCGCCAGCCGATCGCTTCACAGACATCTTTGACCAGGTCACCTACGTGGCCGAGCACATGGTCAAGGACCACATCTTTGAGGACGGCAACAAACGCACCAGCCTTGTCTTTGCGTTGTCCGTCTTAAGGTTCGCCGGCACTCCGGTCGAGCTGTCCGACAGCTCCGAGCCCAAAGACAACCAGTACTACGCCTGGATCCATGACCTCGTTGCTAGACGCCGCACGCTCGACGATCTAGCCAACGAGCTAAGGTGCCATTGCATCGTGATCTCCGACGACGCTTCGCACGTATAGAATCAAAGCATCCGCACGCCAGCTATGAGATGGATTGGACGCCACATGGAGATCCCCAACACCCTGTGCAGCAATGTATACGACTTTGCGTTTTGCCCCGAGCCCTGTTACGAGCGCTTGGCCGACCTCGCCGATCCCGAGGACTGGGGTCCCTGCAACCGCATTCTCAAGAACTACCTGTCGTTTTCGTTTAGCCGCGCGGTATTTTTGACCGAGCGCGACGTGGACCAGACCGCGCCGTCCAACCTGCCGCTGGTGTTCGACGACGACCGATGCCTGTTCAACACCGGCCTGTACACGCGCCGCTACGAGACCATCTACGGCCTGTTTGAGCCCAACACCAAGCCCGACGCGCGCCAGCGCTGGTTTTTGAAGGGTTTCTTTAAGGAGAGCGACCCCATGCTGGTCTCGTTTGAGTACCTGCCGTGCCGCGTGCGCTTTGCCGAGGACCCCTCCGAGCTTGTCTTTGACTACCGCCTTCCCATCCGCTCCAACATCGACCACATTCTGGGCGACGAAGAGAACCTGACTCGTATTCCCGCCAGCCTGATGGGGGAGGGCAACTCGCTGCTGCTGCGTCGCACCTTTGAGGGCGCCGTCGTCGAGGCTGCCCGTCGCGCCGCCGCCAACTACACGCTCGCGGTGCCGCAGTTCTACGGCAGCCGAATCCAACTGCTGCTGCCGCTGTGCCTAACCGGCGACAAGCCTGAGCTGGCGCTGACCATCCAGCGCGAGGATGGCTTCTATGCCGCACGCACGTGCCTCACGCTCGACATGGCGTACAACAACGCGCGACTTATCTGTCGTCCCGAGACCTCGTGGATCAAGCGGTAAAGGGTGGTTGAGCTGCGGGTTTGCTGGTTACGGCGCTTGCCATGGTGCGGCCGACGCCCAGGAATTTACAATCGAGGGCAAAAAGTTCTTGGTAAACCGCGCACGGCTATGTTAGTATCTCTTTTGCCGAAAGGCGACGGGCGATTGGCTCAGGGGTAGAGCATATCCTTCACACGGATGGGGTCACAAGTTCGAATCTTGTATCGCCCACCATCTAAAGCACAGGTCAGAGGTGTTAAGCCTCTGACTTTTTTCTTTTTTGACACCAAGGTTGACACCAAAATCGAATCGTAGTCGTATAAGGCGTCATTTTTTTCGCACCCTTTTTGCTGACGCCATTGCATGTTTTGTATAAACGCATGCGTATTTTCATTGAATTCCCCATGTGATCAGCGCGCAAATGTGGAGACAGGGACCACATGCCCAAAGCTCCTGTTAGCGCCGGGCGATTTTAGCCGCTAATAGTCAAACGATTTTGACCAATCCCGGTCACCGAATAATGGCCACCGTGCCTCCCCGCCGCCACTACGCTGGTGGTGCCAACACGCC
>NZ_JADNNH010000040.1:0-11208 GCF_015556945.1 Collinsella aerofaciens | reverse complement strand
CCGCATCTGATGGTGTCGACGTCAATGGTATACGGGTGCACCATCGACGTCTTCAATACAGAAGATATCAGTGCGGAATGTTTGCGAGACAAAGTGCTCCCGGCCTTGCCGGGTCTCCTGCGTTGTCGTCCTTTAGGGAACCACGCTAAATTAAATTGGTGTCCTCGGACATGCAAAGAGGCTCGCTGCGCACTTCGTGCGGCGAGCCTCTTTGCGTCCTGCGGAATTTTTTGGGAGATAGCCCAAACAGCCCCGGCGGGGGTCCTTTGGAGTCACCCTTTAGGCGGAACTCTCCTAATTATTTGGATGAGTCGTTTACTTACTTGTGCTGTTACCGTCTTCCCGCTGTTGTTGGGGTATGCTTTGTTCGTATGTAAACGTATGACATGTTGATGGGGGAGGGTGCTATGGCTCGCGAGAGTGCTCGTTCTAAGGATACGGCTAAGCCTGGCATCAAGGAAGTTGCAGCGGTGGCGGGGGTTTCGCCTACTACGGTATCTCGCGTGCTTAATAATCGCGGCTATATTAGCCAAGAGACCCGCGATAAGGTCCATGCCGCGATGAAGCGCATCAACTATACGCCCAACGATATCGCCCGTGCCATGCTCAACGGTCGCCTGAATCTTATCGGTATGATCGTCCCCTATGTCAGCAGTCCGTTTCATGCCCAAGTGGTTCAAGTCATTGAGCATACCCTGGCCGAAAACGGTTTTAAGATGCTGCTGTGCAATAGCGCCAATCGACCCGAGCTTGAGCGCTCTTATATCGACATGCTTCGACGCAATATGGTTGATGGCGTCATCGTCAACTCGCTTAATATCGGTGCCGAGGCGTATGCCGAGATGGGCTTGAGTCTGGTTGGTATCGACTGCGACCTTGGCGAAGCCTCTGTTCAGATTGCGAGCGACAGCTATAGCATCGGCGAACTTGCCACGCGTCGCCTGATCGATGACGGATGTTCACGCATCCTGTGCCTGCGCAGCAATAGCCGCATGCGCATGCCTGCCAATAAGCGTACCGATGCCTACCTCGATGTTGTTGAGCAGGCCGGTTTGCCCGCGCTTGTCCGTGAGGTCGAGTTCGTTAAGCCCGACGACGAAAAGAGCGCGGTCGTTGCGAAGATCCTCGATGAGAACCCCGATATTGACGGCATCTTTGCGGGAGACGACACGATGGCGGCTATCTGTCTTAACGTGATGAAGCAGCGCGGCTTGAGCGCTCCGGGTGATATTAAGGTCGTGGGCGCGGATGGTGCCCGCCGCACTATGACGTTTATGCCTGACTTAACAACCGTACGCCAAGATATCGATCGCATCGGTGAGCTCGCGGCGCAATCCATCGTCGCTCTTGTTAACGGCGAAAAGCCCGAATCGAATATCAAGCTCCCCGTTGAACTCATTGAGGGTAAAACCGCGTAGTTCATCCCGTGCCAAAAGAATTCCTCAAACGCCTCTGATGACCGTTCGCCGGCATATGTCAACCGTTTGCCGACGACTGGAACTGCGAAAAGACGTATTGGTGTGAAAACGTTTGACATATGAAAACGATTGACATATCTTGCAGTTGTACCGAGTTAGTATCTCGTGAGAAAGGAAGTCTCGGATGCACAAGGTGTATTACCAGCCTGAGGGAATTTGGGTAGGCGACATCATGCCGTACGGCGAGGACGGCACGTTCTATCTCTATCACCAGCGTGACACACGTAACCCCGGACCTTTCGGAGAGCCGTTTGGCTGGGCACTCGCTACGACCAAGGACTTCGTCAATTACAAAGACTTTGGCGAGAGCCTTGAGCGTGGCGGCGACGAGGAAGTCGACCAGTATGTTTATGCCGGCACGGTGTTTAAGGTGGGCGACAAGTACCATGCGCTCTACACTGGTTGCAATCGCGATAAGGTCAAGGCACGCTTGATGAAGCAGGTTCTTCTTCACGCAACGAGTGACGACGCCGTCAAGTGGGAGAAGAACATCGCCGAGACGCTGCTTCCGCCCCAGGAGGGTTACGATGACCGCAACTGGCGCGATCCCTTTGTGCTTTGGGATGAGGAGAACGAAGAGTACATGCTCATCCTCGGCACGCGTGTGGGCGAGGACAAGCGTCTGATGACCGGTCGTCTGGTCAAGTTCACCTCCAAGGACCTGGATACCTGGGAGTTCCAGGGCGACTGGTGGAATCCGGGCCTGTACACCATGTTCGAGATGCCTGATCTCTTTAAGATGGGCGACTGGTGGTATCTGGTGTTCTCCGAGTACAGTGATGGCAACAAGACCCGTTACCGCATGTCTCGCTCTATCAACGGTCCTTGGATCACTCCTGCGGACGATTCCTTCGATGGCCGCGCGTACTATGCCGCGCGTACCGCATTTGATGGCGAGCGCCGCGTTCTCTTTGGTTGGGTTCCTACGCGTGACGAGGGCGGTGACCCCAGCTCTTACCTGTGGGGTGGCACCTTTATGCCTCTCGAGATCGTTCAGCGTGCTGACGGAACGCTCGGCACCAAGCTCCCCGACAGCATGCTTGGCGCCTTTGGCGAGGCTAAGGCAGTCGAGGCCTTTGAGCTTTCCTGCGAGTCGGGCAAGGTCGAGCAGGTGCTCGCCGCGGATGCCGGTTCCACCTATATGCTCGATGCCGACATCGAGCTCGCCGGTGACGCTGCCGGCTTCTCGGTGAAGCTTGCCGAGGACGCCGAGTCCGGTCTTGCCTATGAGTTCCGCGCCAACCTGCGTGAGGGCAAGCTCGAGTTTACGGCGGCCCCCCAGTATCCGTGGTTCCAGGTCAACAACATGGGCCTCGAGCGTCCGTTGTTCTTTAAGGGCGAGGGCACTCATCATGTGCGCCTGGTCGTTGACGACGATATCGCGACCATCTTTGTCGATGATGTTGCGCTTAACGCGCGCTTCTGCAATAAGCAGGGCCAGGGTGTGGCGCTGACGGTCACCGACGGTACGCTCAAGTGCGCAAATGCAACGATCGCGTCTCTGTAATGGCATCAAAACGTCTTATGATTTCGTAAAGGAATGGAGAGGAACATGGACTACAAAGTAGTGTCTCAGCAAGTCGTCGATAACGTCGGCGGTTTGGAGAACATCGAGGGCGCCACGCATTGCGTTACGCATCTGCGTCTGGTGCTCAAGGATACGAGCAAGTACAACAAGGCCGAGCTCGAGAACATCGATGGCGTCAAGGGCGTGCTGTACAACAGCGGCCAGCTCATGATCATCTTCGGTACCGGTACCGTCAACAAGGTCTACGATGAGTTTATGGCTCTGACGGGCGTTAAGGAGATCAGCGCTTCCGAGGTCAAGGGCGCCGAGGCGGACAAGAAGGGCAAGTTCTTCTCGGTCCTCAAGGTATTCTCGGACATCTTTATTCCCATCATTCCCGCCTTCGTCGGCGCCGCTATCATCATCGGCCTTAAGTCGCTGATCGTTGCCAACGGCCTCTTTGGCATGGAGGGCAGCCTTGCCGATCACAGCGAGTTCCTCAAGAACCTCGCAAGCTTCTTTGCCATTATCGCCACCACGTTTGACTACCTGCCTGTCCTGGTTATGTACAGCGCGGTGAAGCGTTTTGGCGGTAACCCGATTCTGGGCATCCTCGTCGGTATCGTCATGGTTCACCCGAGCCTTATGAACCGCAACACGTTCGTTATGGACCCGACGGGTGCTGAGTACTGGAACTTTGGTCCGCTCTCCATTCCCATGGTTGCTTTCCAGGGTGGCGTGTTCCCTGCAATCCTGACTGCCTGGTTTATGGCCAAGGTCGAAAAGATTGCCCAGAAGTACATCCCCGAGGTCGTTTCGTTCGTCTTTGTCCCGACCGTTACCCTGATTCTTGCTAACGTCGCCCTGTTCACCGTGTTCGGCCCGCTCGGCAACCTGATCGGCGACGTCCTCGCCGGCGTAATCGATATCCTGTACAACAGGATGGGCGTCTTTGGTGCCTTTGTCTTCGCCGCGTTCCTGCAGCCGCTTGTCGTTACCGGTACGCATCAGTTCATCCAGGGTATCGAGGCAAACCTCGTTGCCACGACTGGCTTCAACTACATCCAGGCCATCTGGTCGGTTTCCATCATCGCCCAGGGCGGCGGCGCCATCGGCATGTACCTCATTCACAAGAAGCATTCCAAAGAGCGCAACATCTGCATGTCGTCCTTTATCCCGACGCTGGTCGGTATCTCCGAGCCCGCAATCTTTGCTGCAAACATGCGCTACTCGATCATCCCGTTCATCTGCGCTTGCATCGGTGCAGGCTGCGGCGGTGCCTTCGTGAAGCTCTTTGAGGTGCGCGCCATCGGTCAGGGTCTGACCGGCGTGCTTGGCCTGCTCATCGTCACGCCCGAGACGCTCGTGTGGTATGTGGCTGGCAATCTCATCGCCTTCATCGTGCCGATCGTCTTGATCTTTGCCTACAACAAGGCAAAGGGCGTGCCGACCACCGATGAAGAGGGCGCTGGCGCTGGCTTCGACGTTAGCTTCTAGTTGAGCCGTTCAGCGTAATGTGCGGATAAGTCCATTTGGGGAAGGGCGTTCGGCTCGTGTGAGTCGAGCGTCCTTTCCCATAGACGAGAAAGTCAACGGCGATGTTTAATCAAAAAAATAAGGTGACACGCGCGGACTATGAGCAGTGGCGTGCCGGACAGGATGAGACGGCGGCTCGCATCGCATCCGACCCCGATAGACTTTTGTTCCATGTGGAGCCTGAGCTTGGCTGGCTCAACGACCCCAATGGTTTGGTTCAGATTGGTGATACGTATCACATCTATCATCAATACGATCCGTTCGATGCTGCGCATGGCGGTCCAGTGCTTTGGAACCATCTGACGACAAAGGATTTTGTGACGTACGAGAATCACGGCCCCGTGCTGTTCCCCGATTCCAATTTGGATTCGAGTGGAGCGTATTCTGGTTCTGCCTTTGTACGTGATGGCAAGATTCACTACTTCTATACCGGCAACGTTAAGCATTTTGACCGTGATGATTACGACTACGTGTTGACGGGCCGTGAGCAAAACCAAATTCATATGGTTGCCGAGAATCCCGACGAATTGGGCGAGAAGCGCATAGCTGTTGGGCCGGTCGATTACCCCGACGATATCGGTACGCACGTGCGCGACCCCAAGATCCTTGAACACGACGGTATCTACTACATGGTTCTCGGCGCTCGTACGAAAGACGATCGCGGGTGCGTGCTTGTCTATACCTCGCGTGATCTAGAGGACTGGGGCTATGCGACGCGCATTGAGCTGGGCGAGAAGTTTGGCTTTATGTGGGAGTGTCCTGATCTGTTTGAGCTCGATGGCGAGCTTATTCTCGTTTGCTGTCCGCAGGGCGTGCCCGCCGATGGCTGGCGTTACCGCAATCCGCATCAGTGCGTGTGGTTCTCCATCGAGGCCGATTGGGGGGCGCCGAGCTTTAAGATCGTCGGCCAGGGCATGCCTCCGATGGTTGATGCCGGTTTTGATTTCTATGCCCCGCAGTCCTTTGAGGACGCTGCGGGTCGGCGTTTGATGATTGGATGGTCGGGTTGCCCCGATGCGACGACAGAAAGCCCGACGGTGGCGCGCGGGTGGCAGTGCGCGCTGACGGTGCCGAGAGAGCTGAGCATGCGCGGCGGCAAGCTCTGCCAGTGGCCGGCGCACGAGATTGAGAGGATGCGCGGCGATTGCGTTCGTGCTGTAGGCGGTGAGACCGTTGAGGAGCCGGGACGCCTGTTTGATGTCGTGGTTTCCTGTGAGGGAGCCAAGATGATCGAGCTCGAAATCCGCAAGGGTGTCTTTGTGCGTTATACGGACGGGATGCTTACCCTCGATATGGGCGACGAAGGCTATGGACGCGACCAGAGGTCGATCGAGCTCGGCGAACTTCGCGACCTGCGCGTGCTTTCGGACACTACGATGGTCGAGATTTTTGCCAACGGTGGCGAGGCGGCACTTACGAGCCGTACCTATTCGCCGGCGGTTCCGGCGATGGAGCTGCACGCCGAGGGTGCGGCGTCGATGGATTTCTACCGCCTCGCTCATTAACCGTGCATGGAGCACGATTGGACTTGTTGGGCGGAATGTGTCGCAGTTGCCGCGGCCAGCTACCGCTTATCGCGTATAGCGACCGTTTGCGGAATAAGTAACACTCCTTAATAAACCGTGTAGAATCTCAAATAAGCACGGAGTTTTCCAGGGAGACGCTGTCCTTTGTTGTGTGCAAGGGACGGCGTCTCTTTGGCGCTTGGAGGCCGTTCTACAGCAGGACGGTGGACGTGCGTCATATATTAAAAAACCAACGTCGAGATGGGTCGTGATAAGAATGGGCAAGTACGTAATCGTGGTTGAATCTGGTTCGGATGTGACGCCAGAGCTCTGCGAACGCTACGGCATCGTGCGCGTGCCCATGCATGTCACGATTGGCGACGAGACCGTCGAGGATGGCTCGATTGATCCGCTCGAGATTTACTCGCGCTGTAACGAGTTTGGCGTGATGCCCAAGACCAGTGGCTGTTCGCCAGCGGATTTTGCGCATGTGTACGACCGCATCCATGCCGAGCAACCCGACGCGACTATTTTGCATCTTGCATATTCCGAGGCCACGACCTGTTCGCATCAGTCCTCTAAGATTGCGGCCCAGGGGCGCGACTACGTGTTCTCCATGGACACACGCTTTGTCTCGGTGGGCCAGTCGCTCGTTGTCGTCGAGACCGCCAAATACATCGAGGCTCACCCCGATGTCACCGTCGACGAGATCTTTGCATTTACGAACTCCGTCATGGACCGCGTACTGTTGGGCTTTGTTCCTACCGACCTTGCCTTCCTTAAGGCAGGTGGCCGCTTGTCCAACGTCGCGTTCCTAGGCGCCCATCTGCTCAAGATTAAGCCCTGCATTGAGGTGACGGGCGGCAAGTTCGTGGCGACCAAGAAGTTCCGCGGTTCTATGCTTAAGTGCGCCCGTGCCTTTATTGATCACATGGTAGAGAAGGGCGAGATCGACTACTCGCATATTGGCCTGGCGTATTCGGTGGGTCTTTCCGAGGAGTTGCGCGACGACATGGAAGTCTATGCGCACGACCTGGGCTTTAAGGACATTACCTGGACTCAGGTCGGCGGCGTCATATCGAGCCATTGCGGCCCGACCGCCTTCGGCGCGGTGCTCACGCTCAAGGCGTAAGGCCTGGTGTCTATCGATATCTATTGCCTCGGCGGCGGGTGGGTTGTGATAACCTTCCCGCCGCTTTTGTGTGGGGCCAAATAGAACAACCCAATTGACCGCTAAACCGTTTCACCATCATGCGTATGGGCTAGAATGGCTCTGGCATTTATGTAACTAAAACCAATGAGAGGCAAGGTAGCGCGAATGGCAGAAATGACGCTTGAGGGTGTGGACGCTCGTCCCGAGGACTCTGCGTTTGCCCTTGGCCGCGTGCATTCGATCGAGACGATGGGAACGGTCGACGGACCCGGCATCCGCTTTGTGGTGTTTGTTCAGGGCTGTCCCATGCGCTGCGCGTATTGCCACAATCCCGATACCTGGTCGGTCAACGGCGGCACCATGGTGACCGTCGAACACCTGATGGATGAGTTCCAGAGTAACCACGAGTTCTATCGCAGCGGTGGCATTACGGTGTCCGGCGGCGAGCCGCTCCTGCAGCCCGAGTTTTTGGCCGATCTGTTTCGTGCTATGCATAACAACCCCGATGGCCGTGTACATACCTGCCTAGATAGCTGTGGCTATGCATTTGACCCCAACCACCCCGAGAAGTTCGATGCCGTGCTCAACGAGACCGACATGGTACTGCTCGATATTAAGCATGCCGATCCGGCCGAGCATAAAAAGCTGACCGGTTGCGATCCCGCACGCATTCTGGCGTTTGGCGATGAGCTGGCACGTCGCAAGATTAAGGTTGTTATTCGCCACGTGGTGGTGCCGGGTATCACCGATACGGTGGAGGAGTGCGAGAAGCTCGGTCGCCTCATCGCTCCATGGCACAACGTGGTGGGTTTAGAGATGCTGCCGTATCATACGATGGGTGTCGTCAAGTACGAGCAACTGGGCATTCCCTATAAGCTCGAGGGCGTGCCCCAGATGGATACCGCGCGCATGCCCGAGCTGCGCAACGCCGTCATGACGGGCATGAAAAAGCGCCGCGCGGAACTCAAAAACGCCATAGGCTAGCGAGCCATTTTCGCTCCCCAAGGGCACTCATTGGGGACAGACTTAAATGAGCGCCCCTGGGCACCAAGTTGATTGCCAAAGAGCCCCGTCCCAAAAAGACTGGTCAAGGTTGCGGTGAGATGCGCAACAGAATCGTGCCATTTGGATAAATACGCTTGTGGTTTCTTTAAAGACACCTTAAACGCTGCTGAATATCTTTGGAAAGAAATGCCTGCTCGGTATCATGCTGCTCGTATATAAACGGTGGCAGTCAGGAGACCACGTGCGAAACATCGCATCGCGGGACGAGTATGTGCCGCAGCATGGCAGCAGATATAAGACGAAGGGCACGTCTTCGCGTGGCCTTGCCGGCGCTCGCATCCGCGTGAGGAAGATTGCCGCCATTGGGATGCTAACGTCGGCGGTTATTATCCTCGGAATTACCGTTAAAACCTACGCCTCGGAGCGAACGGGGCGCCCAGATGCGTCAACGGTACAGCTGCAAAACGAGAAGGTTTCAAAGTCCAAAGCGTCGGCAGATCAAGCTCTGTCGACGGCAGATCTCAAGACGAGACTTTCGAAGGCGGACTTCAACGATATCCCTTCGGGTGATACCGTTCGGACCTTCTCGTTGGTGGATAACAAGACTCCTGCCTTGGAGGATGAGAGCCTTGCCTTGCTCCAGGATGCCCTGTGTCGGGCGCAGGAGCTGGGCGATGTGGGTGTAGTGTTCTACGACCTATCGAGCGGTAGGGGCGTGACGTATAACGCTGATGTCGAGGTGCATGGAGCGAGCAGCTACAAAGCGCTGTATGCGCTCTATATTTGCGAGACGTTGGTCGAATCGGGGCAGGTGTCGCTCGATGGGCCTTTAGCCACGTATGGTGGTTACAGCATGGGCTGGCAGACGGTGCGCAACCTTATCGAGAATGCCGTCGTCAACTCAGACAACGATTCGTTTATCGCGTTACGCGCGGCGTTTGACCATGATGGCTATGAGGATTGGATTGCCAATCTGGGTGTTGATGACGAAACGGCACTGAATCCGATGAGTGATTTTCCGACCTACTGCCCGCGCACTTCTGCGAGGTTATGGCGTGAGATGAGCGAGTATCTGAGCATGGATACCGAGACTTCACAGTGGTTGTCGGGCCTTCTGGCATCAACATCGCGCTCGTTTATTCGCGATGGCATTGCGGACGAGCAGGTTTTGGTGCGCAACAAGGCAGGCTGGATTAGCGAGGATGGTTACTACTCGACATGCGATGCGGGCCTTATCGACATCGATGGCTGTACCTATGTCATGGGTATCATGACATCGATGCCGTGGAGCGACCGCTCGAGCGAGGTTACGGCCGCGATTGCAAAGGCTCTGTTTGATACGCGAGCTGCACTGGCTTAGCGTGTTCGTTTGACGAGGTCAAACAAAATGCTGGTACCATACCGTGGTTGAGAATTTCGAATAGGTTTGGGGAATGGCATGGCTACCATTGCGATTATCGGTGCGCTCGAAAAAGAGATCATGCAGATTAAGGAAGAGCTGAGCGACGTTTGCGAGGCACGGGAGGCAGGCTTGACCGTTGTGAGCGGTGAGCTCGACGGCCTGACAGTTGTCGCCACAACGGCGGGCATGGGCACGGTGAACGCCGCCGCTGCAACACAGCACCTCATTAGCAAGTATGCTCCGCAGGCTGTTGTGTTTTCGGGCATTGCGGGCGGTTTGAACCCCAAGCTCCATATCGACGACGTGGTCATTGGCAAACGCCTACGCTATCTGGATACCGATACCGCGCTTATCGCCGAGTCCGCACCGGGGCTCGAGGAGTTTGGCTCGACGCCCGCGCTGGTCGATATTGCCGCCGACGTGCTTGCTGAGCGTGGGTTTGTTGACGCTTCGACAAATGCAGTCGCTTCGAATGAGGGCACCAAGCAGTTCCTGGTCGGCACGATTGCCACGGGTAACCGCTTTGTGACGGGCGCCACCATGCGCAACGACGCTATCGAGGCGACGCATGCCGATTGTGTCGGCATGGAGGGCGCGGCAATTGCCCATGTCGCAACCAAAAATGGTGTCGATTGCCTGGTGTTGCGCGCTATCAGCGATAATTGTGACGAGGCGTACGATGCAATTTGCGAGCGCGAGTTCGATCTGTTCGAGTACGCGCGTGTCGCAAGTGACATCACGCTCGATATCGTCCGCCGCATTGCCGCTGCGCAATAGCGCGTCTATTTGTAAGAACCTACGACCAAGGAGTGTCCATGGCCGATTCCATTAACTATCAGCTTGCCAAGTTCGTTGCCAGCTACGGCAAGGTTTCGCAGATTCCCGAGTCCACCTGCCCTGAGGTGAGCTTCGTCGGCCGCTCCAACGTGGGCAAGTCCTCCATCATGAACAAGCTATTTGGCCGCAAGAACCTGGTCAAGGTTTCGAGCACGCCGGGCAAGACGAGCAATATCAATTTCTTCGAGGCCGACGATGTGCACTTTGTGGACCTGCCGGGCTACGGTTTCGCGCGTCGCTCCAAGGCCGAGCGCGACCGTTGGGCCGAGCTTATCGGCGACTTTTTTGACTCCGAGCGCAGCTTTAACCTGGTTGTGTCGCTGGTGGACATTCGCCACGACCCCAGTAAACTCGACCATGACATGATCGACTACCTGCAGGGCAACGAGTTCAACTTTATCGTCTGCCTCACCAAGGCCGACAAGCTCAGCCGCACCCAGCAGGCCCGCCAGGCAGCAGCCATCAAAAAGCAGCTCAACGTCCCGGCCGAAAACGTAATCATCACAAGCTCCCAGACCGGCACCGGCATCGATGAACTCAAGCGCCGCATCGCCGAGGCCTGCCTCTAGTAAGGGCTCCAGTCTAGCAAGAGCCCCTATCAATAAAAGGCCATAATTTCAGCCCGGCGCCCCTTTAAAGCGTGGGTCCCTGTAGACATCGCCAGTGACGTTACCATAGGGCCACCCAGGGGCATCCCCTTAAAAACATTCCGCACTGATATCTTCTGTATTGAAGACGTCGATGGTGCACCCGTATACCATTGACGTCGACACCATCAGATGCGG
>NZ_JADNNH010000003.1:0-127925 GCF_015556945.1 Collinsella aerofaciens | reverse complement strand
GGGACAGGCTTTATCTGAACGACTTTGCAAAGCAACCGGAGTGAAGATAAAGCCTGGCCCGCCCGCAAAGCACCACGCAGACCGCAGGGACGGGAGCAGCTATACTACTCTCAGTAGTTAAGGGTCGCGGATTGGCCGCGTCACCGCTCTCAACAGGAGGTCTTTGTTTATGGCAGATCAAAAGCCGGTTGTCGGGATTATCATGGGCTCCAAGTCCGATCTGGGCGTTATGGAAGGCTGCACCGCCGAGCTCGAGGCGCTTGGTGTGCCCTATGAGCTCGTCATTGCGAGTGCACACCGCACGCCGGCGAAGGTCCACGAGTGGGCCTCGACTGCTGCCGATCGCGGTATCAAGGTGATTATCGCCGCCGCCGGCAAGGCCGCTCACCTGGGTGGTGTCGTGGCTGCCTTTACGCCGCTGCCGGTCATCGGCGTGCCTATGAAGACGAGTGACCTGGGCGGCATGGATTCGCTGCTGTCGATGGTGCAGATGCCTTCGGGCGTGCCCGTGGCCTGCGTTGCCATCAACGGCGCCAAGAACGCCGCCATCTACGCCACGCAGATTCTGGGCGCTTGCGACCCCGAGTACCGCAAGGTTATCGAGAAGATGAAGCAGGAGATGGCCGACGCCTAGGCGTTCCGCCGTTTCACCGCAGTATAAGGAGAGCCATGTCCGACTATCAGGGAAAACGATTCAAGGCTTCTCAGATTCCCGATCCGTCGAAGCCGGGTGCTGCCCATGCGGCACAGCAGGGTCGGACATCCTCTCCTCAGCAGCCGCGCGCGCCGCGTCCCGTAACGCCGATGTCCCATCATCGCCAGGATACGCCGGCTGCATATCGCCCTTCGTCGTATGATACGGCCAAGAAAGAATCGCGTTCTACGAAACAGTCGGGCGCTGCTCCGTCGAGCTATACCGAGCCGCCGCGCAAAAAGCGCCGCTCCGTTATCCCCATCTTGCTCATCATTATTGGCATCGGCCTAATCGTTGCTGCTGCCGCCATCTTTATCAACGCCCAGATTGGCTACAAGCAGGCGAGCGAGTCGTATCAAAAGATCGAAAAACAATATGTGAGCGACAAGGACGCCAGCGGCGTGCCGATTATCGACTTTGATGCACTTGCCCAGACGAATCCCGAGGTTGTGGGTTGGATTTATGCGCCCGGCACCAACATCAACTATCCCGTCGTGCAGACCAACAACAACTCCAAATACCTCAACACGCTGTTTGACGGTACGGCTAACGCGTCCGGTGCCATCTTCTTGGATAGCGACGACACCGCGCCGGGCATGGTGGATCAGCAGACCACGATCTACGGCCACCATATGAACGATGGGTCGATGTTCAACGTGATTTCGGACACCACCGACCAAGCGACGTTCGATAGCATCGAGTACGTGTATTACATCACGCGCGATGCAACGTATAAGCTGCGTCCGCTGGCGACCAAGGTGGTCGAGGACACGTATGCCAAGGCGCGCACGCCCAACTTTGAGGGCGATGACGGACTGAAGAATTATCTGTCCGAGATGCTCGACGGTGCCTCTGCCGTGGCGAGCGATGCCACCGATCGTGCCGCTTCGGCAACCAAGGTCGTAACGCTTGTGACCTGCCGTTCGCTGTCATTTAGCAATACGCGCGCCGTCATGGTGCTCACGCCGGTCGAGGAATAAAGTGTCCGGGCCCCGTCCCAAAAAGACTACCCTGGAAATCAAAAGGAGAAATGATGCTTGAGAACGGCAAATCGATGCCTTCGGTTGATGCTTGGCTGCGCGAAGCCAAGGCCGATGTTTCGGCGGCTGATTGTGGGATGTACCTGACACACAACGGCGTGGTGCGCGCGACGCCCAAGGCCGAAGCGCGCGGAGTCGAGACCGATGGCGTGGCGCCAGGCCACAAGGTGGGCGGCATGGTGTTTGGCTTCGATGCCGAAAAGGTGCAGGCCGCTATCGAGGCGACGCGCACGATGCCGGGTATCGGCTATGTGCGCGTGTGGCTGGCGAGCGGCGAGCTTACCGTGGGCGACGACATCATGCTCGTGCTCATTGGCGGAGACATTCGCCCGCATGTGGTCGATGCGCTGCAGTCGCTCGTCGGCACCATCAAGAACGAGTGCGTGAGCGAGGTCGAGCGCGAGGCGTAAGGCCTCGTCGGCAATCCGAGTCTGTCTATAGCGAAAGCCCGCCGGCAGTTCATGTAGATCTGCCAGCGGGCTTTGATGTGTTGGAGCTATTTTGCTCGGGCGTTTGCTACACGCGTGTGGCGTCCTTGGGGCTCATGGTCATACTCTGAAAACGGTTCTCCATATATTCGTTATCGAAATGCTTGTCATAGAACTGTGCGACGGGAATATTTCGAATGGTTCCGTTGACGCGCTGATACCAATAGTCGAGCGATTGCAACGTCATGACGCCGTCGATCAACATGACGGCGGTCAGGATGACGGTAGCAGAGTAGCGGCGTTTCCATGGAATCATATTGATGAGCTTAAGCAGGCGCGGCAGCAAGACCTTGATCCAGATGAGGCCACCCAGGCCCCACATGCAGGCAAACGGCGTGCATGTGCGTCCCCCGGTCAATACCGCGATGGGATCGGGCATGCCGAATAGCCTAATGTGTGAATAGCTCCACGACACCACGCCAAATGAGGTCTGCATAAACCAGCCTACAAACACCTCGAAAGCGCCGCCGATCAGGGCACTTACCAGGAAAATGATCAGAGGATTCTTTTTATAGAAGCGGTTGAGCGCCATGGTCATGAGCACCGCGCCAAATCCGTAGATGGGGCTAAAGGGGCCAAATAGCATACCGGCACGGTCCTGATAGACGCCGGGATCGACGACGACCATATGCCAGACTTCCTCGAGAATGAGACCTAACACGCTGCAGACGAAGAATACCCAGAACAGGTTGAAGTAGTTGAGCTTGATGTAGCCCTCGCCGGTTTCGTCGCGGCCGAGCATCCCCTCGGCGGCGGCATCGCGGTCGAGCATCTCTTGCAGACGGCGCTGCAGTTCGCGCTCCTGGCGTAGCGTGGGGTCGACGGTGGCCGACAGCGCAATGAGGATGACAAGCTGGACGGCGGGGCGCAGCAGGAAGGGTCCGATGCCCTGGAGCATCACGTCAACTAAAAGCTCCACGACGGTAAATGCGATGAGGACGTAAGACAGGCGGGCGGCATTGCGCCGCTGGTCCTTGATGAGGTCCAGGCCAAAGACGATCAAGATGATCGCGCTTGCCGCCGAGAGCATAATGCCGGCGACGATAAGGCCAACCGCGACCAGGGTGTTATCACCGAGCTTAGCGGCGACGTTGCCGTTAATGAGTGCGGTGATGACCTGCCACATAAAGACGGCGACTGACGGGAGCGTGCCCACGCCAGATAGGGTGCACAGGACTGCGTAGACCTTGATGATAAGGGGGATCTTCTTGGCCTCCGTGGTGCTGGGGACACTGGGGTCGAGTTGATTTCGATCCATACGCTACCTTTCTCGTCTTGTAGTAGCCTACAAGGATACGCCGACGACCAGCTAAAAGACAGGACGAACGTCCCAATTGCAACAATGTAGCCCCTAGCGCGGGCGAGACACGGCGCACGGGAAGTCTTCGAGGCCGTTGCCCCTGAGAGTGGACTACCCAATAAAATGTTTGGTCGCAAAACGGATAATAAGCTCGGTGGGCTTTTAAAAAGCGCTGCTCATGCGCGGGGGAGCGCGTCGCGCCGTGCGTATAATAAGGCGGGTAACGCCAAAATACGAGGCTCTGAGGGGATGCCATGTCTCAAGAAACCATCCGCGCGGCCGAGCGTGCCGCGGGACAGGTGAACGCCATGTCGACGTATGATCCGGACTCTGACCAGCTGCATGAGGAATGCGGCGTTTTTGGTGTCTGGGCGCCCGATCGCGACGTGGCTCGACTGACGTACTTTGGCCTGCGTGCACTGCAGCATCGCGGCCAAGAATCGGCGGGAATCGCCGTTGGTGACGGCGGTACGGTTATGGTCCGCAAGGATCTGGGACTGCTCGACCGCGTGTTCTCCAATGCCGACTTGTCGACGCTCTCCGGTCAGCTGGCCGTGGGTCATGTGCGCTACGGCACCGCCGGCGCCAAGAGCTGGGAAGCCTCTCAGCCGCACCTCTCTACCATCAATAGCGTCATTATCGCGCTCGCGCACAACGGCACCCTCGTCAACACCGACGAGCTGCGTCGCCAGCTGATCGAGCTGGGCGTACCGTTCCTCTCCAACTCGGATTCCGAGGTCGCGACCAAACTCATCGGCTACTTTACTCAGCGTACTGGCCATCTGCGCGAGGGCATTCGCAAGACCATGGAGCTCGTGCGCGGCGGCTACGCCATGACGCTCATCAACGAGCAGGCGCTCTACGCATTCCGCGATCCGCACGGCATTCGCCCGCTCGTGCTGGGCAAGCTGGTGGATGAGGGCCTGGACCAGGCCGATGCCGCATCCGTTTCGCAGCTGCCGTCGCAGGACGGCGCCGCGACGGTCGACGCCACCACCCATGTCACGCGCGCCGGCGGCTGGGTCGTTGCCTCCGAGACCTGCGCGCTCGATATCGTGGGCGCCGAGTACGTCCGCGACGTCCGTCCCGGTGAGATTTTGCGCATCAGCGCCGAGGGCCTTGTGTCCGAGCAGGGCGTGCCTGCCGCCGAAGAGCCTGCTAACTGCATTTTTGAGCAGGTCTACTTTGCTCGCCCCGATTCCATCATGAACGGCAAGAGCGTCTACGCCTGCCGTTATGACATGGGTCGTCAGCTGGCACATGAGGAGCCCGTCGAGGCCGACCTGGTCATCGGCGTGCCCGACTCCGGCCTGCCGCCCGCGGAGGGCTATTCGCACGAGAGTGGCATTCCCTTTGGCGAGGGCCTCATCAAGAACCGCTATGTGGGCCGTACGTTTATCGAGCCTACGCAGGAGCTGCGTGCCATGGGCGTGCGTATGAAGCTCAACCCGCTGCGTGACAACATCGAGGGCAAGCGCCTGGTCGTCATCGACGACTCCATCGTGCGCGGCACCACCATGGTGCAGCTCGTCAAGATGCTGCGCAACGCCGGCGCCAAGGAGATTCATATCCGCATCAACTCGCCCGAGGTCATCTGGCCGTGCTTCTACGGTATCGATACCGACGTGCAGTCGCAGCTTATCAGCGCCAACAAGACGGTCGACGAGATTTGCGAGTATATCGGCGCCGATTCGCTGGCCTTCCTTTCGGTCGAGGGCCTGCTTAAGGTCATGCCCAAGGGCGGTTACTGCGATGCGTGCTTTACCGGCCGCTACCCCGTGGCGATTCCCGAGAGCTTTGGCCGCGACAAGTTCATGGAGGGCTTTAAGCCCCGCAACCTGGACAAGCCGCTGCACTTTGATGACGACGCCGTGGTCGAGAAATACGACGATCGCAGCTGGGAAGAGGAACACGGCGAGGCCTAAAACCTGCCAAAAAGGGACAGGTTTATTTTGGTAGGTTTTACCTGCTGTTTTGTTGATATGACGGCGCGCGTTGTTATGGCGCGCGCCGAAATGAACGCAACTATGAGCACCGTTTGGCGCCCGGGCGGCGGACGGTAGTGGGAGAGGAAGGCTCAGATGAGCGACAGCAAGCATGTGACGTATGAGGATGCCGGCGTCGATACCGCCGAGGGCGGCCGCGCCGTTGACGCTATTAAGCAGATGGTTAAGGACACCAACCGTCCCGAGGTCATCGGCGGCATCGGTGGCTTTGGTGGCCTGTTCTCGGCTGCCGCGCTTAAGGATATGGAAGACCCGATTCTGATTAGCGGTACCGACGGCGTGGGCACCAAGCTCGTGCTCGCCCAGATCATGGGCCGTCACGAGACGGTGGGCCAGGACCTGGTTGCTATGTGCGTCAACGACATTCTGGCTTCGGGTGCCGAGCCGCTGTTCTTCCTGGACTACGTTGCCATCGGCCACATCGAGGCCGAGCACATGGCAAAGATCATCAAGGGTGTGGCCGACGGCTGCAAGCTCGCGGGCTGCGCGCTCGTGGGCGGCGAGATGGCCGAGCACCCCGGCGTCATGGCTCCTGCCGACTACGACCTTGCCGGATTTACCGTGGGCGTCGTCGACCGTCCCAAGATGCTCGACCCTGCGAACGTCCGCCCCGGCGACGTGATCCTGGGCCTGCCTTCCACCGGCGTGCACTCCAACGGCTACTCGCTCGTGCGTAAGGTCATTGACGTCGACGGTATTAAGCCGGGCACGCCCGAGGCCGCCGCTAAGGCCGAGGAGCTGAGCCGTCCGCTCGAGGAACTCGGCGGCGCATCGCTGGCAGACGCCCTGTTGGCCCCCACGCGCATCTATGTCAAGCCGATTCTGGAGCTGCTGCGCGGTGGCGCTCCGGTGCACGCCATCGCCCACATCACCGGCGGCGGCATCACCGAGAACCTCAACCGCGCGCTCGCCGACGACGTCGACGCCGTGGTCACCCGCAACGGCGCCGAGATGGGTTGGGACGTTCCGCCCGTCATCACCTACGTGTCGCGCCAGGCCGAGCTCGCGCCCAACGAGGCATGCAAGACCTTCAACATGGGCGTTGGCCTGTGCCTGATCGTCGCCCCCGAGGACGAGGCTGCCGTGACCGAGGCCCTGGTCGCGCTGGGCGAGAAGCCGTTCCGCGTGGGCGAGTGCGTCGAGGGCTCCGGTAAGGTCGTGTACTCCGATGAGCGCTAACGAGCAGATGGCTGCTGCCGCGAGCCTGGGCTTTGTGCCCTACACCCGTCCGACCGGCACCGATACGGCCGAGCCGCTCAAGATCGGTGTGCTCATCAGCGGTTCGGGTACCAACCTGCAGGCGCTGATCGATTTGATCGCCGCCGGCAAGCTCAACGCTTCGATTGAGCTTGTGGTGTCGAGCCGTCCTTCGGCTAAGGGTTTGCAGCGCGCTGAGCGCGCGGGCATCCAGACGCTCACGCTGTCCAAGGATGTCTATGCCGACCCCATCGCCGCCGACGAGATCATCGCGCACGAGCTGCTCGAGCGCGGCTGCGAATATGTGGTCATGGCCGGTTACATGCGCATGGTGCACACGCCGCTGCTGGCGGCGTTTCCCAACCGCGTGGTCAACTTGCATCCGGCACTGCTGCCGAGCTTTACCGGCGCGCATGCGATCGACGATGCCTTTGCGCGCGGCGTCAAGGTAACCGGTGTGACCGTGCACTTTGCCAACGAGATCTACGACAACGGCCCCATCATCGCCCAGCGCGCGCTGGCTGTCGAGGAAGGTTGGGATGTCGACACGCTCGAGGAGCACATCCACGCGATTGAGCACGTGCTGTATCCCGAGGTCGTGCAAATGCTCGCCGACGGCCGTGTTCACGTGCTGGAGGGCGGCAAGGTCGCAATTGACGCGCCTCGCGGCTAGCGGCGCACAGTACAATTTAGCCGAGTAGTCAGGGTGGTCATTGGCGCCAAGGCGCGCGTGGCCACCCTTTGTTTTGGGTAGTCACCTGCGACGTTCTTTAACGACTGGTCATTCAAGAACGTCGCAGGTGACTAGATGAGAGAGGTGAGCGCATGGCGGATAACGAAGCGCTGTTTACGCCTGAGCTGGTGTTTTTTGATTGGGAGTGTGCGACGCCGGATGAGGTGTTCGCGCGGCTTGAGGGCGAGCTTGCACCACATGGCTACATTGCATCCGGTTGGCTCGATGCCGTCCGCACGCGCGAGGATGCCTATCCCACGGGTCTCGCTATGCCGGCGGCAAACATTGCCATTCCGCATACCGATCCGGGGTTTGTGGCCAAGCCCTATATCGCGGTGGTGAAGCCCGCCGCGCCCGTGACATTTAACGCTATGGCTGGCATGGGCGCTCCGGTGCCGGCGCAGATCGTCATCAATCTGGGCATCGCCGAGCCGGGCGGCCAGGTCGAGGCCCTGCAGGCACTCATGAACATCTTTATGGGCGCCGATGCCGCAGCCGACGTGCTCGGCCAGACCACGCCCCAGGGCATGGTCGACGCCATCCGCCGCCACTTCTAAGGTGGGGCTGAGTCGGCACTTGGGGACTGTCCCTAACTGCCGGCTGCCAGAGCTGTCCCCTTTGCACCAAAATGGTGCAGATTAATCTGTCCCCAATGCACCAAGCGTGCCGCGGGGGCTGCGTTGTGACACAATGGCGTTTGTTCGATTCGTTATGCGAAAGGCCAACTATGGCAAATAAGAAAAAGAACTCCGAGGCCGCGCCGACGCCCGAGCAGCAGGCCCGCGCTGCCTCCAGCTCTCGCAAGAAGCAGCGCAAGACGTACGTGTCTAAGACCGTCAAGATCGTTCTGGTGGTCATCGGCGTGCTGGCGATGCTGCTTTCCGTCTCGGCGATGGCGTGCTCCGGCCTTATGTCGCAGGCTGAGGACACCTCGGGCTACAAGCTGACCGGCGGTGTTGCTGCCACTATCAACGGCACCAACCTTACCGAGGACACCGTGACCAAGCAGATCATGAGCATGCGCACGTCCTACGGCTACACCAAGGATGAGGATTGGGCGCAGTATCTGGTTGACAACGACCTCACGCCCAAGAAGTACCGCAAGCAACTCATCGACTCCTACACGCAGCAGATTCTGCTTCAACAGGCACAGAAGGAGAACGGCGTGACGGTGTCGGACGAGGAGGTCGAGAAGGCTTGGAAGGACGCGTGCAAGAGCGCGGGCGGAGCCAAGGCCTTTAAGAAGACCCTCAAGACCTACGGCTATACCGAGGACACCTACAAGGACTCGCTCAAGGAGAGTCTGGCGCAACAGAAACTCAAGGATGCCGTCGCGCCCACGAGCAAGCCCAAGGACAGCGAGATTGTCGATTACATCAACGAAAATCTGTCCAGCTACAACGACGCCCGCCGCTCGTCGAACATCCTGATCAAGGTTGATTCCGACGCTTCCGACGAGGACAAGGCTGCCGCCAAGGCCAAGGCGCAGGAGTGCCTGGACAAGATCAACTCCGGTGAGCTGAGCTTTGAGGACGCCGTTGAGCAGTACTCCGAGGACACCGGTTCCAAGGAGAAGAAGGGCGATGTGGGCTGGGATAAGCTCACCACCTTTGTCGACAGCTACCAGACGGCGCTCGAGGGACTCAACAAGGGCGACGTGAGCGAAGTCGTCGAGTCGACCTATGGCTACCACATCATCAAGTGCACCGACTACTTCCATGTCGATAATCAGGTTGATGACATCAACCAGGTGCCTAAGGACATCAAAAAGTACGTCTCCAACGTGGTGAAGACGCAGGCGGCCAGCACCGCGTACAGCGAGTGGCTGGAGCAGTACAAGAAGGATGCCGACATCACCGTCAACCCCATGCCCAAAGACGTACCCTATAACGTGAGTCTGAAGGGTGTCACCAAGAGTTCGACCGACGATTCGTCGACGACTGAGTAATCATGGGGCGGTGCTCGCGCGAGTGCCGCCCACACTATTGAGGAGGATTTGCAGATGACCAACGAAGAGCTGCAGAAGGAAATGATTGCGGCCATGAAGGCCAAGGACAAGGTTCGCCTGTCCATCATTCGACAGGTTAAGGCCGAGGTGAAGAATATCGAGGTCAATGAGCGCCGCGATGTGACCGAGGAAGACGTCAACAGCATGATCAAGCGTCTGATCAAGCAGACGAGCGAGACGCTGGAGATGTCCATCAAGGCCGGCACCGACCAGGAGCGTACCGACAACCTGACCGAGCAGGTCAAGATTCTGGAGAGCCTGCTGCCCGCGCAGGTTTCGGGCGAGGAGCTCGAGGCCCTGATCGAGCAGGTTATCGCCGAGCTGGGCGCCACGTCCAAGAAGCAGATGGGCCAGGTTATGGGCGCACTCGGCAAGGCCACCGGTGGCAACTTCGATAAGCCGGCCGCGGCAAAGATCGTCGGAGCCAAACTCGCGTAGGGGCCGAGCGGTACATAGTTGATGTTTAGGGGGGGCGTGGCCGTCATGGTCGCGCCCCTTTTTGCTGGGCTGGGCACTCATTGGGGACAGGCTTAAATGAGTGCCCGGGCTACGCTCATTGGGGACGGGCTTAAATGAGTGCCCAATGAGCAGGTACTCATTTAAGTCTGTCCCCAATGACTAGGTGGAAGGTTGCGGGTTCTTTACGGGAATGTAGTGTGGGCTGCGGAAACGTGATTCTTTCCGTACAATAGTTCAACTCGTGTAAACGCAGGGAAGGGACATTCATGGCAGACATGATCGAGATCAAGCATCTCAACAAGTACTTTGGCGACCTGCATGTGCTCAAAGATATCAACCTCACCGTCAAACGCGGCGAGAAGCTCGTAATGATCGGGCCTTCCGGCTCGGGTAAATCGACGCTCATCCGTTGCGTCGATTATCTGGAGGAGCCCACGTCGGGCGAGGTTGTCATCGACGGTACGCCGCTCACCAAAAAGAATCACCTGGAGATGGCTCGCAAGTATAGTTCCATGGTGTTTCAGCAGTTCAACCTGTATCCCAACATGACGGTGCTGGGCAACCTGACGCTCGCGCCCATCAAACTGCAAAAGAAGAGCAAGGAGGAGGCGACCGAGATCGCCATCGCTGCGCTCAAGCGCGTCGGCATGGCACATAAGGCCGGCGAGTATCCGCAGAATCTCTCGGGTGGTCAGCAGCAGCGCATCGCCATCGCCCGTGCCCTGTGCACCAAGCAGCCTATCATCCTGTTTGACGAGCCGACCTCGGCACTCGACCCCGAGATGGTCCAGGAAGTCCTGGACGTTATGATTGAGCTCGCGCAGGAGGACATCACCATGATCTGCGTGACGCACGAGATGGGCTTTGCGCGCCAGGTGGCCGACCGCGTCATCTTTATGGAGGACGGCCGCATCCTGGAGGAGGGCACGCCCGAGCATTTCTTCGATAACCCCGAGAACCCGCGTTGCCGCGAGTTCCTGTCCAAGATTCTGCACTAGGCGCGGTGATGGACATGACGGATATGACGAGGGCGGCCGTGTCGCGCCGTCACTTTTTGCAGCTGGCGGGCGCCGGTATGCTTACGCTGACGGGGGCCGCGCTTACCGGTTGCGGCAACTCCACCAGCGGCGAGGGCTCCGACAAGGGGTCCAAGCTTGCGGCCATTAAGTCGCGCGGCCATCTGAATGCCGGCGTTAAGAAGGATGTTCCCGGCTACGGCTATTACGACACCGCCAAGGGCCGCTTTGAGGGCATGGAAGTCGATTTGTGCTACCAGATCGCCGCTGCCGTCTTTGGCGTGAGTTACAAGGAGGCCCGCGCCCAGGAGCTTGTCGAGTTTACCGACGTAACGCCCAAGACGCGCGGCCCGCTGATCGATAACGGCCAGCTCGACGTGGTCGCGGCGACCTACACCATCACCGACGAGCGCAAGAAGAGCTGGGATTTCTCGACGCCGTACCGTACCGACTACGTGGGACTTATGGTCAAGAAGCGTTCGGGCTTTACCTCGATTGAAGATCTGGATGGCAAGGTCATTGGTGTGAGCCAGGGTGCCACCACACAGGGCCTCATCGAGCAGATGATCAAGGACAACGGCTTTAGCTGCAAGCCCGAGTTTAGGGCCTTTAGTGGCTACCCCATCATCAAGAGCTCGCTCGACGCCGGCAATATCGACGTCTTCGCCATGGACCGCTCCACGCTGGCCGGTTACATGAACGAGACCGTTGAGCTGCTGCAGCCCGAGGTCAAGTTTGGCGAGCAGGGCTACGGCGTGGCGACCAAGAAAGGCTGCGACCTTTCGGCCGTGGTCGATCAGGTGATTTGCGATCGCCTGGCCGACGGTTGGCTCGACCAAGAGGTCAAGACCTGGGGTCTTGTATAGGCGCATCGTCCAAGGAAGGAATCAAATGCTCGAAGGATTATTTGACGCCGACCGTTGGTCGACGACATTTCAAAATATGGGGCCCTTCTGGGAGGGCTTTGGCGTGACGCTACAGGTGGTCGTTGCCGGTCTGCTGTTGTCGCTGGTGCTGGGCACGCTGCTGGGCGTGTTCTCTACCACTCGTTCGCGCGTGCTGCGCGCCATAAGCCGCGCGTACGTGGAGTTTTACCAGAACACCCCGTTGCCCGTACAGGTGCTCTTTATGTACATGGCCGGTCCGCAGTTTTTGCAGGCCATAACCGGTGCCGACCAGCCGGTGCGCATCGCTCCGTTCGTGCTGGGCTTCTTGGGCGTGGGCCTGTATCACGCGGCCTACATTTCGGAGGTCATCCGCACTGGTATCGAGGCGGTTCCGCGCGGTCAGATGGAGGCGGCCCAGAGCCAGGGCTTCACCCGTGCGCAGGCGTACTGGTACATCGTACTGCCCCAGACATTCAAGATCATTCTGCCGCCGCTGTGCAACCAGGCGCTCAATCTGGTCAAGAATACGTCGGTGCTGGCGCTTGTGGCCGGCGGCGACCTTATGTACCGTTCCGACAACTTTGTGAGTCTGTACGGCTACCTGCAGGGATACATCGTCTGCTGCCTTATGTACTTCATCATCTGCTTTCCGCTCGCCATGCTGGTGCAGTGGCTCGAGCGCCGCTCCAAGGAGCGTCCGCGCGGCGTGAGCCTGGCCGAGCTGGGGCTCGACAACGTAGAGGAGGCCTAGCGCATGGAAATCTTCAACGCGACCAACCTGCTCTACATTTGGGGCGGCTTTGTTAAGACGATCGAGATCTCGGCGCTGTCGATCTTTTTCTCGCTCATCTTTGGCACGGTGCTGGCGCTCGTTAAGAGCTATGCGCCCCGCCCGTTCCGTATTTTGGTGAGCGCCTATATCGAACTGTTCCGTTGCACGCCAAACCTGCTGTGGATCCTGTTTATCTACTTTACGGTGCAGGGTTTGGACATTGTGATTTCGACCATCGCCTTTACGCTGTTTACCAGCGCTGTTATGGCCGAGATTGTGCGCGGCGGCCTCAACTCGATTCCGCGCGGCCAGTTTGAGGCAGCGCAGAGCCAGGGCTTCGGCTTCTTTGCCACCATGCGCTACATCATTTTGCCGCAGACGTTTAAGACGATCATTCCGGCGCTGTTTAGCCAGTGCACGACCGTCATTAAGGACAGCTCGTATCTTTCGGGCATTAACGTGGCCGAGCTCATGTACACGGCAAACGTGGTGATGGCCCACGCGATCGACCTGTCGCAGGTGCTTATGCTCTACGGCCTGGTGTTTGCGATGTACTTTGTGCTCAACTTTGGTATCTCGCTGCTGGTTCGCGCATATCAGAGGCGAATGGTGGCAGCGTAGAATGTGGCAAAGGGACAGCCCCTTTGTCACATAGAGAAAGGAATCGCGATGAGCGATCTGGAGAATAAGAAGAATCCTGTGGTCATTACCATCGCGCGCGACTTTGGCGCCGAGGGCCACGAGATTGGCCGCATGCTTGCCGACGAGTTGGGGATTCCGCTGTACGATAACGAGCTGCTGGTACGTGCGTCGCTGCGCGCGGGCGACTCGCTCGATAAGATGGCCGCCTATGATGAGCGTCTGGCCGTGGAGAACATGGCGTTTCTGCCCGACCGCTACGATGCGCGTTCGTACTCGGATAAGTTGTTCCAAAAGATGAGCCAGGTGATTTTGGATCTGGGCGAGACCGAGAGCTGCATTATCGAAGGCCGTCTGTCCGATTACCTGCTGCGCAACAACCCCAGCCACATTGCCGTGTTGGTGACCGCACCCTTTGAGGACCGCGTCGAGATTGTGCGCAAGAAGCGTGGCCTTAACAAAAAGAAGGGCGCCAAGCTGGTCAAACAGCAGCAGAAGGCGCGCGAGGCGTTCTATAAGCGCTATAGCGCCGGCAAGTGGAAGATGACGAGCGGCAAGGACATCGTCGTCAACCGCGCCAAGCTGGGCCGCGAAGGCTGCAAGGACGTCATCGCCGCAGCCTACCGCTACAAGGTGGCGCAGCTCGAAGGCTAGCCGACCAAAACCACCGCAAGGGGGACAGGCACCTTTGCGGTGGTAGGGCGGTCGGTATAGAAAAAGTCCCCGCCGGGCGTGTGCTCGACGGGGACTTTGCCGTTTGGTGGCTAGTGCTGTAGGTGATTACTCGCCCAACAGGCTCTTGGTGATGGAAGCGGCGGCCTTCTTGCCGGCGCCCATCGCCAGAATGACCGTAGCGGCACCGGTGACGATGTCGCCGCCAGCCCAGATGCGGGGATCGGTGGTCTGGCCGGTCTCCTCGTCGGCGACGATGTAGCCCCACTTGTTGAGCTCCATCTTGCCGCCGATCTTCTTTGCGAAGGGGTTGGCGTTGGTGCCGATAGCCGAAATAGCGACGTCGCAGGGGATCTCCTCGATGGCGCCCTCGATGGGCACCGGGCGACGACGGCCGGACTCGTCGGGCTCGCCGAGTTCCATCTTCTGGACCTTGACGGCGCACACGGAGCCGTCCTCGCCAGCGACAAACTCGAGCGGGGAGACGAGCGGCAGAACCTCGACGCCTTCGGCCTTAGCATGGTGCAGCTCGGCGCGACGGCAGGGCATCTCGTCCTCGGTACGACGGTAGGCGATGATGGCATGCTCGGCGCCCAGGCGCTTGGCAGTACGGACGGCGTCCATAGCCACGTTGCCGCCGCCAAAGACGACGACGTTCTTGCCGTGCTTGGTGGGGGTGTCGTACTCGGGGAACTTGTTGGCCTTCATCAGGTTCACGCGGGTGAGGTACTCGTTCGCGAAGAAGACGTTGGGCAGGTTCTCGCCGGGGACGTTGAGGAACTTGGGCAGGCCGGCGCCGGTCGCCACGTAGATGGCGTCGAAGCCCTGCTCGAACAGCTCCTCGGCCGTGGCCATGTTGCCCACGACGGAGTTGTACTCAAACTTGACGCCCATATCCTCCAGGCCGTCAATCTCGCGCTTGACGACTGCCTTGGGCAGACGGAACTCGGGGATGCCGTAGACCAGCACGCCGCCGCCGGTGAAGAAGGCCTCAAAGACGGTGACGTCAAAGCCGTTGCGGGCGAGCTCGCCGGCGCAGGTGATGCCGGACGGGCCGGAGCCGACGACGGCGACCTTCTTGCCGTTCTTGGGGGCCATCTTGGGCGTGGAGGCGAGCTCGGGGCGGTCACCCAGGAAGCGCTCGAGCTGGCCGATGGCCACGGGCTCGGACTTCTTACCGCGGATGCACTTGCCCTCGCACTGGTTCTCCTGCGGGCAGACGCGGCCGCAGATGGCGGGAAGCATGGAGTCCTCGCGGATGGTATCGAGGGCGCCGCCGAAGTCCTTCTCGCGGATCTGCTCGATAAAGCGGGGGATGTTGATGTTGACGGGGCAGCCCTCAACACAGAACGGCTTCTTGCAGTTGAGACAGCGCTCGGCCTCGGCCAGCGCCATCTCCTCGGTGAAGCCCTTGTCGACGGGGCGGAAGTCGCAGGCGCGCTCGGCAGCCGGCTCCTCGTTATCGGGGGTGCGGGGCGACTTCATATCGGCAACGAAACGACCGTTAACTAGTGGCATGCGCAGCTCTTTTCCTCATAGGCCTTGAGGGACTCGCCCTCTTCGGAACGGTAAGCGGCCTGGCGGGCACGAAGGTCATCCCAGTCGACCAGGGTGGCATCGAAGTCGGGGCCGTCGACGCAAGCGAACTTGGTCACGCCGCCCACCTCGACGCGGCAGCAGCCGCACATGCCGGTGCCGTCAACCATGATAGGGTTGAGGGACGCGGTGATGGGGGTGTCGTACTTCTGGGCGGTGAGGGTCGAGAACTTCATCATCGGAACGGGGCCGACGCAGAAGACCTGGCTCACGGCCTTGTCCTGCAGCAGACGCTCCAGCGGAGCGGTGACAACGCCCTGTTCGCCGTAGGAGCCGTCGTCGGTGGTGATGTGGATGTGGTCCTCGTCGAGGAGCTCGCGGAACTGGTCCTCCATGAGCAGGAGGTCCTTGGTGCGGGCGCCCATGATGGCGTGAACTTCGTGACCGGTCTCGACCAGGTGCTTGGCGACCGGGAAGGCAATTGCCAGGCCGACGCCGCCGCCAATGACGGCGCAGGGGCCCTCGGCCATCTCGGTGGGAACGCCCAGCGGGCCTACGACGTCGCGCAGCGACTCGCCGGCCTCGTAGGTGGACAGCATCTCGGTGGTCTTGCCGATCACCATGAAGATGAACTCGACCCAGCCCTCGTCACCGTTCCAGCCGGCCAGGGTAAACGGGACGCGCTCGCCCGTCTCGTTGGCGCGAACCATGAGGAACTGTCCAGCGTGCGCATGCTTGGCGATTGCGGGCGCCTCGATGCGGAACTTGAACACCTTCTCCGAGAACTGCGTCTTCTCCAGGATCTTATACATAGAACCCCTCTCTTGTTAGGGCCGCCGAACCGTGCCTCCACGGAAATGGACGGTAGCCCGAATAAAACCGTACGCGCACAGGCGTTGTGCAGACATACGGTGCAAATTATACCCTCATGGACATGTCACTTACGTGTGTCTTCGGCGGTTGGGAGCAGGGTTTGTCCACTTTGGCCTACCAAATAGGGACAGGTTTATTTTGGTCGGTTTTATCAGGCAAAACGGCAAAGGGGGCCGGCCTCGCGCTTCGTTGAGGCCGGCCCCCTTTGGGGTGTTATGCATGTATGGTGGCAGCGTGTTTATTGCGATGTGCCGACTGCGGTGTTTCCGCAGGTAAAACCTGCCAAAATAAACATCCCTAAATGATAGGTTTTAGTGCTTGCCGTTGGCGGAGGCGGCGCCGTTGACATGGTCGCGGGCATAGACCACGCCGTGGACGATGGCCAGACCGGCGGCATCTGCGGCGCGGGCGCAGGTGTCCTGGAAGTCCTCGGCCTCGCGGGCGCGCAGCTGCTTGAGCACATAGTCTGCCACGGCCATCTTGCCGGGAGGGTTGCCGATGCCGGTGCGGATGCGACTGAAGTCGCGGCTGCCCATCTTGTCGATGATGGAGCGCAGGCCGTTGTGGCCGGCGTGGCCACCGCCCACCTTGACGCGTACGTCGCCGGCGGGAATGTCGAGCTCATCGTGAATCACGAGCAGCTCCTCGGCCTTGATCTTGTACTCGCGGCAGAGCTTGGAGATGGGACCACCCGAGGTATTCATATACGACTGCGGCTTGACCAGCACAATCTGGCGCTTGCCGTTCTCTTCCTCTGCATCGTTGATATTGATGAGCGCGACCTCGGCGCCTGCCTGGTTTTTCCAGTATGTGACGCCGGCCTGACGGGCCAGCTCGTCGATTGCTTTGAAACCAGCGTTGTGGCGGGTCTCGGCATATTCCTCGCCGGGGTTGCCAAGTCCGGCAACCATGCGAATCTTAAGCGGCTGTGCAGCTGCCATGTGCTTCCTTTCGTCGATTTGTCGCCTGCTATGGTGAGCGACCCCGTTGCTGCTGTCAAATGGAGGGTGATTGAGGCTGCATGAGGGCGTTTAGACGGTTGTCAGAAGTCGGGGTGGACAGTTAGTTCAGATTTGTATAAACCAAGAGGTCTTTGACTGCCAAAATTGGGACCGCGGAACTGCCACGGCGCTTTGGGGAGCACATTTTGCACTCTTTCAGATCTTTCGAGCCTTCAAATGAGGTGACTCGCGCCGGGATGGCGGCAAACCACCTCGATATTAGCCGTCTGTTTATGCAAATCTGAACTAACTGTCCAGCTATACTCGGTGACACTGAGTAAAAGTCTTTTAGACCGGCGCGAGGCCGATTCCGGCCCGCAGGGCGTTGAGCCAGGCGGCCTGACGCTTGCGATAACCCTTGATGCGATAGCGGAATCGAACCCCCGCAAGTCGATGCATCGTCTGGGCGAAGGCTTCGAGTGCAACAAGGTCCTTCATTTGGTCGCGATTGATAACCAGGACGTGGATACCCATGGCTTTAAGACCATTGTTGCGATTGCCATCGTGGATGCGGGCGTTTTGAAGCTCATGCCCAATTCCGTTGTATTCGTTGTCGACTCCGGCGGCCGGGCAATATAGGTCGCAGATGGCGTAGGGGATACCCGAGGACATGTTGACCGCAAGGGTGTCGAAATCGACGCGATAGTTGAGCAGCAGGCCTCCCATGGGCAAGCTGCAACACCCGAATCCGCCAAAGCGCATGGGTGCGCCCAGGACGGCGAACATCAATGATTCCGCTGGGGATGCGGATCCGGCCCGGGCGAGTTTGACAGCCGTACGAAACGAGGCGTAGGAACTACTTTTGGCAAACCGTGCGACTGCCTCGAGCTCTTCGATGGTTGTGGCGGGTTCGCATTTGTAGTGTGCCTGTTCGTAGCGGGTTTCGGCTTGCTTTTCGGGCGTCGGTTGGTCGCCCTGGCAATCGAGGTCGTCCATCGCTTCGAAGCTGTTGGCCTTGGGCCACGTGTCGTCGTAGGCGATGGGGTAAGTTGCCTCGGGCGGAAGTGAGTAGGTTCCGAGCAGCTCCATGAGAAGCATCAAGGTTTTGGCGACTGATTCATTTTTGGAGCAAAGCATGGCCGTCATGGCGGGAGACGTTGCGTAGATGTCGGTTTCAATGTGCATAATCGCACCTTGGGGAAGAGGGGCGGTGATGGTGTGCTGGAGGAGCCGTTCGTCGGGCCGTCTGTTGTTGCCGCCCGCAACAAAGAGCTCTAGACACTCGGAGTCGTCTTCGCTCCAGGCGTCAAGTATTGCAAGGGCCGCAAAGTCTATGGCGTCCTTGTTGGGAACGCAACCTTCGAGGGCTTGTGTCTGTTGCTCGTCATCGATGGCGTCCCAGGGAAGGGCGGAGTACGCCCGTCGAGCGCGGCGAATTGCGCGGAGGGCGGAGAGATGTGAAACCACGGTCGTCATAGCTATAAGTTACTAATCCGTTGGCGAAACGATATTGCCGTATTGTTCTTTTCGCTCAAAGGGGTGTCGCGCGCCGCAGGCGGTAGCGTGATCATGTGGAATGCCTTGAAAAAGTGGAGAATGGAGCGATGGGCTGGCCTTGGAGGCATCTACTGAGGTGGGTGTTGGGCAGTTAGTTCAGATTTGTATAAGGCGACCGGGGTGTATTGCCGTTGTTGAAGGAATCGGTGGGCAAAATGGGGCCAATGGCATGGTGAAGAGATCCATAGGCGGAGGGATCGAGCGGAATTATGCCGGCAAGAGAGCTTTCGACGTATTAAATGGCCCAAACGAATGCCTTAACAAATACAAATCTGAACTAACTGTCCATGACAGGTTGTCGAGTGGTAGAAAAAGGGTCGGAAGCGAGCTTCCGACCCTTTAAAAACACCAAAGATGATGAGATGCACGCTGGATTACAGCGCGAAGTCGCCGCCGACGAGCGTGGAGACGGGCTCCTCGTGGTAAACGGCGGAGATGGCCTGAGCGAACTCCTCGGCGACCGAGATGGTCTTGATCTTGCCGCCGACCTCGACGGGAATGGCGTCGGTGACGAGGCACTCGACGATCGGGGCGTCGTTCAGACGCTCGATGGCCGGACCGGAGAAGATGCCGTGGGTGGCGCAGACGTAGATGTCGCCAGCGCCCATAGCCTTGAGCTCCTTGACGTTGGCGCACAGGGTGCCAGCGGTGTCGATCATGTCGTCGTTGATGATGCAGGTCTTGCCCTTGATGTCACCGATGATGCCCATGACCTCGGCGGCGTTGTGGCGCGGACGGCCCTTGTGGGCGATGGCCAGGTCGCAGCCGAGCATGTCGGACAGCTTCTTGGCGGCCTTGGCACGACCCACGTCGGGGGAGACGACAACCAGGTTGTCGGTGTCGAAGTGCATGTCGTTGTAGTACTGGCCAAACAGCGGCAGCGCGGACAGATGGTTAACCGGGATATCGAAGAAGCCCTGGATCTGACCCTGGTGCAGGTCGAGGGTGATGATGCGGTTGACGCCGGCGCGCTCGAGCAGGTTGGCGACGAGGCGGGCGGTGATGGGCTCGCGCGGGCCGGCCTTGCGGTCCTGGCGGGCATAGCCGTAGTGGGTGATGACGGCGGTGATGGAGCGGGCGGATGCGCGCTTGGCAGCGTCGGTGGCGATGAGCAGCTCCATGAGCATGTCGTTGACGTTGCCGCCGGCCACGGACTGAATCAGGAAGACGTCGGCGCCGCGGACGGTCTCGTCGTAGCGGGCGTAAATCTCACCGTTGGCGAACTGCTTTAGCGTAAGGCCCGAAAGCTCGACCCCAAGGTACTCAGCGATCTTCTGAGCGAGGGGACGGTTGGAGGAACCGGAATACACGCGGATGGACTTGCGCATATTCTCCGACTTCTCGGGATCATTAATCGGCATTACCCTTCTCCTTTATATATCGAATGCCATATAGATGCCTTTTTGCATTGTAACCGCGCAACGGGGTTTATCGAGTCTTGATAACGTCTTTACCGTCAACGGACACGAACCGACCACTCATC
This sequence comes from Collinsella aerofaciens, assembly GCF_015556945.1. Taxonomy (GTDB): domain Bacteria; phylum Actinomycetota; class Coriobacteriia; order Coriobacteriales; family Coriobacteriaceae; genus Collinsella; species Collinsella aerofaciens_AO. Next base: position 107,624 of record NZ_JADNNH010000003.1, on the reverse strand, counting down.
CGGTTGCGCAGGTCACGATAGAAAAAGGAGCCGCCCCCATGGGAACAGCTCCTTAGATGCTTGGTAAAACGTTATACCTCGTCGTCCTCGTGCAGACGGCGGCGATAATCGGCGGCCCAGCCCTCAATGTTTACCTGACGGGCGCGGCCCAGGCCAAGTGCGTCGGCCGGGACCGGCTCGGTGATGACGGAGCCGGCGGCCACGAGCGCGCCGTCGCCAATCTGGGCGGGCGCGACCATCATGGTGTCGGAACCGATGAAGGCGTCCTTGCCGATGACGGTCTTGTGCTTGTGCACGCCGTCGTAGTTGCAGGTGATGGAGCCCGCGCCCACGTTGACGCCGGAGCCCATGGTGGTGTCGCCGATGTAGGAAAGGTGCGGCACCTTGGAGCCCTCGCCGATTGTGGACTTCTTGATCTCCACGTGCGTGCCGGCCTTGGAACCGTCGAGCATGTGGGTACCCGGGCGCAGGTAGGCGCGCGGGCCGCAGTCGACGCCGTTCTCGATGACGGCCTCGATGGCGATGGTCTCATCGATGGTGCAGCCGCTGCCGACGGTGGTGTCGGTGAGGCGGCTGTTGGGGCCGAGCTGGCACTCCTCGCCCACGGTGACGTGACCGATCAGATGCGTCTGCGGCCACACGACGGTGTCTCGGCCGATGGTGGCATCGGGGCCGATCCAGGCCTGCGTGGGGTCGATGAAGGTAACGCCCTCGGCCATCCAGTGCTCGTTGATGCGGTCGCGCGCGATGGCGGTGAGCTGTGCGAGCTGGATGCGGCTGTTGACGCCCAGGCCGTCGCGGTAGTCATCGCAGTGGAAGATGGAGACTGCCTGACCATGGCCTTTGAGGATCTCGAGCATGTCGGGCAGGTAGTACTCGGATTGCGCGTTGTCGTTGCCGATCTCGTCAATGTGGGCGGCGAGCTGCGCGCCGTCAAAGGCGTAGCAGCCGGCGTTGCACTCCAGCAGCGTGGCGGCCTGCTCGGGCGTGCAGTCTTTCTGCTCGATGATGCGCTCGATCTGGCCGTCGGCGCCCAGCTTGATGCGGCCGTAGCCGAAGGGGTCGGGCGGGGTCATGGTCATGACGGTGCAGGCGAGCTCGCCGGTGGCGACGGTTTGCGCGAACTTGGCAACGGTGTCGGCGGTGATGAGGGGCAAGTCGCCGTTGAGCACGACGACGGGGCCTTGCGTGATGCCGCAGGCCTCGAGCGCGACTTTCACGGCGTGGCCGGTGCCCAGGCGCTCGGTCTGCTCAACGCACTCGACCTTGGTGGCGCTGTTGGCGTAGGTGCCGTCGATAAGGGCGCGCATCTCGTCGGCGTGGCTGCCGATGACGACCACGACGCGGCTGCAGCCGGCCTTGATGGCGGCGTCGACGATCCACTGGACCATGGGCTTGCCCAGGATCTTGTGCGAAACCTTGCAGTGGTTCGACTTCATGCGGGTGCCCTCGCCAGCAGCGAGGATAATTGCGGTTGCGTCCATGTGATCTCCTGTTACGTTATAGAGACGTGTGTTTGGAAACGATACACGGCGCAATATGATACCGCAGGCATATGTTGAGCGCGTAGCGATTGGTTTGCGGCGGTTGAGGCTTGCGCCGCCGGCGTGGCGTTTGCGCTGCTTGCGTGCGGCGTTGGCGGTGCTGCGGAGCTGCCGTTTGAGCGAGGGGACGGGGGTGCCCGTGGACAACATACAAGAGGAGTTTGGCGGCGAGCCCGTCGCGGCATTCTCGATGTCGCATCCGGCTGTGCCGGCACTCTATATAGTGCTGACGCTGGGGCTCACCATGTTCTCGATGCAGCCGGTGCTGATCGCGCTGTCGCTTGCGGGCGGGCTGGCGTACGGGCTTGCGACGCGCGGTGCTGCGCGCACGTTGGGGGCGCTTCGCTGGCAGCTGCCGGTGATTTTGATTATCGCGGTGCTCAATCCGCTGTTTAGTGCATCGGGCTCGACGGAGCTGTTTCGTATTGGCATGCGTGCGGTGTATCTAGAGAGCATGGTTTACGGCCTGTGCATGGGTGGGCTGTTTGTGGCGAGCGTGCTGTGGTTTGAGGCAGCGGCGTCGATGCTCGAATACGACAAGGTGCTCGCGCTGCTGGGCAATGCCGCACCGGTGATTGCGCTTATGATCTCGATGTGCATGCGGCTTATCCCGCAGTTTTTGCGCCGCGGCCGCACGGTGCTGGCGGTGCAAGACGCGATTGACGTGCCGGGCCGCGCGCCCACCGATCCCGTGCGATCGCGCCTGCGGGCGTCGAGCGTGTTGATGGGCTGGGGCATGGAAGATTCGCTGGAGCGCGCGGACGCGATGCGCTCGCGCGGGTGGGGTGCCGCGACACGTCGTACGACGTATGCGCGGTATCGACTGGGGCGCAGCGACGTTGCCGCGCTGGTCGGGCTCGCGCTGTTTGGTGCCGCCGCGGTGGCCGTGGCGGCGACCGCGACGACGCAGTATTCGTTTTATCCGCAGCTCTCGGTGCCGGCGCCGTGGCTGGGCTATGTCGTGTACGCTGCCTGGATGATGCTGCCTTGCGCATTGCACGCGATTGATGAGAGGAGGTTTGGCTGATGGCTCGGTTGGATAGGGGCCCGGTGTCGGGCGCGGCGTGCGGCCCGGATATGCCGGCGATTGAGGTGCGGAGCCTGAGCTTTGCCTACCCCGATGCTGATGCTGCGGTGCTCGAGGGGCTCGACTGGTCTGTTCCCCAAGGTGCGTTTGCGCTGCTTGTTGGCGGTACCGGTTCGGGCAAGTCGACGCTGCTGTCGCTGCTCAAGCCCGAGATCGTTCCAGCGGGCGAGCGCACTGGCGAACTGCGCGTGCTGGGCGAGCCCGTTGCCGACATGGACGTACGGGCATCGGCGGAGCGCGTGGGCTATGTGTTCCAGGATCCCGAGAACCAGATCGTGTGCGAAACCGTGTGGCACGAGATGGCGTTTGGCCTGGAAAACTTGGGGCTAGCACGTGATGAGATGCGCCGTCGCGTAGCTGAGACCAGCTATTTCTTTGGGCTGGAAGATTGGCTTCACCGCGATACTGACACGCTTTCGGGTGGTCGCAAACAGTTGCTGTCGTTGGCGGCCGTTCTGGCGTTGCGCCCGCACGTGCTGCTGCTCGACGAGCCCACGTCTCAGCTCGATCCCGTTGCCGAGAAGAATTTCCTGCACGCGCTGTTTCGTGTGAATCGCGAGCTGGGCTGCACGGTTGTTGTGGCGACGCATCAGCCGCGCCCAATGCTCGAATACGCGACGTGTGCGTACCGGATTGAGGATGGCCGCGTGCACGAGGCGGCGGATATGGCATCTTTGGGACGCCGAGAATCGCTGTTTTCCGATGACACGTTGGGGTGGGGTGCCATCCGATGTGCAAAAAACGGAGTATTCAGCAGGCGTGAGGACAATTTGGGCTCTCTGGAGCCGCCCGGGGACGTATCGAGCGCGAAAAAAAGTTCAGAATTGGACAAATCGTCCGAATTTGTGGCGCAAACGTCGCTCGAGAACGGCTTGGAAGCCTTCTCGCGCACGGATGGAAGCAGAATACTCCAAAAAATGCACGCTGGGTCGGCTACCACCCTGTCGGAAGGTTGGTTTCGCTACGATCGAGCGTCCGGCTGGGTGTTGCGTGGGCTCGATGCGTCGTTTTCGGCCGGTGCGGTGCATGCGGTTGTTGGCGGTAACGGCTGCGGCAAGTCGACGGTGCTCTCGGTGCTGGCGAAGACCGCCAAGCTGCAGCGCGGCCGCATGGTGCGCGGAGCGGCCTCGGCGGCGCTGCTGCCTCAGAATCCCAAAGCATTGCTGGTTGCCGAGACGGTTCGCGATGAGCTGATGGAATGGGCCTCGACCTGCGGATATGACGAGAACTTGGCGCGGGAGCGTGCGGCGAGCTTGGGGTTGTCGGGTCTGGATGGACGCCATCCGTACGATCTTTCGGGCGGGCAGCGTCAACTGCTTGCATTGGCAAAACTGCTGCTAATCGGCCCCGAACTGCTATTGCTCGATGAGCCCACCAAGGGTCTAGACCTGTTCAGCCGCCGCATCATCGCCCGCGCCCTGCGTGACCATGCGAAGGCTGGCGGCACCGTCATCATGGCCACGCACGATCTGGATTTTGCCGAGCAGGTTGCCGATGACGTTGCCATGATGTTTGACGGTGAGATTGCCTGCATGGAGTCCCCGGCCGACTTCTTTGCCGACAACGTGTTCTATAGGGCGTGATGGGATGGCGGATTTTCGCGCCTCGCGCCTACTCACAAAACTTGAGATTCCGCTGTTGTTGGCGGTGCCGGCGGTAATGACCGCAGCATTGCTGGCAGGCATTGAGCAGGCAGCGCTTGCCATGCTGGTTGTGGTGGCGCTCGTGCTCGCGCTGTTCTTTGCGGGTTACGAGGCATCTCGTCCGGGTTTGCGCCAGATTATGCCCACGCTGGTGCTGGCGGCGCTGGCGGCGGCGGGGCGCATCCTGTTTGGGCCCATTCCCGACTTTAAACCGGTGAGCGCCATCGCCATTATCGCGGGGGCGACGCTTGGTCGCCGCAATGGTTTTATGGTTGGCGCGCTGGCAGCGCTGACCAGCAATTTCTTTTTTGGACAGGGCATGTGGACGCCGTGGCAGATGTATGCCTGGGGGCTCGTGGGATACGTTGGCGGTGTGCTGGCGTATGCGGGTGCGTTCGACCGCGCCGACGGCACCGTGCGCATGCCAGCGCTGCTGGCGTACGGCTTTGCGTCGGGCCTGCTCTATGGCGTCGTGATCAACGCGTATGACATCATTGGTTTTGTACAGCCGCTTACTTGGGCGGGTGCCGCGGCGCGTCTTGCCACGGCAGTGCCGTTCGATATTACGCACGGCCTTGCGACCTGCGTGTTTTTGGCCGCCTTGTACAAGCCTTGGTGTCGCCGCATTAACCGTGTCGTCGTGAAATACGGGCTGTAAGGCATTTCGCGTTCCCTCACGAACTTGCGGTGGAATAGTTCTCGTTTTTGGCTATTTGCTGCCCAAACAGGAACTATTCCACCGCAACTTATAGGGGGAGAGGGGTCACATGATCTGTTTTCCTCTGTCCCCCAGGAATTGCTTGGCGCTAGAGCTCTAGCGTGAGGGTGACGGGGCAGTGGTCGCTGCCGAAGATATCGCCGCGGATACCGGTGTCGCGCACGGTATTGGCGATTGAATCACTTACCAAGAAGTAATCGATGCGCCAGCCGGCGTTGTTCTTGCGGGCATTAAAGCGATAGCTCCACCAGCTGTAGACGCCCTCGACGTCTGGATTAGCCGTGCGCCAGGTATCGGTAAAGCCGGCGTTGAGCAGCTCGGTAAACTTGCCGCGTTCTTCGTCCGAAAAGCCGGCGTTGCCGCGGTTGGACTTGGGGTTCTTAAGGTCGATCTCCTCGTGCGCCACGTTAAAGTCGCCGCAGGTCACGACGGGTTTGCCGCTCTCGCGCTCAAGCGCGCTCAAAAAGCCGCGATAGGCATCATCCCAGGCCATGCGCACGTCGATGCGGGCGAGTTCGTTTTGCGCGTTGGGAGTGTAGACATCCACAAACCAGAACTTGTCGAACTCCAACGCGCAGACGCGGCCCTCGGTTGCGGCTTGGGCGACGAGCTCGGCCGCCTCGCCCTCGCCGGCGTAGGGTAACAGCGCGTCGGCGTGCAGCACGCGCAGCGGTTCCTGGCGGCTAAAGACCGCAGTGCCCGAATAGCCTTTACGCTCGGCGTAGCTCCAGGTTTGGCGATAGCCGGGCAGGTCAATATCAACCTGGCCTTCTTGCAACTTGGTCTCTTGCAACGCCAGGATATCGACGTCGAGTTCTTGCGCGATCTGGATAAAGCTCGGGTCCTTTTTGAGCACGGCGCGCAGGCCGTTGACGTTCCACGAGGCGAAAGTGTAAGTCTGAGGCATGGTGTCCTTTCGACGGGGTTGGCAGGCTTAAGATTAGCGCAACAGGGGCGGTGGTGGGCACCGCGCGTGCTGACCCAAAGGCCGCATGCTGGGACATCGCCCGACGCTGCCCGACCAACAAGGACGGAGGACTCATATGACGCAGGCGATAACGGACTCCAAACAGGCCTCCGCCGCGCTGGCGGAGCTGTTCGGCACCCACAAGCGCGTGGTCTTCTTTGGCGGCGCGGGCGTTTCCACGGCGAGTGGCATCCCCGATTTCCGCAGCGTGGACGGCCTATATCACCAACAGTTTGCCTACCCGCCCGAGACCATGCTCTCGCATAGCTTTTACGAGGTGCACCCGGCCGAGTTCTTCGACTTCTACCGCACCAAGATGATCGCGCTTGGCGCCAAGCCCAACCGCTGCCACACCAAGCTGGCCGAGCTGGAGCGCGCCGGCAAGCTCGACGCCGTGGTGACGCAAAACATCGACGGCCTGCATCAGATGGCCGGCTCACAGCGCGTGTTTGAGTTGCACGGATCGGTCCATCGCAACATTTGCCAGTCGTGCGGCGCGGTCTATAGCGCCGAGTGGATTTGCTCGCGCGAGCACGAGGATGCCGCGGGCGTGCCCGCGTGCCCCGCGTGCGGCGGCCGCATCAAGCCCGATGTAGTGCTCTACGAAGAGCCGCTCGACGAGCATGTGTTGACCGGTGCCGTTGCCGCCATCGCCGCGGCCGATGCCCTCATTGTAGGCGGGACCTCGCTCGTGGTGTATCCGGCGGCGGGCCTTACGCGTTACTTTACCGGCGATACGCTGGCCATATGCAACCTTGCTCCCACCGATCAGGATGCAAATGCCGACCTGCTGATTTCTTGCGACATCGCGGCCGCGTTTGCGTTCTAGCCCGCGCGCGCGGATACAATAGAAAGACTGATTGCAAAGCGACCCCGCCGCCAGCTCCCCAAGCTCGGCGGCGTGGGCATTTTAGGAGGATGTTCATGGCGAACGACAGCAAGACATGGCGGTGCGGAAAGTACGAGCTCAGCTTTGACCGTCCGCGCATCATGGGCGTCCTCAACGTGACGCCCGATTCGTTTAGCGATGGCGGGGAGCACTTCGACCCGGATGCCGCCATCGAGTACGGCCTGGCGATGCTCGACGCCGGCGCCGACATCATCGACGTGGGCGGCGAGTCCACGCGCCCCGGCTTTACCCCGGTCAACCCCGACGAGGAGGCTCGCCGCGTGCTGCCCGTGGTGCGCGCGCTGGCCAAGGAGGGCGCCATCGTCTCGATCGACACGCGTCATGTGGCGGTTGCCAAGGCGGCCGTGCGCTGCGGCGCCTCGATCGTCAACGACGTGACCGGCTTCACCGATCCCAAGATGGTCGAGTTTGTTAAGACGAGCACCTGCGGCATCATCGTGATGCATGCCGGCGAGGTCGCCGCGCCCACCCGCACGCACGCAACGGTGCAGCTCGATACCTCGGCAGCGGCGTTTGTTGCCGAGAAGGCGCGCGAGGCGGCTGCCGAGGCCGCGCGTGAGGCCGAGAAGCCGGCTCGCCGCCGTCGCGGCAAGTTGCTGGGTGAGCCTAAGTCGGAGGCCAAGCTTCCGGGCGGCGTGGTGCAGCCCTCGTTGCCGTTTGGCGAACCGGAGCCCACGTCCGAGCCTGCAAGCGAGCAGGAGACGCCCGCCACCGAGCAGACTGCTGCCGCCGAGACCGTCGCGCCCGCGCCCGCAGCCACCGAGGCCGCATCGGAGTCCAATGACCGTCTGGCCGCCATGATGCGCCGCAGCGCCCGCCGCGAGGAAGCCTACGTGCCCACCTCGCAGCTCCGCCGCTTCACCCTGCCCGATTCGGCGCCCATCATGCGCCGCGTCATGGGCTTTCTGTCCGACCAGGCCCGCACACTCATCCATGCCGGCGTGTCGCGCGACCGCATCTGCATCGATCCGGGCCCGGGCTTTGGTAAGTCGGCTAACGAGGACATCGTCATCCAGCGCGAGACTGCCAAGATGGCGTCACTGGGCTATCCGCTCATGTGCGCCGTGTCGCGCAAGCGCTTTGTGGGTGCCGTCTCGGGCGTGACCGAGGCCGCCGAGCGCGATGCCGCTACGTTTGGCGTGTGCCTGGGCGCCATCCAGGCCGGTGCCAACATCGTGCGCGTGCACGACGCCGCGGGTTTTGCGCAGTTCCTGAACGGTTACTGGGCGGTTGCCAATCCGCAGCCGCGCCGCGCGTTTGTGGCCGTGGGCTCTAACCTGGGGCATCGCTGCGACAACATCCGCGCCGCACGCGACATGATCGCCGAGATTCCACTCACCTGCGTGTCCAACTCCTCCAAGATCTACGAGAGCGAGCCGGCCTACGAGACGCGCCAGGACGCGTTTGCCAACGCCGTCATCGAGATTAAGACCGAGCTGGCGCCGTTGGTGCTGCTCGACGAGCTCATGAAGATCGAGGCCGATCTGGGGCGCGACCGCTCCAAGAAGGCCAAGGCCAACGGCCCGCGCACCATCGACCTGGACCTGCTGTGGATGGACGGCGAGACCCACGGCGGCAAAAAGCTGCGCCTGCCGCATCCGCTGATCGGCGAGCGCGATTTTGTGCTGGTGCCGCTCGAGGACCTGATGCACGACCCGGCGCGGTTCTTCCGCTACAACGGCGTCGAGGTCAAGGAACCCGAGGATCGCGTGGGCCATATCGTGGGTGAATTGGGGCGTATGTAGATGATCGAGATGAATGCTGTTGCCGCCGGCACCGAGCTCGACGCGGCGCGTGACGCAGGCCGCGAGGGCGTGTCCGCGGGCTGGTGCGCGTGGAGCGCGGGCGATGCTTCGCTGGCGTTTTCGCTGGTTGTGCGTCCGGACGTGAACATGCATGCCTTCCACGGCCTGCCGTTTGTGGCGGCGATGGGCATGATGGATGCGCTTGTGGGCACGGCTTCGACGCCGGGGTTGGGCCTTGCCGGTAAGGTGGGTATCCAGTGGCCGAGCGATATCGTGTGCGGCGCGCCCGCGTTTGAGACGTCGTTCGCGCGTGTTACCGTGAACGGCGGTGCCGGTGCTGCGGGCATGTTCGGTGCCGTGACGGTGGATATTGAGCGTTCGGCGCTGAGCGAGCTCGGTGTAGATATGGCCGACGAAGCGCTGGTCGAAGAGTTGGCCGCCGCCGTGCTGACCCGCGTGGACGCCTGGGCGGCTGTTGCCAACACGCCGCAAGGCGCCGCAGGGCCGCTGGCTCCCGTGCTGGGCGAGTACTTCGACATGGTGCCGCTGCTGGGCCGCCAAGTTGCGGCGGTGTCGCCCAACGGTTTGCCGCTTGCGGTCGGTGTGTTTGCGGGCCTGGACATCTGGGGTCGTGCGACCATCAAGACCGATGCCGGCGAGCAAGAGTTTCCGCCCGAGGCCGTACGGATTCGCGGGCTGTAACGTGGGGCGTTCGCGCCCAAAGATAACGATGACAACAAGACCCTCCTCGGCCTGTGCCGGGGAGGGTTTCGCCTATCTGGGGAACGGGGTTGCCAGCGCTCTATTCCTCAAAAATGAAAAATTTTCGTTTTTGAGGAATAGAATTAAGCCAGCTCGGCCTTTTGCGAGGTATATTCGTTGCAGAGTCTATTCCTCAAAACTGAAAAATTTTCGTTTTTGAGGAATAGCGATAAAAGACCGCAGGGAGGCGCCAATGAAACTCATCAATAGAACGTCATACATGGACATGTTGACGAGCCTTATTGGCGTGCCGGACATCAAGGTCATAACGGGCATTCGCCGTGGCGGTAAGTCAAAATTGCTCGAGGCCCTCCGCGATTACGTGGAGGCAAATCTGTCCAATTCGAATGTCATCCATATCAATTACAACCTCGACGAGTTCGAGGACCTGCTCGAATATCATGCCCTGCTCGCCTATGTAAAAGAGCATCGAGTGTCCGACAAGCAAAACTTCCTGCTTATCGATGAGGTTCAGATGTGCGACGGCTTTGAACGCGCGATCAACAGCCTCCATGCATCCGAGCAGTACGACATTTTCATTACCGGATCGAACGCCTTTTTGCTGTCGAGCGATCTGTCGACGCTCTTTACGGGGCGTACGTTCGAGATCGAGGTTTTCCCATTCTCGTTTGAGGAGTATCGTCTCTATGGCGACGAGGGCGATGTCGACCGCGACTTCGATGAGTACGCGAGAACCGGCGGTATGTCCGGCTCTTACCCTTATCCACTGCAGGAGCAGCGCTATCAATATCTCTCCAATGTCTTTAAAACGCTCATCGTGAGGGATATCGTGCAGCGGCATAACGTGAGAAACGAATCGGCGCTGCTGCGCATTGCCGATTACATGATGGACAACGTTTCCAACATTACGTCGGCACGCAACATTACTGATGCATTAAATGCGGATGGGCTAAAGATTACGAACAAGACGGTCGGCACGTACATGGGGTACCTGTGCGATGCGTTTGCCTTCTATAAAGTTCGTCGGTACGACATTCGCGGCAAAAAATACCTTAAGAGCGGCGAGAAATATTACCTGGCAGACCACGCGTTCAAATACGCACTGCTCGGTACACGTGATATGGATTGGGGACGCGTATACGAGAACATGGTGGCCATCGAGCTGCTGCGCCGCGGATACGAGGTATACGTCGGTGTGCTCTATAAAAAGGAAATTGACTTTATAGCAATCAAGCGAAGCGAGAAGCTCTACATTCAGGTGAGCGACGACATCAGCTCGGATAAGACATTTGAACGCGAGATTTCGCCACTGCTGAGCATTGGCGACGCGTACCCCAAGATGATTCTCGCCCGAACGCATCACGAGGCCACGGACCGCAATGGGGTGCAGATCGTGGACCTGGCGAGGTGGCTATGCGGCGAGGCGTAGCAGAAAGCCTATTCCTCAAACCTGATAAATTTTCGATTTTGAGGAATAGGACCGATGCGTTGCCTAGTTCGCCGCTCGCGTTCGTGCTCGACTTAAGCCCCTGCTCTATCCCAGCTCCTGCATGCGGCGGTAAATTTCGCAGATACCCTTGATGGTGAGCTGTCCATCGACCACGTCGAAGGCATCGGTCGAATCGGCGACGATGCTGGCGAGACCGCCCGTGGCGATAACGGTGGCATCCTCGCGGCCCAGCTCGCGCTTCATGCGCGCGACCAGGCCCTCAGCCATGGCGGCGGCGCCCGTTACGGCGCCGACCTTGATGCACTCCTCGGTATCGCGGCCGATGGCGTGCTCGGGCGCCTCGAGCGGCACGCTGGCGAGCTTGGCGGCACGGGCGGCAAGCGCGTCCATGGAGATGCGGATGCCCGGCGCGATCGCTCCGCCAATGTAATAACCGTCCTCATCGATGACGTCGATATTGGTCGCGGTGCCAAAGTCCACCACGATTGCCGGCGCGCCGTAGAAAGTCTCGGCCGCAACGGCGTTGGCGACGCGATCGGCACCTACGGCCTGGGGGCGCGCCGCGCGCAGCTTGGTCACCGCGGCCGTCTGCGGCCCGATGACGATGGCGTCCGCGGCAATGCGGTCGGCCACGGCGTGCCACTCGCGCGAGAGCTGCGGCACCACGCCCGCAAAGGCGATTGCGTCGACCGCATCGAGCGAAAGGCCGTACATCTTAAAGAAACCCATCAGGCGCACGTGGATCTCGTCGGCGGTATAGGAGCGGTCGGTGGGCATACGCCACGACTGCACCAGCTCGTCTCCGTCAAACAGGCCCATGGCCGTCTGCGTGTTTCCCATATCGATAGCGAGCAGCATGTCTACTCCCAGTGTTGGCATAAAAGGACGCGCACCATTGTATACGCGCCGCCGACGGCGCTCGGCTGCGATTCGTTTACGGTGATAGGGGCTGAGGGGTTTTAAATATGAAGGAATTATGCTCTACGAGATTTTCCTTGCCGCTTACCGAACTCCCGCGTAATATTCTTTCTAGCGCACATGAAGCGCCCAGACATTGCGGGGTGGAGCAGTCTGGTAGCTCGCCGGGCTCATAACCCGGAGGTCGTAGGTTCAAATCCTGCCCCCGCGACCAAGAACTTGCAGCTCGTCGGCCTAGCCGGCGAGCTTTTTTGTTATTTCGGGACCGTGTTTTCGATCCAATTCTCGGCCTCTCAAACAAAATCTCGATCTGTAACATCTAGACCCGATTTGGGCGGCTAGGTGTTACAGATCGAGATATACCGGTGGGCTTGGTCGTGTTTGTCTAAATCTGTAACACGAGGGACGGTTTTTGCCGAGTAACCGTTACAGATTGAGATTTTCTAGCAGGCGGGTTTGGTTTGTCTCGATCTGTAACAGGTTGGGGTCAAAAGTAGGTCTAGATGTTACAGATCTAGATTGTTGAGGATGGGTTGAGAGGAATACCTTGATTTGTAACAGTAAGACCCGGTTTTGCCGCGTAACTGTTACAGATTGAGATAAACCGACGGGCCGCCCCGCCCCATCCACCTGCCGCTACCTGTTATCCGCCGATTTCCGTTGCGCTGTTGTATTCCCATGCCATATCCTCTAGACAACTACGCGGCATCATCGCCGCCGCGCCTACAAGAGAGGAATGTCCATGACCGCACCTGCATCCAAGCTGCTTCAGCCCATTACGGTTGGCCCCCTTGAGCTCAAAAACCGCATTATGTTCCCGCCGCTGACCACCGGCTACGAGGAGCGCGACGGCTCCATTGGCGAGCGCAGCCTGGCTTTTTACGAGCGCCTGGCCCGTGGCGGCGTGAGCTACATCGTCATCGGCGACGTTGCTCCCGTCATGACCGCAAGCCCCACGCCCAAGCTGGCGACCGACGCCCAAATCCCCACGTTTAAGGCCCTGGCCGATGCCGTCCACAAGCACGGCGCCAAGGTCGCGCTGCAGCTGTTCCACCCCGAGTACGACGTGCCCGGCGTCGGCCGCATGGTCATGGGATCCATGGCCGCCGCCAAGGCCGCGCAGGAGGCCAAGGCCGCCGGCGACGAGGAGACCTTTGCCGCCAAGATGGCCGAGTCCAACGAGATCCGCAACCAGGCCTACGCCAAGCTGCATCACGACATGCAGCACTTTGTGAACGAGGCGAGCGTAGAGCAGCTCACCCAGATCAAGGAGGCCATCGCTGCCTCGGCCGCTCGCGCACAGCAGGCCGGGATCGACGCTATCGAGGTCCACGGCGACCGCCTGGTGGGTTCGCTGTGCTCGGCCATCCTCAACCAGCGCACCGACGAGTACGGTGGTTCGTTCGAGAACCGCGTTCGCTACGCGCTGGAGGTCGTCGCCGCCATTAAGGAGGCCGCGCCGCAGCTGATGGTGGAGTACAAGCTCCCCGTGATCATGGAGAACCCCGACGGCACGCCGCGCGGCAAGGGTGGCCTGCAGCCCGACGAGGCCTGCGAGTTCGCCAAGCTGCTCGAGGGTGCGGGCATCGATATGATTCAGGTCGCACAGGCCAACCACACCGGCAACATGGGCGACACCATTCCGCCCATGGGTGCCATGCCCTACAACTGGACGCTGCCCGTGGCCGAGCGCGTCAAGGCCCTGGTCTCCGTGCCGGTGGCAACCGTCGGCCGCGTTGTCTCGGTTGAGGCCGGCGAGAAGATTCTGGAAGACGGCGCGGCCGACATCATCGCCTATGGCCGCTCGCTCATGTGCGACCCCGACATTGCGCTGAAGGCCGCCACGGGTGAGCCCATCCGCGAGTGCCTCAACTGCAACAAGGGTTGCGTCGATGCGATTCAAAACCGCAAGTACATTTCGTGCGTGCTCAATGCCGAGAACGGCGACGAGGCGACCATCGCCATCAAGCCGGGCGAGGGCGACAAGAAGATCGCCGTGGTGGGCGGCGGCATCGCCGGCCTGGAGGCCGCGCGCGTGGCGGCCAAGCGCGGCTACGATGTGACTGTCTACGAGGCGAGCGACCATCTGGGCGGCCAGATTGTGCTGGCGGCCGCGCCCCCGCGCAAGGACGAGATCATGCGCTCGGTCGAGTACTACGAGAAGATTCTGCCCGGCCTGGGCGTGAAGGTTGAGCTCAACCATGCCGCTACCGCTGAGGACCTCAACGTCGCCGACGCCGCGATTGTGGCCGTGGGCGCGCACGACGTGGTCATCCCCGTTCCGGGTGCCGATTCGGACAAGGTCGTCTCGAGCTGGGACGTGCTGGCCGGCAAGGTGGAGCTCAGCGGCCGCGTCGCCGTCATTGGCGGTGGCCTGGTGGGCACCGAGACTGCCGAGTACCTGCTGCAGCACGGCTGCGAGGTGGCGATCGTGGAGATGCTCGACAAGATTGCCGCGGGCGAGTCCGAGACCATTCTGCCGCTGATCATGAGCGACTTTGCCGAGCACAACGTGGAACAGCATGTTAAGACCCGTCTGACCGCCATCACCGACGAGGGCGTGGAGGCCATTCGCACCACCGAGGACGGCGCCGAGGAGCCGGTAAAGATCGCCTGCGATTACGTGGTGATGGCCGTGGGCTCCAAGGCCAACGCGTTTGATCTGAATGGCGTGACGGTGCCCGTGACCTGCGTGGGCGACTGCTCGGGCGAGCGCACCGCCGACATTGCGAGCGCCATTCGCACGGCATATCACGCGGCCAACGAGCTGTAGTTGAGCATCGCGGCCAGGCGGGGCGGTAGCACGGATTCGTCTCGCCCGGCTGTGTCCCGTCGGGTGTCAACCGGTGCGGGGCCTGCAAGCGCAGCAGGTCCCGCCCTTTTTGTTTTGCTCCGGTGGATGGCAATGCGCGGTAATCATGAGGAGTGATGACGTCTACTGCCTCGCAGATCACTCAAAATTATTGGGGGAGGGGTTAATAACTATATCCTCTATACCAAAGGATATAAAGAGATGCCAATTTTGTTGACAAGCGAATGACGATTAGCTGCGAGTCAGCTACCAGCGTAAATAATCGATAAAGAAATGTCGTAATTTGGTGCCAAATGCCCAGATAACGCCGCGCCTATTTTAATTAACTGCTTTGAGCAAACAGCAAAATGCTACTATCTAACATGCACGTAAGAAGGCAGATTAACGGTTAAGGCTAAGAAGTGGCAGGTATGTCGGAAGCAACAAGGACTCGCACGCATGCGCCCGAGGTTAGGCAGCGCGCCGTCGAGATCCTCCAAGAGGGGGTCGGTCATCGCGCCCTCGCCGCGGAGCTTGGCATTCCCCAGGCCACGGCTCGTCAGTGGGCCCGCGCGTATGCCGTGGGCGGTGCCGACGCCGTTCTCAACGCTGGTTCGCATCACCACACCTATTCGTACGAAGTTAAGCTCGCCGTGGTTAAGGACCGTTTGGAAAACGGCCTGACGGTTCGCGAGGCCATGATCAAGTACAAGATTCCTAGCGAGTCTTCGGTCAAGGCTTGGTGCCGCCAGTATCGCGAGAACGGTGAGTCCGCGCTGGTCGATAAGCCGCGCGGTCGCAAGCCGCGCGTTAAAAAGGCGGAATGGCGAACGGGATGGTGCGCCCACAGGGGCGCATTTTTCTTGCCGCGCCACTGCTCCAATGCGGACAGACTCCTTACCCCGTACGTCTAAAACTCCCCAGTTGACCGAAAACCTGCCGCCGCTACTCCTCAATTGAGCTATAACGTTAAACAATTGCAGCGTTTTTGCATGGGGGAGTGATGGTATGACGCTACTGTATTTCCTTACCCTGTTTCCGCTGGTACCGGCGCTGGGCATGCTGCTCGCGCGCGGTGACCGAGCCCGCGATGCGGTGGGGCTCATAGGTTCCGGCATTATTATGGCGGTGACAGTTGTAGTCGCCGTCATGTTTTTTGGCACGGGTCCGCAGAGTTTT
Organism: Collinsella aerofaciens; assembly: GCF_015556945.1. Lineage (GTDB taxonomy): Bacteria > Actinomycetota > Coriobacteriia > Coriobacteriales > Coriobacteriaceae > Collinsella > Collinsella aerofaciens_AO. The sequence goes on along the minus strand of NZ_JADNNH010000003.1, from coordinate 91,949 downwards.
GAGGTTGCCCCCGGCACCTCGCATGTGCTCTCGATCGTCAGCTCCGCCATCGATGTCGTCCTGTGCGCCGTCATCCTGTACAACGCGCACAAATATAAGAGCGTGCTTACCACGGTGCTCGGCATAGTCCAGCTGGTGGGCTCGCTCGTCTTTGCGGCCATGACGCTGCCTGCGGCCGAAGCCGTCACGGCGACGCCGCTCTACCTAGACTACATGAGCGTGATCATGGTCCTCGCCGTCGGTATCGTCGGCAGCCTAATCTGCGTGTATGCCCTGGGCTACATGAAGGACTTCCAGGCCCATGACGAGCACGAGGCCGCACTGCGCGGGCAGACCGCGCCCGACCGACGCCCGCAGTTCCTGGCGCTTATGTTCCTGTTCCTCTCGGCCATGTTCGTCATCGTGACGAGCGACAACCTTGAGTGGCTGTTCTGCGGCTGGGAAATCACCACCGTGTGCTCGTTCCTTATGATTGGCTACACGCGCACGCCCGAGGCCATCAAGAACGCCTTTACCCAGATCATCCTCAACATGCTGGGCGGCATCGCGTTTTTGGCGGGCCTTATGTTCTTGCACGTTAACGGCATGCCGCTGACCATCTCGGGCATGATTGAGCTTTCCGGCGCCGGAACCGCGCAATCCGCGCTGCTGGTGATGCCGGTCATCCTGTTGTCGCTCGCCGCACTCACCAAGGCCGCACAGATGCCGTTCCACACGTGGCTGCTCGGCGCCATGGTTGCCCCCACGCCCACGAGCGCCCTGCTGCACTCGTCAACCATGGTCAAAGCCGGCGTGTTCCTGATGGTCAAGCTGAGCCCGCTCTATGCCATCTATCCCGTGACCGGCTTTATGGTCACGAGTGTGGGTGCCATCACGTTTTTGCTCGCTGCCCTCATGGCCATCTCGCAGAGCAACGCCAAACGCGTGCTCGCGTACTCCACCATTTCCAACCTGGGCCTCATCAGTGCCTGCTTGGGCGTCGGCGCGCCCGAGGCCGTGTGGGCCGCCATCTTCCTGATCCTGTTCCATACGGTGGCCAAGTCGCTGCTGTTCCTGTGCGTGGGCACGGCCGAGCATCATATCGGCAGCCGCAATATCGAGGACATGGACGGTATGTTCAGCCGCATGCCGCACCTGACGCGTCTGATGATGCTGGGCATCATGGGCATGTTTGTGGCGCCGTTTGGCATGCTCGTGTCCAAGTGGGGCGCCCTGGTGGCGTTCGCGCAGACTGGCAACGTGCTCATGATCATGGTGCTGGCCTTTGGCTCTGCCGCGACGTTCTACTTCTGGGGCAAGTGGCTTGCCAAGCTTTCGGGCGTCGACCCCACGGCTCAAAACGTTGAGGTCAATGTCCATAAGACCGAATGGATGGCCCTCAACACCATCGCCGCGCTGCTGATTCTGTGCTGCGTGGCGTTCCCGCTCATCTCGAGCGGTCTGGTGTCGCCCTATCTCGCCATGGTGTTTGGACGCGTGCCGTACGTTATCGGCAAGGACGCCATGTATCTGATGGTGGTTATCGTGGCTTTTATCGCCGTGGTGCTGCTGACGTCGTTCCGCGTGAGCAATAAGCCGCACGTCAACGTGTACCTTTCGGGCGTGGGAACCGACAAATATCGCCATTTCCGCGGCTCGATGGGACACGAGGTGAAGGCCGAAAAGCGCAATTGGTACTCGGAGGACGCCCTTGGTGAGAAGCGTATTGGTCCCGCGGGTAGCGTCGTGTGCTGCAGCATTATCTTGTTTGCGCTGCTGTGTTGCGCGTGGATTGGGCCCGAGCGGCTTGCCATGAGCGCGCCCTCGGTGCTGCGCGGCAAGTATTTTGAAGGCTCGGGCGTCGTGGGCATTTTTATTGGTACCGTGGCGTTTGCCTTGCTGGCGCCACTTGTGGGCGGCCTGATCGACGGCCTTGACCGTAAGCTTTCGGCCCGCATGCAGGGCCGTGTGGGCCCGCGCCTGCTGCAGCCCTTCTACGACGTTGCTAAGCTGCTGCGCAAGGCCCCCGCCAGCGTAAACACCATGGACGATACCTACATGGCGTGTGCGCTCATCTTTACCGTCGTGGGCGGCGGCATCTTTGTGTCGGGCTCCAACACGCTGCTGTGCGCTTTTATGGTGACGCTCGCCGCGATCTTTGTGGTGCTGGCGTCCGCCTCGACGCAAAGCCCGTTTGCCCAGGTCGGCGCCGACCGCGAGCTGCTGCAGGTTATGAGTTACGAGCCCGCCGTTCTGCTGATGAGCGTGGGTCTGTACCTTGCCACCGATAGCTTCGACTCTATCGCAGTGATGGGGCAGTCGGCCCCCATCATCGTGTACAGCGCGCCCATCTTCCTCGCGCTGCTCGCGGTGCTTACCATCAAGCTGCGCAAGTCGCCGTTCGATCTTTCGTACTCGCATCACGCGCATCAGGAGATCGTCCAGGGCGTCGCCACCGAGATGAGCGGCGGCACGCTGGCCAAGATGACCCTTATGCACTGGTGCGAGACCGTGCTGTTTTTGATGTGGGTGGGCATGTTCTTTGTTTGGGACAACCCCGTGAGCTGGCTGGTCGCCCTGGTCGTGATGGCCGCGACGTATTTTGTCGAGGTCCTGATCGACAACACCTTTGCCCGCAGCACCTGGCGCAGCTGCTTTAAGCTCGGCTGGGGCGTGGCGCTGGTGTTTGGCCTGCTCAACCTTATGCCCATCCTCGTCGACGTATTTATTTAGGAGGCGGCATCCATGGATCATAAAATGTCGCGCTCGCCGTGGGTTATTCATTACGACGGCTCGAGCTGCAACGGATGCGATATCGAGGTACTGGCCTCGCTCACGCCGCTGTTCGATGCGGAGCGCTTTGGCGTGGTCAACACCGGCAACCCCAAGCATGCGGATATCTTTTTGGTGACGGGGTCGGTCAATGCCCAGAATCTGTCCGTCGTGCGCCAGATCTACAACCAGATGCTCGAGCCCAAGTGCGTGGTGGCGTGCGGTATCTGCGCGTGTTCGGGCGGCGTGTTCCGCGATGCCTATAACGTGATCGGCGGCGTGGACCGCGCGATTCCCGTGGACGTGTACGCGCCCGGGTGCGCCATTCGCCCCGAGACCGTGATCGATGCCATTGTGGAGGCGTGCGGCATCCTGGACCAGAAGGAGGCCGTGATGCGCGCCGGCGGCGATCCGCTCACCGTGGGCGGTGCCGCTACCTGGGACGGTGGCGTTGAGCTGGGCGAGGACGGGTTTGTGGCTGCGGCTGAGGCCGGCGACGCGACCGCCGCTGCAAAGGAGGCCGAGTAATGCAAAAGGCTATCTATACCACCGTCGGGATCGAAGAGCTCCTGTCGCATGTCCAGGCGCTTAAGGGCGTCGGCGCGCGCTTTGTGCAAATGCACGCCGAGCGCAACGTCGACGACGGCTCGTATCGCCTGGTCTATACGTTCATCAACGTTCGTGCTGCCCAGGAGCAGATCGCCCAGGACGGCAACTATGTGATTGAGAACCTGGTAGTCGAGGGTATCGACCGGTACCAGGAGATTCCGTCCATCAGCTCGTATTACCCCGCGGTGTTCCCGTTTGAGAACGAAGCGCACGACCTGTTCGGGCTTGCCGTCACTGACATGCAGATCGACTTTAAGGGCTTTTTCTACCATGTTTCGACTGCCGAGCCCATGAGCGTTATCACGCCCGAGGTGAAGGCCGCGCGCGAGAAGGCCATGAAGGTCCGTGCCGCCGCCGAAGCCAAGGCGCGCAAGGCCGCTGCCGAAAAGGCCGCCGCTGCTGCGGCTGCTGCAGGGGAGGGCGCTGCGAGCGCCGGCGATGCCGCGGGCGCCGCTGCTCAGCCCGCTGCGGCTGCCGGCTCCGATGCTCAGCACGATGAGGCTGCTGCGAAGGCCGCGCTCAAGGCTGCCGAGATGGAGGCAAAGCTCGCTGCCATGGATCCCGAGAAAGCAGCCAAGGTCCGCGCGGCGCTTGCCGCCAAGGCCGCCCGCGACAAGCAGAAAAAGGAGGCGTAAGGCCCATGGCACATCGCTCCGTTATTCCGTTTGGCCCGCAGCACCCGGTACTGCCCGAGCCGCTTCATCTGGACCTGGTGATCGAGGACGACCGCGTCATCGAGGCAATTCCGCAGATCGGTTTTGTGCACCGCGGACTCGAGAAGCTCACCGAAAAGCGCGATATGCATCAGTTTGGCTACATTGCCGAGCGCATCTGCGGCATCTGCGCCGTGGGCCATAGCTGCGGCTATGCCAGCGCCTGCGAGCGCATGCTCGGCATCGAGGTGCCTGGTCGCGTGCAGTATATCCGCACCATTCTGCATGAGCTTTCGCGCATTCACTCGCATCTGCTGTGGCTGGGCCTGCTCGCCGACGCCTTTGGCTTCGAGGCGCTGTTCTATCGGTCATGGACCCTGCGCGAGCAGATACTCAAGATTTTTGAGAGCACTTGCGGCGGGCGCGTGATTCTGTCGATTAACGAGATCGGCGGCCTTAAGCACGATATCGAGGACTCCGAGCTGGCGGGCATTGTCCAGACGCTCGATGCCATGCGTCCTGACTACGAGGCCCTGGTGCATACGTTTTTGGACGACAACAGCTGCGGCGAGCGCCTGCATGGCGTGGGCGTGATTAGCAAGAAAGACGCGCTGGAGCTTTCGATGGTCGGTCCGTTTGGGCGCGCATCGGGCGTGGATTACGACGTGCGCATGTTTGACGACGGCGCCTATGCGGACTTGGCCGCGTTTGAGCCCATCGTTGCTACCGATGGCGATTGCTATGCCCGCTGCCAGGTGCGTTGCGCCGAGGTCACGCAGGCCATGGACATCATTAAGGAGCTTGTGGGCAAGATTCCGCACGACGGGATTGGCGGGCGCACCAAGCTTACGCCGGCCGACGGCGCGCGCGGCGAGGTTGTGATTGAGCAGCCGCGCGGCGAGGCGTATTACTATGTGCGCGGCAACGGCACCAAGAACCTGGACCGTTTCCGCGTGCGCACTCCGACGTCGCAGAACTTGGCGGGTCTGACGCATGCGCTGCAGGGCGTACTCCTTGCCAACGTGCCCATGATTATCCTGACCATCGACCCCTGCATTAGCTGCACGGAAAGGTAGGCGCGGCATGAGTTTGCTGACATTTGCCAAGACGGCCTTGGGCTCTATGGTCAAGCAGCCGGTAACGGTGTGCTATCCGCAGGAGAAGCTCGCGGCACCCGAGCGCTTGCGCGGGCATATCGTTAACGACATGGATGTGTGCATCTGCTGTGGCATGTGCGCGCGGCGTTGCCCGGCGGGCGCGCTCGCGGTCGATCGCAAGGGCGGAACGTGGTCGATTGACCCGTATGCCTGCGTGGTGTGCGGCGAGTGCATCGAAAGCTGCCCCAAACATTGCCTGACTATGGACACCGCCCGTACCCCAGTCGCAGCGGACAAGACTCCCACGGTGGAAACCAAGCCGGAATAGCTCTGAAATGGGGCTGGAATAGCGCTGGGATGGGGCCGGCGGGGCAAAAATGCCCCGCCGGCCCCGCGCGTGAGCGCGCGGTTGTGCCGCCGCGAACAAAACTATGCCGGATTACGGGGCTGGATAGCGAACCTCCGACCATACGGAAAATCCCAAAAACAAAACCGCAGGTAGATAGCCTACCGTTTTTCAAAAAATGAAGGTATGGATGAGGATCCCGACTTTAGCCCCGTAATCCGGCATGGTTTTGAAATGGCACCATATCAGTACCAGACCTTGATCTCCCGTGGACAGAGGGAAACGGATTATTTTGGCCTTGCGAGGACATCCGCGTGACCCGTTCGCCATGAAATGGGCCTATCTACTACATTTGGGTGGCTACCCTCAACCACGGCGAAAAATGCGAAAAGAAAACAGCAGGTAGAATGCTTGCGGTTTTTCGTAAAACGCGGTTATGGTCAGGGGTATCGGGTTAAACGTAGTAGATGGGCCGGTTTCGTGGCGAGCGTTACCAACTGATCCCCCGGGGACGGAGGAAAACGGATCATTTTTGCTTGATGGCTCCGAGTCGCACCCGTTTTCTTGCGAAAACTCTCGTGTCTCAACTTTGGTGAGACATTTGTCTCGCGCCCAAAACCGAATCTGGAACGTGTGTCACCTGCCCGAATTGTGTCTCATTTCGTAACTTTAGGCTGATACAAGGTCTGAGCCCGCGAGAAGGGAGACACGATGGGTAAGTACACGAGGGGTCTCTTGGCGGTGATACTGGCCGTAGTGCTGGTATTGCCGGCTGCAGCATTTGCCATGCTGCCCGAGGCCAACGCCAGGTCCAGTACCGGAATGGACGGGCCGACAGTAAACGGAACGGTCGTCGACCCCGATACCAGCGGTCGCTGGGAAATCTGGGCGGCAGGCCACGGTGGCAATAAGGTAACGACCCAAAACGTCGGCCGAATCTGGACCGACAAGACGGTCAAGGCAACCGGGGAAAACGAAGAGTCGGACTTTTTGACCACGCTTTCGGCGATGTCCTCGACGTCTAATTCAACCGTGACAGTCACCACGCCACTCGACATCGTGATGGTGTTGGATGCCTCCGGCTCGATGGATGATCCTATGGGTGGCGGAGATCGCACCAAGCGTATCGATGCACTGAAGAGCGCTGCGAACAGCTTTATCAATACCATCGCCAAACAAAACGAGGCTATCGAGGGCGTTGATAGGCAGCATAGGGTTGCCATTGTTAAGTTTGCGGGTGATAAGACTGATAAGGTCGGCAATGACACGTACTATCAAGGCCAATACAAGTACAACCACTCGCAGGTAATGAAGGGTTTGACCGATTGCTCCGGCGGCAACGTGAAAGCTCTTAAGGATACAGTTGCTGGAATCAAGCCAAGCGGTGCTACGCGCGCCGACTATGGTCTGGAACTGGCCGGGGATATCACTTCTGGTCGCGCAGATGCCAAGAAGATCGTTGTGTTCTTTACCGACGGCAAGCCAACGAGCTACAGCGAGTTTGATTCTGACGTCGCCAATGCTGCCGTGACGGCTGCCAAGAAGATGAAGGATGGCAAGGCCACCGTTTATACCATCGGCATCTTTAGTGGAGCGGACCCCGTTGCCGATCCCTCGAAAAAGGGGACAAGCGACGTCAATAAGTTTATGCACGCCGTGTCGAGTAATTATCCCGATGCCACGTCGTATGCGAGCGACGAGCTTGGCACGCGCGCGGAAAATTCCGACTACTACAAGTCGGCGACCAATGCTGAAGAGCTCAAGAAGGTCTTCGACGACATCTCACAGGCCATCACATCGGAGCCGCCTTATCCGACCGAAATCCATAAGGGCTACGACGAGACCAAGTCCGGCTACATCACGTTTACCGACGAGCTGGGCTACTTTATGCAGGTCGACGGATTTACCGAAGTCGTCATCAACGGCATGTCGTTTACCAAGGCGAGCAAGACGGTCAACAAAGAAACCAATACCGACACCTACGAGTTTTCCGGCAAGGCAAAAGACCTGCTCATCACCGTGCAGCGTGCTGGCGATGACAATCCCCGGAAGGGCGATATCGTAACGGTTAACATTCCTGCGTCGTTGATTCCGCTGAGTCACTTTAAGACCGTAGACGGCAAGCTTTCGGTCGACAACGTTAAGCCCATTCAGGTGAAGTATGCCTCGAGCGTGAAGAGCGCCGCACTTGACAACCTGTTTACGCCCGAGAAGGTAGCAGGGCTCAAGAACTACATCGAGCATAATACGACTGTCGTTGACGGCACCAAGACCGTGAGCTTCTACGCGAACAAGTGGAGCGGTGGTGCGCTGGGTGATACGGTTGCGACCTTTGAGCCGGCCGACACCAACCGCTACTACTACTTCCAGAAGCAGACTCCCATTTACGCGGATAAGGGCTGCACGCAGCCTGCAAAGAATTCGCTGGCAGATACTGGCACCTATTACTACAAGGATGAGTTTGAGGAGCGGGGCTCGAACGGCGAGGCCAAGCCCGCCACTGCTATCATCGAGTTTGTCGGCGGCGACGCAGCGAAGTTTGACGGCGCTCTTGTTGCCGACGAGGACGGCAACCTTTCGTTTAGCGTGGGAACCGCGCGTTTGGCCTTTATCGATGAGCTCCACACTACCAAGGGCAGCGTGGGCGGCAACAGCACTGGTACCGCGACCGACGTTCTCAACCCCAAGTGGAACAACGTGTCTGCCAAGGCGACCGCGACGCATGTCAATTCCTACCTGGGCAACAACGGCAAGATCAGCTTTGCGTATGACATGACGCCGGCAATGGTGAACACCAAGGCCAGCTTTGGCCTGACCAAGGTGCTCGAGGGTCGCGACTGGACGAATGCTGACGCGTTTGAGTTTGGCCTGACATCCGAGAGCAGCGCCCCGATGCCTGCGGCTAGGACTGCGACCGTGCGCAAGGCTGACCTGGACCAGGGCAAGGCTGCCATCGACTTCGGCACGATCGAATACACCGAACCTGGCACGTACGTCTACAAGGTCAGTGAAAAGCATGCCGGGACCACGATTGACGGCATCGCCTACAGCAAGAACGTCGCGGAGATCACCGTGACGGTAACGCCCGACAAGAAGGGTGAGCTGAGCGCTGGCGTGAAGGTGACCTCGGGCGAGACCGAGTTCAAGAACGTTTACGCCACGAATCCTGTTGAGTCCAGCGTTACCGACAAGATTGACGTGACCAAGTCTCTGACCGGGCGCGACCTTACGGCCGGTGAGTTCAGCTTTGAGCTGCGCGAGATTAAGGGTGAGGACTCTGAGTTTATCGAGACCGTTAAGAACGCCGCCGACGGCAAGGTGACGTTCAGTGCCATCAAGTACACCGAGATCGGCCAGCACACCTACAAGCTGCATGAGGTTAAGGGCAACGCCGGCGGTATTGACTACGATGACGCGGTCTACACCATCGTGACGACCATCGCCGATAACGGCAAGGGCCAGCTGGTTGCCACGCACGAGCTGAAGGACGCCAAGGACGTCAAGAGTATCGAGTTCAAGAACGCCTACACCACGAATGCTGCCGATGCATCGCTTGCGGGCATCAAGAACCTGCAGGTCGCCGACGGCTTGGCCCCGGCTGATATCACCGGCAAGTTCACCTTTACCGTGACCGGTGAAGAGGGCGCGCCTGTGCCCGAGAACGCGAGCGTGACCAATGATGCCAAGGGCAAGGTCGACTTTGGCAAGATTACCTTTACGCTCGACGACCTTAACAAGGCTGTGGGCGAGAAGCCCGAGAAGCGCGAGCACACCTTTACCTACACCGTGACCGAGTCCGGCGAGGTCGCTGGCGTGACCAATGACGCCAAGCTGTCGCGCAAGGTTTCCTTCACCGTGACTGATGACGGCAAGGGCAATCTGAGCGTATCCCGCAAGCCGGACGGCGATGTGGCATTTACGTTCACCAATACCTATAACGTGACGCCTGTCGAGACGAGCGTTACCGACCAGATCACCGCGAACAAGGTTCTGATCGGCCGCGACCTCAAGGAAGGCGAGTTCTCCTTCGAGCTCGTCGAGGGCAACAAGGTCGTTGCCACCGGCATCAACGACGCCGAGGGCAACATCACGATGAGCGCCGTGAAGTACACCGAGGCCGGCGAGCACACCTACACGCTGCGCGAGGTCAACGGCGGAACCATCAGCAAGGGCATCACGTACGGCGACGCCAAGTACACCATCGAGACCACCATTACCGACAAGGGCGATGGCACGCTCAAGGCTGAGCATGTCCTGAAGGACGCCACGGCTGCGACCTTCAAGAACACCTACAGCGTGACCCCGCTCGACGCAGAGCTCGACTTTGATCTGAGCAAGGCTATCGACGGTCGCGACTGGACGGACTCCGACGAGTTCAGCTTTACCATCACCGCCGCTGAGGGCACCTCGCTGCCCGATCCTTCAACCGTGACCGTGAACAAGCACGATGCGAAGGATGGCATCGCTGCCGTCAAGTTCGGCAAGATCCGCTACACGGCTGCCGGAACCTACACGTACGAGATCCGCGAGAACGCGGGTAACGCGGCCGGCATGGCGTATGACGGGCATGTCGCGACCGCCGAAGTGACCGTGACTGAGGACGGCGAGGGCAAGCTGACCGCCAATGTCACCAAGAAGGAAAACGGACGCTTCACCAACACGTACCGCACTGAGCTTAACTACACCGCGGCCGGCGGTCTGTGGCTCAGCAAGTATCTGGACGGCCGCCCCATGACCGAGGGCCAGTTCACCTTTACCGTGACACCTGCTGACGACGCTTCGGCTCGCGCGCTCGGTCTGCTGCCCGGGGCCAATAGCTTCAAGTCTCCCGAAGCGGCAGAGGCAACGGTCGGACTGATCGACATTCTGGCTGGTCATGAGGTTAAATTTACGCAGGCTGACGCCGGCAAGACCTTCAAGTACACCGTGGCCGAAAAGAACGACGGCCAGCCCGGCTACACCTACGATGACGCCGTACGCACGGTGACGATCGCCATCGCCGACGACACCGCCGGTACGCTCACTGCTACGACGACCGTTTCCGGTGGTCCCGAGGGCACGCATGAGACGGTCCACAAGAGTGGCGAGAACAAGGTCGAGAAGGCCCTGGTGCCGTTCCACAACAGTTACAGCGCTACGACCAACACGCCTGGTGGTACCGCTGCTCAGGTCGTTGCCACCAAGACTCTGACCGGTCGCCCGATGGCCGACGGCGAGTTCTGGTTCGGCATTGCCTATCAGGGCGAGCTTGTGGGCTACGAAAACCTCAAGCCCAATATCGGCGGGCATGTGAGCTTTGATGCGCTGCACTACGACACCGAGATGCTTGCCAATCTTGAGGCGGCTGGGCTTGCCCATCGTACCGACAAGGACGGTAAGCTCGCCTGGACCATTAACTACACGGCCTACGAAGATTTATTCGGGCTGCCGAATGGCGTTTCCGCTACAACGAGGAGCTTTGGCTTTAAGGTTATCGTCGTCGACAACGGTGACGGTACCCTGACGGCGACGGTCGACTACGGCGGCGTCGAGCCCTTGTTCGAGAACGTCTACGGCGCCGACGCCGTTGACGCCGCGCTCGCTGGCACTAAGAAGCTCCAAGCTGCCGAGGGCCTGACCCCGGCTGACATCACGGGCAAGTTCACCTTTACCGTGACCGCCGACGAGGCAGGTGCCCCGATGCCCGGGCGCACGACCGCAACCAACGACGCGGCTGGCAACGTGGACTTTGGCAAGATCCACTTTACGCTCGAGGACCTCAACCGCGCTCTGGGCGTGACGGACGATGCGACCGATAAGGCCGAGGCAGACGAAGCTGACGAGGCCGAGGCCGACGAGGCAGAGGCTGAAGAGGCAGAGGCTGAAGAGGCCGACACCGATGCCAACGCCGACGAGCCCAGCGACGAGCCCGAGCCCGCAGCCCCCACCGCTCCGCGCTCGCACACCTTTACTTACACGGTGACCGAGTCCGGTAGTGCCCCTGGCGTGACCAATGACACCAACGCCACGCGCAAGGTTTCCTACACCGTGTCTGACGACGGTGCCGGGCATCTGAGCGTCAAGCGCGAAGGCGACGACGGTGCTGCCTTCACGTTTACCAACACCTACGGCGTGGCACCTACCGATTCGTCCGTGACCGATCAGGTCAAGACAGTCAAGCGCCTGACTGGACGCGACCTTGCAGCCGGCGAGTTCACGTTTGAGCTGCTCGAGGACGGCGTGGTTGTCGCCAGCGGTACCAACGACGCCGACGGCACTGCGACGCTGAGCCCGATCCGCTACGAGGCACCCGGCACGCACACGTACACGCTGCGCGAGGCTTGCCCCAACGCGCTCGGCCTGTACAAGGGCGTCACCTATGACGGCACGACCTACACCGTCGTGACCACCGTTTCCGACAACGGCGACGGCACGCTGACCGCGACGCACAAGCTCGAGGGAACCACCGAGTCGGCTGGCTTTACCAACAAGTATCACGCCATGCCTACGCAGGTTTCCATCGGCGCTATCAAGGTGCTCGAGGGACGCGAGCTCAAGAAGGACGAGTTTAGCTTTAAGCTCGTTGGCGAGGACATCGAGTCTACCGTCACCAACGATGCCGACGGTAAGATCAACTTCGACAAGTTCGAGTACGACGAGCCCGGTACGTACGTCTATGCCATCAGCGAGGTCAAGGGCGACGAGTCCGGTATGACCTACGACAAGTCCGTCTTTACCGCGACCGTCAACGTGGTCGATGACGGCGAGGGCAACCTCAAGGCGAACGTCGCCTTTACCAAGGGCGACAGGAGCGTCGAGGGTATCGTGTTCAACAACACGTACAAGAAGCCCGAGACGCCCGTGCCGACACCCGATCCCGGCACGCCCAAGACCGTGACGAACATCGTCAAGACGGTCAAGGGTTTCCTGCCCACCACAGGCGACCAGCAGGCTGCCGCTCTGCTTATGGCATTTGTCATCGCCATGGCTGGCGTCGGAGCCCTGGTCTGGGGTATCCGTAAGCGCTAGGCACGCTGGCAGCGCCCGGGGCCAGAAGGCCCCGGGCGGCCGGCGGGGAGCCAGAACATAGCCCCACCCCCAGCCCCAGCCGCCACGGAGGTATCTCCCTCCTCCGTGGCGGCGCTTTTGTGCGTAGGCGAGAAGGGTTCGCCTCGAAACCGGTCCATCTACTACGTTTAGTCCCTTACCCCCAACCATGCCAAAAAACGCGAAAACAAAACCGCAGGTAGAACGCCTGCGGTTTTGTTCAAAACGAAGGCATGGTCAGGGGTATCGCGTCAAACGTAGTAGATGGGCCGATTTCGTGGCGGGCGGTTCCGGCTGATCCCTTGGGGACGGAGGAAAACGGATCATTTTGGTCCCGCGAGGCTGGCGGAGACACTCGTGCAGGGCCGCCCGAACAAAACTATGCCGGTTTACTACGATAAATTCGACATTCCCGACCATGACTGCATTTTTCTAAATATTGCAAGCGTTCTACCTGCGGTTTTGCAAGCGCGCAATTTACCGTGGTCGAAGGCGGGCGATTCATCGTAGTAAACCGGCATAGTTTTGAAATGGCATCAAATTGGCGGCAGCCAGCGGCTAGCCTCGCAGATAGGCGATGGCGATTTGGGTGCGGTTGCGTAGCCCCATTTTGGCTAGGATCGAGCTGATGTGGTTGCGCACGGTGCCTTCGCCCATATAGGCGGTGGCAGCGATCTCCTTGTTGTCGAGGCCGCGGGCGATGAGCTCGGCGACTTCGAACTCGCGGTCGGTCAGGCCGGCAAAGGCGGCGGGCCGGCGGGTCGCGCCGGCCTCGACGTCCGCCCCATCAAAGTTGATATCTTCGATCGCCTTGCCCTCGAGCACGCGTTTGCCGTCCATGACCTGCGCCAACGCCGGTGGAATGGCGGCGACATCGGTCTTGATCAGGTAGCCGCGGGCGCCCAGCTTGAGCGCCGACACTATGTACTCGTCATCCGAGAATGTCGTCAGAAACACCACGCGCGCCGCGGGGTCGTGCTCGAGGATTTCGCGCGCTGCCGAAAGCCCGTCGCGCCCCGGCATCTGGATGTCGAGCAGTGCGATATCGGGTGCGTGCTTGGCGTAGAGCGCCACTGCGTCGTCGCCATTGGCGCCGGTGCCCACCACCTCGATCTGCGGCTGGGCGCCCAGGATAATCTTGAGCGAATCGACCACCAAGCGGTCGTCGTCGACAACGATGAGCCTCATCGGTCCTCATCTCCTTGCTGTTTGGGAATGGTGGCAAACACGCGCCAGCCGCCGGTGCCGTCACGCGGACCGGCGGTGAAGGTGCCGCCAAGCGCCTCGATACGCTCGCGCATGGAGGCGAGCCCCATGCCCTCCGCGGCGCTGCGGCCGCTTGCTTGGGCCCCGCCCGTGCCATCGTCGGTAACGATGAGCTGGTAAAACGACGGATGTTCCATGCATCGTACGGTGACAGCATGAGCGCAAGCGTGGCGCATGGTGTTGGAGAGTGCCTCGCGCAGGACCGCCGCAAAGCAGTTCGCGACGTTTGCGGGCGCATGTTCGGTCATAACTTCAAGCTCAATCTGCGGACCGCCGTCCGAGCGTGCGCCTTCAACGATGCGCTCGAGCTGCACGGAGAGGTCGATGGCGTTGTCGTTGAGCGCGTGGACGCTGGTGCGCACAAGCTGGAGCGCCTCGTCAACCGTGCGTTTAACGTCGGCGAAATCGGCGGCGACGCCAGGCTCGTCGGCGTGGACCACGCGTAGGGCTTCGGCCTGCAGTGAGGCGCGCGTGAGCTGGTGCCCGACGTTATCGTGGATCTCGCGCGCGATGCGGGCGCGTTCGGCGAGCGTCGCGAGCTCGACTTCGTAGTCCTGGCGATCGGCAAGATCGCGGTTGCGCGCTTCGAGCGCGAGGGCTCGTTCCTGCAGCTCGTCGCGGGTGCGGCGCATGCGCTGCTGCTCGCGCTCCAACTGGGCGGTACGTAGCGATAGTAGGGTGGCGGCAACCGAAAGGATGGCGGTCAGCAGGAGCGTTCGGGCGGCGAGCGCGTCGGTGCGAAGGTCCGCGATAAGCGCGCAGACAAACACTGCGCCAATCGCCAGCGCGGGCCAGATGCGTTCACGGCGCACGCGCCGCGCGATGTCATAGAAGGCGAGGGGCGCAAACGGCACAAACGGCGGCACGAAGACAGCCGCGATGATGCAGGCGTAGCTCGCTGCCTCGCTTGCGCGTCGGGTGCGTTTCCCCTGTGTGACCTCGGCCAGCGAGGTGGCAATAATGCCAAGGCAAAACGCCACAACCAGACGAGCGTCCACGGCAAGACCCATGGCGGCCGCAATACAGCACGCCAGCACGATCGATTTGTCGAAAAGCCTGTTCATACGGGTATTGTACGCGAAGCTGCGCGTGGTGGAGGGGCCGCCTAGCGCAACCGTGACATTCCTCCCGCACGGTGGGGCGGTCGCGTCAGCGGGCCACGCGACCGAGCCCCCGCACTCGTGACAAAGCTCACTGGTGCGCGCCGTCCGCTCCTGCGATGATGCAATCGTACCGGGCCGCAATCAACAGAAGGGCCGCCTCATGACAGACATCGTCCACGTCGAAAACCTCGTCAAGCGCTATGACGACCTTATCGCGCTTGACCACTTTAACCTGAGCATCGCCCCCGGCGAGATCTTTGGCCTGCTGGGCCCCAACGGCTCGGGCAAGACCACGTCCATCAACTGCATCCTGCAGCTGCTCGCCTACGACAAGGGCACTATCGAGCTGTTCGGCGAGCCCATGACGCCCGCCCGCTACGACCTTAAGCGTCGCATCGGTGTGGTGTCGCAGCAGGTGGCGGTGTTCGACGAGCTCACCGTGCGCGAGAACATCGATTATTTCTGCAGTCTCTACGTCAACGACCGCAAACGCCGCCGCGCGCTGGTGGACGAGGCGATCGATTTTGTGGGCTTGGGCGACTTTACCAAGTTTCGCCCCGGCAAGCTCTCGGGCGGCCTGGCGCGTCGCCTCAACATTGCCTGCGGCATTGCGCACAAGCCCGAGCTCATCTTCTTTGACGAGCCCACGGTGGCAGTCGACCCGCAGAGTCGCAACGCCATCCTGGAGGGCATCTGCCGCCTGCGCGACGAGGGCGCCACGGTGGTGTATACCAGCCATTACATGGAGGAAGTCGAGCAGATCTGCAGCCGCATCATGATCATGGACGGCGGCCGCGTGCTGGCGCAGGGCACCAACGACGAGCTCAAACGCATGATTCAGATGGGCGAGCGCGTGACCGTCGAGGTGGGCGCCGTCGAGCCAGCCACGGTCGAGCGGCTGCGCGCCCTCGAGCACGTGCTCAGCGTCGAGCTGTCCGGCGGCGAGCTCGTCTGCACCTGCGAGACGAGTCCGCACAATCTGGTCGACATCCTCGACACGCTGCGCGCCGCCGATGTGGCGCTCGGCCGCGTGTGGAGCGAGCCGCCGACCCTCAACGACGTGTTCCTCGAGATCACCGGCCGCGAGCTGCGCGACTAGGGGGCAGTCATGTTCAACACCATCATCACTACGGTCAAGACGCTGCTGCGCCGGCCGAGCACGTGGGTCTGGGGCGCTCTCTTTCCCATCGCACTTTCCACGATGTTCATGTTTATGTTTGCGAATCTGAGCTCCGACGGCACGGTCGACCCGGTACCGGTTGCCGTCATAGCGGACGAGGCCTGGGACGCCTCGACCTTTAAGGACGTGGCGACGTCGCTTGCCAAGGAGAGCGACAATCAGCTGCTCGAGATCCACGAGTGCGACGACGCAGCCGATGCGAACCGTGCGCTTAAGGCCGGCGAGGTCGCGGGCATCTATACGGTCGACGACGCAGGCGCATCCAAGCTCACACTGCTATCGAGCTACGACAGCTCGCGCGCATCATCGGTGCTCACCGATCGCAGCATCCTGGAGACGGTGGCAAGCTCGTATACACAAAATGCCGAGCTCATGTCCCAGATTGCCCAGGACAACCCGGCGGCACTCGCCGACCCCGAGGCGGTTGCGCGCGCCCTGTCGCTCGAGGGCGGCACCCGTCGCGTGAGCCTTACGCGCACCACGCCCGACGGCACGGTCATCTACTATTACGCGCTTTTTGGCCTGGTCGCGATGATGTCTGCCGAGTTTGCCGCCTTGAGCGTCGTCGATCTGCAGCCCAATCTGTCGGGCCTTGGCGCGCGCCGCTGCGCGGGCGGTCTTTCCAAAACGGCGTCGCTGGCCGGTATCTTTGTGGGCTCGTGGCTGGTCTCCTTTGCCTCGATGACGATCGCGATTGGCTACGTGCGCCTGGTCGTGGGCGTCGACTTTGGCGGGCGCGAGGGACTGTGTTTGGTGGGCGGCGCCGCTTCCGCGCTTGCCGCCACGGGCTTGGGGCTCTTTGTGGGCACGCTTCCCGTTAAGGGCGGCAAGGCGTCCAAGTCCGGCATCCTCACGGGCTTTGCTACCACGTGCGCCCTGTTCGCTGGCCTCTACGGCGAGCCGGCGATGGCGCTTGCCGACGACGTCGCCCGCGCCTGCCCGGCCGAGTGCTGGCTCAATCCCGTCAAGCTTATCTGCGACATGTTCAACCGCCTGTATTTCTTTGAGGACCTGGGACCTTTTGCCGTTCGCGCCGGCGCGCTGGTCCTTATGGCGCTGCTGTTCGTTGCCGCCGCCACGCTGATCTTTGGAAGGAACCGCTATGAGCACCTTTAAGACCGCGCTTCGCATGGCGCTGGCACACCCGTTCTACCTGCTCATCTACACGGTGTTCATTTCGCTGATGGGCGTATTCATCGCGGCATCGGTGAGCTGGAACTCGTCGCAGCTCACCGAGTACAAGCCCTACGACGCCAACGTGATCGTGGTCGACCGCGATGGCAGTGATCTTTCACGTGCGCTCACCAAGCACCTAGGTTCGCGGTTTGACCTGGTCACGGGCGTCGGCGATGACACGTACGACCTTGCGGACGCGCTCTCCAAGAGCAACAGCGCCAAGGGCAGCGCCGACTGCGTGTTCTTTATCCCGGAGGGGTTCGAGGACGACCTGGTCGCGGCTGCCCGCGCGGGGGAGTCCCTGCCCAAGCTCGATGTGACCTACGGTGCCGGCACTATGGCGGCGGCGCTTTCGTCTGCCGAGGCCTCGCGCTGGATCTCGCTCGCGGGCGCTGCGGCGGCGCTTGAGCCCGCTGCTTCTAACGGCGATGTTGCCAAGGCCGCCGAGCATGCCGCTGCAAAGCGCGCGGAGGTCCAGATCGAGCAGGTCAAGGTCGACTCGACGGCTGCCGCCACGCTCGAGTCGTATTTCAACTTTGGCGCGTACGCGATCATCTCGTCGGTCATCGTGTCGGTGGGGCTGGTGTTCTCGGGCATGAACGAGCCCGAGCGCGTGCGTCGTATGGATGCCGGCCCAGTTTCCGAGCGTCGGCGCTCGCTTGCCGTGTTTGCGGCCGCCGCTGTGATCACCGTCTGCATCTGGTTTGTGTCGAGCATGATGGGCGTCGTGGGCTTTGCCGGCGCGGTCGCCGAGGTCGGTGTGGGCCGTGTGTGCCTTGCGCTGGCGGCGACATTTGCCCTGGCGTGCACGCCGCTGGCCGTTGGCTTTACGCTTTCGAGCCTGGGCGCGCGCGAGGAGCTGCTTAACGGTGTGGGCAACCTGCTTGGCATGCTCATGACGTTTTTGGGCGGCGCCTGGATGCCGCTGTCGCTCATGGGCTCGGCCGTGCAGACCGTGGCGCATTTTGTGCCGACGTTTTGGGTGAACGACGCGATCGGCAAGGCGCTTGCCTCGGATTTGACGTCCGCCGTGTTGGGCGACATCGCCTGCGACCTAGGCGTCACGGCACTCTTTGCCGTGGCAATCGCCGCCGTAGGCCTCGCCCTCGCACGCGCCAAATTCCGCGCCTAGCCACCTAGTCACTGGGGACGTTCTTAAACGACTAGTCATCGGGGACAGTCTTTGCCGATTCATCGGCTCGCCGGCCGGGCTGGCAAGGACTGTCCCCAGCTACCGGCAGATAAGGAACGTCCCCAAGTGCCGGGTGGCGAAAGAGTGTCCCTAGCGGCTAGTCATTTAAGAACGTCCCCAATGACTAGTCTGAAATAAATTCCAGGCCTCGCTCCAAAAATAGTTCGCCAAGGTTTACTATTACGTTCATAAAGTAGTACGAGGCTAACAATGGGGGATACCATGGCGACGAAGCAAGCCTACGTCCAGGTCAAGGGGCTCAAAAAGCACTACGGCGACGGTGATGCGCGCTTGACGGTACTCGATGGCATCGACACGTCCATCAACCGCGGCGAGATCTGCGTCATGCTGGGGCCCTCGGGCTCGGGCAAGTCGACCTTTCTCAACCTCATTGGCGGCCTGGAGGATGCCGACGGCGGCTCCATCATGGTGGACGGCTGCGACCTCACGGTGCTCAAGCCTACCGACCTGGGTGAGTACCGCCGCCGTGAGCTGGGCTTCGTCTTCCAGTTCTACAATCTGGTGCCCGACCTCACCATCAAGGAGAACATCGAGGTCACGGCGCACCTGTCCAAAAACCCGCTCAATGTCGACGACCTGCTGCGTTCGCTGGGCCTCTACGAGCACCGCAACAAGTTCCCGCGCCAAGTTTCGGGCGGCCAGCAGCAGCGCTGTGCCATCGGCCGCGCGCTCGTCAAAAACCCAGGTCTGCTGCTGTGCGACGAGCCTACGGGCGCGCTCGACTATAAGACGTCCAAGGAAATCCTGCAGCTCATGGAGGATGTCAATCACGAGTACGGCTGCACCATCATCATCGTCACGCACAACGCCGCCATCGCTCGCATGGCCAACCGCGTGCTGCGCCTGCGCGACGGGCGCATCGTCGAGGATGAGCTCAACGAGTCGCCCGTCGCGGCCGCCGAGCTCGATTGGTAGGCGGCGCCATGACACCTCTCGCAAAACGTCTCCCGCGCGAGCTGCGCCGCAATATCGGCAAGTACCTGGGCATCTTTTTGCTTATGTGCGGAAGCATTGCCCTTACCTCGGGCTTTTTGCTCGCGGCGCATTCCATCGGCTGCCTTATCGACGACATGCGCGATGCGTACACGATTGAGGACGGCCGCGTGACCACCTCCTTCGAGGCTACCGACGATCAGCTCAAGGCAGCCGAGGACGCGGCCGACGACGTCGGCGGCGTCACGCTCTACAAGAATTTCTCCATCGACGCCATCATCAAAAAGACCGCCGGCGACGACGGCACCAAGCGCACGCTGCGCACCTATGCGCATCGCACCAAGGTCGATATCGCGTCCTACTGTGAGGGCAGACAGCCCAAGACGGACGATGAGGTGGCAATCGACCGCGTCTTCGCCACCAACAACGACCTCGCCGTGGGCGATAAGGTCGAGCTCGAGGGCCGCACCTACACCATCTGCGGCATCATGACCCAGCCCGATAGCCAGGCGCTGTTCCTCAACAATTCGGACTTTACGGTGAACACCATCACCTATGGCGTGGCCGAGGTCACCGACGCCGGCTTTGCCGCGCTTGAGGACGCCGGCGGCGCACCCGCCTACACCTACTCCTTCACCTTTGCCGATCGCGATCTCTCCACCGCGGACCGCACCGATGCGGAGCAGGATATGGTCGAGGCACTGACCGAAGCCGATACGCGCGTGGACGATCTGATCGATGCCGATTCCAACCAGGGCATTGGCTATGCGCGCGACGACGTGGACGGCGACTCCATGATGTGGATGACGCTGCTCGACATCATCATCGTGATTATGGCGTTCGTCTTTGTGGTCCTTACCGACGCCACCATCGAGGAGGAGGGCGCCATCATCGGCACGCTGCTCGCCAGCGGCTATCGTCGACGCGAGATTGTCCTGCACTACCTGGCACTTCCCGCCATCGTGGGCGTGGTCGCGGCGTTTTTGGGCACTGCGCTCGGCGTTGTGTTCTTTACCGAGCCCATGCGCAGCCTCTATTACGGTTCGTACAGTCTGCCGCCTTTCCAGGTGTACTGGAGCTGGGAGATCTTTGTGAAGTGCGCCGTGGTTCCCGCCGTCGCGCTCATCCTCATCACGCTGGTGGGTTTGCTTCGCAAAATGGGCAAGACGCCGTTGCAGTTCCTTCGTCACGAGGCGAGCGGCAAATCGGGCACCAAGCGCGGCTTGCAGCTGCCGGAGCGCATGGGTTTTGTTTCCCGCTTCCGCCTGCGTATCTTCCTGCGCAACCTGGGCAACTTCGCCACGCTCTTCGTGGGCATTGCGTTTGCCTCGCTGCTGCTGCTCTTTGGCCTGGCGATTCTGCCCACGATGACGCACTACGCGGACAACCTGGAGACGAGCCTGGTCGCCGAGCACCAGTACACGCTCAAGGCTCCGCTGGAGCTCGAGGGCACTGCCGAGGAACGCGAGCAGTGGTCGGCGCTCGAGCGCTTGCAGTCGGTTGACGGCGCGCTGCTTTCCGCCGCCCAGGATGCCGATGACGAGCTTGACGACGCGGCCGATGCGGCGCAGACGGCAGCCGATGCCGCGACCGCATCTCCGTCTGCCGAGAGCCTGACCGCAGCGCAGGATGCGCTTGCCAAGGTCCAGGACAAGAAGGATGCGCTCTACGCGCGCCTCGACGATCTTGCCGATGCCCTCGGCTGCGACCGCGATGAGGCCATCGGCCTGATCGGCAAGGCCTCCAAGATTGACGCTGACAACGACGATATCCACCCGGTCAATACGACCGACAACGGCGTGGGCGCAATTGCACAGGCCGAGAAATACGCCGTTTACCAGCTGCAATACGACCGCGGCGATGGAAATGGCGAGGAGACGATTTCCGTCTACGGCATTTCATCCGATTCGCGCTATTGGAAAGACCTCAACGTCGGCGATGGGCGCGTCGTCTTTGGCGGTGGTCTGCTCGATAAGTTTGGCTGGAGCGAGGGTCAGAAGGTCACGCTCAGCGACAAGTACGAGGGTGAGCATTATTCCCTTGAGTACGCGGGCAAGGACTGCGCCTGGGGCTCCAAGTCGGACATGAATATCTATATGAGTATCGACGACTTTAATGAGCTGTTCGACAACGACGCCGCCTACTTTAACGGCTATGTGGGCAACGAGAAGCTCGACCTCGACGCACGTTACTTTGCCGGCGACACCACGCCCGACGACATGCGCGCCGTGGGAGACCAGTTCATTGGCATGATGAGCAAAATGATCGGCATGATGGTCGGGCTCGCGGTGTTTATCTTCCTACTGTTTATGTACCTGCTGACCAAGGCCGTGATCGACCATAGCGTCCGCTCGATTAGCTACATGAAAGTCTTTGGCTATCGTGATAGCGAGATTTCGCATCTGTACATCCGCTCGATCACGCTGTGCGTGGCGGCGTCGCTCGTGCTGAGCCTGCCGGTCATTATTGGCTCGCTCACGGCCATCTTCCGCTCGATGCTGCTCGCCTACAACGGCAATATCGAGATCTACGTGCCCGCTTGGTCCATGGCTGCGTGCGTGGGCATTGGCTTTGCGACCTACCTGGTCGTGGCGCTGCTACACACGCGCTCTATCAAGCGCGTCAGCCTGGCCGAGGCCCTCAAAGTCCAAGAGTAGTCATTGGGGACGTTCTTAAACGACCAGTCATCGGGGACAGTCTTTGCCGATTCGCCGGCTCGCCGGCCGTGCTGGCAAGGACTGTCCCTAACTGCCGGCAGAAAAGGAACGTCCCTAGCTGCCAGGTGGCGAGGCACTCATTTAAGTCTGTCCCCAATGAGTGGTTTCAGTCATTTAAGTCTGTCCCCAATGAGTACCCAATGACTGGGCGCCGTGCTTGACATTAACCCCGCTTCAACGGGTACCATCTCCTATGTCTGTAACGCCATATAGACCGAGGGGATAGATCTATGACCGCAACTGCACCCGCAGCACCCGCTAAGGTGTACTTCACCAACCTACGCACGCATGCTCGCGAGAGCCAGCTCGACAAGCTCAAGCGCCTCATCCGTCACGCCGGTATCGAGCAGATTGACTTTGAGAACAAGTTCGTCGCCATTAAGATTCACTTTGGCGAGCTGGGCAACCTGAGCTTTTTGCGCCCCAACTACGCCCGCGCCGTCGCGGATGTCGTGAAGGAGCTGGGCGGCAAGCCCTTCCTCACCGACTGCAACACGCTTTATGTCGGTAGCCGCAAAAACGCGCTCGAGCACATCGACACCGCCTACCAGAACGGCTTTACCCCGTATGCCACGGGTTGCCAGATCATCATCGCCGACGGTCTCAAGGGCACCGACGAGGCGCTCGTCCCGGTCGAGGGCGGCGAGTACGTGCACGAGGCCAAGATCGGCCAGGCACTCATGGATGCCGATATCGTGATCAGCCTCACCCACTTTAAGGGCCATGAGCAGGCCGGTTTTGGCGGCGCCATGAAGAACCTGGGTATGGGTGGCGGCAGCCGTGCCGGCAAGATGGAACAGCACGCCGCCGGCAAGCCGAACGTCGCGACCGAGCACTGCGTTGGCTGCCATGCCTGCGAAAAGATCTGCGCGCACAACGCTATCTCGTTCGACGACACCCGCGAGCGCGAGCTTGCCAACGGCAACACCCGCACGGTGCACGTGGCTGCCATCGACCACGATCGCTGCGTGGGCTGCGGACGCTGCATTGCGGCATGCAACCAGGACTGCATCAAGCCCGGCTATGAGGCCGCGGCCGACGTGCTTAACTGTAAGATCGCCGAGTACACCAAGGCCGTCGTCGACGGCCGCCCGAGCTTCCATATCTCGCTTGCCATGGATATCAGCCCCAACTGCGATTGCCATCCCGAAAACGACACGCCTATCGTCAACGATATCGGCATGTTTGCGAGCTTCGACCCGGTCGCCATCGACCAGGCTTGCGCCGACGCCGTCATGGCATCCGAGCCGCTGCCCAACACCGAGCTCACCGATAGCGCCGCTAAGATGGAGCACAATCACGAGCACCTGGAGGGCGAGCAGGCGCGTGACCCCTTCTGCATCACGCATCCCGACACCGACTGGCGCGCGTGCATCGCGCACGCCGAGAAGATCGGCTTGGGCACGAGCAAGTACGAGCTCATCGAGGTTAAATAGCGTCGTCCTATTGGACAAAGAACGCGATTTTGTTGCGTAACTCAATTAAAAACCGCCTGTGAGCACGGTGCTCGCAGGCGGTTTTTCGGAAGTATGCGGCAAATTCTGAGACTGCCGAGCACACGACGTTTTTTGGCAACAAAACCCCTGATAAATTGTTGGTAAAACTGCGGTCCGGTTGGCAGTTCCGGATTTTGCCGCATACTTCCGAAAATAGGGGGTTAGATAAATCCCCAGACGCCGCTTTTTCCCTAAAAATTCCTATCGAGGAAGTCGTCGACCGTATTCCAGTAGAGCTCGGGGTCAACTTGCGCACTCTTGGCGTGGGTGGCGCCATGGATAGTGAGCTTTTGCTTGACCTTGCTGGCGCACGCCTCGTAGTTTTGGTCGAGCATGCTGTACGGCACAAAGGTGTCTTGGTCGCCGTGGATAAACAGCATGGGAACCGTCGCGTGTTTGAGTTGCTCCACACTGCTCGCCTTATGAAAGTCGTAGCCCGCGCGCACGTTGCACACCAAGTTTGCTACATCGAGCAAGGGAAAGCTGGGCAGGCCGAACACGTCCTTGAGCTGCAGGGAAAACTCGTCCCAAACACTCGTATAACCGCAGTCCTCGATAATGCATTTCACGTTTGCGGGCAGAGATTCCCCCGCGACGTTCATGGCGGTTGCCGCACCCATCGACTCGCCAAAGACCAGGATGCGCGCCTCGGGGTCAGCCTGAACGATTTGCTCGATCCATGCGACGATGTCGAGGCGCTCGGGCCAGCCCATGCCGATATAGTCGCCGCCGGAGCGCTCGTGGGCGCGGGCGGCGGGTGCGAGTACGTTCATGCCGCGGTCGTGGAATCGCTTGACGTATCGGGCCATACCGATAGGCTCGTTGGTATATCCATGCAGGCAGACGGCGTAGTCGTGTGTGCTCTCCGACGCAGCAAAATACCAGGCGGCGAGCTCAGTCCCGTCGTCCGCGGTGAGGCTGCTGCTCTCGCGGTTCTCTTTAAACCACGCCCGTGCCTCGCCCTCCTCGGCATCCATCTGCTCGCCCTTTTCGGCGTCCTTGCCGTCCTGCATCATCTTCATGGTGTATGGCGCGCGGGGATTCAGCGCGAAGTCAAACAGAAAGTTGCCGGCAAACCCCAGCAGCGCGACAACGAGCACCAGCGCAACGACGCCGGCTATCTTGAGCTTTCGATGGGAACGTGCGTTTTGAGACATAAGAAGCTTTCCTATAAGATGTTAATACATCAACATTTAATGCAAGCGCATTATGGACGTTCGCCGTTGATGCGTCAACAGGCAAAGAATGGGTAAACAAAGGGTCACGTATGGTGCAAATTTCGCACGTACCTAGACGCTTTGATATAGTGTTGAGAACTCTTTACGTTGGAGGATGTAACCGGCATGTCCGATTCGAGCGACAGTTCTAAGCCGCGGCCCAAGACCGCGGCCGTTCCACACTACACGGTGGGCGAGGAGATCATGAACTCCGTCACCCATGGTGTCGGCTGCCTGCTGGGTATCGCGGGCCTGGTGCTCCTGATCGTATTCGCTGCCCTGCGCGGCGGAGGCCCGGCCCACATGGCCGCGGCAATTGTCTATGGCGTCAGCATTATCCTCGAATACCTAGCCTCCACGCTCTACCACGCGATTCAGCCCGCGCGCGCCAAGCGCGTGTTTCGCATCATCGACCACAGCTGCATCTACCTGCTCATAGCCGGCAGCTATACGCCGTTTTGCCTCATCACGCTCGCAAACGACGGCGGCGCTGTGCTGTTCTTTGCCGTATGGGCCATCGCCATCATCGGCATCGCCCTCGAGTGCTTTATGCGCGAGCGCCAGCCGCACTGGGTAAGCGGCCTGGTCTACCTGCTGATGGGCTGGCTCGTTGTCTTTAAGCTGCCCGAACTTGTGGCGCTGCTCAACCCCGTGGCACTTGCCCTGCTCGCCGTCGGCGGCGTGTGCTACACCGCGGGCGTGCCGTTCTATATCGCCAAAAACGTGCGCTATCTTCACAGCGTGTTTCACCTGTGGGTACTCGCCGGCAGCATCTTCCAGTTCATGGCGGTGATCCTCTTCGTAATCTAGCGATCGCGTCTGTGCCCGCGGACCTATCCAGGCGGCCGCCGGGCGCAACTGCCCTATCCGTCACCTACGCTTACTACCTAACGTCCCGAATCTTGGAGGTTCGAGAAACTCCCGATGGACATAACCATCTCTCTTATTACCACGCTCGTCCTGACCCTCATCAACGGCTACTTCTCTATGTCCGAGATGGCGCTCACCACGGCCAAGCGCGCCGTGCTGGAGCACGAGGCCGAGGAAGGCGACAAGCGCGCCGAGCGTGCCATTAAGCTGGCTGCCGACTCCGACCAGCTGCTCGCCACCATCCAGGTCGCCATCACGCTCGTGGGCTTCGCCTCGTCCGCCGTCGCCTCGACGAGTCTGTCCGACCCGCTCGCCACGTGGCTCATGAGTTTTGGCATCGCGCCGCTCTCCGCCATCGCGCGTGGCCTGGCGCCGGTCATCATCACCGTCGCGGTCGCCTTCGTATCCATCGTGATCGGCGAGCTCGTCCCCAAGCGCATCGGCCTGGCCAATGCCGAGGGCGTGTCCAAGCAAGTCGTGGGGCCGTTGTCGTTTTTCCAAAAGATTGCCCGTCCGCTCGTGTGGCTGACCGGCGCTTGTTCCGATGGCCTGGCCCGCATTCTGCGCATCAAGAGCGCCGACGACCGCCAAAACGTCTCGGAGGAAGAGATCAAGTACATGGTCTCGGAGCAGGACGACCTGCTCGACGAGGAAAAGCGCATGATCCACGAGATCTTCGACCTGGGCGACACCGTTGCCCGCGAGGTCATGGTGCCGCGCGTGGACACCACCATGTGCGAGGACGACGAGACCGTCGCCGACGTGCTGTCCACCATGCGCCAGACCGGCTTCAGCCGAATCCCCGTCTATCACGAGGATCCCGACAACGTCGCGGGCATCGCGCACATCAAGGACCTGATTCAGCCCGCGCTCGACGGCAAGGGCGACCAACTCATCGCCGATTACCTGCGCGACGCCACTTTTGTGCCCGATACCAAGGACATCCTGCCGCTGCTGTCCGAGATGCAGACTTCGCACGACCAGATCGTAGTGGTCGTGGACGAGTACGGCGGCACGGCCGGCATCATCACCATCGAGGACATCGTCGAGGAGATCGTCGGCGAGATCGAGGATGAATTCGACCCCGACAACAAGTACCTCACGCGTCTTTCGCGCCGCGAGTGGCTCGTTGATGGGCGTTTTTCGTGCGATGACGCGATTGAGCTTGGTTGGCCGCTCGAGGAAAGCGATGATTATGAGACCATCGCCGGCTGGATTTTGGAGCTTTGCGACTCGGTGCCCGACATCGGAGAGGTGTTTGAGGTTGCGGGGTACAAGTTTAAGGTGCAGTCGATGCGTGGCCAGCGCATCTCGCTCATTCGCGTGATCGCTCCGGCCGAAACCGATAAGAAGGATTCCGAGTCTTCGGCAGAGAAGCCGGCGGCGTCGGGTGCGGGCTCTGTGGATCCGCACGATGGCGACGAGTAGGGCAAGGAAGAGTAGGGGAGAGTTATGGCAGGCCTGTTCAACATCCTTAAGGTCACCGTCAGCGAGGACAAGATCTGCGCGCATGTGCTGGTGAACCCCGGCATGCCGCTCATGACCTCGGAGGATATCGAGGCCACGGCGCGCGTGTATTACCTGGTGCCGGCGATTGCCAAGCACCTGTGTCTGGGCGATTCCGGTCGCGAGTTCCAGGACTGCATGGGCCAGACCGAGCTTTGCCATCTGCTTGAGCACGTGACGGTCGAGCTCATGAACGAGACCGGCCTTGCGGGCAGCATTTCGTGCGGCCGCACCCGCGTGAGCGAGCACGACGAGCGCGTCTTTGAGATTGAGCTTTCGTGCCCCGATGATGCGCTGGCCATCGGTGCGCTGTCTTCGGCCACCTTTATGATGGACTGGGCCTACCTGCACGCCGACCAGCCAGCTCCCGACGTGGAGGGCACGGTCGCGGGCCTGCGCAACCTGGTGCTGGGCATGCGCGCCGAGGCCGAGGGCAAGGATCCTCACGAGGCCGTCGCCGCTGCGAACGGCGAAGATGCTGCCGAGGGCGAGGGCGCTGACGAGGGCGATGTGCCGGCCGACGCCGAGCCCGTTGCCGATGCGACCGCCGAGCCCGTTCCCACCGAGCCCCAGGGTGTCCCCAACTTTGACGACGAGCCCCAGGTGGCGATTGATACCGAGGGCGCGGTTGCCGAGAACCATGAGGCTTCCGCTGCCGTCTTTGGCGGTGCGGCGACGGTTCCGGCAGGACCTGCGCATGAGGGCAGCCTGCCGCTCGTGGACGGCGCCGGCGAGGACCCGGGTGCCACGGTGGCCATGCCGACTATGCCCCAGGAGTAGGCCTACGCGTTTATCACCATCACGTACCTGCGCCTTTGCCGTATGTAGATGAGCGGAGTGGCAAGTGATGTACTGCGGGTATAATGGACAGCATTCAAACGGTGGGCACCGACGTGCCCGCAGGAGAGGAATGATCATGGGTAAGACTTTCAGCTTTGTCTCCGGCGCACTTTTTGGTGCCGCTGCCGGCGCTATTGTCGGCGTTGCTCTGGCCCCGCGCTCGGGCGCCGAGACCCGCGCCATGGCTGCCGATATCGCCAACGACGCCTGGGACAATATGCGCGACACCTACGAGCACAGCGCCGAGGAGGCCCGTGCTGCGGTGAATGACTTTGGCCCGATGGTCGACGCCAAGACCGACGACCTGCGCGCCAAGGTCGACCTGGCCCGCGAGCGCATGGACCAGCTGCGCGAGCAGCTCAACGACGCCATTTCGGGCGGCAACGTGACGCCTGCCGCCGACGTCGTGGTCGAGAACGCCGTCGAGGCTGATACCGAGGCTGCGGAGCCCTCGACCGAGGCATAATGCGCGCCGGGGATTTTGTCGGCGCCAAGATCTATCGCAAGCCTACCGAGGACAAGCGCACCAAAAAGGACGGCACGCCGCGCAGCCCTAAAAAGCTCGGAAAGATTCACTTTCCGGTCTTTACCCCGGGCGGTACGCGCGTGGTCGGCTTTATGGTCCGCCAGTCCGATATCGCGGGCATGATCGAGCGTCCCGACCGATTCGTAGCGCTCGACGCCATTGGTGTCTACGAGGGCGCCATTGCGGTCGATGACGTCAAGGACACGTACGATGCCGCCGCCGCCAAGCGCCTCGACATCAACCTGGACGATTGCATCATCTGGGTCGGTATGGACGTGCGCACGGAATCGGGCGACGTCGTGGGCTATTGCTCGGATGTGGAGTTCAAGCCGCGTTCGGGCATCGTGCAGGCATTCTATGTGACCGCCGGTGCTGCTTCGAGTGTTTTGGTTGGTGACACGCAGGTGCCGCCGACGATGCTGCGCGGCTACGAGAACGGCGCGATGGTCGTCTCGGACGAGGTCAAGTCGCTCGGGTATTCGGGCGGCGCCGCCGCAAAGGCTGCCGAGGCAAGCGTCGTGGTGGGCGATAAGGTCAAGAAGGGCGCCAAGGTGCTCGACGACAAGGGATCGGTTGCCGTGGACAAGGGCAGTCGCGCACTGGGCAAGCAGCTCGGCAAGACGCGCGGCATGTTCAAGGCCTTTAAGGACGAATACCAAAAGGCGAGCGGAGGCTCGTCAAAAGCTACAAAATAGCGACGTACCAAATGATGGGAGGCAAGCCGGAGACCTGTTGCTCCGGCTTGCTGTGTTTATGGGGGAGGGCACATGCGCCAAAACGGATCCAACTTAAACGGGCGTTCGGGTACGCGTCCGACGGCGCGCCGCGACCTGGGGCAGCTGCCCAGCGGTCAGCGCAAGCGTCACCGTAAGCCCGGCGCGATGTATCTCAACCATAGCCGCGGCTTTAGCGATCGCAGCGCGCGCATCGGCAACAGCCGCACACCCCGTCGTTCGTCTCGCCTGCCCTATGCGCTGATCGCCGTGGGCTGCGCGCTCGTGCTGTTTGTCGCCGCCGTTGTGGGCTACGTCAACCGCAGCGTGGATGTCGTCCTCAACGGCCAGGAGACTGCAGTGCGCGTCGGCTCTACGCTGCAGAATCTCATCGACGACCAGGAGTTGACTGACACCTACGACGCAGGCGACCTGCTGGCCGTCGATGACAGCGTGCTCAAGCGCCATGGGGGCGAAAAACTGTCGGTGAAGGTCGACGGCAAGCGCGTGAAACAGGGCAAATGGGATAGCCGCGAACTTGAGGGCGGCGAGAAGGTGACGGTCAAGGATGGCCGTAACACCTACGAGAAGCACGAGGTTCAGGCTACGGTTATCGAGCCCAAGCTCAAGGTCGAGGGTACGGGCGCTATCGAGTATGTGCAGACGTGGGGTGTCCAGGGCCGCTCCGAGGTGTGGGTTGGTGAGCAGTCGGGCAAGACGCAAGACCGCGGCGAGGTTGTGCCCGCCACCGATTGCGTCGTTGCGTGCGCCAGCGTGGCGCCCAAGGGCAACAAAAAGTACGTGGCGCTGACGTTTGACGAGGGTCCGAGCGGCGCCACCAAACAGATCTTGCAGGTGCTCAAGGAAAAGGGCGTCACCGCGACGTTCTTCCTTTCGGGCGATGCGGTCGAGGCCTCGCCTGCCACGGCCAAGGCGATTGTCGATGCCGGGTGCGAGATCGGATCCAACAGCTACAGCGACGATTCGCTCAAGGGTCAGGACCGTGAGGCGGTACGCGAACAGATCACGAAAGGCACCGACGCGATTAAGTCGGCGACCGGCGTGAAGACGATGCTGCTGCGTGCTCCCTACGCTGCCTTTGACGAGCAAAACTGGATTGATGCGATGGACCTGGTCTCCGCCGTGGTCTCGTGGAATATTGACTCGGGCGACTGGCTGCTCAACGGTGCCGACGAGCAGGTCTCGACGGTGCTCGATTCGGTGACGCCGGGCAATATCGTGCTGCTCACCGATAGAGACGAATGCGCCGAGCAGACGCTCGAGGCGCTGCCGCAGATTATCGACGGCCTCATTGCCGACGGCTACAAGATCGTGACGCTCAGCGACCTGGTCAAGACGGACACGTCGCTGAGTAAAAAGCTCACCTCGCTGACGAAGGTCACCATGCCCAAGGACGCCGTGTTCCCCCAACTTGCCGAGGACGACGACACCACAGAGTAGTCATTGGGTAGTCGTTTAGGAACGTCCCCAATGACTATGTCACGGATGCGTCAGCGTTTGGTATGCCTGCAATGTGCAGCGCATAAATTCGATGCCGCAGGGCGATGCTGATGCTATAGTTACTGCGGTTAATGAGGGTCAAGAGAAAGGTTACAGGTGAAATCCAAACCTCGACCATACAGTCGATGACCCCATGCAGGTGCTTTTTGCGCATGCACGGGGTGTAAGCGTCGAGCGGCGTGCCGCCCGCGCATGCGTATACATATCCAGAAGCCCCCGGACGCCGCACGCGCGGCCGCGTCCGGAGGAATTATGATGGGGAGCACCATTGAATTATCTGAGTGAGATGCTCAAATTGCCGGTCTTGGACGTCGACGGCGAAAAGCTCGGCGTGGTCAACGATTTTGGTATTGCTACCGGCGAAGTTTTTCCGCACGTGACGTCGCTCGCGTTCCGCGGACCCGGCAAGACGCCGTTTATGATCAGCTGGCGCAAATGGGTCGACCGTATCGACGAGACGGGTGTACACCTTAAGACGTCGGCCACCGAAATCCGTTTTTCGTACCTGCAGCCGACCGAACTCCTGCTCGCCCGCGACGTGCTCAACAAGCAGATTGTCGACACGCAGGGCATGAAAGTCGTGCGCGTCAACGACATCAAGTTTTCCATGTCGGGCGAAAATCAGCTGCGCCTGCTGGGCGCCGAAGTGGGCGCCCGCGGTCTGCTACGCGCGATCAGCCCCGCACTTGAGCATATCGTCGAAGGCTTTATGAAGCACCTGGGCAAGCCGCTCAGTGAGGACATCATCGCTTGGTCCTACATGGACCTGCTCGACCGCTCGACCAAGAACATTCAACTCTCGGTGTCGCACAAGACGCTCGGCGAGCTGCACCCTGCCGACATCGCCGACATTATCGAGCAGCTCGACCCGCGCCTGCGTGCGCAGGTGTTTGCGCAGCTCGATACTGCCCAGGCCGCCGAGGCCATCTCGGAGTTCGATGACGACGAGCTTATGACCGAGATGCTCGAGGGCCTGTCCGATACCGACGCATCGTCGATGCTGGCCATGATGGACCCGGACGACGCTGCCGACCTGATCGACGAGCTCGATTATGAGAAGGCTGAGAAGCTCCTGCGGCTGATGGGCGTCAAGGAGGAGAAGGCGATTCGTAATCTGTTGGGCTACGAGGACAACACCGCCGGCCGCATCATGACCTCGGAGTTTGTCTCGCTGCCCGCCACGGCGACGGTCGGTGATGCCATCGAGGCGATTCGCAAACTCGACGAGGACTTTGAGAGTGTCTATTACGTCTATACCGAGGATCCGAGCGGCATGCTGACCGGCGTGCTTTCGCTGCGCACGCTGATTGTAGCCGACCGCGACGCCACGCTGGGTCAGCTGGCCTATCGCGACCTGGTCTATGTGTCGCCTGACGAGGACCAGGAAGACGTGACGGACGAGATGACCAAGTACGACCTGGTTGCCATCCCTGTCTGCGACGAGAACCGTCATATCCTGGGTATCGTAACCTTCGACGACGCCATGGACGTTATCGCCGAGGAGCATCAGGAGGACCTGCAGATCGCCGGTGTCGGCTCGGGCGATAGCGCGTCGGACGACTCGACGAACGTGCTCAGCTGGTTCGTGCATCGCCAGTACTGGGTTGTTGTATGGGGCATCGCGTCGTGCATCATGGCGACCGTGCTGGGGACGGCGCTCGGCTCCGCGCATCTGGTGGTGTTCCCCATGTGCGCCATGCCGCTCGTGCTGCTGGCGGCCTCGCGCATGGTGTCGTTCGTCAAGAACTACTTCCTGGAGTATGACGGTCACGACGACGAGCCCAAGCCGTATCTGGGGTTCTTCTTCCAGAGCACGGGCATGGGCCTGATTCTGTCACTCGTGACCTACCTGTGCGCTCAGCTGGTGCGCACCGCTGCGTTCCTCGATGCGCCCATGTTTGAGGAGCAACTCTTTACCGGGTGCTTTAATATTGCTGCCATCATTTGCCTGGTTGGTAACATGAGCGCCGTGATTTACCTGATGGTGCTGTTCTGGCGTGACGAGCATGACCTCAACACGTCGGGCACCGCCATGAACGTTATTGCCGTCATGATCTCGTGCGTAGCGTACTGCGCCGCTGCGGTGCTGCTCACCATGTCGGTCATGGGTTAGGTGGTCGCGTGCAAAATACCAAGCAAAAGTCGGGCACCAAGCAAAAGTTGACCATCGCGGCCATCTTTGGCGCTATGGGTCCCGGTCTGCTGGCGGCGCTTTCGGGCAATGACGCCGGCGGCATTGCAACGTATTCCAGCGCGGGTGCCAGCTATGGCTACAAGATGCTCTGGATGCTTCCCGTCATGACTGTGCTGCTCATCGTGACGCAGGAGACCGCGGCGCGCTGCGGCTGCGTCACGGGCAAGGGCCTGGCATCGCTCATTCGCGAGCGCTTTGGCGTGCGCAAGAGTGTACTTGCTATGGCGGCGCTGTTGATCGCCAACACGGCTGTGACCATTTCGGAGTTTGCGGGCATCGCCAGCGGCCTTGCCCTCTTTGGCGTGCCGGCGAGCATTTCGGTGCCGCTGGTGGCGCTGCTGGTGTGGATGCTTACCATGTCGGGCAGCTTCCAGCGCATCGAGAAGATTCTGCTGCTGGTGAGCTGCGTGTTCGTGACCTATATTGTCGCCGCGTTTATGGCTGGCCCCAACTGGGGTGAGGTCGCGGTCGACCTGGTCGTGCCTAACATTCAAAATGACCCCAGCTACGTGTCGCTCGTGGTCGCAACGATCGGTACCACCATCGCGCCGTGGATGATTTTCTTGGCGCAGAACAACGTGGTCGATAAGAACGCGGGCGAGGACGATATCGTGCTGCAGCGCATCGATACCGTGAGCGGCTCGCTTGCCGCCGATGTCATTGCCGGCTTTATTATCATCACGACCGGTACGGTGTTGTTCCCGGCGGGTATTCAGATTAGCGATGCTGCCGATGCCGCCCGCGCGTTGGAGCCTATTGCGGGTCAGTGGTCCACGGTACTGTTTGCCTCGGGCCTGGTCGCGGCGAGCTTCTTGGCTGCCTGTGTGCTGCCGGGCGTTACGTCGAGCGCTATCTGCGAGGCATTTGGCTGGGAGCGCGGTGCCGACCGCAGCTGGGACGAGGCTCCGGTCTATCGCGGCATCATTACGGCCATCATCGGTATCTCTGCCGTGCTGGTGCTTATGCCCGGCGTCGATCTGTTCCAGATTATGATGACCTCGCAGGTCATCAATGGCGTGCTACTGCCCGTGGTTCTGGTGTTCCAGGTGGTTATTGCCGCTGACCGTCACATTATGGGTGCCAACCGCAACGGCCGCGTGTGGAATGTGCTCACTTGGGCGACTATCGGTGTGATTACGGTGCTCACGGTCGTCATGTTTGTTCTGCAGGCGATGGGCTACAGCGCTTAACGCCCACTTTTGCTTCCGAACAGGCCGCAGCGATGGGCTGCGGCCTGTTTTTTGTCTGCTATAGGGTGTTAGTTATATAGCAATGGACAAAAAATGCCAAATATGAGTACTGTTGCTAAGTGAATAGCATTTACATCCTAAAAGATAATGAACATAGCCTTTAGTATGTTCATTAAAATTGGCTCCAATACGCCTTAAACCAGTCAGGTTGGCTGCTTTAGGGGGTTGTAGGGGTCGCTCGGACGTCATTTTGGGTGGTTTTGCCTGCTACTAAAATGGTAACAGTACTCATATTTGCCCTTTTTTGCCCACAGACCTTTGAGGGTGCGGCGAAAAGGGCTTGTTTTGATTGTTTGGGGCAGGCACGAGGCGCGGAAACGATGTCTGGAGCGACGGAGCGGCCTGGAATCCATCCGTAGAGGTCTTCATTGGCTGCGCCAGGAGTGTCCCTAACTGCCGGAGGGGGTGTCTGCCGTGGCAGACACCCCCTCCGGATGTGGGAAGTTTGCGCTGCAGGTTACTTGTCGGTGCCCAGCTTGTGCGGCTTGAGAGCGAGCGCATTGACGAGTGCGTCGGTGGCAGACTTGACGGCTGCCGGCTGCGGATCGTTGACGTGATCCTCGGGATGCACGGGCAGGTCCTTCTTGACGGCATCGTGGATCAAGTTGAGGTACTCAGTCACGCCAGTGGTCGATAGATGCGTGCCATCGCCATCGAACAGGTCGTTGCGGTTGGCACTGTATCCGTACCAGTCGATAACGCGCAAGTTCTTGTAGCGCGTAGCGGCGTTGGCGATGGCCTGGTTGGTAGAGCCAACCCACGGCTGCGGGCTGCGCGTGTTCACAAACACCACAATACGCTTATCTCCTGCATCGGCCATGATGGCGTCGATTTGGTCGTCGGTTACCAAGCCGTTGGTGCCCAGCGCAAAGACCACGATCTTGCCGGCAAGGTTCTGCTGGATATAGCCCTCAAATGTCGCGCGCCCCGCATCAAACTGGCGGCCCTTTTCGGCATCGATATGGCTGTGCGGGAACACGCCGTCAAAGGTGTCTACGGCACGCAGCGACACGGAGTCGCCGATCATAAGCAGATCGTAGGAGCCATCGGGGAAGCCGTCGTTGTCCTTGTCGGTGTCGTCGGCCGCCTGCTGGTCGGTGGGCGCGGTGTTCTTGGCTTCCTTGTTCAGAACTTCGGCGCCCTCGCCGCTCAGCGCAGACGTCTCGGGCACAAAGATCAGGCCGCCCAGTGCAACGACCAACACGACAGCGCAGGCTGCGCAGACAGGGACGCGCGCGCGTACCCAGTTAGCGGGCGTGGTGGTGCCGTCGCGGAACTCGGACACGGTGCGCTCAAAGGCGCCCTTCCTAAACGGAGTCTCGATAAAGCGATAGCAGCACTCTGCCACGGCGACCACCAACAACACCTGCAAAATGTACTGCCACCACGGCGTATCGTTGATGTTGGCGACCGGGTTCATGAGCAACAGCAGCGGATAGTGCCACAGGTAGATGCTGTACGAGCGCTTGCCAACCCACACGAGCGGCTCGGCGGACAGCGCGCGGGCAACCATTCCCTGGGGCTGCACGCAGGCCGCGATGACCATGAGCGTGAGGATCGAGCACAGCAGCGTGCCTCCGCGATACTGGAACGCGGTGTAGCCGTTGGTGAGCGCGACCATGGCGGCAAGGCCAACCAGACCCACGAGGCCCAACACATCGATGGATGCGGGCGAGGACCAAAAGCGCACGAGGGCGCTCGGCTGTGCCGGGGCGGTCTCGGCTGCTTCGTCGGCCTTCTCGCCAGGCTTGCCCTCGGCGTTCTTGCCGTGCTTGGCGGCGCCAGCTAGGCGATTGAGCCCCAAACGACGAGCGAGACGCACCGGCGCCAGGTCGCGATCGGGGATAAAGGCCATCCAGGCACCCAGCAGCAGCGAGAACACACGGGTGTCGGTGCCGTAGTACACGCGGCTGGGGTCGGCGGCAGGGTTATAGAGCACCATCATGGCGATGGCGGAGACAGCAGCTAGGCCCAGAACCACGCGGCGCGTGTTGGGCTTGCTCACATGCATGGATACCATGGCAAACAGCAGTGGCGGCCAAATCAGGTAGAACTGTTCCTCGATGGCAAGCGACCAAAAGTGCGTGAGTGGCGAGGGGTCGCCCAGAGCATTGAAGTACGAGACGTTTTGGGCAATCTGCCACCAGTTGTTGAAGAACAGCAGCGACGGCAGGATGTCGGGGCGCATCTTGGTGAGCATCACGTGGTTAAAGATGGTGCACAGCGCGCAGGTCACCACCACGACGGTCACCACGGCGGGGACCAGGCGACGGATGCGGCGAATCCAGAAGCTCTTGAGGTCGATGCGTCCGGTCTTAGCGACTTCGTTGAGCAGCAGGCGCGTGATCAGATAGCCCGAAAGCACAAAGAAAATCGTGACACCGAGCAGACCGCCCTGCGCCCACGTGAGGTTGAGGTGATAGAGCACCACCGCGACGACGGCAAGCGTGCGCAGGCCGTCAAGGGCAGGGATGTAGCGGGACTTGGGGCGAGCAGGCGTCTGCTCCGCGGCGGGAGTGTTGGCGCGGCCCGCGTTGTTGGCAGAAGTGCGATGGGGGCTCGCGGTGCGTCGCGGCTCGTTGGCACGGCGTTCGCTCTTCACGCGTTCGTGCGGCGCCGGCTCGTTGCCCGTGCGGCGTCGACCGCGCGAGCCCGATTGCGAGAATTGTTCCATAAAACATCATCCAATGACGAGAATAATCAGCACGCCTTCATTGTAGCTGCCTGCTCCTGTGAATGCTTGCTGCTGGCGCAAGCTCAAGCGCGCGTCCACATCAAAGTGAACTAAAGTTATAGGGGGTGCGAGAGTGCACGATCGACGACTGGCGGTGGGTATAAGGCCCGCAGATGAGGAGGTTTCCATGGCAGATCGCGGCATCGTTGCGGTGTTCGGCAGCATGAACATGGACCTTTCGGTGGCGTGCGAGCGCATGCCGCGCGCGGGCGAGACCGTCGGCGGTAGCGGCTTTATCACCAACGCCGGCGGTAAGGGTGCCAACCAGGCCGTCGCCGCTGCGCGCATGGGTGCGCGCACGTGCATGATCGGCGCTGTTGGGCGCGATACCTTTGGCGATGCGCTTGTGGCAGGGCTCCAGGATGCTGGCGTGGGCGTTGAGTTCGTGGCGCTTCGCGATGACGTGGAGACCGGTACCGCGACCATCATTCGCTGCGAGGGCGACAACCGCATCATACTGTCACCGGGCGCCAACCATGCGCTTGCGGGCGCGGACGTTGCCTGCGCGCTGAGGCGTCTGGTGGCCCATGAGCTCGACGGCGACGCCAGCGAGATTGCCCCGGCTGCCGGAAGCGTCTTTATCGCCCAGGGTGAATGTGACCTTGCAGCGACGGCCGAGGCGCTTGTTTGCGCTCATGGGCTGGGGTTCTATACGGTCTTTAATCCGGCGCCTGCCTGCGAGCTGCCTGCGGAGGTCTGGCCTGCGGTCGACCTGGTCTGTCCCAACGAGACCGAGTGCCAGGTTCTGACGGGCATTCTGCCCACGGATGATGCGAGTTGCGTCGCCGCGCTCAATGCGCTGCTCGACAAGGGCGCCGGCGCTGCGGTCATCACGTTGGGCGGTGCCGGCTCGGTTACGCTCGGCGATGGCGGTGAGCTGCTGCGCATGCCGGCACTTTCGAGTACGGTAGTCGATACCACGGCCGCCGGCGATACGTTTATCGGCGCGTTGGCGGCGGCTCGCCTAGAGGGCTTGCCGCTCTTTGAGTGCATGGCCGCGGGTGCTCGCGCCTCGGCAGTGACGGTGTCGCGCCTGGGCGCTCAGCAATCGATTCCCACGCGCGCCGAAGTTGAACATTGGTTTGGTTAAACGATAAAGACGGAGAAGCGGAGTAGAACAATGGCAATCAAGAAGCTGATCCTTGATCTGGATATGGGTGTTGACGATGCGATGGCGCTGGCCTATGCCATCGCGAGCCCCGAGGTGGAGCTCGTGGGCATCACCACGTGCTTTGGTAACGTGCGCGTCGAGCAATCGGCGCACAATTGCCTGGCGGTGCTCGATCTGCTGGGTCGCCCCGAGGTTCCGGTGTACCTGGGTGCCGACCGTCCTCTGCAAGCGACTGAGCCCTATACGCCGCCGGCGTCCACCGCGCTCATTCACGGCAAGAACGGCATCGGCGGCGCGAGCGTGCCCGCGTCGCCCTACGAGCCGGTGGGGGCGACCTCGGCCGACGGCAACGCTGCGGTCGATTATCTGATCGATGCCGCGCGCACCTATGGTCCCGATCTGGTCTACGTAGCGACTGGCCCGCTCTCCAACCTGGCGCTCGCCCTGGAGCGCGATGCGGCGGCGATGATGTCCATCGGCCGCGTGGTCGTGATGGGCGGCGCCCTTACCGTGCCCGGCAACGTGAGCGCGGGCGCCGAGGCCAATATGGCGAGCGACCCCGAGGCAGCCGACGCGGTGCTGCGCTCGGGCCGTAAGCTCACCATGGTGGGTCTGGACGTGACGCATCGCGTGGTGCTCACACGCCGCGACATTGCCGGCTGGACGGGCTCGGGCACCATGGCGGGCTGCGCATTTGCGAGCATGGTCGAGCACTACATTGGCTCGTACGAGATGAACGCACCCTACCTGGGTGGTTGCGCGCTGCACGATCCGCTGGCCGTTGCCGTGGCGATCGACCCCACGCTCGTAGGTGCGCTCGGCTGCAACCTGCGTGTTGATCTGCTGGGCGAGTACCGCGGTCGCACCATCTGCGATGAGCGTCGCCTGTCCGATCCGGACAAGAGCGCGCTTGTGGCACTGACCGTGGATGCTCCGCGCTTCCTGTCCGAGTTCAAGACGCGTATGGCCCGTGTCCTTGGCTAAGTTGTCTTTTTGGGACGGGGCTTTTTTACTGGTATGATTGGTGCGACCAATCGAACCAGCTAAAAGAGCCCCGTCCCAATTTGACTATCGAGAGGATCTGCCATGGAGCGCATCGCCAGCTTTTCCGTTGATCATCTGCTGCTTGAGCCCGGCGTGTATGTGAGCCGCATCGACCGCGATCCGGCGACCGGTGCCGCCGTTACCACGTTTGACCTGCGCCTGACCACGCCCAACAAGGAGCCGGTCATGAACACGGCCGAGTGCCACACCATCGAGCACCTGGGCGCGACGTTCCTTCGCAATCATGCCGAGTGGTCGAGCCGCATTGTCTACTTTGGCCCCATGGGCTGCCGCACGGGCTTTTACCTGGTTGTCTTTGGCGAGCTGACGAGCGAGAAGGTCTTGCCGCTCGTCCGCGAGCTGTTTGAGTTTGTCGCCGGCTTCGAGGGCGATGTCCCCGGTGCCGCTCCCGGGGAATGCGGTAACTACCTGGACCAGAACCTCCCCATGGCCAACTGGCTTGCGCGCCGCTACCTCGACCGCGACCTGGCCGATATCGACGAGAAGCATCTGCACTATCAGCAGGCGTAAGAGCTTTATCGCCCAAAACGCGCGCATTGGGCGTCTTCGCTTATGCGGGGGTGCCTTTTTGCTGAGTGGTCGGGACGAGTGTTTAAAATCGCTTATGTTTGTTCTAGAATGTTCATACTGTCACATAAACGAACAGGAGCGAACATGCATATCTACTCTGTCAACGATCCCGAGTTCAAGTCCTATGGCAACGTTTGGGATAACGTTCCGTCCGAGCTTACGTCGCCCGTGCTCGAGGCGCTCTCTGCCACGCCCATTCCCGAGGGCAGCAAGTACGTTGCAAGTGCGCCGGAGCTCGAGGACGTCAAGGATGCCGACAAGCTTGGCTTTCTCATGTTTGGTGGCCGTCCCTTCCAGCTCGGCTGGTGCAACGGCCACAATACGCGTCTCAACTGCCTGGAGTATCACCGCGCGAGCGAATTCAACCTGGGCGCTCGCGACTTTATCCTGCTCGTGGCGCATCGCTGGGAGATCGAGGACGGCAAGCTCGACACCGCGTGCGTCAAGGCGTTTCGCGTGCCGGCGGGTACGGTCGTCGAAGTCTTCAACACCACGCTCCACTACACGCCGTGCATGGTCGACGACGGTGGCTTCCAGGTGATGGTGGCGCTGCCCGCCGGCACCAACGGCCCGCGCCCCGAGGTCGCGGCCGACATGCCTGCGGCCGGCGACAGCTACTGCTACTGGAAGACCGACAAGTGGGTCCTCTGCCATGCCGACAGCCCCAAGGCAGCCGAAGGCGGCTACGTAGGCCTCATCGGCAAAAATCTCGACATCACCGTGGACTAGCGCATCGCCCCAAACCACCACAAAGGTGCCTGTCTCCTTTGCGGTGGTTTGGGGCGGGCGGATATCGGGAAGTGCCAGACGGGGGAGGCTGCCGGGCGCCTTGCCGTCTGCGGATTTTGGGACATGCGGCCCGCTTTTTCGACCCATCTGTCGGTACACTAAAAGCACTATGGGTACCCGCGAGCGACATATCGGCCACGCGGCCGCCCGGACCGCACCGGCTGCGGATCCCAGGGGCGGCAGGCTCTTCGCCATGCCGAGATTCCTTGTTGGCATAACACATCAGGTGTACCGCCACCGCGTCTTTGCTATCGCCGGCGCCATCACCGCGCTGTTCCTCATGCTTTTGGCAGTCTTGCCGGCGCTGTTCGCCTTCGACCCCAAACTTTCTAACGCCGTGCCCGCCTATAGCGAGGTGTCCGAAGAGGTCGTGGATGCGCTCGTCCATTCGAGCTCTCTGCCGTTGCTTGTTGCCGCAATTGCATTTTCGATCTGGGGCGTATCGGTCTATCTGCGCTGTTTGGACTATGTGTTGCGCCGCCGCCTTGTTGCCATCGCCACCATCTGCGCCCTGTGGATGATCGAAGTCATTCTCAAGTACAAGTCGTTCACGCCGTTCTATGCCACCGTGCTGTGGTACCTGTACTACGTGCCCATGACGCTCATTCCGCTGCTCTACCAGTTGTGTGGTCTGCGCCTTGCGGGCCTGGAGCAACACCGCCTGGGTCGCCGCTACTGCGCTGCACTGTGGATTGTGGCCATCCTGCTTATCGGATTTGTGCTCACCAACGATTTTCACCAGCAGGTCTTCCGCTTTGACCGTACAAGCGACACCTGGAGCAACGATTACACGTACGGCTGGGGTTATTTCGCCGTCTTAGTGTGGACGGCCTTTAACTTCGTGGCCTTTTTTATCCTGGTTGGTCGGTCCTCGTCCTTTCGCATCCAGCGTTTCTCGGGTACGGCGGCGCTCGTACTGCTGGGCGGCGCATTCTTTGCCATCTCCTATGCGTTGCGCGTGCCCTGGGCATGGAGGCTCAACTTCTCGCTCATCTATTGCGTCTTGTGCGTGGTGGCGATGGAAATCTGTCTCGATTGCGGTGTCATTCCGTCGTATCACGACATCGCCGGCATCTTCGACACCTTGCCGCTTGACCTCAAAGTTCTAACGCGCGACCTGCAGGAGGTCTATGCCACGCCGGTGTCAAAGCCAGTGCCGGTAGGCGTGCGCGAGGAGTTGCGGACCCAGGAGCACGGCCGCGCCCATGCCTTTGCCGTGGCGTCCGATCCCGATGTGATGTACCGTGCCTTTCCACTGCTGGGCGGATCGGCCCTGCTTGCCCAAGACGTGTCGGAGCTCAACGAGCTTAACCGTGAACTGGCACATCGTCGCATGGAGCTGCAGCGTCAAAACGAGCTGCTCGCCGCCGACCACGACCTTAAGACGCACCTGGCAGATCAAGAGGCCGAGACCTTGCTGGTCCAAGACGTGGACCAGGCGCTTGCCCGCGCGCTCAAAGGGATGTACGACCTGCTGAGCTCGCTGCCGCCGTTGACCGACGAAACGTCTTCACACGAGCGTTACCGTATGTTGCAGCGCGCCAAGATGCTTGTCGCCTATTGCAAGCGCAAGGGATCGCTCACGTTGGCGCAGCACGGGGAGAGCGGTTTTGATCGCGACCGCATTCAGCTCATCGCCAACGAGCTCGCAAGCGACCTGCGCACCATCGATATCGATTGCGCCTCGATTATCGCCATACGGCTCCCGTTGCACGCCAGTACGGTAAGCGCCCTGTACGACTGCGTGTATGACTTTGCGTTTTTTGCCTACACCACCGACCATCCGGCGCTTATGTATCACTTGGGCGACCATGACCGATGCAGTGTCGAGCTGCGCGCCACGCTTTTTTCCAACGATGATGCAGATCTTTCGCAGACGCCCGCTGCGCAAGAGCTCGAAAGCGCTCTGCAAGGGCGCAACGTGGCATACCGCCTTGAGGGCGAGCCCGGCCAGCTGCGCATGATCGTCTTGATGCCGAGGGCGGGTGAGTGACGATGCAGATTTCGCTCATCCTTCCCCAAATCGTTGCGCTCGATGTTGTCTTTGCCCTGGCTGCGTGTCTGCAGACGATCCACGTCCCGCTCATCGCATCGCGCCGTTCGTCCTATAACCGTAAGGTGATTTGCGCCTACGAGGCGAGCCTTGTGCTTCACCTGATGATTTCGGCGCTCATCTTATTCGCGTCGTCTGGCTCGTATCTGGTGGCGCCGCTTGACGTTTGCGCCAGGGCAATGGGCGGAGCGCTGTGGCTCAATGCCGTGATCTTTGCCTACGGCGTGGTGCTTATGGTGCACTATCGTCGCCTCGTCATGCTGGCCGAACTGTTGCTCGTTGTCGCCGTGACGCCGCCGGTGGTTTTTGCCATGGGCTCGGCGTGGACCGTTGTCCTTATCGCAGAGGGAGCGTTTTTCCTGTTTCGTTCCATCGCGGCGCTCTTGATGGACGTCCGTAACCGCCAGGAGGATATCACCGCGTTCTCGACGATCGAGACCATCAACGTGATTCCCGTGGGCATCCT
This sequence comes from Collinsella aerofaciens, assembly GCF_015556945.1. GTDB lineage: Bacteria > Actinomycetota > Coriobacteriia > Coriobacteriales > Coriobacteriaceae > Collinsella > Collinsella aerofaciens_AO. Next base: position 48,958 of record NZ_JADNNH010000003.1, on the reverse strand, counting down.
GTATCTGGACCCGAGGGGCCGTCCGCTGCTCATGAACCGCTGCATGCGCAAAAACCTAGTGGAACTTCATATGCCCACCGATCTAGGTGACATGAGCGGCACATGGAACGACCTGCGCAAACTCAGCATGCAAATGCCCGAAAGCAGTAGGAACCGTGTGCGGATTAACTTGGATCGTTTTGGTGATGCTCGCGCGGTGATCGAGATTTCTCCCGCCGAGATTCGCCTATTTGTGCACGACGAGGTTATGGTTTCGGGCCGTCTCTTTGAGCGCATTATCGGACTGGACGTGACGGAATACGCACACGCCTACGACCGCTTGGCGCAAGCAAACCACCTACTTGAGCTTGCGGGCCAAGAGCTCCAGTCCCAGATCGAAGAAGTTAAAAAGGTTGCCGACAATGCGGCCTACCTACGTATGCGCGCCCGCGTTCACGATGTGATCGGGCAGCGCCTGTCCATTCTCCATCGCTATTTGGAGGAGGGGCGCCTGGACGACGAGTCGCTCGAGCAGATTGACCCGTTGCTGCGCTCAATTGCCGCCGATTTGCGCAGTGGCGGTGCCAGCGAGCCTGCAGGGCAGCTGGGTGATATCGTCCATGCTTTTGGCTTGGTGAGTGTGCAGATCGATGTCGAGGGTGCGCTGCCTGAGGACGCGCGTGTCGCCGCCGCATTTTTGCAGATTATTCGCGAGGCCTCGACCAATGCCACCAAGCATGCGCAGGCGCATCGGGTCCATGTGCGCCTGTGGCGGGAGACGTCGGAAGACAGCGCTGTTGCGCGGATGACCGTTTCTAACGACGGCGCGCCTGCACCCGTATCGTATCGCGAGGGAACGGGTATCCCAGGCATGAGGCATGTCGCGCAAGATCTGGGCGGCTGCCTGGAAATCCATGCCGCCCCGCCCTTTACGCTTGCGGTGTCCATCCCGCTCAACGCCAGCGCCACAGCTCAAAGGAGAAGCTCATGATCCGCGTCCTTATAGTCGAAGACCAGGCCATCCTGCGCGAGAGCCTGGCGCGTTCCGTTGGCGACCAGCCCGATATGACCGTTGTTTCCGCCATTGCCGATGCTTCCGAGGCCTTGGGTGTCGCGCTCAAGGAGCGCCCGGACATGATACTGATGGACGTATGCACCGAGCATGATTCCAACGGCATCGTGGCGGCGGCGCGCATCAAAGAACAACTGCCCGAGTGCCGCGTCATTATCATGACCGGCATGCCCGAGATCACCTTTGTCGATCAGGCGCGCGAGGCGGGCGTCGACAGCTTTGTGTACAAGAACGTCGGTATCGACGAGCTTTTCGCCGTGATGCGCTCCACGTTGGCGGGTTACTGCACGTTTCCCAAGCCGCCCGAGAGCATCTTCTCGGGCACGGCGGCCCTCGACGATGTCGAGCTGTCGATCTTGCGCCTTGCCTGCGAGGGTAAAAGCCGCCGCGAGATCGCGGCCGAGCTGTTTATGAGTGAGGGCACCATCAAGCGCCGCATCTCGGAGATTCTCAATAAGACCGGCTACGACAACATCATGCGCTTGGCCGTGCGCGCAGTAACGGAGGGCAGCATCGTTCCCAACATGGAGCGCTAGCGCTCGTTACGCATCGGCATAAAGCGGCGGGGCCGCAGGATCAACTCCTGCGGCCCCGCCTGGCAAGTGCGCGGATGTGTCCGCCAATCCGCGGCTGATGTTACGTGCCGCTACGCGATGGTCGCGGTGTAGGAGGCGACGTCCTCATAGGAATCGGTCAGGTAGGCGTCGATGCCGATGGTCGTATTGACGAGGTCGTCAAGGCTGTCAAGCTCGCCGCTCGAGAACGTGAATTCCTCGGTGGCGTTGGTGCCGGGCATCAGGTGAGCCGAGAACCAGGGTTCCTTCATGGTGCCGTTGACGTTGGTCTTGCCGGAAGGAGCGTAGAAGGTCAGGTCCTTGTCGCTCTTGTTGGTGATGTTGACGACAAAGCCGATGTCGCCCCAGTCGTCCTTGAACTTCTCGGTGATGGTGATGGTGCACAGATCGTCATCGGCGACGGTGACGGCGGGGGAGATTTCGACGCTCTGGACATCTTCGTCTTCGACGGCCTCATCGATCTCTTCTTCCTTCTCGGCGTTCTCGCGATCCTTCTTCACCGTACCGGACAGATCCTTGTCGGACTTCGTAAAGATAAGCTTGTCGCCTTCCACCTCGAGGACGAGCTTGTCGTCCTTGAGCTTCAGGTCGTGCGACTCATCTTCGGCGGTAATCGTTACGGTGGTGGCGTCCTTGGCCTCCCATTTCAGGTCGGCGACCTCAAGGAACATGTCGAGGACGCCCGTGCCGTCTTCGTCGAGGATCAGGATACAGTTGAGGCCCCACTCCTTGAGCATATCCATGTACTCATCGGTGAGCTCTTCGCCGTCCAAGGTTCCACCCGAGTACTGCCAGCTGCCGACGAAGTTGGCCTTGGGGTCTTTGCCGCCGCCGCTGCAGCCCGTCAGGGCAAAGGCGAGCGCCAGGACGCATGTCAGAAATGCGAGTACGGACTTTTTGAACGTTGTCTTCATGGTGTCCTCCTTCATCGAACGAAACCCATAGAAGCAAATGCGGGGGCGGCGGATCCCCCGCTCATTACCAGTTAGGGGCGCTAGGGCCTGGGCGTTCCGCAGTTGCTGCAGAACTTGCCACCGTTTTCGCTACCGCAGTTGGGGCAGAACCACTTGGCCGGTGCCGGGGCGGGTGCGGGACTGCCGCACTCGGAGCAGAACTTGCCGGTGTTGGTGGCGCCGCAGCTGCAGGTCCATGCGCCGGCCGCAGGTGCGGCAGCGGGTGCCGGTGCGGGGGCGGGAGCCGGAGCCGGCTGCGGGGCGGCCTGCTGCTGTGCCTGACCGGCGGCGAACAGCTGGCTAGCGTTCATGCCGCCCATGCCACCTGCCATGCCCATGCCCATAAAGCCTGCCATCGCGCCGTTGGGGTTGGCCGCTGCCGCGCGCATCGCGTCGCTCTGGGCGCTGGCGATGTTGGCGGCCGCCATGGTGGGATCGCGCATGACTGCGGCCTTCTGTAGGTCCTTGATCATCTGCTCGTCTTCTTGCGAGGCGGCGATGGAGTTGACGCCAAAACTCACGATCTCGACGCCGCGCAGGTCGCGCCAGTCGGCAGAGAGGACCTCGTTGAGCGCGCGGGCGAGCTCGGTGGTGTGGCCGGGGATGGCGCTGTAGCGGATGCCCATCTCCGAGATCTTGGCAAAGGCGGGCTGCAGGGCGGTGAGCAGCTCGGACTTAAGCTGACTGTCGATCTTGTCGCGCGTGTAGCTATCGGTCACGTTGCCGCATACGTTGGTGTAGAACAGCAGCGGGTTGGTGATGCGGTACGAATACTCGCCGTTGCAGCGCACGGAGATGTCGACGTCCAGACCAATGTTGTTGTCGACCACGCGGAAGGGCACGGGTGAGGCGGTGCCGTACTTGTTGCCGATGATCTCCTTGGTGTTGATAAAGTAGACGCGCTGGTCCTTGCCCGCGTCGCCGCCAAAGGTAAAACGGCTGCCGATATTGGCGAAGGTCTCCTTGATGGAGTCGCCCAGGTTACCGCTAAAGACGCTCGGCTCGCTGCCGGTATCGAAGACGAACTCACCGGGCTCCAGCGCGACTTCGATGATCTTGCCGTTTTGCACCACGAGCATGCCCTGGCCGTCGTTGACGGCGATGACCGAGCCGTTGGAGATGACGTTGTCCTCGCCGCGCGTGTTGGAGCTGCGGCCACCGGTGCGCTTGCTGCCCTTGCAGGCCAAGACGTCAGCAGGCATCGATTCGCAGTAGATAAATTCCTTCCACTGGTCGGCCATGACGCCGCCGGCAGCTCCCAATCCAGCTTTCAAGAGTCCCATGGTGATCTTCCTTTCTCGTCAAAGGCCGGGTGGTATTGGTTGGATTGCTTAGTCGTCCTTGTCGTCTTTCATGACAACGGTGGTCTCGGTGTGGCTGAAGGTGTCGTGCTTCTCGGTCAGGTCGAGCTCGCCACAATACTCATCGGCATGGGTTGCTTCGTTGGCCGTCTTGAGCTGGCCTACCAGTAACACGTCTCCGATAATCACGATGATCAGCGGCGCGATGACGTTGATGAGGATGCCCTCGATATCAAAGGTGAGGTAATCCGGATCGAAGGCGTATTCCCCCATAAAGAGAATCTGGGAGAGGATAAATCCGATCACGAAGAACAGCACCGAGGCGATGGCGAGCTTGGGCTTGGAGCAGGGGAGCTCGCCGACCAAGCGGCCGGTCTGGCCGTTCATGGCAAACAGGTAGCTCTTGCCGTTCCACGAGGTGGAGAGCATCCAGACGGGGAACAGGGCGTAGTCGCTGTCTTCCCAGGCGTAGTCGAGCTGCTTGCTTTCGACCGTGGCATCATCGTATTCGTCGACGACGGTCTCGCGCAGGGCCGAGATCGTGCTTTCTTCCATGCGGCGCTCGGCGCGCGCCTTGCAAGTCTCGCAGTCCTCGTCGTAACGGTTGGCGATGTAGCCGGGCATATATGCGACCGAGAACGGACGCAGTGCGTCGTAGTCAAACGGCTCGATGGCGTCCATATGGCCGTCGGGCATCTTGGATGATCCGTCGACGGGCACGCGCTTAAACGAGATATTGCCCTTGCGATAGGCATCGTAGTGGTCGGTGGTCGTGACGGTGCGGTCGGATTCCTCGGTCACGGTCTCGTTGGTCGCGTCAAAGTACACTTCGCCGTCAACGCGGGCGCCGTAGAGCCAAAACGGCACGTAGACACCTTGGACCTCGTCGATATGGTTGCCGGTGACAAAGCTCTTGGGCAGCAAGATCTTGCCCTTGTAGTGTTCCTTGAGTGCGCCCGTGACGTCATCGCGCCCGAGCTTAAACGGAATCACCAGGTCGGGCGAGAAGTCGCCAGAGAGCTGGCCGGGCGCCACGGCGGAGTTGCCGCAGTACGGGCAGGTGGTGACGGCGACGGTGCCGTCGGACACGAGCTCGGCGCCGCACGACGAGCAGATGTAGCCGGCGTTTTGGGCGAGCTCCTGCACGGCATCGTCGACAGCAGGCTTGGGCGTTGCGGCTGCCGCATCGGCTTTGGCATCTGCCTTGTCCTGGCGCTCGCGATAGAGGGCCTCGACTTCTTCGACTTCAAAACGAGAATCGCAGTAGTCGCAGACGAGCTTTTGCTCGGCACTGGCAAAGTGAAGGGGGCCGCCACACGCGGGGCATTGATAGTTGACGCTCTCGAAGGCCATGATCGGTCCTTTCGCTGCCGGAGGCTATGCGCCGATGGCGCCGCCGCAGTATTCGCAGCGCCCACTGGCATCGGGAATGGTGGTGGCTCCGCAGAAGGGGCAGGTCACCGCGGTCTTGGGGGCCTTGGCGGCCACGACGCTGTCGCGCGTCTCCTGGCGCAGCTGCACCAGCGCATCGCGGACTTCGGTTGCCTGGCGCTTGGCCTCGCGATATTCGATGGAGCCGCGCTGATCGATGGTGGAGTCGTTCACGCGCAGGTTGATCTCGGTAAAGTACGGCGTGTTGACGTGGATGGTCAGATTAAAGTCGTAATCCAGGTCGTAGCGCGGCGGGTTGTAGCTCTCGCGCTCGCCGTCCTTGGTCTCGCGATAGATCTCGGTGCGCTGCTCGTCGATATCCATATCGCAGCCGAGTACCTGCGAGAACTCGATGATGTCGGGATTGGCGTCGCGCCAGCGGCTCTGCGAAGTGATGATCAGCAGGCCCGCGTCCTCATCGAGCATAATATTGGTGCGCCCGGCAGAAAGCGTGCGCGTGGGGTTGAACGAAGACAGGCGCTCGGCGTTGGCCTCGCGGTAGGCGAGTTGCTCACGGATATCGTCCGCGGTGCTGGAGCGATAGCCGTGAAAGTAGGGGGAGAGCTTGCCGGCGCACTCTTTGCACAGGTAGCCTTCATTGATTTTTGTCTTACCTAGAAGTCCCAGCTCGGTACCGCAAATCGCGCACTCTTTCTTCTCGAACATCTTGTCAAAGAAGCCCATGGCTGCCTCCCATCAACTGGTAGCGTGTGTCACTTTTGATGATGGGGGAGTGCGCGATCCTTCGCGATACCCAGACGGCTCAAGGAGTCTCCACAACTGGGACACATGGCCCATTTTTTGACTAGTCGTTGGGGACGTTCTCAAACGACTAGTCGCGGGGGGACACTCTTCGGTCACTCATTGGGGACGTACTTAAATGAGTGGTAGTTGGAGACACTCCTGGCCGAGCTAGAGGTCGCGCGCGTCCCTTCTGGTCCATGCGGCTCAAAATCGCGGCGTGATGTGGACGGCTGGGGTCAAATTTGCAGCATTTCGAGCTCGGCTTCGATATTGAGACTGGTTCTTTATTAAAATAGATTTCCAGACAATTGAGTGGCTGGGGGTTAACCATGAGGGGCATGGGAGACACAACCGCATATTTGCGTCGGGGCATTCGGGAGATTATATGCCTGGCGCTGTTCTTCTTCACGTTTTTGGCGTGCGAGTATCTTTTTGATGTGCGCATGGCCGAGTTCGTGTCTCCGAACGAGGTCGTTATTTATGAGAGCCTTGTCATCGGCGCGAGCGTGATTGGCTTTTTTGTGCGTCCCATTCTGTACTATCGCCGTCCCCATGCTATCGACGCAACGAGTGACGTCACGGGCGTTTTGCTGGTGGCGGCATTGCTGCTGTTGATTATGGCGGTTCAGGTTGAGGTGGTAATTGCCGGCGGTTTGGTGGCGTGCTGCGCGCTGGGCTACTGCGGATCGACTGCTCATGCAAATTTTGCGAGGCGCTTTGCGCGAACGCCCTGCTTGGCGCGCGCCGCCGCACTTTCTTACGCCATGGGCGTTCTGGTGCAGGTTCTCAACCACATGGTGATGCCTGTCGGCATTCCTCAGCAGGCTGTTCTGGTCGTCTGTGCGATCGCGCAGGTGGCGTTGCTCCACGGTGCCCGACGCGCCAAGCTGCGCGACGAGACCGATCCCAACTTTGAACCCAGTGCTGCCGGGCTTTCGGTAGATGCTTTGGAATATGGCGCCAAGTGGTATGACGATCCCGAGGCAAAGGCGGCATTCCGTCGCGCCGTAGTTCGCCTGACCGTGGCGACGGCGTATCTTTCCAGCGTATTCGCCGCTCTCAACGCGGGCTTCACGACCCTGCATGCTGTCGGAGCCGTCGATTTGGGCGATTGGCCGCGCCTGCTGCTTGTCGTGAGCTCGTTGGTCGCTGGCGCACTATTTGACCTGCACGGCCGCTCGTATATGAATATCGGCATGACGTGTGCCGCCATACTGTCCACGCTTTCGTTCTTTGTGCTCGTCGTCGATGGCAATGGCGGCAACGAGCTTGCTGCCACGATCATCTTTTATCTGGGCTCGGGCTTTTTCGTGGTGTTCTTTACCACATAATATGCCGCCGTCTCGCTCTATGCGCGCTGGTCATATTTTTGGCCGTGCATGGGTCGCGTCGTCAACAACGTGTGCTCGATGTTCGTGATGGCGCCGGCAGTGGCGATTATCTCGAGTCAAAATGTGCTGGCTGCGGTCGGTGCAGCGCTCGTGATGTTTGTGGGCATTGTGATTACGCTGCTGGGGCAGTTGGGGCAACGAGCCGATGATGCCGTGATGCAGGATGGCCTGCCGCTTGCCACCGACGATCTTGGTGGGGATCTTGCGCCCACATGCTCCGACCCCGAGCCCGTGGAGGCAGCGGAGCTCACGTCCGATGAACGCCTCGATGCCTTCGTCGCCACCTTTGGGCTTACAGAGCGCGAGCGCGATATTCTTGAGGCCTTGGTCGTTTCGGACCAGAGCGTTCAGGACATCGCCACGACGCTCTTCCTCTCGCGCTCCACGCTCTACCGTCACATTTCCTCAATCAACAAAAAGACCGGCACCGCCTCGCGCGTGGCCCTTATCAACTTCTACTGGTCCTGGACGCCTCAAGACTAGCTAATCCCCCAATAAGTTGCGGTGGAATAGTCCCTAAATTAAAGTCACGGGGCTTTAAACAGGAACTATTTCACCGCAACTGCTGAGGGGATAGACTGCGGCGGCGGCAGAGGCAACGGCAGCGGCGTTGGCAGCTGTGGTAGTGGCAACGGCAGCTGGCAGGGTGTTTTCCGTCTACTTGCTACAGCAGCTCGCCGTGGCGGGCAATGTAGCGGCGCTTTGCCAGCTGGGTGAGCGCGATATAGGCGGTAACGATGCCAATGAGCAGCCCAAAAAAGCTCGTGGGCAGCGGCATGAGGCCGAGCGCATCGGCGATGGGGCTTGCCGGCAGCCAGGTGACGAGCGCCAGGCCCAGCACGGTAAGAACGCACAATGCGGGCGCGGCGTGGTCGCGCGGGCTCGGCAGATGCGGGGAGCGCAACATGTGGACCACGAGTGTCTGCGACCACATGGACTCGACAAACCAGCCGCTCTGGAAGAGCGCAGCAAAGGTCGCCATACCCGCGACGTCGCCCGCGGCGGCAAGCTCGGGCCAGCTTGCGTCCACGGCGGCGGGGCACACGACAAAGAAGAGCGCGGCGAATGTCACGATGTCAAACAGCGAGCTTACGGGGCCCAGCTCGAGCATAAAGCCCTTGATGGACGCGGCGTCCCAGGCACGCGGGCGGGCAGTCCAGGCGTCATCGACGGTGTCCCACGGCAGTGCGATGCACACGATCTCGTAGACCAGCGACAGCAGTACCAGCTGCAGGGCGCTCATGGGCAAAAACGGCAAGAACAGGCTCGCGACGGTCACGGACAGCACATTGCCAAAGTTGGAGCTCACCGTGGTCTTGAGGTACTTGAGCAGGTTGCCGTAAGTGCGGCGGCCTTCGATGATGCCGCGCTCGAGCACGCCCAGGTCCTTCTGAAGCAAGATGATATCGGCGGATTCCTTGGCAATATCGACGGCCGAATCGACCGAGATGCCGCAATCGCTCGCACGCATGGCGGCGGCGTCGTTGATGCCGTCGCCCATAAAGCCCACGGTGTGGCCGAGCATCTCGCGCATGACACGTACCAGGCGCGCCTTCTGCAGCGGCGAGAGCTTGGCGAAGAGGTGGGTTTTCTCGGCGCGCTCGGCAAGTTCGGCGTCATCGAGCGTATCGATCTCGGAGCCGAGCAAGACGTTGCTCGCATCGATACCAATCTGCTTGCAGACGGTGGCGGCGACGCGGTCGTTGTCGCCGGTTAGGACCTTGACCGCCACGCCCTTGGCCTCGAGGGTGGCGACGGCGCCCGCGGCACTTGCTTTGGGCGGATCGAGGAAGGCCAAAAAGCCCATCAGCACCATGTCGCACTCGTCGGCGATGCCAAACTCGCCCACGCAGCGCGGATCGGTCTTCTGCGCCACGGCAATTACGCGTAGGCCCTCGGCGTTAAGTCCGGCGATCTGCTTGCGAATCTGGGCGAGCTTCTCGTCGGTGAGCGGCTGAGCGATGCCATCGATCTCGACAAAGGAGCAGATCTCGAGCATTTCCTCGGCAGCGCCCTTGGTAACCATCTGGGTTTTGCCTTGGGCGTCGGCGACAACTACGCTCAGGCGACGGCGCGAGAAATCGAAGGGAACCTCGTCGACCTTGGTATAGCGGTCGCGCAGACTCTGGCCCAGCATGGAATCGGGTGCGACGGTCGAGGGTGTCACATCGGCACGGTCGATTACGGCCAGGTCGATAAGATTTTTGAGGCCGGTCTGGAAGAAGCTATTCAAAAACGCATGGCGCAGCACGCGCGCGTCCTCGTTGCCATCGATGTTGAGGTAGCGCTCGAGCACGATGCGGTCTTCGGTGAGGGTGCCGGTCTTGTCGCAGCACAGGACGTCCATCGCTCCGAGGTTTTGAATCGCCGGCAGCTCCTTGACGATAACCTGGCGACGGGCGAGGTCCTTGGCGCCCTGCGACAGGCTCGTGGTCACGATGACGGGAAGCATCTGCGGCGTGATGCCCACGGCCACGCTCGTGGCGAACAGCAGCGCGTCGATGACGTTGCCCTTGGTGGCGGCGTTGATGGCAAAGACGGCCGGCGCCATAACGAGCATCAGGCGCACCAGCAGCATGGAGACGCTCGAGACGCCGCGGTCAAACGCGCTTTTTTCGCCGCGCCCGTTGAGCATCTTGGCGATGCCGCCCAGGTAGGTGTCCGAGCCGGTGGCAACGACAAGCGCCATGGCGGCGCCGTTTTGCACGGAGGTGCCGGTAAAGACGATGTTCTTGCAGGCAGAGAGTGGCAGTGCGGAGCCGTCGGCGCCCTCGACGACGGTGACGGCCGTGGTCTTCTCGACGGCCTCGCTCTCGCCGGTGAGTGCGGACTCGATCACAAACAGGTCGCGCGCGGTGATGATGCGGGCGTCTGCTGGCACCATATCGCCGGCAGAGAGGCGGATTACATCGCCGGGGACGAGCTCGTCGAAGGGGATCTCGATGCGCCCGCCGTCGCGCAGGGCGGTGCAAGTGTTGGAGACCAGGTCCTTGAGGGCCTCTGCCGCATTGCCGCTGCGGGCTTCCTGGATAAACTTCATGCCGCCCGATACCAGCAGCATGGTGCCGATGACGATGACCGTGGAGGGGTCGCGCTGCGGTTCGGGCACGGCGAGCACGTCGATGTAGAGCGAGACCAGTGCGAGCGCGGCGAGGATGCCGGCGAAGGGATCGATGAACGCGTCGGCGATGCGGCGGGCGAGCGTTTTGGTCGTTGCCTCGATGGTGTTGGGGCCGACGGCGTTCAGGCGCTCAGTTGCCTGCTCGACGGTGAGGCCGTTTGCCGTGGCGTCAAGCAGTACGAGGGCGTCCTCGGCACTATGGGTGGCGGCGAATATGGTGTTCTTGGACAGGCCGGTATGAGCGGCAGGGCGCGCCGTGCGGCGGCGCTTGGAGATGGCTTCGAGTACCGTGACGGTTTTGAGCATCAGCATAGGGTCCTCCTTGTTGAGGGGAGTTAGCGTACGTGTCGTATTTGCTTCAAAAAACCTAGATGTCGCTCACGTCAAGCTCTTGAGCCCACAAAGGGTGCAGCGCGCCTTTGCGGTGGTTTTGGAGATCTGCCGGTGGCGTTTATGCGTGTGCGGAGTCCTCGCGGCGTGCCGAGGGTGACATACAGGTTTTTCGACTAGGACTGCCTTCCATGGCACACCTCCTAAAGGCTGAGCGCAGCGCGCTTTGGGTATCTCGTACCCCTTTTTAATCCGCCCGTATTCTTGATGAGGGAGTTTGACATGTCAACCCCATTGTTCGGAAAACCATTCCCCCTGACAAAGCCTTTACAGAATGCCGTGGCCCCAAAGCGCGCCCGCATCTACGCTTCGCCTGCGCTAAACTGGAAGGCACGTACGCGATTACGAGAGGAGCCCGCATGGAGGCTTACAAGCAAGAGTTCATCAAGTTTATGGTCGAGTCCGACGTCCTTAAGTTCGGCAGCTTTACGCTCAAGAGCGGCCGTCAGTCCCCGTTCTTTATGAACGCCGGCGCTTACGTGACGGGCTATCAGCTCAAGAAGCTGGGCGAGTATTACGCCCAGGCCATCCACGATAACTTTGGCGACGACTTTGATGTGCTGTTTGGACCGGCCTACAAGGGTATTCCGCTGGCCGTCGTGACCGCAATTGCCTACCACGAGCTGTACGGCAAGGAGGTCAAGTACTGCTGCGACCGCAAGGAGGCCAAGGACCACGGTGCCGATAAGGGCAACCTGCTGGGTTATGAGCCCAAGGACGGCGACCGTGTGGTCATGGTCGAGGACGTTACCACCAGCGGCAAGTCCATCGACGAGACCTATCCCAAGGTCAAGGCTGCTGCCGATGTCGAGATCAAGGGCCTGATCGTGTCCCTCAACCGCATGGAGGTCGGCAAGGGCGGTGTGACCACCGCGCAGAAGGAGATCGAGGCCAAGTACGGTTTCCCCGTCGCGAGCATCGTCTCCATGGCCGAGGTCGTCGAGACCCTCTACAACCACGAGATCGACGGCAAGGTCGTCATTGATGACGAACTCAAGGCTGCCATCGACGCCTACTACGAGAAGTACGGAGCTCAGGAGTAGTTACGGCGTTTTACCAAACGCCGTAACCGGTCGACGCTGCGCGCCGCCCAGAGCGACAATTTGTCATTCAAAAGGCGAGGCATGACCAGAAGGTCAATGCCTCGCCTTTTTCATGCCAACTTGTTCGCTCTGGACGTCGCTCGCTGTCCGTCCTCTACTTGCGGCGTTGTTTTGCTCCGAATTGGTGGGCATTGGGGACGTTCTTAGAGTAGTCATTGGGGACGTTCATAAATGACTACTCAGGAATGAGCGTGGATAATCTCCCGTTTTTGGCCTGTGTGCAGGCTCAAAGTGGGAGATTATCCACGCTCGCTTTAATTTGCCTGGGTTGCGATGCCTATCTAATCGGCTCGGCGTCTTCCCTGAGAATCGAAAGATACTCTTCATACCCGTACTGCCGGTATCTCTGTCTTGACTCGTCGAGCGGACGGAGGATACCCAATTCTTCAAATGATTTGACGAGCGAGCTCGCGGTACTCCTGCCGATATCGAGTTGGGCAGCGATGAATGCGGTGTCGACGATGGGGTGCTCTTCAAGAATGCCCAACAGCCTTTGCCCGTTTGCAGCAGTCCTTCCGAGATTTTCGGTAATGGTTGCTGTGGAACGGTTATGGAGGTCAACAAGGTTTTTTAAAGACCCTACCGAGTCCTTCGCACTTTCGAGAAGACTGTTGCAGAAAAACTCTATCCATTCCTCGTAAGTGCCTCTCTCCCTTACGGATGTGAGTTGCCGGTAGTACTCGCTTCGATTTTTCTTGAACTGGAACGATGGATAGAACAAGCAAGAATGAAGAACGCCATCATTGATGAGCATAAGTGTAATGAGAAGCCTGCCCAGGCGACCGTTTCCGTCTAGGAATGGATGGGCAGTTTCAAATTGGTAATGGACGAGCGCCGCCCGCACAATCGGATCCATTTCGACTTGAGGCTCATTGATAAAGCGTTCGAGGTCCTGGAGCGTGTTACTCAAATCTTCAATGTTTGGAGGGACAAACGATGCGGTTGCAATGGTGCAGCCTGAGGGGCCAATCCAGTTTTGTGAGGAGCGCAGCTCGCCTGGATTCTTCTCCGTTCCGCGCACTCCGTCCAGCAGGACCGCATGAACTTGCCTAAGAAGTCTCGTGCACAAGGGCATCTTTTTGAGCAGTTCTACGCCGCGGTCGACAGCACGGACGTAATTCACGACGTCTGCGACATCTTTATGATGGAGTTGTGTTTGCGATGGACTAAGTAGGTCGTCAAACGTGCACTGGGTTCCCTCAATTTGCGAAGAAAGGAGTGCTTCTTTGCGCACGTACATTGTCAGATACATATCGGCGTTGGGAACAAAGTAGAGCATGCCTTCAAGCTCTCCAAGCTTTCGTGAGCATGCGGAAAGCGTGCGATAGGTTTCCTCGGTGAGGTTTAGCTGCCTCAATGATTGCAAGGGCGTTGGAAAAAACGAATAGTAAGCCAATTTCCCCGATAGATTATTGCGGAGCGTTCCCTGGCCGTTCTCCTCGATTTGCATCGCGCCCTCCATATCTTTAGTGCCGGAAACTCGTTATTAGGCTAATCATATCAATTCTAATAACGAGTTTAATGATTAAATAGTTATTAGAATTGATATAAACAATCTAATGATGAGAAGTCGTTATTACTTGACCATGGAGCTCGGCTTGGTACAGGGGGGGGGTCATCCAAAATGAACGTGGATAATCTCCCGTTTTTGGCTCGGTGACGGCCTCAAAGTCAAAGTGGGAGATTATCCACGCTCGTTAGTTAAGCGTCCGAAAATCCACACTCGCCAAACCTACCAAAAAGGGACGGTTTTATTTTGGCACGTTTCGGTCGGTATCAGGAAGTGTCAGGGACGGGGCGGCGACAGGACTCGAGAGCGAAAAGAAGTGCCGGGTTTGGCGCGCCCGCTTCTGCCCGTCCCGTGCGCGGGCGATACTCGGCTTATCGATCCGCGATGCAAAGGAGACGCTCCATTCCACGAGCGCTACCGGGATGGGCTCGCGATTCGAGTCCCCACCTTAGCATTTGAACCATTTGGCACTATAATTACCGTAGGCATGCGCATAACGTTGCGCTTAATCAAGAGGAGAAAACGTATGGGTCTGTTTGACATGTTCAAGAAGAAGGCTGAGCCCGCGGCTGCCGCTGCCCCGGCCTCCATCTCTGCTTCTGCCGGCGCCGACGTGCTGTGCTCGCCCGTCAAGGGCAAGGTCATCAAGATGGCCGACGTGCCCGATCCCGTCTTTGGTGGCGAGGTTCTGGGCAAGGGCTGTGCCGTGTGGCCCGAGGATGATCTGGTCTACGCTCCCTGCGACGGTAAGGTGACCGTCACCATGGGTCACGCCGTGGGCCTGCAGTCCGATAGCGGCATCGAGGTTCTGGTGCACGTTGGTGTCGATACCGTCAACATGAACGGTGACGGCTTCGAGGGCTTCGTCAAGGCTGACGACGTCGTGAAGGCCGGCCAGCCCATACTCAAGATCGACCGCGCCAAGATCGCTGCCGCCGGTTACAAGGACTGCGTCGTCGTGGCCGTGTCCAACACCGCCGAGTTTGCTGACGTCGAGCTCGCCGTCGAGGCCGAGTCTGCCGTCGCCGCCGGTGACGCCATCGTCAAGGTCGTCCGCAAGTAAACTGTGGCATCCAAAGGATGTGCAAGGGTGGTCGGGGTTTCCGGCCACCTTTTTTATTGCATCGCGGGGAAGCGTTTTATTGCACGTTGGGCGGGCTTGCAAACCGTTCGGACGCTAAAACGAACCGACCGCGCCTTCGCGTTGCCGAGGGTGTTCATAAGTGGATAGTATGGGCTTACTTATTACAACGTGTGCCGCGTCCGGGAAGCGCGGTGCCGCTCATTGGGAGGAACAACATGAAAAAGAAGCTGCTGCTTGCGCCCCTCATGGCCGTCTTGGTTGCATGTGTGGTCGTGCTTTCCGGTTGCGGAGGCCCTTCGGTTGAGGAACTCATCACCGAGGATCTTACGACGCAGTTTGACGAGGTCAAGAACGGTGGCGACGACTTCCTCTCTGGTCTGGAGGAGGCTTCGGGCGACGAGTTCGAGCAGCTGGGTATCGATCCCAAGGAGTACGCCAAGACCTATCTCGAGGGCTTTGACTACAAGATCGGCGACGTGACGGTCGACGAGGACAAGGGTGTCGCGACCGCCGAGGTCTCTATCACCTGCAAGTCTATGAACAAGATCGTCGAGGACTTCTCCACCCAGTATCAGGAGAAGGTCGCTGCGCTTGACACGGTTCCTTCCGATGACGAGCTGTACAAGATGGCCGGTCAGGTTATGGTCGATGTGACCAAGGCCACCGAGCCCAGGAAGACCACGGTTATCTTCAAGTACACCTGCAACGACGACGGCGAGTGGTCTGCCGACGACTCCGTCAACTCCGAGATGATGGATGCAATGCTGAGCTAGGGGGTTACGCGGTTCTACGAACCGCGTAACCAGTTGACGCTGCGCGCCGCCCAGGACGACAATTTGTCATTCAAAAGGCGAGGCATGACCAGAAGGTCTATGCCTCGCCTTTTTCATGCCAACTTGTTCGTCCTGGACGTCGCTCGCTGTCCATCCTCTACCTGCGTCGTTGCCATGGTGCGGCACTTGTAGTCATTGGGGACGTTCTTAAATGACCAGGCGGCAGTTGGGGACACTCCTTGTGCCAGCGTTGCATCGATTGCTTGGGAAACCGTGACCCGGTTTTTGGCCGAATAGTGGGTCGCATTTTCCGGATGGGGTGGGTTACGGAAAGTGCGACCCGGAATATTACTCTGAAACGGGATGCGGTTTCCCTGATGCGCCTCAAACGGAAAGCGCATCCCATTCCGGAGCTCCAAAACGGGATGCGCTTTCCGCGCGGAAGAATTGCCGCAGCTGCGTTAAGCAGTGTCGCTCGTTACTCGCCCAGCACCAGCGCCGCGAGCTCTGCCTGGGTGTCCACCACGTAGTCGGCACCGGTGGCTTCCAGCTCTGCGCGGCCGCGGAAACCCCAGCTGACGCCCGCACTCTTAAGGCCGGCGTTGTGGCCGGTCAGGATATCGACATTGGAATCGCCTACGTAGAGCGTGGTCGCCGGGTCGGCGCCTAGCTCTTCCATCACATGCAGCGTGACGGGTGCTTCGGGCTTGGGCGGAAACGCATCGACACGGCCCTGCACCAGCGCAAAGCGCTCGGAACCAAAATACTTTTCGATAAGCGGAGCCGCCGAGACGTGGTCCTTGTTAGTGAGCACGGCAAGCTGAACGCCCGCGGCGCGCAAGCGGTCGAGCATCTCGATCGTGCCGGCATAGGGAGCGGTGTGGTCTTCCTTGTGCTCGCCGTAGTAAGCCCTAAACTCGGCAAGTGTCTGCTCAAACATGCGGCCGTCGCCTGCGTACTCGGCGGGCATAAAGCGCTCAACCAGCTTGAGCATGCCGTTTCCCACCTTGTAGCGGTACTCGTCAACGGCAAACGTGGGCCAGCCATGCGCCTCGCAGGTATGGTTGCCGGCGGCCGCCAGGTCCTCGAGCGTGTTGAGAATGGTGCCGTCCAGGTCAAAGATCACATGGGAAAAAGCTGCTGCCATGGGTGCTCCTGCCGCTTGAGTTGTAAAACGCACCCCATGATACTGGGCATGCGTGCCGGGCATGTTTGGAATCTGAATATCTTTAATAGCCCTGAGCCTTTGTCGTTAGCAAATTCTCGGCAGCTGCTCTCCTACGAGCATGTCGAGGATGCGGGTCGAGCCCCAGCCGGTACGTACGCGCACGGCGGGTCGAGCGTCCGATCCAAGTGGCAGCACGCGGCCGATAATCGCGGCGTTCTCGCCGTAGCGGGCGGCGCGCATGGCGGCCAGCGCCGCATCGGCTTGTTCGGCCGGCACGACGGCAACCATCTTGCCCTCGTTTGCCACCTGCAGCACATCGTAGCCGAGCATCTCGCAGGCGGCCTGCACGTCGGGACGCACGGGCACGGCATCCTCGTCGACCTCCATGGCAACGCCGCTGGCCTGTGCAAACTCGTTGAGTGTGGACGCCAGGCCACCGCGCGTGGGGTCGCGGAAGCAACGTGTGTCGGGTGCTGCGGAAAGCACATCGGCAATCAGGTGGTTGAGCGGCGCGGCGTCGCTTTCGATGGTGCTCGAAAACGCCAGACCCTCGCGCTGACTCATGATGGCGATGCCGTGGTCACCCAGTGTGCCCGACACCAGGATGACGTCGCCGGGCCGGCAGTTTGCGCCGCTGAGCGCCACGCCCGCGGGTACCTCGCCCACGCCGGCGGTATTGATATAGACGCCGTCGGCCCCGCCGCGCTCGACCACCTTAGTGTCGCCCGTGATTATGGACACGCCCGCTTCGTGCGCCGTTTCGGCCATCGTCTGCACAATCTGGTGGAGCTTATCCATGGGATAGCCCTCTTCGAGGATAAAGCCGCACGATAGGTAGCGCACGTTGGCGCCCGAGGTCGCGACGTCGTTGACGGTTCCGCACACGGCGAGGCGGCCGATGTTGCCACCGGGGAAGAACTGCGGCGAGACTACAAAGCTGTCGGTCGACATGGCGATGCGCCCGCTCGCGGGCAGCGCGGCGACGCCGGCGTCGTTGCCTTCGAGCAGCTCGGGCGACCCAAAGGCATCCAAAAAGACCTCATCGATGATGCGCTTCATCATCTGTCCGCCGGAGCCGTGGCCCAGCAGGACGGTGCTATCGGTAACGCTATGGGACATATCGAAAACTCCAATCGTGGGTGGAATTATATGGGTGAGGCGCAGCGTCGACTGGTCCGCCGTTCGTTAGAACGGCGGAACCTATTAGCCTCGGTAGCGGAAATATGCTGCGCAGCTGCCCTCGGAGCTCACCATGCAGGGGCCGACGGGATGCTCGGGCGTACAAGCGTGGCCGAACAGGGGGCAGTCGCTCGGCGTAATGGCCCCGCGCAGCACGTCGCCGCAGCGGCACCCGCGTGGCTCGACCGTCGGCTCGATGGACACGTCAAAGCGCATGCTGGCATCAAAGTGCGAAAACTCGGGACGAATGGCGAGTCCCGAAGCCGCAATCGATCCCAGCCCGCGCCACGTGGTATCGCACGGCTCAAATACCTGCTCGACCAGCTGGCGCGCCACAGGATTGCCGTCGGCATTGACGCCGCGACGGTAGGCGTTGTCGATCGCGGGTTGCCCCTCAACAACCATCTGGACCAGCATGCAGATACCCTGCAAGATGTCGACCGGCTCAAATCCCGTTACCACGCCTGGAGTCTTAAACTCGTCGACCAAAAAGCCAAAGGGGGCCAAGCCCGTGATGGTGGCGACGTGGCCCGGCAGGATAAAGCCGTCGATGGCGGTCTCGGGGTCGTTGGCGATGGCGCGCAACGCCGGCGGCGTGGTCTTGTGGGCGCAATAGACCGAGAAGTTCAAAAGCCCGCGCGCCTCGGCCTCCAAGATGGCGGCGGCGATGGTGGGCGTCGTAGTCTCAAAGCCCACGCCCATAAAAATGACCGGGCGATCAGGGTTTTGCTCGGCAATGTCGAGCGCGTCGAGCGGGGAGTAGACGATGCGAATGTCACGCCCTGCCGCTTTTTGCGCAGCGAGCGAGGTGGATGATCCGGGCACGCGCATCATGTCGCCAAAGGTGGTGATGATGGCGCCGTCTATGTTGGCGAGCGCGATTGCGTGGTCGATGTCGCGGTTGGCGGTGACGCAGACGGGGCAGCCCGGGCCGCTCAGCAGCTTGAGCCCGGCCGGCATAATGGAGCGAAAACCATAGCGCCCGATGCTCACGGTATGCGTGCCGCAGACTTCCATAAGGTTGATGGTGCGGTCGCCGACAAGCTCATGAATGCGTTCGATGAGCTCGCGAGCCAGCTTGGGATCGCGGAATGCCGAGAAATCGATACCGGAGCGCGCCGGCTGCTCGGGCGCCACTAGTAAGCCTCCGCCGGGTTGGTGGTCAGCTGGTCTTCTTCGACCAGCTCGGACATGGCATTAACAAGCTCGAGCGTTTCCTGTGCTTCCTGCTCGTCGACAATCTGGATGCCAAAGCCGGCGTGTACGAGAATATAGTCGCCAACCTGCGCCGTCGGCACGAGTCGTAGCGACACAGGGCGCTCGATGCCCATCATGTCGACGGTGGCCTTGAGGTCGTCGTCGCGTTTGACTACTTTACCGGGAACGGCAAGGCACATATTGTTCCCCTTTTATACGCTTTGCGCTGGACGGGCGCTCAATAATCCATCAGTTGATGGTAGCGCTCGCGGGGTTCGCGGGCAAACGCGTTACGCCTGTGAGACGGCGGCTTGCGGGCTGGCCGAACAGCCTATTGTGGCGCGACCTGTGCGAGGCGAGTGCGTGCGACTGCTGCCTGACCGTAGGCGATGCAGCCGTCATTGACGGGTACGGTGTGGGGGACAAGGACAGTAAAGCCTGTGCTTTTGAGCTCGCGGGTGAGAAGCTGAAGCAGAAGTCGGTTCATGAACACGCCGCCCGAGAGCGCGACGGTATCGATGCCTTCGCGCGTGCAGATTTCGCGTGCGATTCGTGCCGAAGAGCGCGTAACGGCGACATGGAAGCCGAGTGCGAGCTTGTCGGCGGGCACGCCGGCCCTGATTCCCTCCAAAAGCGCCTTAAAAAGTGAGCTGGGGTCCAGGACGAGAGGCCTGCTCGAGGTTGCTTGGACAGTTAGTTCAGATTTGTACTTTTTAGAGCAGCAATGGGTGGCATAGATTGTCTGCGAGGTCCCCGAATGGGTTGATTTGTGGTATCCGACGGGCAAATTAGACGCAAATGAGGCGCCTGGAGAGCCCTCTTCGGGGTAATCTGAGCCAAAACCGTTGGTTAGAGGGTCTGTATTTAATACAAATCTGAACAAACTGTCCAGCCGCAATGGGTCAGATGCGGAACGGCCGTCTTTATCGTCGGGAACATGGGCGATTTCGCCGTCGAGCGCGCGCCAGGCGGCGGCTTCGAGTTCTATGGCGGGTTCGCCCTCGTAGGTTGCCTTGCCGCAGATACCCAGAATCGCTGTCGCGGCATCAAAGAGACGCCCCATGCTGCTGGTACGCGGGCTGTTGATGCCGCGCTCGATCATGGTGGCTGTCACGCTGCGTGTTTGCTCGTCGAGGCTGTCCAAAAGCCGAGCGGCACCTGGGTGCTCGAGCAGGCCGAGCTCACTGAGCAGGGCGAAGGCGTTGCGGCGGGCGTCGCGCACGGAGGCCGCCCCACCGGGGAGCGCCCAGGTGCGCAAATGCGCGGCGCGCTCAAAGCCGCCAAGGCTGGCAACAAGAAACTCGCCGCCCCAAATGGTCCCATTGGTGCCGGCGCCGGTGCCGTCAAAGGCGATGCCAAGGACGCGCGCGTCGGTTGTAAGCTGGCTCGCGGCGATGGCCTCGGCCATTACGCTCGCGATATGCGCATGATGGTGCTGCACCTCGACGAGCGGCAGATTGCATTTTCGCGCCTGCTCGCGCGCCCACTGGCCCGATAGATAGCTGGGGTGTAAATCGCAGGCCAAGGCGGCGGGCGCCAAGTCAAAGAGATCTTCCAAGCGCGTGCGCGCGGCGTTCCAGGCATCGAAGGTCCCGCCGTTTTCAACATCGCCGATATGCTGCGACACAAAACAGGTCGCCTCGCCGTTCGTCCCTTCACGCGTGAGCGTAATCGTGGCCTTTTGTTGCGGCCCGCAGGCGAGTACGCAGGACGGAGCGCCGTCGAGCGCCGGCAACGGCAGCGGCTGGGGTGCATATCCACGAGCGCGGCGAACGGGCATAACGGCGCCGTCGACCACGCGCACCACGGAATCGTCATAGCGCGAGAGAATCGCTCGATCGTTGCCGAGCAGCGCGTCGGCAATGCCGGCGGCAACGAGGCGCTCCCAGGCAAGATCGTCATCGGTCTCGATGGGCTCTTCGCTCAGGTTGCCGCTGGTCATGACGAGCGCGTGCATACCGTGTGACGCGGCAGCTGCAAGCAGAAGATGCTGAAGCGGGGTGTAGGGGAGCATAACGCCAAGCTCGGGCAGGTCGCGCGCGACGGACGGTGCGAGTACGAGGGCGTCGGAAGAATCGCCGTCGTTCCCGCAAACAGCCCGCCGGCGCAGCAGCACAATGGGGCGGATGCTGCCGGCGAGCAGATCGCGTTCAGCATCGTCGATATGGCACAGGCGCCCGGCATCGGCAAGACTGCGCACCATGACGGCAAGCGGCTTATTGCTGCGACGCTTGCGACGGCGCAGCTCGGCCACCGCCTGCTCGTTGGCAGCGTCACAGGCTAGATGGAATCCGCCCAAGCCCTTGATGGCGACGATGCCACCGCTGGCCAGTAGCTCAACGCAGCGCTCGATGATAGCGTCGCTGGCCTCGCGTGTGGTGCCGACGGTCGGTGTCGCGGACGAATTCCCGCACGCATCGCCGTTCACAGCCTCGCGCCACGTAATATGCGGCCCGCAATCAAAGCAGGCATCGGGCTGCGCGTGAAAACGCCGGTCGAGTGGGTCGGCATACTCCGCGGCGCACTTGGGACACATGGGGAAACGGTCCATCGATGTGGCCGCTCGGTCATAAGGCAGCGATCGGATGATGGTAAAGCGTGGGCCGCAGTTAGTGCAGTTGATAAAGGGGTAGTGATAGCGTCGGTCGGCGGGATCGAACAACTCGCGCAGGCAATCGTCACAGGTGGCGATATCGGGCGAGACGAGCGTCGTGTGCGCGGTCTGGTCCTGCGATGCTACGATGCGAAAACCCTGTTCACTGGCGGCACCCCAACCGTTGGCTGCCAGGTCCATAGTCTCGACATGCTCTACGCGGGCTGCCGCAGGCGCATGCTCAGAAAGCGCGGCAACAAAAGCATCGAGCGCACCGGCCGGAGCATGCGCCTCGATGTGCACGCCGTCGCCCGCATTGAGCACCCAGCCGCAAATGTCATGCGCCGTGGCCTCGCGATACACAAACGGTCGCATGCCAACGCCCTGCACAATGCCCGTCACATGAATATGCACATGCCGCATGCGACACCCCTCATCAAAACCGACCAAAAAGGGACAGGTTTATTTTGGTAGGTAAAACTTCTAAACCTGCCAAAACAAACCTGTCCCTTTTTGGCAGGTGCGCTGCGGGAAATCCCGCTATAGCCCCAGACTTTGCCTGGTGGCGGCGCAGGTGAGCTCGCCGTGCTTAACGCCGCGCAGGCCCAGCAGGCGGTCGGCTAGTTCGTAGACGCGCTCGCCGCGACCCTTGAGCGCCAAGATCTCCAGACAGTTGTGGTGATCAAGATGCACGTGCATGGTCGATACGATCTCGTCGGTGTAGTCGTGCTGCACCTCGTCCAGGCGACGCGTCAGATCGCCGGTGTGATGGTCGTAGATCATGGTGAGCGACCCGATAACGTGCTCATCGGGCGTGCGCATCTGCTCTTTGGCGATCGAGGCGCGAATCAAATCGCGCACTGCCTCGGAGCGGTTGGCCACGTCGCCGCGGCGTGCGATCTGCTCGTCAAAGCGGCGCAGTAGGTCATCGGGCGCGGTGACCGAAAAACGGACCAGCTCGGAGCCGCCGCCGCAACGGCAGCTCGCCTCGTCGCCTGTGTCGTTGCGGTGGTCGTGCCCGCAGCCGTGCTCGTGTTCGTGTTCGGACACCCTACACCAGCTTTACGGAGCCGACGGAGTTGTGGTCAGCCTCGATGGCTTCCTCGTAGCCCTCGAGCGCGTCATGCGCCTCGTGCAGTGCGGCCGTGGCAGCTTCGAGCTTGGCGCCAATGCGCTCCATGTCAAAATTCTCGGTCGCATGCAGCAGCTGATGGCTCCACTCGTGGGCGAGCTCGATGGTGTCGTCGACCTGCTTGACGCTCATGGCAAGCTGGCTCATGTTCATTCCGACGTCATGCATGGGAAATCTCCTTATGCTCGGGGCAATCCAGTGGTTCAGATTCTACTACGCCCGCGCGGGGCGCTGCCGCATAAGAAAACGGGTGCGAGTCTGTGTGACCCGCACCCGTTCACTGGGGGCTGTTTGTATTTACCATACTATCCGTGGTCGCACGCGGTGCATCCAGAAGTCCGGCGAGCGGTGCAAAAGCGTTCATGGACGGCGGCAGGACGCCAAAATGTAACCAGCGTATTACAGGTGCTTCTCCAGCAATACCTGCAGCCTTGCCTTGGGCAGCGCGCCGACCGAGCGGTCGACCTCCTCACCGTTCTTAAAGACAATCAGCGTGGGGATGCTCATGACGCCAAACTTCATGGCCAGGTCCTGATTGTCATCGACGTTGCACTTGGCAACGGCAAGCTTGCCGGCCAGCTCGTCGGCTACCTCGTCCACGATGGGCGAGAGCGATCGGCAGGGCCCGCACCAGGGCGCCCAAAAATCAACCAGTACGGGAAGGTTGTCGCTAACGACGGAATCGAAGTTCTCGGGGGTAATCTGCTTAATGTCAGCCATGGTGACCTCCATAATGCGACGCGGCTCGGCCGCGTAAAACTCAGTACGACCGTGCTTATACCCAACAGCCCGCAAAGCAACCACTCACGGGCGGCTCTTTTATATAATGGTGGGCACGCAAACGATTGGAGAGCACATGTCCACGTCACAAAGCCAGAAAAAAGAAGCTATCGCTCAGGCCGCCGAGCAGGAGCTCGCATCGCTTGTGGGCCGTGGCGTGCGCATCGCGGGCAACGCGTGCTCGCGGATCGTGCTGGTCAAAGGTGATTTGGATGATGCCGAGCGCTCGGGCGGCGAACTTGCCGCCGGCGCGGATGGCGCCGCATTGCGCAAGGCGCTCGGGGCAATCGGTTACGCGCCCGAAGAGTTTTGTGTGCTGGCGAGTGTTGCCGGCGCGGGCGACGGAGCTGTGACGGTGGGCCATGCCCTGCCGTGCGACCTGTTCCGCGAGGCGCTTGAGGCTCTGGATCCCGAGGCGGTGCTGCTGCTCGATAACAGCGCGGCCGATGTCATGCGCGAAACCTACGCCGATATGCTCGTGGCGATTGATGACTTCGACACCGCCATGCTCAAGCCCGGCCTGGTCGCCCATGTGCAGGGCCGCCGCGTGCTCGCGCTCGATGGCTTTGAGGCGGCGCTGACCGACAAGGCGGCCAAGCAGCGCATGTGGGCCTACATCAAGCAGCTGACCCCGCCGGCCGCTCCGCTGTAGCGGATTGGCGTCGGCGAGCGATTGCCTGGCGGGCAAACCACGCCGCAAGATCGGCGCCGCACTTCTACACCACAGCGCGCAGCTCAAACCGATCGCCGTTAATGCGGAACTGGCAGTTGCCGTTCATGCGCTCCACGGCAAGTTTGATGCTCTTGGTGCCAAAGCCGTGGCCCGCATGCTGGGTTATAGGAATGCCGTCGACCATGCGCGGCGCGCGGTCAAACGTGTTGGAAACTAACAGCAGCAGCTGACCGTCCTCCAATCGCAGGTCAAAGTCGACGAATCGCTTTCCTTGGGGCGCGGCGCTTGCGGCGGTGATAGCGTTTTCCAAGGCATTTGAGAGCACGCTAAACAGGTCGGCGTCACCTACATGGATGGTTTCGGGTACGGCGGCGCGCAGGTTGGCGGTAATGCCGTTTCTATTAATTTCCGAGTTAAATGACGAAAGCGCAATGTTTACGGTCTCGTTGGCGCAGAAGCGGCGTACGGCGGTGCGGTCGCCGGCTTCGCAGAGTTCGTCGATGCGTTTGAGCGCCTCGTCGGTGTGGCCCTCCTCAATCAAAGCGGCCAGACCGCGTAGGAAGTGGCGCATATCGTGGCGAAGAATCGACAGCTCGCGCCCAGATTGACGCCAGGCCTCGAGCTCTTTGATGGCGGCGCTGTCGCGGGTTTCGAGCATCCAGCGCTCTCGCTCGGCGGTTTCCTTTTCTTCGTATTCGCGCAGGTAAACGGCAAGAAACATAAGATAGAAGGCACAGAACGCAAATGCCAAAAACTCAACCGTTACCACCGAGCCCGAGTGGAACAGCGTGGTGTAGACGTTGGTGGCATAGTCAAAGACGTAATAGACGAGCGGCAGGATTAAAAGGATGCCCAGCTCGGTGGTGCTTTTAATCGCCAAGCGCGGACCGATGTCGCCGGCCCAATGCAACAGGACGGCAAAGACGGCGAGTGTGGTCGCGATACGCGCCAGATAGTACGCGATCTGCGAATCGGTTGCGGCAAAGGCGGCGATGCCCATCCAGTTGCTGAACTGACAGCTCAGATAGGCGCTGGTAATGCCGAGCACGGCAAGCAGCGGGCTCAGGCGGTAGCGCGCGCACAAATAGATGACGAGCGGCAGATGTACGACGAGCGGATATACCTGGCGGGCGAAAAGCTCGCCGCCGACGGCATTGGCGAGGCCAAATGCGCATCCAGTTACGGCACCGACCAGCACCAGTTCAAGCGCATGACGCCGGTTGATCTCGATACCGCACAGCGCCGCCGAGGCAAAGACGCCAAAGAGCAGCGTCGTGGCGTGGTGGATTGCCCAAAGGATCATTTCGACCGAGGAGACCATCAGTGTCTCCCACCCTCAAAGCGCGCCGCAAAGTAGGCGTCTTGGAATCCCTGCTTGCAGCTGCGCGAAAGCGGGATGCACGCGCCCGAGCGCATGACGATGTCCGTGCGGTCAAAGTGATCGATATTGCGCAGGTTGACCTGGTAGCTGCGGTGGCATTTAAAGAAGACCGCGTTTTGCTCCAAGCGGTCCTCGACGCTGCGGAACGACTCGAGTGCCTCGATATCGCGTCCGTCGCGCAGGTGGAAGACCACGTGCTTGTTGCGCGCCTCGGCATATTCGATGTCGGACAGGCGCAAGGCGTGGTAGCCAAAGGAAGTTTTGATCACGAGCTCGTCGGTTGCCGCCGGGCGCATGCTCGAAAGCTCGTCGAGTAATCGCGCCAGGCGTTCGTAAGTCACGGGCTTGAGCAGATAGTCGAAGGCGCGGACCTCGTAGGATTCCAGCGCGAACTCGGGCGACGAGGTGAGGAACACCAGGCGCACGGCGGTGTCGGCCTGGCGCAGTTCGCGTGCGGTGTCCATGCCGTTGACGAGCGGCATGATCATATCGAGCAAGATGATGTCGGCGCGCGATGCGGCATGGCGGGCCAGCAGGTCCTCGCCGCGCGTGACGAGCGCAACATCGACCGCCGTGCCCGTCTCGGTCGACCAACGGTCGATCATCCGGTGCAGTCTATCTAGAAAAGCGACATCATCGTCGCAGGCAATAATCTTGAGCATTCGGCCCCCTTAAGTAGTTCGATTTTGCCACATCGGGCACGCGCCGCTTGCGGGGGTGCGGACCGTTTGCGCCCCACGGCGTGCAGCTCGCGCCAAGCGGTGTTGCGGTGGCGAAAGATGCCTCCTGCGCTATCGAAAGCCCGGCTATCCTCAGCTTGCCAGTTCGAAAATGGACTTGCCGCATGATTGAATTTTTATTTCAACTTTACACCTAGGTTTACAGCTGTCTTGTCAGCTGTAAACCTAGGTGTCATACTAAAGCCCCAAGATTCGCCAAAAGAGAGGGGCCTTGATGGCACAGAGCGCGAACATGGATGCGTCGGAGCTTGCACGCGATATCGCGGCCGGCCTGGCATCGGCAACGACGGCAACGGAGCGCGCGGCACTGGTGCCCGCAGAGCTCGTCGAGGCCATTCAGCAGCTAAAAACCCAACGTGACGCGGTGATCCTGGCGCACTATTACGTGGCGCCCGAGGTGCAGGCCGTGGCTGATTACGTCGGCGACAGCTTCTACCTGGCAAAGCTCGCCAAGAGCCTGCCGCAGCAGACTATCGTGCTGTGCGGCGTGGAGTTTATGGGCGAGAGCGCCAAACTGCTCAATCCCACTAAGACCGTGCTGCTGCCCGAGCCGGGCGCGGACTGCCCCATGGCGCACATGGTCAAGCGCGAGACAGTCGATGCAGCGCGCGCCGAGTACGGTGACGACCTTGCCGTGGTCTGCTACGTCAACTCCACGGTCGAGATCAAGAGCTGGAGCGACGTGTGCGTCACCAGCTCCAACGCCGTTAAGATCGTGTCCGAGCTGCCGCAGCAGCATATCCTGTTCATTCCCGACCAAAACTTGGGCCGCTTCGTAGCCGAGCAGGTGCCGCAAAAGCACGTCATCCTCAACAACGGCTACTGCCCGCGCCATCACATCATCACCGTCGAGCAGATCGTCGACGCGACGGAGGCCCACCCCGACGCGCTCGTGCTGGCGCACCCCGAGTGCAAGGCCGACGTCCTGGCCGAGGCCGACTACATCGGCTCCACCGCCGGCATCATCAAGTATGCCGAGGAGTCCGACGCGAGCGAGTTCATTATCGTGACGGTTCGCGGCGTGCTCTACGAGCTCGAGCGCCGCTGCCAGGGCACCGGCAAGAAGTTCTACTTCCCCGCGGTGCAGCCCACCTGCGTCAACATGGACCTCATCACGCTCGAAAAGCTCGTGCGCTGCCTGGAGACGGGCGAGGGCGAGGTGCAGATCGGCGTCTCGGACGAGGCGGCAGACCAGGCCAAGCTCACGCTCGACCGTATGCTCGAGTACGCAGCGCGCTAGAACAATGTGACATGAGGGGCAGTCCCTTATGCCACATTACAAGGGAGAGGATTCCTGTGGAAACCAAGCAATACCCCGATATGGAGTGCGATGTCGTCATTGCCGGCTGCGGCGTGGCGGGCCTGTACGCGGCCCTCAATCTGCCGACGAGCACGCGCGTGATCATGCTTTCCAAGGGCGCGGTCGACGAGTGCGATTCGATGCTCGCGCAGGGCGGCATCTGCGTGCTGCCCGAGGGCTCGGACTACGATGCCTTCTTTGAGGACACCATGCACGCCGGCCACTACGAGAACCGCCGCGAGAGCGTCGACATCATGATCCGCTCGAGCCGCTCGGTCATCAACGACCTGCTGGCCATGGGCGTGGACTTTGAGCGCAAGGCCGACGGTAGCCTCGACTTTACCCGCGAGGGCGCGCACAGCCGTCCGCGAATTGCCTTCCATGCCGACATTACGGGCAAGGAGATCACGACCAAGCTGCTCCAGGCCGTTCGCAAGCTGGATAACGTGCAGATTTTGGAGCACGTGGCCATGACCGACATTCTAACGGGCGAGCGTGACGGCGCCACGGTGTGCACCGGCGTCGTCGCCGTTCCCGTGGACGAGGACAACTCGCTTCGTCCCGCCGACGAGCTGGCAAATGTCGCCGAGGGCGTGCATGCCGGCGAGCTGTTTAAGATCCATGCCCGCCATACGCTGTGGGCGACGGGCGGCATCGGCGGCGTATACGACCATTCGACCAACTACCCGCAGCTCACCGGCGACGCCTGCTACATCGCGCAGGAGCACGGCATTACAATGGAGCATCTGGACTACGTGCAGATTCACCCTACGGGACTGTTCTCGCCGCAGCCGGGCCGCACCTTCCTGATCAGCGAGAGCTGCCGCGGCGAGGGCGCGATTCTGCTCAACGCTGCCGGCGAGCGCTTTACCGACGAGCTGCAGCCGCGCGACGTGGTCGCCGCCGCTATTCGCGAGCAGATGAAGCAGGACGGCACCGAGCACGAGTGGCTGAGCTTTGCCCCCGTCGAGCGCGACGTGGTGACCGGGCACTTCGCCAACATCCGCGCGCGCTGCTTGGAGGACGGTCGCGACATCCTGGATGAGCCCATCCCCGTCACGCCCACGCAGCACTACTTTATGGGCGGCGTGTGGGTTGACAAGGACGGCCGCACCTCGATGCCCGAGCTCTACGCCGCCGGCGAGACGGCCTGCAACGGCGTTCACGGCAAGAATCGCCTAGCTTCCAACAGCCTGCTCGAGTCCCTAGTCTGGGGTCGTCGCGCTGCTTGGCGTATGCGCACTGGCGAGTCGCTGGCCGTGGAGGAGGCCGGCGAGCCCGCGCTCGATGGCCGTCATCGCGCCCTGAGCGCCGATACCCTGGCAATCGATGATCTGGCCCGTGCCGCCGGCACGCAGGCCGTGGAGGAGTAGACCATGAATCCCATTACTATGAAACTCGTCGTCGATGATCTGATCCTGCAGGCCCTGCGCGAGGACATTACGTTTGAGGACGTGAGCACGGCGAGCGTGTGCCCCACGGCGCGCCCCGCCACGGTGGAGCTTATCGCCAAGGCCGATGGCATCATCGCGGGCTTGGACGTGTTCGCTCGCACCTTTGAGCTGCTGGATCCGCAGAGCTCGGTGCTGTTTGATGTCGTCGATGGCGATGAGGTGCACGCCGGCGACCACGTGGGCCAGGTGCGCGGCGACGCGCGAGTGCTGCTTTCGGGCGAGCGCGTGGCGCTCAACTATCTGCAGCGTATGAGCGGTATCGCCACCTACACGCACAACATGGCAGCGGCGCTCGAGGGTACCAAGACCGTGCTTGTCGACACACGCAAGACCACACCGGGCATGCGCGTCTTCGAGAAGGCCGCGGTCGAGATCGGTGGCGGCAGCAACCACCGCTACAACCTGTCGACGGCTGTCATGCTCAAGGACAACCATATCGACGCCGCCGGTGGTGTGACGCGTGCGATCGAGATGGCACGCGCCCACGCATCGTTTACCACGACGGTCGAGATCGAGTGCGAGAACCTGAGCATGGTGCGCGAGGCCGTGGAGGCCGGTGCCGACATCATCATGCTCGACAACATGACCCACGATGACATGGCTGCCGCGATTGAGCTTATCGCCGGTCGCGCCAAGACCGAGTGCTCGGGCAACGTGGACGCCAACAATATCCGCGCCCTGGCCGATCTGGGCGTTGACTTTATCAGCTCGGGGGCGTTGACGCACTCTGCGCCGATTCTCGACCTCTCGCTTAAGCATCTGCGTCTGCTGGACGGTAAATAATGAACGCCCGCGAGCGCCGCCGTGCCATCATGGGCGTGCTCGAGGAAGCCAGGGAGCCCGTTTCGGGCAGCGCACTTGCCCGCGAGGTTGGCGTGAGCCGTCAGGTCGTGGTTCAGGATATTGCCCTGTTGCGTGCCGATGGGCACGATGTCGTGGCAACCAACCGTGGTTATGTGCTGCAGGAGGCCCCCAGCAGCCCCGCCGTGCCCACGCGCTTGGTCAAGGTTCGCCATAGCGTGGAGCAGGCAGGCGATGAGCTCACGAGTATCGTCGACGTCGGCGGCGCCGTGCTCAACGTGATCGTCAATCACCGCGTGTACGGTAAGATCACGGCCGACCTGGACATCCGCAATCGTCGCGATGTTGAGCGCTACCTGCACGATATCGAGAGCGGCAAGAGCTTTCCACTACTAACGGTGACGAGCGGCTATCACTTCCATCGCATTGCGGCGGAGGACGAACAGACCCTCGACGAGATCGAGGCGATGCTCAAGGAGAAGGGCTACCTTGCCGATTTAATGCCCTACGAGGATGATTTGTCCTAGCCCGACACCGTCTTTATAAGTTGCGGTGAAATAGTTCCTACAATCGGCACCTAAGCAATGAGCCAGGAACTATTCCACCGCAACTGCCCACATATGCAAAAGGAGGCCTCCGCGGCGATGCGG
Source organism: Collinsella aerofaciens (assembly GCF_015556945.1). GTDB lineage: Bacteria > Actinomycetota > Coriobacteriia > Coriobacteriales > Coriobacteriaceae > Collinsella > Collinsella aerofaciens_AO. Next base: position 18,483 of record NZ_JADNNH010000003.1, on the reverse strand, counting down.
AGGCCTCCTTTTTGTGCACGGTGTACTTGTGAGTGCGCAAGTGGGGGAGTTGTTACTCCTCGACGATCTCGGTGATCGCGCCAGCGGGGCAAGCGTCCTGGCAAGCGCCACAGGCGACGCAGGAGTCCTCGTCAGCGACGGTAGCGACGTCCTGGAGCTCCAGAACGCCAGCGGGGCAGGAGTCGACGCAAACGCCACAAGCGATGCACTCGTCGGCATCAATTACGGGATGAGCCATGGTAGTTTCCTCTCTGTTGACCGACGCTACAGGCGATGCGCGTCGGTTTGATTCGGGCAAAAACATACCACGGGAGCGACCGTTTGCAATACCCTCTGACCGGCATCTTCATACCGTTCGCCGAGTATGCCAAGGTTTACTAAAAAATGCGCAGGTGGGGCCGTTGAGCTGCGCAAATGTTAGCTAAAGGTGACTTGAAATATAGGGCGATTGAGCGTGCTTGCGGAAACCGCATCCCATTATTTTGTCGAAAAACGGGTTGCAGTTTCCGGTTAGGCCCGCTAGCGGAAAATGCGAGCCGGTATCAGCTCTCAAAACGGGATACGGTTTCCAGTTGAGCCTTCAGACGGAAACTGCGACCCGGAATCCACGCTCAAACCGGGATGAGCTTTCCGCAAGACGGCCCCCAGGCACCCCCGGACGCAAACCTCAGCCATCTCTACATAGATCTCGATAGATCTGCCCAGAACTCAAACAGCGCGTCTACCTGCATATTTGCGAACCTAAACTCTTGGCAATAAGAAATCTTATATGAATTGACTTAGATTTTGTATATTCCGGCCCATAAGGGGATACACTACATCCTGAAAGACAAGCCGAAACACCGCTTGGCAGACCGCCGAGTCGGTGCAAACGCACAAGAGAGAGGGAATTTCTAATGAGTAAGATTCTTGGTATCGACCTTGGTACTACCAACTCCGCCATGGCCGTCCTTGAGGGCGGTTCTCCGACCATCATCGTAAACGCTGAAGGCGACCGCACCACCCCGTCCGTCGTGGGCTTCCGTGCCGACGGTGACCGCGTTGTGGGTAAGGCCGCTAAGAACCAGGCGGTCACCAACCCCAAGAACACCGTGTTCTCTATCAAGCGCTTCATGGGCCGCAAGTACTCCGAGTGCACCTCCGAGATCAAGACCGTGCCGTATGAGGTCAAGGAGGGCCAGGGTGGCCGTGCCGTCGTCGACATCGAGGGCAAGGACTACACCGCCGAGCAGGTGAGCGCCATGGTGCTCGCCAAGATGAAGGCCGACGCCGAGAAGTATCTGGGCGAGACCGTCACCGACGCCGTCATCACCGTCCCGGCCTACTTCAACGACGCCCAGCGTCAGGCCACCAAGGATGCCGGTAAGATCGCCGGCCTCAACGTCAAGCGTATCGTCAACGAGCCGACCGCTGCTGCCCTGGCCTATGGTCTGGACAAGCAGGGCACCGACCAGCGCATCTTGGTCTTCGACCTGGGCGGCGGCACCTTCGACGTCTCCATCCTCGACCTCGCAGACGGCGTGTTTGAGGTTCTGTCCACCTCGGGCGACAACCACCTGGGCGGCGACGACTGGGATCAGCGCGTCATCGACTGGATGGCCGACAAGTTCCAGCAGGAGAACGGCGTCGATCTGCGTCAGGACCCCATGGCCCTGCAGCGTCTGAAGGAGGCCGCCGAGAACGCCAAGAAGGAGCTCTCCGCCGCCCAGCAGACCACCATCAACCTGCCGTTCATTACCATGAACCAGTCCGGCCCGCTGCACCTCAACTACACGCTGACCCGCGCCGAGTTCGAGAAGATCACCCGCGACCTGCTCGAGCGCTGCAAGCAGCCTGTCACCAATGCCCTGCGCGACGCCAAGCTTAAGCTCTCCGATCTGACCGAGGTCATCCTCGTCGGCGGCTCCACCCGTATGCCCGCCGTTCAGGAGCTCGTCAAGACCATGACCGGCAAGCAGCCCAACATGTCCGTGAACCCCGACGAGGTCGTTGCTGACGGCGCTGCCGTCCAGGGCGGCGTGCTCACCGGCGACGTCGAGGGCATCCTGCTGCTCGACGTTACCCCGCTGTCGCTGGGCGTCGAGACCATGGGCGGCATCATGACCAAGATGATCGACCGCAACACCACGATCCCGACCTCCAAGACCGAGGTCTACTCCACCGCTGCCGACAACCAGACCAGCGTCGAGATCAACGTGCTCCAGGGCGAGCGCGAGCTTGCCCGCGACAACAAGTCGCTCGGTAAGTTCCAGCTGACCGGTATCCCGGCTGCCCGTCGCGGCGTGCCGCAGATCGAGGTTACCTTCGACATCGACGCCAACGGCATCGTCAAGGTCTCCGCTAAGGACAAGGGCACCGGCAAGGAGCAGCAGATCACCATTTCCGGCTCCACCGCTCTGTCCGACGACGAAGTCGATCGTATGGTCAAGGACGCCGAGGCTCATGCCGAGGAGGACAAGAAGCAGAAGGAAGAGGTCGAGGTCCGCAACCAGACCGACAGCCTGTGCTACTCCACCGAGCAGACCCTCAACGAGCTGGGCGACAAGGTTTCCGCCGACGTGAAGTCCAAGGCCGAGGCCGCTATCGCCGACGCCAAGAAGGCGCTCGAGGGCTCTGACGTCGAGGCCATCAAGGCCGCCGGCGAGTCCCTGCAGTCCGTGGCCTACGAGCTGGCCCAGGTTGTCTACGCCGACGCTCAGCAGCAGACCGACGGTGCCGCCGACGCCCAGCCTGCCGACGATGACGTCGTCGACGCCGACTACGAGGTTGTGGACGACGAGGACAAATAATCATGTCCGCCCGTAAAGCTCGCACGGAGGCGGCCGCCGCTGGCGCCGCCCCCGTTGACTCTGAGGAGAAGGACGTGAAGATTCCCGTAGAGGCCGCAGACGTTACCGAGGCCAACGAGGCCCCGGCCGCCGAGGCTGCCGAGAACCAAGTAGAGGATTCCAACAAGGAGGCGACGATGACCGAGGACGAGATGGTGGAAGCCGCTATCCGCGCCGGTGAAGAAGCCGCCGACAACGACTTTAAGCTCAAGTTCGAGCAGGCTCAGAAAGAGCTTGCCGACGTGCGCAATGAGCTCGATGCTGCGGCAGAGGCTCAGAAGGCCGCCGAGGACAAGGCAAAGGACGCCACCGAGCGCACCGCCCGTCTGCAGGCCGACTGGGAGAACTTCCGTCGCCGCACCGCCAACGAGCGCATCGCCGAGCGCGAGCGCGCGACCGAGAAGCTTGTCACCGCGCTGTTGCCGGTGATCGACGATATCGAGCGCGCGATCGACCATGCCCGCAGCCAAGAGCTTTCTGACGACTTTAAGCAGTTCGTCGATGGCGTTGACGCGGTACATGCCAAGCTGCTCGACGTGTTTGCGCATGAGGGCGTTGAGCCCATCGACCCCAAGGGCGAGGCGTTCGATCCGCTCGAGCACCAGGCTGTGGGTCGCGTCGAGGACGCGTCGCAGTACGATGAGACCGTCAACGACGTGTACCAGAAGGGCTACCGCATGGCGGATCGCATCCTGCGTTCCGCGATGGTGACGGTGACCTACGGCGGCGAGAAACGCCCCGCACCGGAGCCCGAAGCGGCGCCCGAGGATGCTGCGGCCGATACGGCCGAGAGCACCGAGGAGTAATTGAGAAGGGCCCCGGGGCAACACCCGGGGCCCTTTCTGGCCTAGTGCCATATGAAAGCATGAGCCGCCGCCCGCTGGGCGGCGGATGAAACAGGAGAGGAGCTACGATGGCTGCAGGCAAAACCTTCTATGACATCCTGGGCGTATCCAAGAGCGCCTCCGACAAAGAGATCAAGAGCGCGTTTCGCAAGCTCGCGCAAAAATATCACCCCGATGCCGGCGGCGACGAGGCCAAGTTCAAGGAGATCAGCGAGGCCTACGAGACGCTTTCGGACGAGAAGAAGCGCAAAGAGTACGACCAGATGCTCATGTTTGGCGGCATGCCGGGCGCGGGCGGCGCGTATGGCGGCGGCTACGGTGCCGGCGCGGGTGCCAGCGGCTGGGGCGACATCTTCGACAGCATCTTTAGCGGCAACGGCGCCTGGGGCAGCGATTGGGGCTCGGGCTTTGCCGGGGCTGCGGGCGCTGCCGGTGCCGGCGCGGGTCGCAGCCGTGCTCGCAAGGGCGGCGACCTGTCGCTGACCGTCGATGTGACGGCCGAGGACGCGTTTCGCGGCGTGACGCACAAGGTCACCTATCGCATTCCCTCGACAGGCGAGCAGCAGACCATTACGGTCTCGGTGCCCGCGGGCGCGGTCGACGGCGGCAAGCTACGCTACAAGCGTCGCGGCGAGTATGGCGTTGCCGGCGGCGAGCGCGGCGACCTGGTCGTGACCACGCACGTGGAGGAGCATCCGCTGTTTAAGCGTAAAGGTGCCGACGTGACCATGGAGGTACCGGTCTCGGTCTATGAGGCGGCGCTCGGCTGCACGGTGGACGTGCCGACGCCCGGCGGCGCGACGGTTCGTCTGAAGGTGCCCGCTGGCACCCAGACGGGCAAGAAGTTCCGCTTTAAGGAGATGGGTGCGCCCGACGTTAAGCATCGCGGGCGTACCGGTGCACTGCTTGTCGAGATTAAGGTGCAGGTTCCCACGAACCTGTCTGATGACGAGCGCGATGCCATGACCAAGCTGCGCGAGGCCGACGCGCGCGACTATCGCGAGAAGGTCAACCGTTACAAGGCGACGTACTAGGGCGGTCGTGGCGCACGCCCGCGCCCGCGGGCTTATGATGGACGATAACGAGACGGAAAGGGGTCAGGTAGCATGGCCGAGGACAATAGGAACAAACCGCTGTACATGATCAGCGTGGCGGCCGAGCTGACCGGCATGCACCCGCAGACTCTGCGCGTCTACGAGTCCAAAGGCTTGGTGAATCCCCAGCGCTCGGGCGGCAACACGCGCCTGTATTCGCGTGCCGATATCGAGCGCTTGGAGCTCATCAACCAGCTGACCGACGAGGGTATCAACCTTGCCGGCGTGGTGCGCATCCTCGATATGAAGGAGCGTGCTGAGGAGCGCGAGCGCGAGAACGAAAAGCTTCGTGCCCGCGTGCGCCAGCTCGAGGACGAGCTGCACGAGTACAAGATGCAGAAGAAGATCACCGCCCTGGCCCCGCGCGACGGCTCGGTCAACCCCGAACAGGTCATGCGCAAACTTTTGGGCGCAGGCGGGGATTTGTAGTTACGCGGTTTTACCAACCCGCGTAACGGGCCGACGCTGCGCGACGTCCAGAGCGACAATTTGTCATTCAAAAGGCAAGGCATGACCAGAAGGTCTATGCCTTGCCTTTTTCATGCCAACTTGTTCGCTCTGGACGTCGCTCGCTGTCCGTCCTCTACCTGCGGCGTTGCCTTGCTCGCTCTGGTGGGCTTTCGCTGTCCGCGCCAAAACATCGGCGTTGTTATGGGTAGTCATTGGGGACGTTCTTAAATGACTAGTTGAAAGGGACACACTTGCACCAAATCCGCCGGTCCTGCACCGGGCTCGTCCTATGCTTTACCGAGATAAAGTGAACGTGTAGATTCGTAACCCGCTCGCAACCGTTCTATGGCACGATATTGAACGAATGTATGCTATGCGCCCAAATCTTTTGGGCAGAGTGGGAGACAGTATGGTCAAGCTGTACGAGGACGGCATCTACCTGCGTAACGGCAGCGAGGTTGTGCCTGAGGCCGAGGCCGCTGAGCGCGGCATTACGCAGACACCCGAGGATGCCAAGCGCGGCACCATCGCGTATTCGATCCTTCAGGCACACAATACGTCCGGCGACCCCGAGGCGCTCAAGATTCGCTTCGACGCCATGGCGAGCCACGACATCACCTTTGTCGGCATTATCCAGACGGCGCGTGCCTCGGGCATGGAGCAGTTCCCGCTGCCCTACGTGCTCACCAACTGCCATAACTCGCTGTGCGCCGTGGGAGGTACCATCAACGAGGACGACCATGTCTTTGGCCTCTCGGCTGCCAAGAAGCACGGCGGCATCTTCGTTCCGCCGCACATCGCCGTCATCCACTCCTTTATGCGTGAGAACTTCGCCGGTTGCGGCAAGATGATCCTGGGTTCCGACTCGCACACCCGCTACGGCGCCCTGGGCACCATGGCCGTGGGTGAGGGCGGCGGCGAGCTGGCAAAGCAGCTGCTGCGCGACACCTACGATGTCGCCTATCCCGGCGTCGTGGCCATCTACCTCACGGGTGCCCCGCGCCCCGGCGTCGGCCCGCACGATGTGGCGCTCGCCATCATCCGCGCTGTCTTTGCCAAGGGTTACGTTAAGAACAAGGTCATGGAGTTTGTGGGCCCGGGCATCGCGAACATGACGACCGATTACCGCAACGGCGTCGATGTCATGACCACCGAGACCACCTGCCTGTCGAGCATCTGGGCCACCGACGAGGACACGCACGCGTTTTTGACCATGCACGGCCGCGGCGAGGACTACCGCGAGCTCAAGCCCGCCGATGTTGCCTACTACGACGGCTGCGTCGAAGTCGATCTGTCGAGCATCAAGCCCATGATCGCGCTGCCGTTCCATCCTTCTAACGGCTTTGAGATCGACGAGCTCAACGAGAACCTCGAGGACATCCTGCATGAGGTGGAGCTCGAGGCCGCCAAGATCGGCGAGGGCAAGACGCACTTTAGCCTGCTCGACAAGATCGTCGACGGCAAGCTGCATGTGCAGCAGGGCGTTATCGCCGGCTGCTCGGGCGGCAACTACGACTCCGTGGTCCAGGCTGCCCGCGTGCTCAAGGGCGCCAACACCGGCTGCGGCGAGTTCTCGCTGTCGGTCTATCCCACAAGCCAGCCCGTGGCACTCGAGCTTACACGCCGCGGCTACATCTACGACCTTATGGAGGCCGGTGCGATCGTTCGCACGGCATTCTGCGGCCCGTGCTTCGGTGCCGGCGACACGCCCGCCAACAACGGCCTGTCCATCCGCCACACCACGCGCAATTTCCCCAACCGCGAGGGTTCCAAGCCGGGTAATGGCCAGCTGAGCGCCGTGGCCCTGATGGACGCCCGTTCCATTGCGGCGACGGCTGCCAACGGCGGCGTCCTGACGCCGGCGACCGACCTGCCCGAGGAGACTTGGGACGAGGCCTGCGAGTATACTTTTGACGACGCGCCGTACAAAAAGCGCGTGTACTGGGGCTTTGGCAAGGCGGAGCCTGCCGACGAGCTGGTCGAGGGTCCCAACATCAAGCCGTGGCCCGCGATGGAGCCGCTCGGCGACGATATCCTGCTCAAGGTGTGCTCCAAGATTATGGACCCGGTCACCACGACTGACGAGCTCATTCCCTCGGGCGAGACGAGCTCCTTCCGCTCCAACCCGCTGGGCCTGGCCGAGTTTACGCTGAGCCGCCGCGACCCTGCCTACGTGGGCCGCTCCAAGGAGGTCGACGCCGTGGAGAAGCGCCGCGTGGCTGGCGAGGCCGCGGGCGACCTGGCGGTGCTCGATGCCGAGCTCGCGGGCGTGTTTGAGGCGCTGGCCGGCGCGGGTGTCGCGGCAGATGCCAAGGCGACCGAGTACGGCTCCATGCTCTATGCCAAGAAGCCCGGTGACGGTTCCGCCCGCGAGCAAGCCGCGAGCTGTCAGCGCGTGATCGGCGGTCTGGCCAACATCGTCCACGAATACGCCACCAAGCGTTATCGCTCCAACGTGATGAACTGGGGCATGGTGCCCTTCCAGATGGAGGCCGAGCCCAACTTTGAGGTGGGCGACTACGTCTTTGTGCCGGGTATCCGTGCCGCACTCGATGGCGATCTAAAGAACATCGCTGCCTACGTTGTGCGCGCCGACGGCACGGCCGAGCAGATTGAGCTCTACATCGCCGATATGACGGCAGAGGAGCGCGCCGTCGTCAAGGCCGGCTGCCTGATCAACTACAACAAGTTCAAGGCCGCTGCCGAGTAACGCACATACTTGTCCGCCCCGGTTATACCTTTCCCTGCCGCTCACGCGCTTCGCGAGGGTCGCGTCAGAGAAAGGTATAACCGGGGCTACTTGTTAAGTGCTGCTCGTTGGGTCTTGAGGGCGCTAAAATCGAGGTTGCAACTCTCCTCTATGGGGGAGTGCGCCTTTGTTCATATGCTATCTAGAATTGACAGTATGAAGTTGGCGCTTTAAAGTGAGCTCAAAACACTCTCGTTTGTGGAGTTGAAGATGAAGCGTTGCACTTCTGTTTTGTTGCTGTTGGTGGCTTGCGTCGTCGCTGCTGCGGGCGTGGTCCTATTTGGCTCGCTTATCTTCTATGGGCCGAGTGGGGTTGAGCAGACGGTTGAGATGGCGTCCCTTGTTGCATCGATGCCCGGGCAAATGATTTCGGACGTTACAAAGCCCGATGAGATAACGCTCGATATCGAGGAAACGCCGGGCATTCTAAGCATAAGCAACTACCCCATGATTGAACTTGGCTCGTCTCGCTATACCAAGGACGAGAAGTTGTCCCGACAGGCGCTGGACTTGCTAAACGGGCGTTCGTTCAAACGCTGGGACGGTTGGGATGCCTATGAGCGCCGACGTGGTTCTGTGAACGGTGGCTACTATACAACGCTGAAGTTGTATTCATCTGATGGCAAACTGATGCGCACCGTTAACTACAATCCGGAATACGCAAAAGCCGGAGGTGGGGACGGCGTCTATATCCAAGATGGCGGCGTGACCTACATTCTTGAAGGCGACCAGCAGCAGGTGATCGATTTTTTGGATCGTTGCGTGATGGACGCGTACGACCAGACCTGCCTGCCCGACCCGCAGACTGCACGCGATGGTGGATCTGCTCGTACATGGCTATTCGAGGATGAGATGCCCTGGACCGCCGAATCGGGAAGCACGGGCTCGGCAAAAGAGTAGAGAACGCGACCACCACAAAGGTGCCCCTTTGCGGTGGTTTTCAGTCTGTCTCGATCTGTAACATCTGGGCCGTTAAAAGTGGGCTTGGTGTTGCAGATTTAGATTATCGATTCGGGTGTCTTCTGTTTATCTCGATCTGTAACAGGTGGACCCTTATTTGCCGAGTAGTTGTTACAGATTTAGATAAACGGGCGCCGCTGAGCATTTCATCTCAATCTGTAACATCTGGGGTCAAAAACGGCCGCTAGATGTTACAGATCGAGACAGATGAGCGCCGGAGTCGAAAATCACCACAAAGGTGCCTGTCCCCTTTGTGGTGGTGGGGGGCGGGCTCGATGTTATTGTGATCGCTGGGCAGCATTTTAATGAATGTCTCTACAGGATTTCATCTGGGGTGGCGGGTTTGGTTGTTTTGGGGATGCCGAGTTTGGATGACGCGAAATCGTCAACATTGTCCTTAATTCCGTCTTTGGTGTAGACAGTGACCGTATAGGTGCTGTGCCCGAATTCGCTCTTGTCGCGTGTCGCCCAGGCCTGCCAGTAGGCAGCCCCGCTTCGCCCTTGGATTTTTCCGACACGGCGGAGTTCTGTTCGCTTTAATTTCCGGTTGCTATAGATGGTTCGACCGGCTTCCGCGGTGAGCCCGCACTGTCCAAGCAGCTTGTCGAGGACTTGGTTCATGTGGCGCTCATCGGTGTTTGGTGCGTAGTCGTAGGCGAGGGTGATGGAGTCGAGTGGCTGGTCGTCGATCAGATAGTTTAGCGCCTGAGGGTCAAGGCAGAAATAAGGAGAGCATCCGTCGACCTGGCCGAGCAACGGTAACTTGGACTGCCAAAGTCCGGTGGGAATTCTATCTTCGTAGAAAACACCGCGGCAGATAAAGGAGAGCGAGGTGGCACGCGAGCCAGCGTCGACCATTCCGCATAAATCGAAGGGCGAGGCGATACCAAGGGAAAAGGGCGTGACGACGATAAAGAAGAACATCGCGATGGGTATGGCGAGAATGGCGATGACGTTGCGACCGGTGGAATGAGACGGCTTCATATGCGCTCCTCGAGACAAAGATCTGTTGAGGATAGGCAGAAATGGATATGTTCAGAGAACAATTCAAGTTTAATCTCATGGCGCGAGATGGTCGACCGTTAGCGTCGAAAACCGCCACAAAGGTGCCTGTCCCCTTTGTGGTGGTGAGGAGCGCGCGGCTTCTTTTGGTAATAGTGTTAGCTGGCGGTATCATTGGTGCAGGTGGCGAAGGTTTGCATTGTGGGGTGTTTTGCCGTGAGCCGTTTTGCCCGTATTGGATTGATTGTCTTGGCGCTTGCGATCGCTGTGGTTGGCGCGGGCGCTGTCGGTATGGCATTTCTACCTGCTGCGGTGACGGAGCCGGTGGTCAAGCCTGTGACTCAATCTGTCGAACTTCTGACCGGCGACGACAAGCCTGAGACCATTACCGTTGATTTTGATGAGCAACCGGCTGCGCTGGGCATTAGTAATTATCCACTTATTCAGCTTGGGGCTATGCGCTATACCACGGATTCTAGTCTGATCGACAGGGCGTCCGAGCTGCTCAAGGGCAAAACCTTTAAGCGCTGGTATGGATATGCATCCTATCGGGCAAAAGCGAACGACATGGTTGGCGGATGCCGCTCGTCCATCGAGTTGGACACCGCGAATGGCACTAAGTTATGTGATGTTTCGTACGATCCTGGCTACGAGGGCAATGAGGGGCCGGGTATCTACATCTTGGACGGCGATGTCGCCTATGTCATGGAGGGCAACCAGACCGAGCTCAACGATTTTATGGGTCAGTGCATTCAGGATGCCTATGAACAGACCTGCTTGCCCGACCCGCAGGCTGCACGCGATAGTGGGTCTGCCCGTACATGGTTGTTCGAGGATGAGATGTCCTGGAACGCCGAATCGGGAAGCACGGGTTCGGCGAAGGAGTAGAGACCGCGACCACCACAAAGGTGCCTGTCCTCTTTGTGGTGGTTTTCGGTCTGTCTCGATCTGTAACATCTTGGCCGCTAAAAGTGGGCCTGGTGTTACAGATTTAGATTTTCGATTCAGGTGTCTTCGTTCGTCTCGATTTGTAACAGTTAGACCCTAATTTGCCGAGTAGATGTTACAGATTGAGACAAACGGGCGCCGCTGGTCATTTCATCTTGATTTGTAACATCTGGAGCCATAAACAGCCGCTAGATGTTACAGATTGAGATAGTAAGGGGACGAGGCCGTAGCGGGTGAGCGCGCCTGCTCCCTATCTCTCAATCACTCAGAAAATCTTATATATAGAGACTTAGATTTATGTATAAGATCGTGCAAAGCTGGCAACAATACTTCTCGAACAACGTGAAGCCGCCCCGTAGGGCGGCCACCCCAAGAGAGGTGATTCCATGAGAATCGATAAGCTAGCAATGACGTCGCGCGAGGCGCTGCAAACCGCCATGAGCACGGCTGCCGACGCGCAGGCCGGCGCGGTGGAGCCGATTCACCTGCTGTCCGCCTTGCTCGGTGCCGGTGAGCGCAATATCTCTGTGATTATCGAGCGCATCGGTGCCGACCCGGCCCAGCTCGCACGCTCCACACAAGATGCCATCGACCACGCGCCTAAGGTTTCGGGCGAGGGTCAGCAGATGGGCTTGTCCAACGAGCTCGTTCGCGTCATCGAAAAGGCCGAGAAGAAGGCCACCAAGATGGGCGACAGCTTTGTGGTGACCGAGCATCTGCTGATGGCACTTGCCGAGGACAAGGGCGAGGCCGGCCGCGTTCTGCGCGACGCCGGCGTGACCAAGGAGCGCATCGAGCAGGTCTATGAGGAGCTGCGCGGCGATGACCGCGTGACGTCTGCCGAGGACAAGACTCAGTTTGAGGCGTTGGAGCAGTACGGTCGCAACATCTGCGATCTGGCCCGCGCCGGCAAGCTCGACCCGGTCATCGGCCGTACCGACGAGATCCGTCGTACTATTCAGGTCCTGTCCCGCCGCACCAAGAACAACCCCGTGCTCATAGGCGAGCCAGGCGTCGGCAAGACGGCCATCGTCGAGGGTATCGCCCAGCGTATCGTGGCCGGCGACGTGCCGAGCACCCTGCGCGACCGCGACCTTATCGAGCTCGACATGAGCGCGCTGGTCGCTGGCGCCAAGTACCGCGGCGAGTTCGAGGACCGCTTGAAGGCCGTGCTCAAAGAAGTGCAAAAATCCGAGGGCAAGGTCATCCTGTTCATCGATGAGCTCCACACCATCGTGGGCGCGGGTGCCACCGAGGGCTCTATGGACGCCGGCAACATCCTGAAGCCGGCGCTTGCCCGTGGCGACTTGCACGCGATCGGCGCGACCACGCTCGACGAGTACCGCAAGTACATTGAGAAGGACGCGGCGCTCGCCCGTCGTTTCCAGACCGTGATGGTGAGCGAGCCTACCGTCGAGGACACCATCTCGATTCTGCGTGGCCTCAAGGAGAAGTACGAGATCTTCCACGGCGTGCACATCACCGATAGCGCGCTCGTGGCCGCCGCCGATCTCTCCGATCGCTACATCGCCGACCGCTTTCTGCCCGACAAGGCCATCGACCTGGTCGACGAGGCCGCAAGCCGTCTGCGCATGGAGCTCGACAGCATGCCGGTCGAGATCGACGCCACCACGCGTCAGCTCACCCAGCTGCAGATCGAGGAACAGGCGCTCATGAAGGAGACCGATGATGCCTCCAAGGAGCGTCTGGAGGCCCTGCGCCAAGAGATTGCCGAGGTCCAAGAAAAGCTCAACGTGCAAAAGGCCGGTTGGCTCAACCAAAAGAACGCCATCGACCACGTGCAGGAGCTCAAGGGGCAGCTCGACGAGGCCAAGAGCGAAGAGGAGCGCGCGACGCGTAACGGCGACCTGGGCCGTGCGTCCGAGCTGCGCTACTCCGTGATTCCGGGCCTGCAGCAGCAGATTCAGGATTCCGAGGCTGCGCTCGAGGCACAAAAGCAGCAGGACGGCGAGGGCCTCAACGAGCAGGTGACCTCCGATGAGATCGCCGAGGTCGTGAGCGCCTGGACCGGCGTGCCCGTCTCCAAGATGATGCAGGGCGAGCTCGACAAGCTGAAGGGCTTGGAGGGCGAGCTGCATAAGCGCGTCATCGGCCAGGACGAGGCCGTCTCCGCCGTCGCCGCGGCCGTGCGCCGCAGCCGTGCGGGCCTCTCCGATCCGGACAAACCCATCGGCAGCTTCTTCTTCCTGGGCCCCACCGGCGTGGGCAAGACCGAGCTCGCCAAGGCGCTGGCCGAGTGCCTGTTCGACGACGAGCGCGCGCTCGTGCGTATCGACATGTCCGAGTACATGGAGAAGTTCAGCGTTCAGCGTCTGATTGGTGCGCCTCCGGGATACGTGGGCTACGACGAGGGCGGTCAGCTCACCGAGGCCGTGCGCCGCAGGCCCTACTCCGTGATCTTGCTCGACGAGATGGAGAAGGCTCACCCGGATGTATTCAACGTGCTGTTGCAGGTGCTCGATGACGGCCGTCTGACCGACGGTCAGGGTCGCCAGGTGTCCTTCAAGAACACGATCATCATCATGACGAGCAACGTGGGCTCTAAGGCTATCGCCGAGCTTTCGGGCAAGGACGAGGAGGAGATGCGCCATCAGGTCGACGCGGCCATGGCTCAGACCTTCCGCCCCGAGTTCCTCAACCGTATCGACGATATCGTGGTGTTCCATCCGCTCGGCATGGCGCAGATCGAGAAGATCGTCGACATCCAGCTCGCCGACGTCCGCGCACGTCTGGCAAAGGAGCGCATGACGCTTGCCATCACCCCAGCGGCCAAGCAGATGCTCGCCGTGGGCGGCCTGGACCCGGTCTTTGGCGCCCGTCCGCTCAAGCGCCTGGTGCAGCGCGAGGTCGTGGACGCCATCGCCGCCGCCATCATCGATGGTACGGTGCGCGAGGGCGATCAGGTGACGGTCGATGTCGACAAGGACGGCGGCTTTACCGTCGTGTGCGACAACACGCCGTCGGCCACCTACGAGGTCCCCGACGCCGAGTAGATTTTTGGGACATGCCTTAAAATCTACCAGCTCGTCTCTAAACGCCAAGGGCGACGGATCCAATTGGGTCCGTCGCCCTTTTTCGTGCGACAATCGATGATGTTGAACGTGAGTACATGGCAAGGAGATATGCAGATGAAAGACGAGAACAAGACGAACGCGCCGGCCCCCAAGCCTGCACCCGCCGTGCCTAAGCCGGCGCCCAAACCGCGCGACCCCTTCATTCGTGCCGAGAACGAGGACGACGACGGCTACGATCCCTACAGCGATCGCCGCCCCGAGCGCGAGCCCCTGTTCGAAGCCGATCCGTGGAACTAGGAAATGTCCTCTAGCTGACGGAACCGCGCGTTTCTGTCGGCTCGAGGCGTTCGTGTTAGGTCCCCTCAACTGTTCGGCATCCTTCGGGACAATGATAGAAAACTTGCTTAAGCATTAATCAAGTTAAACGAAATCTTGCTCTCTAGCTAATCAAGAAACAGTATAATCTTGATTAGCTAGAGAGCAAGATTGGAGAATCATGGCATTCAACGACTTGGTAGCCCAGAAAATAAAGGATTTTGAGCAGCAGGGGGTTCCTCAGGTCTTTGAGCGAGACCTTGATTTGGGAAACCCACAGAAGCCAAAGCGCGACAACATCGTAAATGTGATTGTGGGTGCCCGCCGTTGTGGAAAGACGTATCGCCTGTATCAGGAGATGCGACGGCTTCAGGGTCAAGGCGTCGAGCTTGACCGAATGCTTTACTTCAATTTTGAGGATGAGCGCTTGCGTCCGTATGAGCCATCGCTACTAGCGGACGTGCTCGATACATTCTATGCGCTGTATCCCGCTGCTCGAACCGAGGGCGCTTACATTTTCTTTGACGAGATTCAGGAAATTCCTGAATGGGGTGCGTTTCTGCGGCGTGTGGTCGATACGGAGAAAGCGACCGTCTATGTGACGGGATCTTCTTCTAAGATGCTGTCCTCGGAACTTAAGAGCGAGTTCAGGGGTCGTTCTCTTGTTCGAGAGCTTTTTCCGTTGAGTTTTTCGGAATACGTTCGATATAAGACGGGAAACGTTCCTGAGCAGGATGTGCCCTTTTCTCCGAGTGATGCAGCATTGCTTCGGCATCATCTGGCTGGATATCTTGAACGGGGTGGATTCATCGCGACGCTTGAGCAGACGCCTGCGGACGCGATTCAGCTGCTGCAGGAATATGCGTCGCGAACGGTCGCCATGGACATCGTTGAACGCTATGACGTCAAGAATCCTCGTTTGGCCTCGCTGTTCCTGACGCGATGTATGGCGTCTTCGGGACGAGAGCTGTCAGTGAACAAAGTGTACAACGAGTTCAAGAGTAGGCAGATACCCGTCAGCCGTAATTCGCTCAGTGCCCTACTTGAGTACTACGAGGACGCCTATCTGATGTTTTCTGTGCCAGAGTTCACGCGTTCACTTGCAAATAATATGCGGTCTACGTCTAAAGTCTACGCTGTCGATCCTGCGATGTTTGGAGCATTCTCTCCCGCATCGGCATTGGACCAGGGCCAGAGGCTTGAGACTGCAGTGTTCAATGCGCTCAGAAGAAGGACTCCCGCGGTGCGGACCGGTTCGGTCTGTCGCCTGCTGATCAAAGAGAAGAATAAAAGCCACGAGGTGGACTTTGTGGCTGGGGATGCACTTCTCATGCAGGCTTATAGCCTGATTCAGGTGAGCGCGGATATGGCAAGCGAGAAAACGCGCGCACGCGAAATAGCCGCCCTCGATGTCTCGATGGCCCAGTTCGATCTTGGCGAGTCGGCAATCGTTACCATGGATGAGCAGGCCGATATTCCATGCGAACACGGGGTAGTGCACGCTGTGCCCGCATGGAAGTGGCTCCTTACCTAATCATCTATAGATCCGTGGAGGCCAGGACCTCTTGGCCCCGCAGTGGGGCGGCTAGTCCTGGGCCTTGATGCTCGGCAGCATGATCTGGGCCAGGTAATCGGTCTCGAGCTTGGTCGCGGCATCTGCCTTGCCGTCTTTGCCGACCAGGTCGTTCTTGATCTGGCTGTACGTGTAGCGGTTGCCGGTCGTGAGCTCGACGAGCTCGATGGCCGTGTCCATGGGGTATTTGGAGACGGGGTCGCTCGTTTTGCCGTTAATGGTCTGCGCCACCACATACGGATAGACGGGCCCGCTGGCATAGACCGTGTAGCCGTTGCCCAGACTGACCGTGCCCAAAACCGTATCGCCGTCATCGGGCGTAAAAGTCTCGCCATCGCGCACGGCGACAAGGGTCACGAGCGGCGTGTTGACGTCGCCGTCCAGATAAATGCACAGTGTGCTGCCGTTTTGCCAGGTTGCGACCTTGCCATACCACTCAACCGGAATATCGAGCTGATACAGATTCGTCGCCTTGTGTCGAGCATCGGCATCGCGGGCAGACTGCGCCTCGCTTGCGCTCACGGCGTTGGCGGCAGCGTCGCGGCGGGCAATTGCGGCCTGCTGAAGTATCTTGGCGGCAGCGGCGGAGCTCGCGCCGCCCTCCTCGGCATACTTGGCGGCGGCGTCGATCTGGTCGTCGGTCACCGTATCCGCCGAAGGCACCTTGAGCTTAAAGGTGGCCTGGTCGCGCAAATCCTGGCCGTCGGCTTTCACCGTGACCTGCGCCTTGGTGGTCGGGACGGTGTAGATGGTTCCGTCCGCCGCGATGGGGGAGGCGGCGATGGAGAGCGTATAGTCGCCGGGCAGCAGCTTAATGCCGCGACCGCGCTCATCGACGTAGAGCGTCTCGCTCACGGAAGAACCGTCAGAATCCTGTCCACTCACCTGCACGGGAATCTTGGAGCCGGTAGAGCAGTCGAGCCCCGCGGCATGCACGCCAATCTGCACCGACATCATGGTGTGCGCATTGGCGGCGACAACGGCAGCCTGCTCTTGCTGATATCCGTTCCAGGCGGCATAGCCCGCGCCCCCGGCAACGAGCGCGACGGCTACAACGCCGGCCACCATCAGATTGCGGCGCTTGGGCGTCATCTTGCGATGGCGGTCTTCGGCTTCGCGCGCCGAGGGAACAGACGGAAGGGGAATATCACCCATGGCGATGGTCTCGTCTACGGCTGGCGCAGAGCCTAGGCCGGGGAGTTCGCGGGTGAGCGAGTCGTCGACAGGCAAGCTATCGAGCAGGACGGTTTCCTCGCTTGCGCCGGATTCGGGCTGGTCGTCCGCCTCGCCTTCGGAGCTCACGTGGTCGGCCTCGTCTTCGGCTGCCACAACGCTATCGTCTGCGTCCCGATCATCGGGTTGCGTCTCGTCGTCCGCCTTATCCTGCGCGTCGGCCCCCGCATCGTCAAACGCAATCTCGCCCAGCGCGATCCGGTCGAGGCTCTCCAGGGCCTCGGCACACGCTTCTGCATCTTGGGCCGCATCCTCGCGGCCCATCGTCTCATCGCTCATATATCCCCCAATGCAATATCGGCTCAACACTGTACCCAAAATCGATGCCATATAGAGCCGCCGCGCAATTAGAAACCCAATTTAATTTGAGAGCAAGCCCGGTCCAAAATTGTGGCAACAAAAAGCCCCCGGAACGCGAGCGAATCGCGTTCCGGGGGCTGCGTGAGGCATTGGATCGAAAGCCTGGCAAGTGGGACTATGCCCACGTGCCAACGACGACCAACGCGTTACTCGGCGTGTGCGTAATCAACCTTGGCGCGGCGAGCGGTGGCCTTCTCCCAATCGCTGGTGCCCTCAAAGACATCCTGCTTGTAGGGGTTGCGGCCGAGCTTCTTGGCGCGGTAGGCGATGTAGATGATCGCGGCGATGTTGGCGACCAGCGCGGCGATCGAGACCGCGGTAGCGGCGCCGGGGTCGAGCGTGGAGTGGGTCACAAAGATGGACTCCTCCTGGAAGTACGGGAACACCTGGGCAAACATGCACCAAATGGCCAGCGTAAAGGCGCGGTTCTGAATCCAGCCGCCCTTGTTCCAGATAAAGGCGGCGACGGTGGGCGCCAGCAGCAGCGCAAAGCCGCAGAACCAGGAGTGGGTGGGCAGGCAGTTGTAGGTGTAGCAGAAGTTCCAGATATCGTAGGCGATGATGTAGACCCAGGTCATGTCGGGCCACAGCATGTCGGTCTGATCCTCGGAGGCGTAGACGCTCCACCAACCGGTCATGCAGAAGATGTTGATGATACCTGCGATGCCGTTGAACACGTTGTTCCAGCCGGCCAGCTGCGTAGCACCTTCGGAAGTGACCCAGGTGGACTCGCCCAGGACAAAGAAGTGATAGGCGCTCTCAAAGTCGGACACGACGGCGATCATGATGTTGATGGCGACGATCACAAACGGCCATGCGCGGAACCAATGCGCCTTGCCGATCTTGCCCCACTGGTACTTAATGGCGATGAAGCCCCAGCAACCGGCCAGTGCCGCGTATACCTTGGCGTAATGGAACCAGCTGTTCTGATACACGTGGGTGGGGTTGGTGAGCGCCCACTCGGCGCCCTGTGAGACGCCCACGGCGATGGCGACGCAGTAGATGGTCATGGCCGATCGCGTCGGAAATGTTGGTGTAAGCGCGCCGACGGCTGACCGCCAAACGCAAGCGGCCCCTGTCCTAGAATCTGG
>NZ_JADNNH010000039.1:0-12603 GCF_015556945.1 Collinsella aerofaciens | reverse complement strand
ATCCGCGGTCTTTCATGCAGCAGGGGCTCTCAATGTTTTTATGTCCTGCTCATATCGTCTCTGCCGGCAGTTTGGGACACTCCTGCGCTACCTAACGTACACCACGTTGTCGCGGCGCGGCTTTGCCTCGGGTAGCGTGTCCTCGGCGTAGCCCAAAATGCAGTTACCGACACCGCGCAGGCTGCCGTCGGCGGGCAGGCCCCAGCTGGCCAACAGCTCCAGGCCCTCGGGCGAGTCAAAGACCTCATGCGCGCGGTGAATCCAGCACGAATCGACACCCAGTGCATAGGCGGCGTTGAGCAAGTTGCCCATGGCGAGCGAGCCGTCTTCCAGATGGGTGGGCACGCTGCGGTCAACCAGCACCACCACAACGGTCTTGGCACCGTAGAAGGGGTCGCTGTTGCTGCCCATGACCTGGGCGTTGAGCTGTGAGAGACGCTCGACGGTCGCGGGGTCGGTGACGGCGACAAATGTCACCGGCTGGCGGCCCATGCCGCTCGGTGCATATTGGCCGGCTTCGATAATACGTGCAAGCTTTTCAGCCTCGACGGGACGATCGCTGTAGTTGCGGCAGCTGCGGCGGTGAATGAGCGCTTCGATGGTCTCCATGGTGTCTCCTTGCGGTGGCGTTTCAGATGCCACGTTCATACCCGTCGGGCTCAAACGATAGACGGTCAATTGCCCGGCCAAAAGGATGGATTCCAATTGGGAAAGTGGGTTTGCATAAAAGTACCTTCAGAATGTGACAAACAAATGGGATGGTTAAACGTTTTATCCCGTCTACCCTGCGGTTTTTTACCACTTGCCTAAATGACGAACGCATAACCTCTGATAAAGGTTTTACTAAAGGGGCACCAACGTTTATCAACGCGCCATGGTGGCGCCGGGCCAGGAGGTAACATCATGTTCCAGGCTGGAGATGTCGTCGAGACCGACTTCGAAGGATTTCTGAAGCTGCTGCGTTCCAAGACGCGCGCTTTCGTGTCGATCAACGATCACGAGTACTACATCACGCACACCGATGGCTATTGGCGTGTTCAGGATTGCGAGGCCCTCAACGACAAGGGCCACTTTACTGACTGCTCCGAGCTGGTCAACACGGTCTGCGAGGTCGTCGAGCTGCCGTGGATTGCCGGCAAGAGCCTGCATGACAGCTTCTCGGGCGCTACGGTCTATGAGGCCGTCGCCGCTTAACAGGCAATAAAACCCGATTTTCACGTGACCGCTGGCGCCGCCCCCGCGCCGGCGGTCTTTTTCTGCCGATAGGCCATAAAAATGCACGCATTCGCGGAGAGCCTGTTGACGATAGTCAAAACTCGGACTAATATAGAGACACATAATTGGTCAAAAATCGGACAATTGAATGGTGGGATAGATGAATAGTGCGGTTACGCTGGTCGACTTCGATCGGTTGCTCAATGGACTCGACCATATCTATTCGGAGTTCTCGCGCGCCTGCGGCCTTTCGGACTGCGCTTACTGGATGCTCGTCGATACCAGCACGGCGGGCGGCAGTATTGCCGTAAGCCGTCTGACAAGCGAATGGTTCTACAGCAAGCAGACCATCAACTCGGCAATTAAAACCTTGACGGCGCGGGGCTTCGCAACGTTGGAGTTTGCCGAAGGCAGTCGTAAGAACAAGGTTGTGAGCCTGACCGAAGAGGGCAGGCGATTTGCCGAGCGTTATGCGCTGCCGGCACTCAAGGCCGAGCAGCGAGCCTTTGGCGCGCTTGAGCCATGTGAGCAGCGCGAGATTATGCGCTTGATCGGCAAATTCTCTCAGGTGCTCGGCGATGAGTGCGATGCCTTTAAGCAGCATATCGCTGCCGAGAGCCAAGCCGAGAATCAAGGTGAGGGGGAGTCGTGCGACTGTTAATGAGGTTTCTAAAGCCATATCGAGGGCTTGTCGCAGTGACGCTGCTGGTGCTGCTGGTGGATAACGTCGGTACGCTGTTGGTTCCCACGATGCTGGCGAACATGGTCAACACCGGTATTGCCACGGGCGATGTCGACTATATATTACGCAACGGCCTGTACATGCTTATCGCGACCGGCATGGCCAGCGGCGGCACGGTGCTGGGCTGCTATCTTTCAGCGCGCCTGGCCGCCAACGTGGCCTGCGATATCCGCAATGCCGTGTACGACAAGTCGCTCGAGCTGTCCGCCAGCGACTTTGAGCGCTTTGGCATGGGTTCGATGATCACACGCTCGCTCAACGACATCAACGTGATTCAGCAAGCTGTCCTTCAGACGATTCAGCTGGTGTTGCCGGTGCCGTTCTTGGCCGTGGCAGGCATCATTTTTGCTTGGTTCATCGATCCCGCCATGGGCACGCTGCTGGGCGTGGTCGTTGCGATCGTGTTGGTGGCGGCGGTCTTTACGGTGGCTAACGCCGCGCCGATCTTTATGCGCCTGCAGAGCTTTATCGACCGCATGAACGTGGTGCTGCGCGAGAACATCGTGGGCGTGCGCGTCATCCGCGCATTTAACAAGGAGCGCCACGAGGAGCAGCGCCTGGACGAGGTGTTTAGCGATTACGCGGCCAACGCCATCAAGGTCAACCACCTGTTTGTGGGTCTCGACAGTTCCAGCTTCTTTTTGATGAATATCGCCGAGGTGGCGGTGCTGTGGGTGGGCGGCAACCGCGTGGGCGTCCACGCCATGCAAATCGGCAGCATCTCGGCCGTGTTGGAATACGCGATCCTGATCCTTTTCTTTGTGATGATGGCGCAGATGGTGATTCTGACGCTCCCGCGCGCTGCGGCGTGTCTCAACCGTGCGCAACAGGTGCTCGAAATCGAGCCGAGCATCGTGGACGGCAAGCGCACGCTAGATACGTGCGCGGCGGAGCCTGTTGACGGTACCGATGCGGTTGCCGTGTTCGACCATATGTCGTTCCGTTTTGACGATGCCGACGAGGACACTCTGTGCAACCTGAGTTTTGCCTGCCGCCGCGGACAGACGACCGCGATCGTGGGCTCAACGGGCTCGGGCAAGTCAACGGTGGCCAAGCTCCTGCTTCGCTTCCACGATGCAACGAAGGGCGCCATTCGCCTGAACGGCATCGATCTGCACGACCTTTCGCAAGATGAGATCCGTGGACACATCGCCTATGTGCCGCAGAAGGCGTGGCTGTTCTCGGGCACCGTTGCAAGCAACCTGCGCTTTGGCAACGAAGGCGCGACTGAGGCTGACATGCTCCATGCGCTGGAGGTTGCCCAGAGCACCTTTGTGCTCGACCAGCCCCAGGGGCTCGATACGCCGGTGGCCCAGGGCGGCACGAACTTCTCGGGCGGCCAGCGCCAGCGCCTGGCCATTGCTCGCGCACTCATGAAGCGCGCCGATCTATATATCTTCGACGATAGTTTTTCGGCCCTGGACTTTAAGACTGATGCCGCCCTGCGCCATGCGTTGCAAGACGAGACGCGTGACGCTGCGGTGCTCATCATCGCGCAGCGCATCTCGACTATTTTGCATGCCGACCAGATCGTTGTGCTCAAGGACGGCGAGGTCGTGGGCTTGGGCACGCATGGCGAGCTTATGGAAACCTGCGAGGTGTACCGCGCCATCGCGGAATCGCAAATGAAGGGAGGTGAGTAGCATGACCGGGGAGCTCAAGAAGCAGGGCGGCGTTGATGACGCCGCTGCCGCGGGACTGGTCGAGGAAACGGCTGCCGCGTCGACCGAGCTGGATGACGCCGCCAAGCGCGAGGCTCGCCGCCAAGCGCTCTACGAGGAAAACGAGCGCGCCGAGGACGAGCGTGCCCGTGCCGAGGCAGAGCGTATGCGCGACGTGGACGACGAAGAAGAGGACGAGACGCCCCGGGATACCTGGGCGACGGTGCGCCGCTTGTGGAGCGAGGCCGTCGGCGACCATTGGCGCTTCTATATCGTGTTCGCGAGCATTGTGTTCTATGTCATCTTTAACACCGCCGCGCCGGCATATAGCGCCCGCGTGATCGATGAGCTGTGGGGCCACATTCAGGTAGCGTTTGCCAACGACACCACTTTCAGCATCACCTGGGAGAACTGCGGCAGGACTATCTTCATCTACTTTTTGATTTGGACGGCCGCCGCTTCGTTCTACGCGCTCCAGAGCTTTTTGATGTCGAGCGTGGCCGAACGCCTCAATCTGCGCCTGCGCAACCGCATCGCGCAAAAGCTCAACCGTCTGCCGCTCGCCTATTTTGACGCGCATCGTCCCGGCGAGGTCGTCAGCCGCGCGACCAACGACCTGGACAAGATGTCCGAGAGCATGCAGCGCGGATTGCTGCAGCTGCTCGTGTCGATCGGCACGGTTGTTGGTGCTGTGAGCGTGATGTTCGTGTTCAGCGTGCAGCTTACGCTCGTCTTTCTGTTCTTTACGGCACTGTCGCTGCTGGTGACGAAGGTCGTCTCGCGCCGCACACACGATGTGACGGGCGAGCGCCAGGAGTGGGTGTCCAAGATTACGAGTGCGGTCGAGGAAGGCTATTCGGGCCGTCTGGTGATCCGCGCGTTTAACCGCGAACGTCAGAGCTCCGCTGAGGTGCACGAGGCTTCGAAGGAACTGGCTCGTGTGAGTACCAAGGCCGACTTTATGATCAATGCCGTCGGCCCTGCGGTGCGCTTTATCGGTCGTTTGGCGCAGATTGTGATCGCGCTGGTGGGCTGCAGCATGCTGGTTGCCGGTCACATGACCGTCGGCGTGTTCCAGGCGTTCTTCCAGTTTATCTACGAGGCGTCCGAACCCATGACGCAGCTGTCGTTTACCTTCAACTCGCTGCAGAGCGCGCTGGCGAGTGCAGAGCGCGTGTTCGACCTGCTCGATGAGCCCGAGATGGAGGCCGATCCGCTGCCGGACAAGGCCGCCAAGCTGCCGGGTCGCGTGGAGGGCCGCGTCTCCTTTGAGCATGTGCGCTTTGGTTATTCGCCCGACAAGCCGCTTATGCGCGACGTGTCGTTTACCGCCGAGCCGGGCCAGAAGATTGCCGTGGTGGGAACCACGGGCGCAGGCAAGACGACGCTCATCAACCTGCTCATGCGCTTCTACGAGATTGACGGCGGGCGTATTACGCTCGACGGCGTGGATACGAGCCGCATGGATCGCGGCGAGCTACGGCAGCAGTTTGGCATGGTGCTGCAGGACGCCTGGCTGTTCGACGGCACGATTGCCGAAAACATCGCCTACGGCTGCCCCGAGGCAACGCGCGACGAAATTGTGGCCGCGGCTCGTGCCGCGCAGGTCGACTTCTTTGTGCGCACCATGCCGCAGGGCTACGACACGCGCGTGGCCAACGATGCCGAAAGCATCAGCCAGGGCCAGCGTCAGCTGCTGACCATCGCACGCGTGCTGCTCAACAACCCGGCGATTCTCATCCTGGACGAGGCGACCTCAAGCGTGGACACGCGTACCGAGCTTGCCATCGGCCGTGCCATGGATGCGCTTATGCGCGGGCGCACGAGCTTTGTGATCGCACACCGCCTGTCGACGATCGTGGACGCCGACCTGATCTTGGTCATGGATCACGGCAACATTATCGAGCAGGGCACGCATAAGGAGCTGCTGGCTGCCGAGGGTGCCTACGCCGACCTCTATCTGAGCCAGTTCGCATAATGTGACAAAGGGACAGTCTCTTTGCCACATCACAAATAAGGCGCGCCGGGGATGAATTCCCTGGCGCGCCTTTGCGTTGATGCCGATGTCGTTTTGTGCCGCTTGCGTTCCTAGCGTTCGTCCACGAGCTTGGCGACGAGGGCCTTGAGCTCGGCCACCTCTCGCTCGAGTTCCTTGACGCGGCGGGCATTCTCGGTGATGCCCTGGCGGTTGAGGGCGGACTGCTCGGCGGCGTCATCGGGCATGTACTCGCGATGCTGCTTGGCGTCGAAACTCTCCTCGAACACACGGCAGCCGTTGCGCTTGATGATGCGTCCCGGCACGCCCACGACGGTGCAGTTGTCGGGGACGTCCTTAACGACGACCGAGTTGCCGCCGATCTTGACGTTGTTGCCGATGCGGATGTTGCCGAGCACCTTGGCGCCCGTGCCCACCGTGACATTGTTGCCCAGGGTGGGGTGACGCTTGCCGGTCTCGTTGCCGGTGCCGCCGAGCGTGACGCCCTGGTAGAGCACACAGTTGTCGCCCACAATGGTGGTCTCGCCGATGACGACGCCCATGGCGTGGTCGATAAAGAAGTGCTTGCCAATCTGCGCGGCAGGGTGAATCTCGACGCCGGTGATGTGGCGGGTGATTTGCGAGAGCACGCGGGCGAGCGAGCGATGACCGTGCTCCCACAGCCAGTGCTCGGGCACGTGGTTCCACTTGGCGTGCAGGCCAGGATAGGAAAGAAAGATGACCAGACCGTTTTGCGCGGCGGGGTCCTGCGCCTGGACGGTCTTGATGTCCTCGCGAATGGTATTGATAAAGCTCACCGGCCGCCCTCCCTTAGCGCCATGGCAATGCGATTCAATAAAGTATAGCGATTCGCTAGGGATTAAAAAGGACAATCTTGGCGGCTTTGCGCTACAAGTGTCAGTTATGCAAACTTGCTGGTAATGGAGTCATGCTTTTGTGGGGTTGCGCACGAGGGGGCACCGCAACCGTATACTGGTCAACTTGGACGTATCCGCGCCCACAACTGAGAGGTTTTACTTCATGGGTTTCATCAATTTTATTGCCGAGCTGCTTAAGGACCCGCGCACCGCGATCGCCAGCTGGATCGCCGCCGGCCCGCTTATGGCCTACGGCTGCGTGTTCCTGATCATCTTTATCGAGACGGGCGTGGTGTTCTTCCCGTTCCTTCCCGGTGATTCGCTGCTGTTCGCCTCGGGTTTCTTTGCCCACAACGGCGGCTTTAACATCGTGGCGCTTCTGGCCACCGCATGGGCCGCTGCCATTTTGGGCGATCAGTGCAACTTTATGATCGGTCACTTCTTTGGCCGCAAGATCATCGCTTCGGGCAAGGTCAAGGCCATGACGCCCGAGCGCATCAAAAAGTCCGAGGACTTCTTGGACAAGTGGGGTCACCTGGCCATCTTCCTGGGTCGCTTCTTCCCGTTTATCCGCACCTTTGTGCCCTTTATCGCTGGCATGGGCGGCATGCACTGGCGCAACTTTGTCGTCTTTAACGTGCTGGGCGGCATTACCTGGTCGACGGTCTTTACGCTGCTGGGCTACTTCTTTGGCGGCATTCCCTTTGTGCAGGAGCACTTTGAGCTGCTGATTATCGGCATCGTTGCCGTGTCGATCATCCCGACCGTGGTCGGTCTGGTTAAGGCCAAGCTGGGTAAATAGAACGCCTAGCTCGAGCCAGCGCGCAGACCGTACAGTTGAGGCCCGTCACCGCTTACGGTGGCGGGCCCTTTTGCTTCGGTCAAATGAAAATACTTTACTTAGTTAAAGAAAAGCGTTTTATCCGACGCGCGTGCGGAGTACAATCTCGTGCATGCGAATCGACGTGCCATCGGCTTTGATGCTGTTCGCGTGTCCCGTCCGGCTCTACGCTCCGGTCGTGCGACGTTGCGACGCGGCCGGCCTCGGTCCTTGCGTGCGGGTTCGCGAGTTTGCAACTGTGTATGTAAGGAGCGACATATGACTGTCGAGAAGAAGGATATCGATTGGGGTAGCCTCGGCTTTGGCTACATGAAGACCGATTACAGCTACGAGGCCCATTGGAAGGACGGCGAGTGGGACGAGGGCGGCCTGACCACCGACCACACCCTGCATGTCTCCGAGTGCGGCGGCATCTTCCATTACTGCCAGGAGGTCTTTGAGGGCCTGAAGGCCTACACCGCCGAGGACGGCAGCATCGTCTGCTTCCGCCCCGACATGAACGCCGAGCGCATGTATAACTCTGCGCAGCGCCTCGAGATGCCCCCGTTCCCCAAGGACAAGTTCGTTGAGGCCGTCAAGCAGGTCGTTTCTGCCAACGCCGCCTGGGTTCCGCCCTTCGGTTCCGGCGCGACCCTGTACGTGCGTCCGTTTATGATCGGCTCCGGTGACGTGATCGGCGTGGCTCCCGCTCCTGAGTACACGTTCCGCATTCTCGTGACCCCGGTCGGTCCGTACTTTAAGGGTGGCCTCAAGCCCGTCAAGCTGCGCGTTTCCGAGTATGACCGTGCAGCACCGCATGGCACCGGCAACATCAAGGCCGGCCTGAACTACGCCATGTCCCTCAAGCCCACGATGGAGGCTCACCGCGAGGGCTATGCCGAGAACCTGTATCTCGATTCCGAGTCCCGCACCTATGTCGAGGAGACCGGTGGCGCTAACGTCCTGTTTGTGAAGGAGGACGGCACCCTCGTCGTTCCGCAGTCCCACACCGACTCCATTCTGCCTTCCATCACCCGCCGTTCGCTCGTTCAGGTTGCTCAGGACCTGGGCATGACCGTTGACCAGCGTCCCGTCGAGTGGGCCGAGGTCAAGGCCGGCACCTTTGTGGAGTGCGGCCTGTGCGGCACCGCTGCCGTCATCTCCCCGGTTGGCGAGATCGACAACAAGGTTTACGGCGCCGACGAGACTGTGACCTTCCCGGCTGGCTACACCGAGATTGGCCCTGTGATGAAGAAGCTTCGCGAGACCCTGACTGGTATCCAGTCCGGTGCTGTCGAGGACAAGCACAACTGGGTTTACACCGTGGCGTAAGCTGTCTTAGCTGTCCGGCCCGAGGGCGACCCTCCTTTCCGGCGCGTCCTCGGACATGAAAGAGCCTCCGCTGCGCACTTCGTGCGGCGGAGGTTCTTTCGTCCTGCGGAGTGCGCCGGAAAGGAAGGCCGCGCTTTTATTTTGCTTCGCGCCATGTGGGGGTGGTGGCGACGTGCATTTTTGCGAGTATTCTGCAATCGAAGGCCCCTGCATACCGATCTCGGGCGAAAAATCGGGATTTCTCGATGTTTTCTACGAATGATGGGCGGGGGTATGGGCTGGCAGCGTTTGATTTGCAGGGATATTCGCGGTCTTTGGCATTTACCGTGGCGCCCGAAGCCCTTGGTTATGTTGAATACTCCTAAAAATGCACGGTGCTTAGAGGGGGACCTTCGCGAAAAAGGAAACCGCCCCGTCGAAGTATGCATTCGACGGGGCGGTTTATGCATTTGGCCGATTAAGGA
The DNA here is from genome assembly GCF_015556945.1 of Collinsella aerofaciens. Lineage (GTDB taxonomy): Bacteria > Actinomycetota > Coriobacteriia > Coriobacteriales > Coriobacteriaceae > Collinsella > Collinsella aerofaciens_AO. The sequence continues at coordinate 3,516 of NZ_JADNNH010000039.1, read as the reverse complement.
TGCGCTGTCAAACTACTAGAACTTGACGGTCGGGGCCTGGCGGGCTGCTTCAGCGGCCTCGAAGCCCTGGCGCTCCTTAAACTGGAAGATGCCAGCAAAGATGACAGCCGGGAACGTCTGAATGGCGTTGTTGTAGCTGAGCACGCAGTCGTTGTAGCTCTGGCGTGCATAGCTAATCTTGTTCTCGGTGTCCTCGAGCGATGCCTGCAGCTGCGTAAAGTTGGTGTTTGCCTTAAGATCGGGATAGGCCTCGGCCACAGCGAAGAGCTGGCGCAGTGCGCCGGTCAGCACGTTGTCGGCTTCCATCTTGGCCTCGGGCGTGGTGGCCTTGACGGCGGTGTTACGCGCGCTGATCACGGCGGAGAGCGTCTCCTGCTCGTGCTTGGCGTAGCCCTTGACGGTTTCGACCAGGTTGGGGATCAGGTCGTTGCGGCGCTGCAGCTGCGTATCGATGTTCTGCCACGCGTTATCGATGCGGTTACGCTTGGTGACCATGTTGTTGTAGATGCCGGCGATGGCGCAGGCAATCACAATGACAACAACGATGCCGATGATGACGGGAAGCATGATGTCTCCGTTTCGAATGGCCGCGGCGGCATGCGCCAGCTGCCGTTGGTATAACGCTACTAGTATACCCGCAACGTTTTGTCGTGCCGAACTTTCCGGTAAGCGTTGTGTTTTCGTCGGGGTCGGCACCGGGGCAAAGCGCGCGGGGTACAGGTGTAAGATATGCGACAGATTGACGAGTGTTGTCTTTGCCCTGAGGATGGCGATACCAGTGGACCTTCGCATCAAGAAAACCTACCGCGCCCTGTTCGATGCCTTTACCGAGCTTCTCGAGGAGCATCGTTTTGAGGACCTGACGGTTGCCATGCTGTGCGACCGCGCCATGATTCGCCGCACGACGTTCTACAAGCACTTTCGCGACAAGAACGATTACTTTGCCTTTTATATCGATGAGCTCATGTCGGGCTTGCCGCAAAAACAGCCCGATGAGGCCGGCGCGGTATCTGCCGAGGACGTGCGCGCGCTTCGGCACGCGATTTTGGACGATGCCATGGATTTGATTCTGGCGCACGAGCGGCTCATGGATAACATTTTGGCAAGCAGCATGTCGGGCATGTTGACCAACGTTATTTGCGACCGCATTGCCCGCTCCATCCGCGAGCGTGTGATGAACGTGCTTGCCGAGGATGCCCTGGCCCCCGTGTCACTCGAGACGACGTCTGAGTTTGTCGCCGGCGGTATTATTCGACTTTTCACGATATGGTGGGAATCGGGCCACGATCTTGAGCGTCGACCTGAGATGGCCGACGTGGTCGATGCGCTGTTCGAGCGGACCATGACACCGGTGCATCACTAAAAGTGGCGGAGAGAGGGGGATTCGAACCCCCGGAACGCTCTCGCGCTCAACGGTTTTCAAGACCGCCGCATTCAACCGCTCTGCCATCTCTCCGTGAGTCGTAATGATAGCATCGTTTTGAATTTGCAACAGGGAAGGCGAACGATGACGATCACCGAAATCGACGAGAAGTTCATGCGCGAGGCGCTGGCCGAGGCGCGCGCCGCCGCGGCGGTGGGCGAGGTGCCCATCGGAGCCGTAGTGGTGCGCGACGGTGAGATCGTCGCGAGGGCGCACAATCGGCGCGAGCTCGACCAGGATCCTTCGGCTCATGCCGAGTTTGCGGCCCTGTGTGCTGCCGCTCGGTCGCTCGGTCGCTGGCGCCTTTCCGATTGCACGGTCTACGTGACGCTCGAGCCCTGCTGCATGTGTGCGGGGCTTATGGTTAACGCGCGCGTAGGACGCTGCGTGTATGGCGCGGCTGATGCCAAGGCGGGCGCGTTGGGATCCCTATACGATTTGAATGCCGACTCGCGCCTGAATCATCGGTTTAACGTGACGGCTGGGGTCCTGGCGGATGAATGCCGCGAGCTGCTGAGTAGCTATTTTGGCGGTCTGCGCGGAGCGGGCGGCGCTGGTTGCGGTTGTGGGGCCGATCTTGAGGCACACGCCGCTCACGCCGCAGCGCTTGCAGGTGTCGGTGAGGATGCTGGCACGGCGGTTGACTTTGGTCTTGCGTGCCGCCGGCCCCGCCGTGTGCTGCTGGCGATCGACTCCTTTAAGGGCAGCGTTTCGAGTGCGCAGGCGGAGGCGGCGGTTGCCGAAGGCGTGCGCCGCGTTTGGCCCGATGCCGAGGTGTGCACATTGCCGCTGGCGGATGGCGGTGAGGGAACGCTCGATGCCGTTGCCGCGTGCGGCGGTGAGATTGTGACCTGCGAGGTGGCAGGTCCCTTGGGCGACCGCGTGTCTGCCCGGATGCTGGTGGACGACGAGCGCGACTCGGCTGTAATTGAGATGGCCGAGGCGGCGGGTATTGGGTATTCACCCTGCACGGAATCGGCGGCGCTCGCGGCTTCGACCTATGGCGTGGGCGAGCTGATGCTCCGTGCGGTTCGCGCCGGGGCAAAGACTATCTATATTGGTCTGGGCGGCAGTGCCACCAACGACGGTGGCGCCGGCATGCTGCAGGCGCTGGGCGCGCGTGTGGTCGATGATCAGGGATGCGATGTCGCCCCCGGTCTTGCCGGCCTTGAGCAGGTGGCGAGCGTTGATTTGGCGCCAGCTCTGCAGGCTTTGGATGATGCTCGTATCGTTGTGCTTTCCGATGTCGAGAATCCGCTCGTGGGGCGTCGAGGCGCACTGGCGGTGTTTGGCGGGCAGAAGGGCCTGCCGGCGGATGATGTCGAGGTGCTGCGCAGGTACGACGGCTGGATGGTCGGCTACGGTCGCCTGCTCGATGCGGCAATTTTCGAGGCGCGGGCCCAGGGGTTGTTGCGCACACCCGAGAACGCACGGACATTTGGCTCGGTGCTCGGCGTGCCTGGCGCTGGTGCCGCCGGCGGTCTGGGAGCAGAGCTGTTGGCACTCGGCGCCGAGTTGCGCTCGGGCGTGGAGACGGTGCTCGACCTCGTGGGGTTTGACGAGCGCGTGCGCGATGTCGACCTGGTCATTACAGGCGAGGGCAATATGGATGAGCAATCCGCCGCCGGTAAGGCGCCGGTGGGCGTGGCTCGCCGCGCCAAGCGATATGGCAAGCCAGTAGCCGCCGTCGTGGGCGGTCGCGCTGACAACCTGGATGCGGTGTATGGGCAGGGCATCGACCTTGTACTGCCGATCTGTCGCAAGCCCATGGACCTGGAGCGGGCACTCGATCCGCAAGAAGCCACAACTAACCTCATCTGCGCTGGCGAAGCAGCCGCCCAAGCCTATGACCTCGCCCGCCTCTAGAACTTATTCCCCCGGGAGTCCGGTTTGGTCGAGTAGTCAAAATAGCCCCATTACAGTTTGAGTTGTCCGAAAGGGCGGCTCTTTTCCGTTGCACGGCTATACGATTGAGCCGTACCGGTGGTCGCTGGCCGACCGCCCCGGACGGCCGTCAGCCCCATTACAGTTTGAGTTGTCCGAAAGGGCGGCTCTTTTCCGTTGCACGGCTATACGATTGAGCCGTACCGGTG
>NZ_JADNNH010000038.1:0-13633 GCF_015556945.1 Collinsella aerofaciens | reverse complement strand
GTTAGGAGCGCCGGTCAATACGGGGCCCGCTCAATTTGTCAATTCCTTCAAGCGAATGTGTCGGGAATGTTTCAATGCATGAATATGCAAGCCATTTACGTGTTCATGCATCTTTTGGTGCTAAAGTTTCAACCCACTTCATAACGACCACTGCGAAATGCGCATCGGTGCATAAATCGCAGACAAGGAGTCTGATATGTCTTTGAAGGTTGGAATCGTCGGCGCGGCTGGATATGCCGGAGCCGAGCTTATTCGCCTCGCGCTCGGTCATCCCGAGTTTGAACTTGTTGCCATTACGTCCAACGCCGATGCCGGCCAGCCGCTGTCCGCGGTGTATCCGAGCTTTGCTGGCGTGAGCGATCTGGTTTTCACCACGCATGACGCCCCCGAGCTCAAGAGCTGCGATGCGGTTTTTCTTGCCGTGCCGCACACGGCTGCCATGGCACAGGTGCCCGCGCTCCTTGCATCGGGCGTTTCCTGCTTTGATCTTTCGGCCGATTATCGTCTGAGCGACGCGTTCGTCTTTGAGACATGGTATGCCGCCGAGCACACGAGTCCCGAGCTGCTCAAGACGCGTGCTTTCGGCCTGCCCGAGCTGTTCTGCCAGGACTTGGAGACCGCTGCTTCCAGCCATGCCGCTGGCAGGCCCGTGTTGGTCGCCTGCGCCGGCTGCTATCCCACCGCAACGAGCCTCGCTGCCGCGCCTGCCGTGCGTGCGGGCTGGGTGGCCGAGAGCGGTCCCGTGATCGTTGACGCCATCAGCGGCGTGACGGGTGCCGGCAAGTCCTGTAACGCCCGCACCCATTTTTGCAGCGCGGACGAAAACCTGGAGGCCTATGGCGTGGGTAAGCATCGTCACACGCCCGAAATCGAGCAAATCCTCGGTCTAACCGATCGCGTCGTTTTTACCCCGCACCTGGCACCGCTCAAGCGCGGCCTGCTCTCCACGGTGACGCTGCCGCTCACGCCGCAGGCCATCGACTCCCTGGCTCTTGAGGATGTCGTCGACTATTACAAGCAGTTCTACGCTGGACGCACCTTTGTGCGCGTGCTCGACGCCGGCCAGCAGCCCAAGACGGCTTCGGTCGTCGGCACCAACGCCGCCCAGATCGGCCTCGCGCTCAACAAGCGCGCGGGCGTGCTGGTGGCGACGGGCGCCATCGACAATCTGTGCAAGGGCGCTGCGGGCCAAGCAGTCCAGTGCGCCAATATCGTCTTTGGCTTTGACGAGCGACGAGGCTTGCCCACAGTGGCGTGCCCGGTGTAGCACATTCGATTGTTAACGATTTGGTAGTCGGGCATCGAGTGGGGCGCCACTCTTAAGCTGGTCTCATGATTACGACTGGCATGGCGCACCAACCGATGTCCGTTTTTTGTTTGACATAAGGAGTCATAAAGACGATGAATACCGAGCTGTTTGATATCAAGATTCGCGCCGTCGAGGGTGGCGTTACGGCTGCGGCTGGTTTTAAAGCTGCGGGCATCCACGCTGGGTTCCGCAAGAACCCCGAGCGTCTGGATTACGCGCTCGTCGTGCCCGATAAACCCTGTCCCGGTGCTGGCGTGTTTACCACCAATCGCTTTTGCGCGGCGCCCGTGCAGGTGAGCCGTGCCAACCTGGGCGGTGCCGACAAGGGCTATGGCGTCATCGCCGGCGTTTCGGTCAACTCTGGCAATGCCAACGCCGCCACGGGTGAGACCGGCCTTGCCTGCGCGCGCGAGACGTGCAGCATCGCATCGCAGGTCATCGGCTGCGAACCCCAGCAGATTCTGGTTGCCTCCACGGGTGTGATTGGCCAGATTCTGCCGATCGACACGTTTGAGACCGCCATTCCTGCTGCCTACGAGGCGCTCTCCGCCCACGGTGGCGCCGATGCCGCTCGCGCCATCATGACGACTGACACGCACTCCAAGGAGTACGCCGTGTCCTATGTCAGCGAGGCTGCGGGTCATGCGGGCAATGTCTATACGGTAGGCGGAATGTGCAAGGGCTCGGGCATGATCATGCCCAACATGGCCACCATGATCGCAGTTATCACCACCGATGCCCCCGTCGAGCCTGCGGCACTTCATGCCCTGCTGCTCTCGACCGTCAAGCAGACCTTTAACAAGGTAACGGTCGATTCCGACACCTCGACCAACGACACCTGCATCATGCTTGCCTCCGGCGCCGCTGCCGCAGATGCCGAGCCTATCGTCGAGGGCTCCGATGCCTTTGACGAGTTGGCATTTGCCGTGCACGAGGTGTGCGAGAGCCTGGCGCGCAATATCGCCGCCGATGGTGAGGGCGCATCCAAGCTTGTTACGGTCAACGTTACCGGAGCCGCCAACGACGAGGAAGCTGATATCGCCGCCCGTGCCGTCGCCAACTCGCCGCTCGTTAAGACCTGCATCGCCGGCCACGACTGCAACTGGGGCCGTGTTGCTATGGCGCTTGGCAAGTGCGGCGTGAAGTTTAATCAGGAAGACGTTTCCATCGACATGATGGGCATGCCTGTCTGTCGCGACGGTCTGACTGTTCCCTTTGACGAGGACGAGGCTCTACGACGTTTCGAGGCGCCCGAGATCGTGATCTCGGCCGACCTGGGCGCAGGCGACGCGGCAACGACTGTGTGGACCTGCGACCTCACGCATGAATACATCTCCATCAACGGCGACTACCGTTCCTAGATTCCAGGCATGCTGCGCATCTTGCCGCGATTGCGGACGGCGGAGTACGGCGCGATAACGATACGAAAGACGAGGCAGATTATGAAATTCGCACGCGATTGTCGTTCGAGCGAATCCAACGAAGCAACCGCGCAGCTGCTGTTCGAAGCGCTGCCGTGGATTAAGAACCTGACCGGCAAGACGGTTGTTATCAAATATGGCGGAGCCGCCATGGTTGATGAGCAGCTGCGCCGCGACGTGATGAGCGACATCGTTTTGCTCAAGATCATCGGTATGCGTCCCGTCATCGTGCACGGCGGCGGCAAGGCTATCAACGAGGCGCTCAGCCACTACGACATCCCCGTCGAGTTTAAGAACGGCCAGCGCGTGACTACGCCTGCCACCATGGACATCGTGCGCGAGGTACTGGGCGGCAAGGTCAATCAGGAGCTGGTCGCGGCGCTCAACCACCACGGCAACCTGGCCGTGGGCGTGTCCGGCAGCGACGCCGGCACCCTTATCGCCGAGCCACTCGACCCAGAGCTCGGCCGCGTAGGCAAGGTCACGCACGTCAACACCGACTATATCGAGCGCCTGCTCGATAGCGAGTACATCCCCGTCATCGCTACCGTCGCGGCGGGGGAGGACGGCGGTTTCTTCAACATCAACGCCGACACCGCCGCCGGTGCCGTTGCCGCGGCGCTCCACGCGCATAAGGCGATCTTTTTGACCGATGTCGATGGCCTGTACAAGGACTTTAGCGACAAGGACTCGCTTATCTCCAACCTAACGCTCGACGAGGTTAACGAAATGCTCTACGGCGGCGAGGTCGATAAGGGCATGATTCCCAAGCTGCGTGCGGCCGTCGATGCGCTTACCGGCGGCGTATTTCGTGCCCACATCATTAACGGTACTACGCCGCATTCGCTGCTCCTGGAGCTGCTGACCGATGCCGGCGTCGGCACCGTGATCCATTCCACCGAGACGGCTTACGAGTTCGATACGCATCCGCATCCGCTTTCGACGTTTGCTGCGCGTCTGACCGAGAACCTTGACGAGGTCGAGAAGCTTCAGACGGTCTAGCTGACCCTCAGCCGCCCCATTCCTGCACCCATAGCCCCGCGCCGTCTGGCGCCCAACGAAAGGCATCTCATGTCACTTGCAGCTCAGCAATCGCTTGAATCCCATTACGTTATGCATACCTTTGGCCGCTCTCCGGTCGAGTTTGTCGAGGGTCACGGCATGAAGCTCACCGGCGACGATGGCCGTGAGTACCTCGACTTTCTTGCCGGCATCGGCGTGTGCAGCCTAGGTCATGGCGACCCGGCTGTGCTCTCGGCGCTCGAAGCACAGACCAAAAAGCTCATGCATGTCTCCAACTATTTCTACATCGAGCAGCGCGGACAGGTCGCGGCGCTGCTGTCCAAGCTTGCTAACGACGACGTAGATGGTGCGCGCGTGCTTGCCGATGCCGTTGTCGCCGGCGATGAGACCACGGCAGCTGCTCTTGGTGCCCCGGCTGCGGATGAGCAGGTTTGGGAGACCTTCTTTGCCAACTCTGGCGCCGAGGCCAACGAGGGCTCGATGAAGCTCGCGCGCCTGTACGCCAAGCGTGCCGGTAATGGCGGCAACACCATCGTGTGCATGCGCGGCGGGTTCCACGGCCGTACGCTCGAGACCATTGCCGCCACCATGCAGGATTGGCTGCAGGACAGCTTCCGCCCACTGCCGGGTGGCTTTGTGGCCTGCACGCCCAACGATGTCGATGAACTGCGTGCGATCTTTAAGCAGCTGGGCAGTGAAATTTGCGCCGTGATGCTCGAGCCGATCCAAGGTGAGAGTGGCGTGCACCCCATGACCGAGGAGTTTATGGCGGCGGCGCGCGACCTGGCACACGAAGTGGGCGCCGTGCTTATCGCCGACGAGGTCCAGTGCGGCATCTTCCGCTCTGGCAAGCCGTTTGCATTCCAAACCTATGGCGTGGAGCCTGACATCATGAGCCTTGCCAAGGGCATTGCCGACGGCGTGCCCATGGGTGCCGTGGTGGCAAAGAAGGAAATCGCCGACGTCTTTAAGCCCGGCGATCATGGTTCGACCTTTGGCGGTAGCTGCCTGGCCATCACGGCGTGTGCCGCGACGCTCTCCGCGCTCGTGCGCGGCGATTATGCCGACCATGCTGCCAAGGTAGGCGCCTATATGGAGGCAAAGCTCGCCAAGCTGCCGCACGTGACCGAGGTACGTGGTCGCGGCTTGATGCTCGGCTGTGATTTGGATGATGCCGCGGGCGACGCGCATGATGTTGTTGCCCGCGCGCTGGCCGCCGGTGCCGTAATCAACGCTACGGGTGCCCATACGCTGCGTTTCCTGCCGCCACTCGTCTGCGAGGAAGCCGACGTGGACAACCTGATCGAGATTTTGTCGGACGTTTTGGCCTAACACGGCGCAATAACTCAATTTGGACCGGGTCCCGGACTGCGGACGTGCCATATGCGGCACGATTCAGCGGTCTGGACCCCGTTTTGTCTTAGATTTGCTAAGGCGGGGGAGACCTGCTGGTCAAAAAACATCAAATATGAGTACTGTTACCGATTTGGTAGCAGCAATTTTGGACTAATAAGGCTAGATAGCAAGACGAAATGGCGATGAATACACGATTTTAATCCAACTGTTAGTCCTTATAATGGACACATGTTGCGTAACTTAAGCAAATGCTATCTTTTTATATGTTGCAAGCAAAGTAACAGTACTCATTTTTGCCATTTTTTGACCACGGACCTTGAAATAAGGGGTCCTTAGAGCTCGAATCCCATGCACTGGGCCCAAACAAAAACGGTCCCCCTTCGAGGACCGTTTCCAATTCAGTGGTGGGCGATGAGGGATGTCCGCGTGCGGCTGGCGCCGCCCGCGCCCCGCTTCGTCGCTCCGCTCCTCGCGTGCTGCGCTGGAAAACGCTTCGCGTTTCCTCAGCTCCGCACCCTGGCGGGTTCGAATCCCATGCGCCGGGCCCAAACAAAAACGGTCCCCTTTCGAGGACCGTTTCCAATTCAATGGTGGGCGATGAGGGATTCGAACCCCCAGCCTTGTGCGTGTAAAGCACCTGCGCTAACCGTTGCGCCAATCGCCCGTGCGGAGAGAGTATAGCAAAACAATCGCCTCATTCACCTCATATCCATTAAAGGTAACCGGCGCGTGTCACAGCGGAGCTGATTCAGTTGAGATTGCCTGAACATTCCGCCCCTCTTTACGCCCTCGGGTATACTCAAAAGCTACTGATTCGATTTGATGCCCAGCAACAGCAGAGGGGATAGTATATGTGCGGTTTTGTCGGTTTTGTCGGTGGGACGGATAACCAATCCGAGGTGCTCACCAAGATGATGGACCGCATCGTCCATCGCGGTCCCGACATGGGCGGTCAGTTTATCGACGGCCGCGTTGCCCTCGGCTTCCGCCGCCTGTCGATCCTCGACCTGACCGAGGCCGGCGCCCAACCTATGGCCAACGAGGACGGTAGCGTCGTCATTGTCTTCAACGGTGAGATCTACAACTTCCAAGAACTCCGTTCCGAGCTCGAAGCCAAGGGCTACAAGTTCCATTGCGGCGCCGACACCGAGAGCCTCCTGCACGGCTACGAGGAGTGGGGCGAGGCCGTCCTCGATCGCCTGCGCGGTATGTACGCCTTCGTCATCTGGGACAAAAAGAAGAACAAGCTTTTTGGCGCCCGTGACATCTTTGGCATCAAGCCGCTCTACTACTATCCCATGGCCGATGCGGGCGACGGCGCTCCGGGCGTGCTCTTTGGTTCCGAGATCAAGAGCTTCCTGGACTACCCGCACTTCCACAAGGCGGTCAACAAAAAGGCTCTGCGTCCGTACATGACGCTGCAGTATTCGGCGACTGAGGAGACCTTCTTCGAGGGTGTCTACAAGCTGCCGCCGGCGCACTACTTTACCGTCGATATCCCGACCGGCAAGATGAACATCGAGCGCTACTGGGATTGCGATTACTCTGCCGTCGAGAAGCCGTTCGAAGAGTATGTCGATGAGCTGGACGAGGTCGTGCACGAGAGTGTCGAGGCCCATCGCATCGCCGACGTCAAGGTCGCGTCGTTCCTCTCCGGTGGCGTCGACTCCAGCTACATCGCCGCTTGCCTCATGCCCGACAAGACCTTCTCGGTGGGCTTTGACTACAAGAACTTCAACGAGACCAACTACGCCAAGGAACTTTCCGATAAGCTCGGCGTCGAGAACGTTCGCAAGATGATTACCGCCGACGAGTTCTTCGGTGCGCTCGAGGACATCCAGTATCACATGGACGAGCCGCAGTCCAACCTGTCTTCCGTGCCGCTGTGGTTCTTGGCCGAGATGGCCCGCAAGGACGTTACCGTCGTGCTTTCGGGCGAAGGCGCCGACGAGCTCTTTGGCGGCTACGCCTACTACGAGGACACGGTCCCGGTGCGCAAGTACAAAAAGATGGTGCCGCTGCCCATCCGTCGCGCGCTCGGTAACTTGGCGCTGCATATGCCGTACTTCAAGGGACATAACTTCCTGGTCAAGGGTGCCGAGATCCCCGAGAAGTCGTTCCTGGGACAGGCTCTGGTATGGCCGGAGCGCGAGGTCGACGGCGTGCTCAAGCCCGAGTACAACACCGGCGATGGCGCCTTTGAGCTCGCTGCACCCATCTACGCACGCGTGAAGGGTCAGCCCGAACTGGTCAAGAAGCAGTACCTGGACATGAACATGTGGCTCCCGGGCGACATTCTGCTCAAGGCCGACAAGATGTGCATGGCGCACTCGCTGGAGCTGCGCGTGCCCTTCCTGGACCGCAAAGTCATGGAGTTCGCCGAGCACATTCCCGATCGCTACCGCATCAACGAGAACGGCAACAAGCAGGTACTCCGCCACGCTGCCAACAAGTCGCTGCCCGATGAGTGGGCCACCCGTCCCAAGGTGGGCTTCCCGGTGCCGATTGTCTACTGGCTGCGCGAGCAAAAGTGGTACGACTATGTCAAGGAGTACTTCACCGCGCCGTGGGCAAGCGAGTTCTTCAATACCGACGAGCTCATGCACCTGCTCGATCTGCACTTTGCGGGCAAGGGCGATTTCCAGCGCAAGATCTATACGCCGCTCGTGTTCCTAGTGTGGTACAAGCGCTTCTTTATCGACGAGGACCAGCCCGCTGTTCAGGCTGCCTAGCCTCGGCTTACGAACGCCTGCGCGTAACGGCTCCTCCGGGAGCCGTTTTTGCGTGGGTGCGTTTCAGTTACTATAAAACCGTCCCTGCCAAATGGCTGAGAAAGGTGAAAGATGCACCATTCGGATTCCGCGACCGTGACCACGGTCGATACGCTTGCCAAGCTTCTCGATGTGTGCGGCGAGCTGCGCGCATCAGAGCAGGTTGACGAGCGCGCCGTGACCGGCTGCTCGTTTGATTCGCGCGCGGTCTCGGCAGGTGACGTATTCTTTTGCAAAGGTGCTGCCTTTAAGCCCGCGTTTTTGAGCATGGCGCTCGATGCGGGCGCCGTCGCATTTGTGTGCGAGGAGTCGCTGGTCGAGTCTCTGGAGCCGCTGGCGCAGGAGAGCGGTGCTGCGATGCTGGTTGTTGATAGTGTTCGCACGGCCATGGCCCTGTTGCCGCCGGAGGTCTACGACCGTCCCGACCACGACGTCAAGATCGTGGGCATCACCGGCACCAAGGGAAAGACCACGGCCGCTTTTATGCTCCAGTCCATCATCAAGGCGGCGGGCGAGTCCTGCGGCATGATCGGCTCGGTGAGTACCGACGATGGTATCGAGTGCTACGAGAGCACCAACACCACGCCCGAGGCCCCCGAGGTTTGGCGCCATATCGCCAACTGCCGCACGTCCGGTCGCCAGTCCATGGTCATGGAGGTCTCGAGCCAGGCGCTCAAGTACCAACGCGTCGAGAATCTGCCGTTTGACGTGGCGTGCTTCCTCAACATCGGCCGCGACCACATCTCGCCGATCGAACACCCCACGTTTGAGGATTATTTTGAGAGCAAGCTTAGGATCTTTGACCAGGCAAAGACCGCCGTGGTGAATCTGGGCACCGATGAGGTTGACCGTGTGCTAGAGGCAGCGTCGACGGCCGAGCGCTTGGTGACCGTTGGCGTCGAGCATCCCGAGGCAAGCCTGTGGGCGAGCGATGTCCGCATGCTCGGCTTTAACATCGAGTTCAACTTGCACGGCATGAGCGCCGACGAGCCCGAGGCGGGGGAGAAGGTCCTGCTGGGTATCGCGGGCGACTTTAACGTGGAAAACGCGCTGGTCGCTATCGCCGCTGCGCGCGAGATCGGCATCGGTATCGAGGCTATCAAGAAGGGCCTCTCCAAACTGCGTGTGCCGGGCCGCATGGAGGTCGTGGAGTCGAAGGACGGCCGCGTGATCTGCGTCGTTGACTATGCGCACAACCGGCTTTCGTTCCGTTCGCTTTTCTCGTCGGTCAAGCGCGCGTTTCCCGCTAGCCCCGTCATTGCGCTGTTTGGCGCCGCCGGCGGCAAGGCGCAGGAGCGCCGCGAGCAATTGCCACGCGAGGCCGCACCATATTCCGACCTGATGATCTTTACGAACGAGGATCCAGCTCACGAGGACCCGATGAAGGTCTGTCGCGAGCTTGCCGAACATGTTCCCGACGATACGCCGAACAAGATCATCCTCGATCGCGAAGCCGCTGTGCATGCGGCGTTCAAGGCGGCGCGCGAGGAGTACGTCAACCCCGATGCTCCCACCATTGTCTTGCTGCTGGCAAAGGGTGACGAGGAGCTCATGCACGTGGGCGACGAATTCGTGCCCATCGAGAGCGACCTTTCGCTGGCCAATCGCCTAATCGATGTTACCCAGTTTGACTAATGAACCATGATGGCGGCGGCGCCCTGAGTGCGCTGTCGCCATAAGCGTGTTCCCTCAATCAAAACATGCCGTCCAAGTCCAAACCCTTCTACGTAAACGGAGTAACCATGTCCCACAATACCCTGCCGACCGTCGCTGAGCTTTCGGGCGAGATGCGCGAGCGCTTGGCCAAGGTCAAGTACGTCTTTACCGACCTGGATGCCACGATGCTCGCACCCGGCTCGTGCGTGCTGCGCGACAACGACGGCAACCCCTCGACCAAACTCGTCGAGGCCGTCGTGGCGCTCGCTCGCGCTGGTATTCAGGTGGTTCCCACCTCGGGCCGCAACCGTACCATGATCCACGAGGACGCGCGCGTGCTCGGCCTCAACTCCTACATCGGTGAGATGGGCGGCCTGGTCATGTACGACCTCAAAGCCAACGATTGGGAGTATCTGACCGGTGACATGCCTTACGACCCCGCCTGTGGCCTTACTCCGCACCAGGTGATCGAGCAGACCGGCGTGTGCGAGAAGATCCTTGCCCGCTGGCCGCACAAGATCGAGTATCACAACGACATGTCGACCGGCTACAAATACCGTGAGGTCACCGTCGGCATGCGCGGCGATGTGCCCGACGATGAGGTCCAGGCCATCCTGGACGAGGCCGGCTGCGGTCTGATCTGGGCTTGCAACGGCCATCTGACTCACCTGTCCAAGCCGACGACGCTCGAGCTCGATCGCGTCGAGGACGGTCGCGCATTCAACATCAACCCCGCGGGCCTCAACAAGGGCGTCGCCATTGCGCGCTTCTGCGAGCACCTGGGGATCGAGCGCGAGGAGACGTTGGCGCTCGGCGACTCCGAGTCCGACTTCTACATGGCCGATCACGTGGGCACGTTCTGTCTGGTCGAGAATGGCCTGACGAGCGCCGGCGCGCCCGAGTTCCTGGCTGCTTACGAGAACGCTTTCGTTACGCGCGGCAAAATTGTCGACGGTTGGGCGGCGACGGCAGAGCTGCTGGTCGCGGCGCGTTCGTAGCGCGCCGCCGCCGCACTTGGACATGTCTTTTCGAGAGAGACTGGTGAGGTAATGTCCGATATCGAGAATCCGGCAGGCGACACGCGCCCGATTGGCGTGTTCGATTCTGGTTTGGGCGGTCTGACGGTTGCGCGCGCGATTGCGACGGCGCTGCCGCACGAGTCCGTCTACTACTTTGGCGACACCAAGCGCTGTCCCTACGGCACCCGCGCCGAGGATGAGGTGCGCTCGTTTGCGTTGCAGGCGGGTCGTTGGCTTTCGAAGCACGACGTCAAGATTATGGTCATCGCCTGCAACACGGCGACCGCTGCGGCCTTGCGTCTGGCCCAGCAGGTGCTCGACGTTCCCGTGATCGGTGTGATCGCGCCGGGTGCCCGTGCGGCAATCAACAGCACGCGTACGCGTCGCGTGGGCGTGCTCGCCACCAACCTCACCATTCGCTCGGGCGCCTACACGCGCGCCATTCAGGACCTGGATGCCGGCGTCGATGTATACGGCTGTCCTGCCTCGAGCTTTGTCGAGGTTGTCGAACACGAGCTCGCCTCGGGTGCACATCTGCAGGAACAGTGGCTTGAGAACGAGGACATCTTCGATACGCCTGCCGTGCGTGCGCTGGTGGGTGCCACGGTTGAGCCGCTGCGCGACCACGGTATCGATACCGTGGTGCTCGGCTGTACGCATTTTCCGCTGTTGGTGGGACCTATCCGCCATGCGCTGGGGCCTGGGGTGCGCGTCGTGAGTTCCGCCGAGGAGACCACACGCGAGCTGACCGATATCCTCACGCGCCGCGAGCAGCTGGCGGGCGACGCCGCCGAGCCGCAGCATCGTTTTGCCACGACGGCCGATAACATTGCCGAGTTTGCGGTGGCGGGCAGCTTTATCTTTGGTCAGCCGCTCAAGAGCATCGAACACATCGATATCGATGAGCTGCAATAGATGTAAGGCAGCCGCCAAAGCCTTCGCCACATCTTTTGCCGAAAGGATATTTCTATGGAGTACATGCAGGTCAACCGCGCCAACGGTCGCGCCGCCAACGAGTTGCGCCCCGTTAAGCTCACTCGTGGCGTCATGAAGCACGCCCACGGCTCGTGTTTGGCCGAGTTCGGTGACACGCGCGTGCTGTGCGCCGCCACTATCGAGGAGGGCGTGCCGGGCTGGCGAAAGGGAGCTAAGGCCGGCTGGGTGACCGCGGAATACGCCATGCTGCCGGCGTCGACCGGCAAGCGCTGCAAGCGCGAGCACGCCAACCGCAAGGGTCGCTCCATGGAGATCGAGCGCCTCATTGGCCGCAGCCTGCGTACCGTCGTCAACATGAAGGCGCTCGGCGAGTACACCGTCACCGTTGACTGTGATGTGATTCAGGCCGATGGCGGCACGCGTACAGCGAGCATCACCGGCGCCTGGGTGGCGCTGCACGACGCCCTCGCCATGTGGGTCGAGGCGGGCAAGATCGAGCGCATCCCGCTTATCGGCCAGGTGGCTGCCATCTCCATGGGCGTTGTCGACGGCAATACGCTGCTTGACCTCGATTATTCCGAGGACAGCCATGCCGAGGTCGATATGAACCTCGTCGCCACCGACACCGGTGAGATGATCGAGCTCCAGGGTACCGGCGAGCAGGCGCCCTTCGACCGCAAGCGCCTCAACGCCCTGCTCGACCTGGGCGACAAGGGTATCGCCGAGCTCATCGAGCTTCAGCGCCAAGCCCTCGCCTAACCTGCCAATAAGGGACAGGTTTATTTCGGTAGGTTTTATCTGCGGAGACGTCTAGACACAAGACTGCCGTTGATTGAGAGGGGAGAGGCAGAGGCCCTCGTCGCCCTCGGCGCGGCATTGCTATAGAGACAAGGAGACCACTCATGGCACTTGAGAAGATCGACATCGACACCCTCGACCCGGCGGCGACCATCGTCGTGGCAACGGGCAACGCCCATAAGCTCACCGAGATCGAGGCCATTTTGGGCAAGGTTATGCCCGAAGTGCGCTTTGTGGCGCTCGGCCAGCTGGGCGATTTTGAGGACCCCGAGGAAAACGGCACGACGTTTTTGGAGAACGCCATCATCAAGGCCCAGGCTGCGGTCGAGGAGACGGGCCTTATGGCCATTGCCGACGATTCGGGCCTGGTCGTCGACGCGCTGGACGGTGAGCCCGGTGTGTATAGCGCGCGCTACGCGGGCGTTCACGGCGACGATACCGCCAACAATGCCAAGCTGCTCGTGAATCTGGATGGCGTGGCAGATGAGGATCGTACCGCGCGCTTTATGAGCGTCGTTGCGCTCATCGACACGGACGGCTTGGTCACCTATGGCGAGGGCGCCTGCGAGGGCGTTATCGCGCACGAGGGCCGCGGCGATCACGGCTTTGGCTATGACCCGCTGTTCCTGCCGGTCGACACGCCGGGCAAGACCATGGCCGAGCTCACGGCGGATGAGAAGAACGCCATCAGCCATCGATTCCATGCGCTCGAGCATCTGTCCGCCAAACTGACGGGCGAGGAGTAGGCCGTGCGCGCGGTGGTGCAGCGCGTACTCAACGCCGGCGTGACGGTCGACGGCGAGTGCGTGGGTCGCATTGGACGCGGCTACCTGGTGCTGCTGGGTGTGGGCCATGGCGACACGCGCGCCGAGGCCGACAAGCTGTGGGGCAAGCTCCGCGGCCTGCGCATCAACGAGGACGAGAACGGCAAGACCAACTTGGCACTTGCCGATGTCGACGGCGAGGTACTCGTGGTGTCGCAGTTCACGCTGTTTGCCGACTGCCGCCACGGCCGCCGTCCGTCGTTTACGGATGCCGGCGCCCCCGATGTCGCCAACGAGCTCTACGAGTACTTCCTGACGCTCGTTCGTCAAGATGTCGAACACGTGGCGCACGGCATTTTTGGCGCCGACATGAAGGTCGACCTGGTCAACGACGGCCCATTCACCATCGTCTTGGACACCGACAACCTTTAGGTTACGCGGTTTTACCAAACCGCGTAACAACTGGTCATGCGAGATTGTCGTCTGGTACGTATTTGGGACGTGTCTCTATAGTTTTGTCAACCGCGTGCTTCGCGCCATTTCGGCATGACGCATCCGGGCGCCTGGCGCCCCCGCTTGG
>NZ_JADNNH010000037.1:0-17327 GCF_015556945.1 Collinsella aerofaciens | reverse complement strand
CCGCATCTGATGGTGTCGACGTCAATGGTATACGGGTGCACCATCGACGTCTTCAATACAGAAGATATCAGTGCGGAGTGTTCTGAAAACTAAGCCCGGCCCCCGCCTGCGGTGACGCTGCTGCGAGCGGCCTGTGATGGGGCAGTTGTTGGTTGGGGCCGCTGGGCTGATGTGGGGGCGCGCGGCTGTTGCGGGCTCTGGTCCCGGCGGCGGCCTCGGCGCTGTGCGCCTGCCGCCTTTGGGGACTGTGGGGCGCGGCCGGCAGCTGCGGCGCGTTGCGCCTGCTGCCTTGGGTAACTTTGGGGTCGATTGAGGTTGTCTGCACAATTCGCGGTATTATGTTGCGGAGTTTTGAAAGGAGCCGCTGGTGGTCACGACGACGTTTGCTTCGCCTTTGGGCGAAATCTTGCTTGCCGCTGATGGCCGCGGTCTGACGGGGCTTTGGTTTGAGGGACAGGAGCATTTTGGCTCCACGCTTCTCAAAGAAGATCCTGAACATGTTGAAGGCGCCGATGCAGTTTCTGGTGCTGGCGGCATGTCGTCGGTGAGTCCTGCAAATGGTGCGGCGTCTTCGGTGCTTGAGCGTTCCTGGGCTTGGCTGAATGCTTATTTTGCAGGGCAGGAACCTCGGTTTACGCCGCCGTTGCATATGATCGGTACGGCGTTTCAGCGTGAAGTTTGGTACGAGCTGCTTTCCATTCCGCGCGGCGAGGTTGCCATGTATGGCGAGATCGCCCAGCGTGTTGCGGCTCGACATCGTGTACCGGGAAACGAGGCGCCCGTTGTGTCTCCCCGTGCCGTGGGGGCCGCGGTCGCGCGTAATCCCATTTCGATTATTGTGCCGTGCCATCGCGTGGTCGCGGCAGACGGTTCGCTCAACGGATATGCCGGTGGGCTCGACCGCAAGGAGTGGCTGCTTCGGCTTGAGGGCGCCTACGAAGAGTAGTGCCCGAACACTTTACATAGCCAAGATGCCGTGAAAGAACGGGATGCGCTTTCCGAATGGCGTCCCAAGCGGAAACCGTGTCCCGGAATACAGCCTCAGAGTGGGACACCGTTTCCGGCTGAGACCACCTGCCTGGACATCGATCTACGCCCGCTCCTGCAGGGCGTAGATGGACTTATCCATGTTGAACAGGTAAGCCACAACGCAGACAATAATGAACATCGGCAAGTTACCAAAGCCGAAGACTTCGCAGCCAATAAGGATGGGTGCGAGCAGCGTATTGGTGGCGCTGCCAAAGACGGCTGCGTAGCCCAGTGCGGCGCAGAGCTCGACGGGCATGCCGAGTTGAGCCTCGTTATGGCGACATCTGGGTAACAGAAAGGCCCGCGTTCCTCAGAGGCAAGATAGGCAATTCTGCTTCTGAGGTAGATCTCAATTCTGCCGACCGCACTGCCGACCGCATCAAACATTAACTGCCGGAGGGCTCGGTCAAATTCATACGTGTAGATGATGGTTTCGAATGTTGTGCCTTCGCGAAAGATGGTAATCCCGGACTTGCATTTGGTTTTGTAGGGAAACCAGTAGGCCGACAGTCTGTAGTGGTTGGCTTCGACCAAAGCTCGCTCGAGTTCGCTTTGATCAGAGCACTTAAGACCCTTGTTTTCTGTCAATAGTGCTATTTGTTCGTTGATGGATATCCGCGACTTCTGGTATTTCATTAAGCCTCTTGATAGAAAAAGAGCTGGAGTTGCGCATCGTTGAGAGGCTTTCCAGCTTTAGCAAAACAAACTTATAAGATGCGACGGGCCGCGTCAAGATAATTACCGGACGGCCTAGGAGGCGGCTGGTTGGCTGGCTTAAAACCCAGCGCGTGAAATGACGCTCCACGCTATTCAGCGCGCTTGATAGGATGACGAACCACAGTCTTAAGTTTCTCCGGCGCACACTTGCGTGGATCGGAAAGATAGATTTCGTGATGTAAACGGGTGTCTGAGAAGTCGGGGACATAGCCCTGCTCGGTCGCATATTCATGCATGGCGTCTACGGTTGCCGGCTCGCTGTCGTAGGGTCCGGTATGCATGCATTGAACGCAGAGACCCTCGTCAACTTTAAGCAGCTCGACGGCAGAAAAGTCCAGTTTCTTTTTGGCCGTGGCTTCCGCGACCGCCCAGTCAAAGTCATCCTGAGTGACGAAATCGGGCAGGCGGATGCACGAGATAAAGTTGAAATCGTCCTTGCGTACATAATCGATGTCGCCGCTCGGGGAGTCTTGCCACCAGAAGCCCTCGAGCGGCGGTACCAAAAAGTCGAAATAGCCCTCGATACTCCTTGAGCCTTTCTTTGACATCTTGACGGTATAGGCGATGCCGTAAAGCAGCGGCAGGGCATTTTGATACTCGCCACCTTCGGTATTTGGGTCGCCCTTTCCGCGAACGGCAACGTAGCTCATAGGCGGGACAGTTATGATACTCGGCTTGCTTGCAGGTCTGTAGAGCTCTTTGCATTCCTTCTTAAAGTCGAACGCCATGTTGGCCGCCTTTCTGCGTATTGGCCTGCTTAGATAGCGGAATCATATCATAGAAACGAACAGCTGTTCGAATGATTTGGCTGACAGATTGAGATGCGTGCGTTGTGTTTGGCGGTCGGCCTGACCCCATCGATGATTTCTCTGCCTCCCCGGCGCCTCATCTATAGCTGCCGTTTCCCCATATAAAACCTGCCAAAATGAACCTGTCCCTTTTTGGTCGGTGCGAAATGGGTAATACTAAAGAGTTATCCGACCAGATGGGAATTAATCGATGGCCTATATCGAATTCAAAGACGTCATCAAGGCATACGGCGAGGGCGACGCCCGCATTCACGCACTCGACGGCGCGAGTTTTACGGTCGAGCGCGGCGAGCTCGCCATCATTTTGGGTGCTTCAGGCGCCGGTAAAACGACGGCGCTCAACATCTTGGGCGGCATGGACACGGCAACTTCCGGCACCGTGACGGTGGACGGGCGCGACGTGAGCTCCGCTAACGAGGCGCAGCTCGTGGAATACCGCCGCGCCGACGTCGGCTTTGTCTTCCAGTTCTACAATCTGGTCCCCAACTTGACGGCCCTCGAAAACGTTGAGCTCGCAGCTCAGATTTGCCCCGATTCGCTCGATGCCGAACAAACGCTTCGCCAGGTTGGCCTGGGCGAGCGCCTGGGCAACTTTCCGGCACAGCTTTCGGGCGGCGAGCAGCAGCGCGTGTCCATCGCCCGCGCACTGGCAAAGAACCCCAAGCTGCTTCTGTGCGACGAGCCCACGGGCGCGCTCGACTATAAAACCGGCAAGCAGATCTTGCAGCTGCTGCAGGATACCTGCCGCAAGCAGGGCATTACGGTCATCATCATCACGCACAACTCCGCGCTCGCGCCCATGGCCGATCGCCTGATTCGCTTTAAGAGCGGCCGCGTGGAGAGCGAGACGGTCCAGCAAAATCCCGTGCCTATCGAGACGATCGAGTGGTAGCGCCCATGGATCAGGACCGCCAAAACAGCCAACGCCGCGACGCGCAGAACACGGAGCGCGAGCAGGATTTTACGACCTACCGCACTGCCCAAAGCTCAAACGATATGGTGCCGACGGTGTTTCGCCGCGGTGTCTACCGCACGATTCGCGGCAGCCTCAAACGCTTCTTGTCTATCGTCGTGATCACCGCGCTCGGCGTGAGCGTGATGTGCGGCCTTAAGGCGGGTTGCGAGGACCTGTGCGATTCGGTTGACGCCTACTTCGACCAGCAAAATGTCTATGACATTAACGTGCAGTCGACCTATGGCCTGACTGACGATGATCTCGACGCCATCCAAGAGGTCGATGGCGTCGAAACGGCCGAGGGCATCTACACCGAGACCGCCTACACCGCCGTGGGCACAACGCGCGAGCGCGTGGTCGTGCAAAGTCTCTCCAAGGAGAATATCGATCAGCCAGTGCTCGTGAACGGCGATTTGCCCGAGAGCGCCGATGAGGTCGCGGTGACTTCGAAGTTCCTGAAGGCTTCGGGCAAAAAGCTCGGCGATACGGTGAGCTTTGCTGCCAACGATGCGAGCTCGTCGAACCAAAGCGCCAAGGATCAGTTTGCCGATGGCGATTACACCATCACGGCCGAGGTTCTCGATCCCACTGATGTGAGCTCCGACTCGACGGTCAACGCCTTCCGTGCCGCCTCGGCGGCGGACTATAAGTTCTATGTGAGCGAGGACGCCGCGACATCTTCTTCCTACTCCGCGGTCCACGTGGTCGTCGAGGGAGCCAAGGATCTCAACTCATATTCGGATGCCTACGCGGCAAAGATCAATGAGGTCAAGGGCAATATAGAGAAGATCCGCGAGGAGCGTGAGAAGGCGCGCGCTCAGGAGCTGACGGTCGACACGCCGACAAGCTTGGATGCGGCCGAGCGTCAGGCCGCCATGCTCTTTGGGATCGAGCAGGACAACATCAATCGCATGGCCGAGGGCAGCGACGAGCGTGCGCAGGCGCAAGCCGACCTGGACCAGCGCCGTGCCGCCGCCGACCAACAGTTTGCCGACGCCCGCGCCGAGCTTTCCGACCTGGGCGAATGCACCTGGTACATCCAGGACCGCGGCAATATCGCAAGCTACTCGAGCGTGGAGAGCGATAGCTCGTCAATTGAAGCCATCGCCACGGTGTTCCCGTTCATCTTCTTTATCGTCGCCGTGCTCATCAGCCTTACCACCGCCACGCGTATGGTCGAGGAGGAGCGCACGCTCATCGGCCTGTATAAGGCGCTCGGCTATTCGCGCGGACGCATCCTGTCCAAATACGTGGACTATGCGCTGTGGGCTTGTCTGATCGGCGGCGTGCTCGGCAACATCATCGGATTTGTGGGCCTGCCGCTGTTCCTGTTTACGGTGTTCGACGACATGTACTCGCTGCCCCAGATGTTGCTTTCGTACGACATCGTGTCCTCGATCGTCTCGGTGGCGCTGTTTGCCGTGGGCGTGGTGGGCGCCACGATTATCGCCTGCCGCCACGAGATGGCCGAGACTCCGGCCTCGCTCATGCGCCCCAAGGCCCCGCGCGCCGGCTCGCGTATCTTGCTCGAGCGCATCGGCTTTATCTGGCGCCGCATGGGCTTTTTGAACAAGGTGGCAGCACGTAACCTGTTTCGCTACAAAAAGCGCGCCTTTATGACCATCTTCGGTATCGCGGGTTGCACCGCGCTTGTGATCTGCGGTATGGGTATTCGCGACACGTCGGTCGCGCTTTCGCCCAAGCAGTATGGGCATATCACGCGCTATGACTTGCTGGCGGTTGCCAATCCCGACGATTTTTCGCAGACGTGCGCGGCATTGGATGAGCGCAGCGCGGCTAAGGATTCTAACGTGACGGTGTCTTCGACGCTGCCGATTATGACCGACAACGTCACCTTTACATTTGGCGGCAAGAGCGAGACCGTGCAGCTGATCGTGGTGCCCGATGACCGCACGAACGACCTGGACGACTACGCGCGTCTCGAGGATGAGTCCAAAGAGCCACTGTCTTTGCGTGACGGAGACGTGTATCTGAGCAAGAGTTCACAGCTGGTTCTTGGGATTCAGCCGGGCGACACGGCGCAGGTCCAGGATTCGTCGCTCAACGTCGCCAAGGTCAAAGTCAGCGACATCTCGCTCAACTATTTGGGCAACACGCTCTATATGACGCAGGGCACCTATGAGCGCGCGTTCGGCCGAAGCGCGCGTCTTAACGGCATCTTTGTGCTGCTTAAGGGCTCGTCGGCCGACCAGATTGCGTTTAGCAAGAATCTTAAGAGTGACGGTTGGCTCACCATCTCGAGCACGGCCGAACATTGGCAGAACTACGAGGCGAACTTCACTATCATCAATTCCGTCGTGGTGCTCGTGACCTTTATGGCGGCGTGCCTGTCGTTTGTGGTGGTGTTTACGTTGTCCAACACGAATATCTCCGAGCGCGAGCGCGAGCTGGCGACCATCAAGGTGCTGGGCTTCCGCCGTGGCGAGGTACACCATTACGTCAACAAGGAGACGTTGATCCTCACGGCGATTGGCACCGCACTGGGCGTGCCGCTGGGTGGCCTGCTTGCCGAGAGCCTTACGTACATCCTGCAGATGCCGTCGCTGTACTTTGACGTCGAAGTCGAGCCGCTGAGCTACGTGCTTGCCGTGGTGCTTTCCTTCGGCTTTACGATCATCGTCAACCTCGCCACCAACCGGACTCTCAATAAGATCGACATGGTCGGCGCCCTCAAGAGCGCCGAGTAACCTGTCCTGGGATTCAAGTTCTAGCGAGCTGCCGACGCGCCCGCAGCAGTATTTTTGCATAAACCGCTCCGCCAAATGCATACTTTGACGGGGCGGTTGCTTTTTGCCCACAGGTACCCCAGGGGGCGCCGTGCAAATTCCGGAGTATTCAGCATCCCGGGGTCCGCGGGCGCGGGGGCGGGTGCACAAAACCGCGCTGAAAGCCCCGATTCTGAGTCCCAACGCCTCTAGAGCCGCTCGTTTTTTTACAGGATGCGGCCCATGGTGCCTGCCTTTCGCCCAAAATCCAGTATGCAGGCACCCTCGGCTGCTGAATACTCCCAAAAATGCACGCCGCATCCTACCCCAGGCACCCGCAGCAAGAAGACGAATAGCCACGGCCTCCCTAGTTACCGCAGGAGGCCCCAGGGCTTACCTCCCAAATCTTTCCGCAGGACGGAAGGATCCCGCCGCGCGAAGCGCACGGCGGGATCCTGACATGTCCGAGGACGATTTGGGAGGTAAGCCCTGGGGTCTCCGATGAGAGCAGTTTCGGCCGAGGCTATTCGTCGCCGAAGCTGATGCCCAGCGCCTTGGCCTCGCGCACCAGATCACTCTGGGGGTCGACATACTTGAGCTTGCCGGCGACTTCCTCGAGCGGCATGTGGCACATCTTGCCGTCACGCAGGGCGATCATGTAGCCAAACTCGCCGCGTAGACAGCCCAGTGCCGCCTCGACGCCGCACTGGGTCGCAAAGATGCGGTCCTGGGCGTCGGGCTGGCCGCCGCGCTGCGTGTGGCCGGGGATGGCGACGCGGGTCTCGCGACCGGTCTTGGCCTCGATCTCCTTGGCGATGTCGTAGACGATCGACGGGCTCGTGCGCTCGGCGAGTTTCTTCTTGTACTCCTTCTTGGACAGCGCCGCGTCCTCCTTGGAAATAGCGCCCTCGGCGACGGCCACGATGGTAAAGCGGCTGCCGGTCTCCATGCGATGCTCGATGGTCTTGATGACGTTATCCATGTCGTAGGGGATCTCGGGAATCAAGATGACATCCGCGCCGCCCGCGACGCCGGCGTATAGCGGGATCCAGCCAACCTTGTGGCCCATGATCTCGATAACGAACACGCGGCCGTGGCTCGAAGCGGTGGTGTGAATGTCGTCGATGCACTTGGTGGCGACGTCGATGGCGCTCGTAAAGCCAAACGTCAGCTCGGTGCCCCAGGTGTCGTTATCGATGGTCTTAGGCAGGGCGATAACGTTGAGGCCCTCTTCGCGCAGACGGTTGGCGGTCTTGGTGGAGCCGTTGCCGCCCAGCATAAACAGGCAGTCGAGCTGCAGCTTATGATAGGTGTGGACCATTGCCGGCACCTTCTCGACGCCGTCGGCCTCGGGAATATCCAGGCGCTTGAACGGCGTACGGCTCGTGCCCAGGATGGTGCCGCCACGGGTAAGGATGCCGCTAAAATCGGCGGGCGTCATGACGCGGAACCGGCTGTAGATAAGGCCCTGGTAGCCGTCCTCAAAACCATAGATCTCAATAGGCTCTTCGCTATTGGTCATAAGCGTTTTGACAATGCCGCGCATGGTGGCGTTGAGCGCCTGGCAGTCGCCGCCACTGGTAAGAAGACCGATCCTAAGCATGATGAATCCTTCCGGGCAAGTTATAACATGCGCATAAGTTTACCCCCCGCACACTGCTGGTACGGGGGTAAAACGAGTTGGCTCAAGCGTATAGAAATGTAAACAACGTCAGGCGAGCGTAAGGTCGACGGGCCTGGCTCCTTACAGCGCGAAGGCGTCGACATCGCCCCAGTGACGGCGCAGTGTAATAGCGGCGGCGGGTTCGGTATTGTCAAAGACGACCGACCATTGCGTATTGCTGGTGATGTCTTCCGGATTGGGCTCTTGCGCTGCAGCGCGCAGGGCTTCCCAGGCAATCGTTTCGTCCTGGGCACCGACATGGGCGTCAAGGACATCGGCGATTGCGACGGCGCGCTCTTTACCATGGCCCAGCTCGCCATTCTTTTGGTTGGGCAGCACTTCGTCGCCATAGCAGGCGTAGAAGTTCGTGACCTGGCGTACAGGAGTCGATTTGAAAGCGCGGTCCGGATCGCGCGGATCCCACTCTACTACGCGCGCGTCACCGGCGGCGTCGTTGATAAAGAAGTGGTAATCGCGTCCTGCCATGGCGTGCATGTCGTGGGCGGAAAGCAGGTCGACAGCTTCTTGCGTAGTAGCCGCGCGGTCGAGCACCAGGCGGATGGCGAGTGAGGTATTGATGACGGGGCGCTGCGTGTCCTGGTCACAGGGTTTGGAATCCAGGGTGAGCACGGCAATGGACACGCCACATTCGTTAACACCGTCGAGCTGGGCAAACGGGCCCATGAGTGCGGCGGCACGTCCGCCGACGGAGTCAAGCGGAGTGTTATCGCCCAGGTTGTTAAGGGCGGCAAACCCGATGGAGGTATAGCCGCCTCGTGGGTGATTGCGCACCAGCAGCGCCGAGGTGTCGTCCTTAAAGTCGTAATTGCGACCGGTGCGCACGCGGCCTTCGGCATCTACGGCGACAAAAGCGCTGCAGGCAAACTGGGGTGCCTGGACATGTGCCGGCACACCGGGCAGCACCTGCGCCACCACGGCATCGATGTAGGCCTGGTCGTCGCGCACGCCAGCGGCGGTGATGCGATCAAGATCGTAGTCGTAGGCGATGTCGATTGCGTACAGGTCATAGCCATCTACGTAGCCGGTCAAGCGTTTGAGCGACGCGGCGGACTTGATTTGCTTGTGATAAACGATACCGGTGGCAGCGGCAAGGCCGACGGCGACTCCCGCGACACCGCAGACGATGGCAATGTTACGTGGTTTCATGACGGCTCCTCTCGTCCTGTTAGCGCAATTGTCGCAAAAGGAGCGTGGGGATGATGACTCAACTTGGTGAGCGGCGCGGAATTAAGCATGGAATGAAGAGTGCGGCGCTGGCGCGGCGGGGTATGCTGGAGGGGACCATCAACCCAGCGAAAGGGGAGAGCATGACGGATCAGGAAACGCCCGAGCGCGTGCACGTGACGGCCGACGATATCGAGGCCGCCAACGACCTTATCGACTTTATCGAGGCATGCCCCAGCATGTTCCATACGGCGGCGACCATTATGGCCGAGCTCGACGAGGCGGGCTTTACCTACCTGCCCGAGAACGCGGCATGGGATATCGAGCCGGGCGGTCGCTATTACACGCAGCGCAACACCTCGAGCGTTATCGCCTTTAAGGTGGGCGAGGACCTGGCCGCGACGTGGGGCGAGGACGGCGTTGCCGGTGACTATCATTTTCAGCTCACGGCGTCGCACAGCGATTCGCCGACGTTTAAGGTCAAGGCCGTGCCCGAGCTCGACGGCGCAGGCGAGACGTTGCGCCTGAACACCGAGGCCTACGGCGGCATGATCGACTACACCTGGTTCGATCGTCCGCTGGCGCTCGCGGGCCGCGTGCTGGTGCGCGAGGGCGACCGTATCGAGAGTCGTCTGCTTGCCACCGAGCGCGAGGTCGCTATTATCCCGAGTCTTGCTATCCACATGAACCGCGGCGTTAACGAGGGCTTTGCTCCCAACCGCGCCGTCGACCTGTGCCCGCTCATCAGCGCCGGTGACCTTAAGCAGGGAGATTTTGACGCCCTGATCGCTGATGAACTGGACGTTGAGCCCGAGCAGATCCTGGGCCGCGATCTGTTCCTGGTCAATCGTCAGGATGCGCGCATTTGGGGCTGGGCCGATGAGTTTATCTCGACGCCCAAGCTCGATGACCTGGCCTGCGCCTACACCTCGCTGCAGGCATTTTTGGGTGCCGAGAACGCGCACGACGTTTCGGTCTTCTGCTGCTTTGATAACGAGGAGGTTGGCTCCGAGACCAAACAGGGTGCCATGTCGACGTTCTTGGCCGATGCACTGCGACGCATTAACGGCTCGCTGGGCTTTGACGACGAGTCGTACCACCGTGCGCTTGCCGCATCGATGCTCGTGAGCTGCGACAACGCGCATGCCGTGCACCCCAACCACGCCGAGAAGTGCGATGCGCGCAACCAGGTGGTGCTTAACGGCGGCATCGTCATCAAGGAAGCCGCCAACCAGCACTACTGCACCGATGCCTTTAGCCGCGCGGTGTTCCAGGCCATTTGCGATGACGCCGACGTGCCCACGCAGGCCTTTGCCAACAAGAGCGATATGGCCGGCGGTTCTACCCTGGGCAACCTGTCGAACATGCAGGCGAGCATGCATGCCGTGGACGTGGGCCTGCCGCAACTTGCCATGCACTCGAGCTACGAGACCGGCGGCGTGCGCGACGTGATGTGCGCCATCCGCGCCCTCACGGCCTTCTACGAGCGCAACCTCAACATCAACGGAGCCGAAAGCGTGGAGCTCTAATACCTAACAAAAGGGGACAGGTTTACTTTGGCAGGTTTTATCTGGGCAAATGCCGCAATGCCAGCAGCTGGACAGAATTGTTAAGACACCGCGGGTTGAGCAAACGTCAGCGAGCGACGTCCAGAGCGAACAAGTTGGCATGAAAAGGGCGAGGCATTGACCTTCTGGTCATGCCTCGCCTTTTGAATGACAAATTGTCGCTCTGGGCGGCGCGCAGCGTCGACCGGTCCGCCGTTCGTTAGAACGGCGGAACCCTAATGCTCGATCCAGCAGCGGAGCGTCTCGCCAGCTTGCAAGTGGCGTAGGTTCTCCGCGGCGATGTCGACCACGTTGTTGAGCGTAGCGGCCAGGTGGAACCAGCCGGAGACGTGCGGCGTGATGAGCATGTTGGGCGCATCCCACAGCGGGCTTGTCGCGGGCAGCGGCTCGGGGTCGGTAACATCCACCGCGGCTCCGGCGAGATGCCCCGATTCCAGAGCGGCAACCAAGTCGTCGGCGACCACAAGATCGCCGCGGCCGCCGTTGGCAAAGAAGGCACCTGGTTTCATCGCGGCGAAGAACTCAGCGTTCGCCAGGCCGCGGGTCTCGGGTGTGCTGGGCATAAAGGATGCGACGACGTCTGCCTCGGCCAGGCGCTCGGGCAGGGCGTCCATGCCGTCCATGTCCTCAAATACAATGGGGTAGACGAGCGGATGGCGCTTGATGCCGCGGACGTGCGCGCCCATGCCGCGGCAGAGCGTTGCAAAGTGGCCGCCGATATCGCCCGCGCCCAGCACCAGCACATTGGCGTTTTTGAGCGAGGTGACCGGCCCCAAATCCTCCCAGCGATGCTCGCGCTGCAGGTCCTGGTAGCCGGGCAGGCGCTTCATCATGGAAAGGACCATGGCAAACATGTGCTCGCTTACTGCCTGACCGTAGGCGCCGATCGAGCAAGACAGCTTGGTGTCAGCCGGCACGGTGCCGGCGGCAAGGTAGTCGTCATAGCCGGCGGTCTGCAATTGCAACAGCTGGAGGTGCTCGCATGCCGTGAGCATGTTAGGGTCGATGTTGCCCAGGATTACGTCGGCATTGGCGACCTGCTCGCGCGTGGCGGCGTCGGAGCTCGTGTAGATAAAGTCCTCGCCCGGAGCGCTCGACTCAAGAATTGCGCGATGGCGGTCGTTGACGGGCAGCAAAACCAGGATGTTCACAAGCAGTCCTCTCTGCTCGACCTACCAAAAAGGGACAGGTTTATTTTGGCAGGTTATATCAGGCAAAACGTTCAAATAAAAACGCCGGATGCAAGACGGGTTTGCCCGTCAGCATCCGGCGCATCCACGGCTACCAGCTCAGCAGCTCGTAACCGTCCTCGGTCACCACGAGCTGAACCTCGCACTGGGCCGAATCGCTGCCGTCCTTGGTGCGCACGCACCAACCGTCACCCTTGCTAATCTTGATGTCGGGCGCTCCGGCATTAACCATGGGCTCGATGGTAAAGACCATGCCCGGGGCCATGATGGTGTCCACGTCGGGCGCTTCGGTGGTAAAGCCCACAAACGGGTCCTCGTGGAACTCCTTACCGATGCCGTGTCCGCCGTACTCGCGCACCACGCTAAAGCCGGCGTCCTCGACCGTCTTTTGCACGGCCTCGGCCATCACGGACAGCGGTAGCCACGGCTTGACGGCCGCCAGACCCGCCTCCACGCTGGCGCGGGTGACGTCGACCAGGTGCTGGCGCTCGGCCGAGACCTCGCCGATGCAGAACATACGGCTCGAGTCGCTAAAGTAGCCGTCTAGGATCGTGGAGCAGTCCACGTTGATGATGTCGCCCTCGTGCAGCACGTCCGTATCGCAGGGGATACCGTGGCAGACCACGTCGTTGATCGAGGTGCACACGCTCTTGGGGTAGCCCTCGTAGTTGAGGTCTGCCGGCGTGCCGCCATGCTCGACGGTGTAGTCGTAGATCATCTGGTCGATCTGGTTGGTGGTCATGCCCGCGGCGATGCGCTCGCCTACGTAGTCGAGCACGCCCACGTTGATAGCCGCCGAGCGCTTGATGCCCTCGATATCGGCGGGCGTCTTGTAGAGCGTGCGGGGCAGAACCTCCCAGCCCTCTTCCCACAAGCGCTCGAGGCGCTCGTCAAAGGCGCTATGGCATTTCTTGTATTTCTTGCCGCTGCCGCACCAGCAAGCGTCGTTGCGGCCAGGCACGGGTCCTTTGTCATACATGGCTAACTTCCTTTCATCCGCAGCTAGTATAGCCCACCCACGCGTCCATAAAAGTTGCGGTGATATAGTTCCGATTTAAGCGGTTTAACAGCATAAATAGGAACTATATCACCGCAACTGATGGAGTGAGATGGCGGACACGAGCTGCTGAGTGGTTTTGCTAGTAGCTCACCTGGCAGGGAATACCGAGGGCGCGCACGCGCGCGGCAATGGCGTCGAGCACCTCGGGCGCTGCTTTGGCAAGGCCGGCGACCGGTGTCTCGCGCGCCACCGTGTAGATGGTCGCTTCTTGTGGGCGAATGCGCTCAAGCGCCGCGAGCCAGGGGGCAACGTACTCCTCGCCGGTGTTGTCGATGAGCTTGCCCTGATACTCGCCGGTCAAAAAGATCGTCTGGATAATAACGTGACCGTCAAAGCTTGCGAACGTCTCGATCTGGTGCTCGACGTCGTAGA
This sequence comes from Collinsella aerofaciens, assembly GCF_015556945.1. Lineage (GTDB taxonomy): Bacteria > Actinomycetota > Coriobacteriia > Coriobacteriales > Coriobacteriaceae > Collinsella > Collinsella aerofaciens_AO. The sequence goes on along the minus strand of NZ_JADNNH010000037.1, from coordinate 4,053 downwards.
GGCCAACGGGCTGGTCGAGCAGCTGGATAAACGCCGGGTCGACGGTATCGAGCTTAAGAATGTTGTCGTCGACCATTATGAGCGCGTCGTGCACCTCGGGGCGGTCGGCGCGTGTGCCGTTGGAGAGCACGGCGATCTTGGTGTTTGGGGCAAGCTCGTCGCGCAGCACGACGGCGCCGGCAATGGCCTGGGGAAACTCCGGTGCGGCGGTGGGCTCGCCGTTGCCTGCGAAGGTGATCACATCGGGGAGCTCGCCCTCGGCTGCCATCTCGCGCAGCTTTGCCTCGAGCGCGTCGAGCACCACGGCAGCTGTGTTGTACGGCTCATGGCAGGGGCGCTCGGCGTTGAGACCGTTCTCGCAGTAGATGCAGTCGAACGTGCAGATCTTGCCGCTGGCCGGCATCATGTTGACGCCGAGCGAGAGACCAAGGCGACGACTGCGAACGGGCCCAAAGATGGGGCTGGCATTCAAAAACGTAGACATAGGCATATGCTCCTCAAGACAATTGTGCCTAAGCATAGCATCGGCTCCGAAGCAGGGTGTGGGCTCTTGCTTTACAAGTTTCGTTTTTTCACGTCGCTCATGATGCCGCGCCATGAAAAGCCTCGGGTCGGGTAAAGTTAATCTGTTAACAAGTCGTAAGGCAATGCGGGTCCATCCAACCGTACTGACGTGCAGCTGGATGGGCATTGATGATGGGGGCACAACATGGATTTTACGGTCGAGAATGCGGGCACCACGATTGCCTGTCGCGAATATGCCGGCCCGGATGTGCCGCCTGATATCCCTGCCTTGGTGTGCGTGCACGGCGCTTGTGTCGACGGCACATTTTTCGACGGCATCGCTTGTGAGCTCAGCCGCAACTACCGCGTAATTGCCTACGACCGCCGCGGCTGTGGTGACAGCAGCGAAGCGGCAGACGGCAGCTATGATCTTGCCGCCCAGGCCACCGACCTGCAAGCTGTGATCGAACACGTTGGCGCTCCGACAAATGTGCTTGCGCACAGCGCCGGTACGTTGGTGGCGCTGGAGCTTCTTCGCACCGAACCCCAGCTCGTCGCTCGTGCGATTCTGCATGAGCCGGCTGTGTCGGCCGAAGGTGTCGGCATGGGCGCAGCTCCGGTTTTGCTCGATATGATTGCGGCGGGAAAGGTTTCAAGGGCGCTCCGGCTTTTCTTGGGAGCTCTCGGCGACTTGGACCCCGAGGCTCCTGGGACGACCGAAGCGGAAGTCAAACATGCCCTGCGCAATGGTCGCTGCTTTATGGCGAACGAATATGGAACAAATATGACATATGCTCCCGACTGGGAGCGCGCCCGCGCGTCAAAGGCAGTCTTGGCCGTGTTTTTGGGCGAGCTTTCGGTCGATACGCCCCGCGAGGCTGGCACGCGAGCGGCTGCCGAATACCTCGATTGCCCCCTTGTGACGATCCCGGGCGCGCATAACGGTCTGCGCGATCGCCCCGTTACGGCGGCAAACGCCGTTCGCGATGTCTTGGAGCGTTAGCACGCTCGATGACCTGCGGGGAGGGGGACTGTTAGCGTTTCGCCTTTGTTAACGAATGTGCCCATAACCGCGCGCCCGCGGCTCCATTACCGCCGTTTGCCAGGTCATAAAAATGCAACGATAATCGCGCGTTTGCCTGCAGTTGTTAGATGTTACCCTTGTACCATTTGATATGCACCGTTGCCGTGCATAACGATAGAAAGGGCCCCATATGCTCAATAATCACGAGGCAAATCTAACCGACGAGGAGGCTGCCGCCGAGGTCGCCCGTGTCGCGAAGACCTACCCCGTGGTGCGTTTGCTGTCGGCCGACCAGATTAAGAGCGAGCGCAACTGCCTGCTCGCCGGCAATCGCTGCCCTTGTTTGCGTCAGTCGAGCCTTGAGGCCTTGGCAGGCTCCGATGAGGTGTCGGAGCAACTGCTCAACGATGGTGTTGAGTACCGCGCCCGTCTGCGCCCTCTGAAGGTCGAGGGCGAGCCTCATGTCTTGCTGATGGTGCGTCCGATTGATGAGCAGGAGGCTGCAGAAGAGGACCTTGTCTACACCGACGTGCTGACGAGCGTGCACAATCGCCGATATTACGAGGAAAAGCTCCGTAGCGCTCGCATGAATGCCGGCGTTGCGGTGATCGACCTTGATGATTTTAGGGTTTTCAACGATACGTGTGGCCGTCATGCCGGCGACCTTGCGCTCGGTGCTGTGGCGACAGCCATACGCAGCGGAATTCGTTCGACTGACGAGCTTGTGCGCTATGGCTGCGACAAGTTTGTGGTCGTCATGCCCAATATTCCCTCCGATGACTTCACCCGTCGTCTGCATCAGGTATCCGATGCCGTTCATGCCACGATTATTCCAGGCCATGAGTACGTGAGCTTGACGGCATGTGTTGGTGGCGTTCGCATTCATGGCGAGACGGTCGATGAGGGCGTTGGCCGCGCTGTTCAGTTATTGAGCCGCGCTAAGGCAAAAGCCGGTACGGTCGTGACCGATGCCGATTCCATCGAGGCCTTCCAAAGCGAAAAGCCTTTGGTGCTTATCGTCGATGACTCCGAGATGAACCGAGCCATTCTCAACGAGATGCTCAAGGACGAGTATGGCATCCTCGAGGCCGATAACGGTCGTGCGGCGCTCGACATGGTCGACCGCTATGGCGATGAGTTGTCGCTCGTGCTGCTGGATATTGTCATGCCAGGCATAAGCGGCTTTGAGGTGCTGGCCGATCTGTCGCGCCGATCGGGTATCGACAATCTGCCTGTCATCATGATCTCGAGCGAAGATTCCGATGATATGGTTCTGCGCGCGTACGAGCTGGGCGCCTCGGACTATATCAACCGCCCGTTTGCCTCCCGTGTCGTGCGCCGCCGTGTAAGCAACACCATCCGCCTATACGCCAAGCAGCGCCGCCTGACGAGCTTGCTGTCCCAGCAGTACAACGAGCGCGTCAAGAACAGTCGCATGCTCATCGACATCATGGCCGGCGTCATGGAGCTTCGCAACGGCGAGAGCGGCAGACACGTTACGAATATCGAGAAGCTGACCGAGCTGCTGCTGGGCTGTCTGGTCCAGCGTAGCGACACGATCTCCCTCGACAATGAGGAACGCTCCACGATCGCCCTGGCTTCGGCACTGCACGATATCGGCAAGATGTCGATTGACGATGCGATTCTCAACAAGCCCGGACGCCTTACGCCCGAGGAGTTCGAGATTATGAAGACGCATACCACGATCGGCGCCAACATGCTGCTTGAGCTGAGTAGCCATTACGCCGGCAATGCGCTTATGGAATATGCGTACCAGATTGCGCGTTGGCACCACGAGCGCTGGGACGGCAAGGGTTATCCCGATGGCCTTAAGGGCGACGAAATTCCCATTGCCGCACAGGTGGTTTCGGTGGCCGACGTGTACGATGCCCTGACGAGCGTGCGCGTGTACAAGGACGCTATCCCGCACAAGGAAGCGATCCAGATGATCCTGGACGGTAAGTGCGGCACCTTTAACCCGCTGTTGCTCGACTGCCTGCTCGAGGTGCAAGACCGTATTGCCGAGACATTGGCACGCCCCGCCGACGTCGTCGCGTTTCCCACGATTTAGTTTGACCAAAGGAGTTTTAATCCATGATTTCCATGCGTGAGGCGTATGAGAAGATCGGCGCTAATTATGATGACTCGTGCGCTCGGCTGATGGGCGAGGAAATGCTTGCCCGCTTTGCCCTCAAGTTTTTGGATGACGAGAGCATGGACAAGCTGGAGGCCGCCATGGCGGCAGGAGACGCCGAGGGTGCGTTTATGGCAGCGCACACGCTCAAGGGCGTGAGCCAGAACCTGGGATTCGACAACCTGTATGAGCCGGCGGTCGTGGTGACCGAGGCGTTGCGCGGCACCGATGCCGTCGACGGCGCTCGCGAGGGAATGCATGCGTTGCAGCAGCAATATGCGGCAACGATGTCGGCCCTGCGCGAGGCGGCTGAATAAGAGCTTGCGGGCCTTGGGCTGCGTGCCGGCCACATATAGGTAAAAGGGCGCCCCGCCGGACCATGTGGCCGGCG
>NZ_JADNNH010000036.1:0-17784 GCF_015556945.1 Collinsella aerofaciens | reverse complement strand
GGCGTGTTGGCACCACCAGCGTAGTGGCGGCGGGGAGGCACGGTGGCCATTATTCGGTGACCGGGATTGGTCAAAATCGTTTGACTATTAGCGGCTAAAATCGCCCGGCGCTAACAGATTCCCGCGATCTTGATAAACAGGGACGAAAGAATGGTATTTTCCGCTCGTCTTAATCTTGTAAATCTCATCCACGCTATACGGAAGATTGGGGAAATCAGCCCTTGAGATCAGCACGAAATAATTCGAAGAATACAGCACATGATGGGCAAACTCATCAGAATGGATCTCTTTTAAGCCCTCATCGACAAATACAATCGAGTCATGAACGGACGAAAGCTGGTTTCGCCAATCATAATCGGTCAGGGCGACACAGGGACAATCGCATTGCAAGGAAACGCCCGACTGCTCGCCCGTTCGCATGTAGTCTGCGACCATGTCAAACAGTGTCGTCTTACCCGTGCCACTATCGCCACGCACAATAGTGATGTTCCGCTTGATGGTAAATGTGTACTTAGTTCCCCTGCGGCGGGAAATCTTAACGAGATGCGAACCGTTCATAAGCAGTACCTACAGATACGGAATCGACTCGTGAATCAATTCGGCCATGTTGTGAACGATTCGGCCACTATTCACGACTTTAATTTTAAAATCCTCGCGACCAAAGTCCATCACATGATAGAGATTCACAACAAGCTTGCGGTCTTTCGCCATGTCGAGAATCCACTTGGCACAGTTGTCACCACAGGTAGAAGCGTTAAAAATTTGCTTACGATCAAATCTCATAAGCAGCAGCGTTTTCACGCCACCAGAAAGCTGGAGTGGGGAGATGGATCCAAGCACAGGGCTTTCGATGACGTTTTCGGAGACAACATCCGATCGATCAACATCTTTAATTATCGAGACTGCATAGGGATCCGTAATCCAAGAAGACCGGTAAGAGTTTTTGAAATATGTCGCTGTGTTGTAAATCGCTTCTGGCATATCGCCAAAGTAGACGCTTAACACATCCACTCCCAATCATATTGTCTTTATGGTCAACGTAATCATAACGAAAGGGGCCACCAGATAAACGGTGACCCCTAAAAGAAAACAAGCTTGCGCTAGTACTCGCGCGGGCTGTTGACGATCTCGCCGGCGGCGACCTTCTTCAGGTGCCGCCCGTAGACCGACTTGCCGTAGGCCTTGGCGGCCTCCTCAAGCTCGGCGGTGGAGATCCAGCCGTTCTCCCAGGCGATCTCCTCGGGGACGGACACGGGCAGGTCCTGGGAGTGCTCCACGGCGCGGACGAACTCCGCGGCCTCGTGCAGGCTCTCCATGGTGCCGGTGTCCAGCCACGCGTAGCCGCGGCCGAGGGTCACCACGGACAGCGTCCCCTCCTCCAGGTACATCTGGTTGAGCGTGGTGATCTCGAGCTCGCCGCGGGCCGAGGGCCTCACTTCGTGCGCCTTGGCTGCCACGTCGCCCGGGTAGAAGTACAGGCCGGTGACGGCGTAGGAGCTCTTGGGTTCGGCGGGCTTCTCCTCGATGGAGACGGCCCTGCCCTCCCCGTCGAACTCCACGACGCCGAAGCGCTCGGGGTCGTCCACGTGGTAGCCGAAGACCGTGGCGCGGCCCGACTCGGCGTTCTGGACGGCGCGCGTCAGGTGGCGGGACAGGCCGTTGCCGTAGAAGATGTTGTCGCCGAGCACCAGCGCGCACGGCTCGCCGGCGATGAAGTCCTCGCCGATGGTGAAGGCCTGCGCAAGGCCGTCCGGCGAGGGCTGCTCGGCGTAGGACAGGTTCACGCCGTAGCGCGAGCCGTCCCCAAGCAGGCGCTCGAAGTTGGGCAGGTCGGTCGGGGTGGAGATGACCAGGATATCCCGGATGCCCGCCAGCATGAGGGTGCTAAGCGGGTAGTAGATCATGGGCTTGTCGTAGACCGGCAGCAGCTGCTTGGAGGTCACGAGCGTGAGCGGGTACAGGCGCGTGCCGGACCCGCCGGCGAGGATGATGCCTTTCATAACATAACTCCTTAAAAAATAAAGCAGCCAGACATTGCATGCTTGCGGCAACGTTAACTTAAAGGTCTACGTTGCCGCAAGTATGCATCCATCACATTAAAACTATAGTATCAGTCATATAGGCGAACGACTCTATCCGTCAGTTTTGACCAGTCCCTCTCCTCCGCAGTCTTCAATCCCCCGTCATACAGCGTCTTACGAAGACCGTGATCATTAACGATGCGATTAATGCAGCTCACCGCAGCATCAATATCTCCCCGGTCATAAAGCAAGCAATTCAATCCGTCGCGAAGGAACTCTGCATTACCTCCATTGGGAACAGCAACAACAAAGCCGCCGGTCGCCATCATCTCCAGCGGGGGATATGAAAAACTTTCGAGAATGCTTGTCTTCAATAAAATATGACACTGGTTATAGATGTCTGATATTTGATCATGCGGTACTCTACCGAGGAAATTATCAATACGGTACCAAGGCTTCTTTTTACCAGTGTAGTTCATGTACCAAATCTCATATCTTTCAGAGTCAAGCCTTTCCACTACCCTGAAAGCTTCATCAACATTTTTATAATCAGAACCGCAATCCCCCTCAATTAGAATCCTAATTTTGGGCAAAGAAAAATCGCGCACAGAATGAGGGAACGCAGCAAGGTCAAGTCCGTTTGGCACAGACTTACAATCCTGACCGAACCTGTCCTGAAGCCATTCCTCACACCAAGGCGAAATTGTCAAATAGTCAATATCATTATTCAAATACGTGGCATTTGCTTGAAGGCGTAGTCTATCTCCTGGAAGATAAAAATCGGTCTCCAGATTCTGGACCAAGTACTTTTTCTTACCAATACGTGGATAGCGCCTAACAAAATCAAGAGTGTCCCAAAGGGTTGCAACTGCGGTATCAATTGCACCCGACAAAGGACATTTATCGAGCTTACCGCTAGGAACGACACGATTAAGAACAGGAATACGATGTCCGGAAACTTCAAGCCACTTTGTTGAATCATCAGTATTAAGCAACAATACATCAACGCCAGCGTCTTGAAGAATGCACAGATGCCTAAGGGCGACTAAGACACCACCGCTAGTATTCACGCTCGGCATGACCATTGCGAGATTGGGAGATTGTTCTTTTACAATAATATCTCGGATTGCTTTAGCAGCCGAAACAGTAGTGCAGTGCTCATGGCAGTATAAATATGCAGATTCGCCGACGCTCTTCCTAAGATCAGAATCTAATATCAGACGATTGAGGGCAGCACACCAGTCCTCAACACAATCGCAGAGAAATCCAGTAACGCCATCCTGAATCATCTTCTTAAAGGCGCCAACATTGCTAGCAACCGTAGGAACCTTAACAAGCGATGATTCAATCCATTTATTCTCGGATTTAGCTCGATTGAATAGAGTATTCTCCAAAGGAGCGATATTGATATCACAGGAAGCTATATAATTTGGAAGCCGACGCCAATCGCAAAATGGGAACGTGACAATACGTTCAGAAAATGGCATCAAGTCATCAGGAACATCGAGTTCCCCGCCCACCATCAGGGTGACGTTGTGATGAGTCTCCATTACCTTAGATAATGCTGGGAGCACTGAATTGAAATCTGCATTATGGGTAATGCTTCCGCTAAAATAGCCGATTCTGATTTCCTGAGTTTTCTGTTTTTCATCCCTTCGCTCAACCGCTCGCTTATAGGGAACCCTATCCTCGGGCAAGACGCTTGAGCTTTGCAAGCTGGGGAGTACATCTCGACGATAGATAGCAATATTCGAATAATCAATCATCGATTCAGATGCTACATTTCTATTTATATAGACCCTGGGAACATATTTTTTTAGTTCTTCCGCCATACCCTCAGTAGTAGTGATAGCGCAATCGCAAAGCTTCAGTGTTTCACCCATTCGCCTGACTCCATCGTCATAGCAAGACTTATCATGAGCAGTCATTGCATTAACGAACGGAATAGAATCGGTATAAGCAGTGTCGATAACCAAATCATCAATGTCATAAATAACACGCTTATTGAGTTTTTTTGCCTGCCTAATTAAAGATTCAACTTCATCACTTAGGGGACAACGGAAAATAATAAAAGTACGCGCATGCCTAAGAATATCCTTTTCCATCTCCCAGGCATTAACCTTTTGGACCGTTAAGCCGGCAGCCTCAAGTTCCTCAATCTGATGATCGACACGGTACCTAATAGGATGCGGAACGGAATAATCACATCCATTAATAAAAATAACATCAAAAAAAGAATTGTCTTGGCGAGAGCCAAAATCAAATCGAGGCCTATGCATTGAGAGTACATGGGAGACCTTCTTGGGGACGTTATAAAAGCCCTCTTCTTTAACGGTGTAAACAATGCCCTCAAGAAGGTTCAACATGAAACACTAACTCCTAAAACGCAGAAAGAATTGAAATAAAGTCAACAAATAGAATAGTACTCATTATCAATGAAGAACCAAGCAAGACATGTCCTTCAGAACTTGATTTTATCGGTCGCAAGATATTCAACAGAACCGGAAGGACCAGTGGGAATAAATATCGTCCTTGGACCCCCATGATAATATCTTCACGCTTATCAACAGTAAGAGTCCAGTTCCTCATCGTCATAACAATCAGGAAGAAATTGACGAATACAACAGCAATCATTACAAAGCGATCCGTACTGCAGAATAATTTTTTATTATTCTCATCGTTATAAAACAGAACAACGGACTGAAGAATGATGTAAAGCCAAAAACAAAATGGCCAAACATTAATCGAAAGAGCGCCAAGATTGTAACCTGCATAGGATTGAAACCAGAATGGCCCCATCTCCCAAATAGACTTAATAAAGACCTTTGCGCAATGCAGCGGCGCTCGCATCAAATCAAAAGAATCTGGCATGAAACTACCATGATAAAGAGACACGAACGCACAGCTCGCAACAAAAGCTATCGCAAAGAAGGAAAAGATGAACTTTATATAGCTGTCTGTTCCTTTAAGTTTTTTCCAGTGAATAAGATTCAAGAGTACCAACGGGAAAAACATTATCTTTGAAAGAAGCAGTAAAACGGATAGCAGTATTAACGCCAGCAGAGATCGATATGAGTACAACGAGTCCGCATAAATCTTAACAACTACAGCAACGTACAAAATGGCAACAATGTTTGCGACAGAATCAGCCGAAACAGACGCTTCCTGCTGCAATAAAATGGGATTTAGTAAAAAAATCAAAACAGCATTTTTACCAACTGGCATCAGTTTGATTATCCAATAAGCCGCGAAGCAATATATTAATCCAGCGCACACGCGCGAAACTGAAAGGGCCACAAAGGCATTGAAACCCGTTTGCTGCGCAAATCCTAGAATTACTCCCGGAATTAAATAAAGATGAGGGTAATAGCTCCCCAAATACGTATGGCACACAAAGACGCTAGACCAATCGGTAGGCTGAGTCATTGCATTAAAATAATCTGCGTACGATGAAGGAAACTGACCCAATTGGAAGCAAGAGACAACATCAAAGCCATTGCCGTTACGAGACAATAAGGCGGCCGCCTGCCAAATATGAGAAGCCTCGTCTGGAACATTAGCGGGCAGCATGAAAAGGCCAAAAGCAGTTACAGCGGGCACACCAATCACCACAAAGCAAATTGCGGGATTGTGCTGCTCTTTAATTAATAATAGGACACCAACGAACAAGCAGGCGATTAAGGGCAGAGCCGAGAGCCATAGCCCAGGCAATCCGATAGCGCTGGCTTTAAAGGCGCAATAGTAGAAAAATCCCAAGCAAAGAGAGAGTGCAGCTATAAGTGGATAAACGATAAACGTCAGAGCTTTTCGATAACTATCAGATAGTTTCAGATGACCAGTAAAGGTATCTAGATTCATAACTCTACAACTCCGTCTCGATAAATGTTCAACTTACGCCGGCATTGTTGCAGCGTCATAAAGAATTGCTTCTCATGCTAAGCGAATACAGGCTACAGACTATTGGAGCAAACCACTTGGGCCAGAATTTTTGAAGCATAGTTTCATCCTCCGACCTCCTTGTATCATCTTTAATCAACGCCGTGGTCTCAGAGCCTTCATGAATTCGATGAAACATTAAAACCTCGGGAGAATAAACGAAAGATCCGTCGATTTTCGAGAATCTTTCCCATGCCTCCCAGTCCAAGTCACATTTCATGTCTGTCATAAATAACGGTGTCTGTAAGATGCTTAGATTAAATGTCACAGAAGGACAGCAGATGGCGGAACCGAACCTCAGGATATCCCTTTTATCCTTAACCGATGAAAGAGCGCCGTGGCGAGCAAACTTACGAAGTAAAATTCTCTTAATTTTCAGAATAAGGAGGTTTTCTTCATATACGCCATTTCTTATCTCACCATAATTAGAAAAGAAGATTAAAGGTCGATCCGCTTCTTTCATAGCCCGCAGCATAGTTTCCGTATAACTAGAGCTATAGATATCATCCTGATGAGCTATAGTCACAAGCTTTGTATTTGAATTCGCAATAGCACAATTCCAGTCATGAGATATGCTAGGCGACCCCTCGTTAACAATTACCGGAATCGAATAATTAGACGCTATACGATCAATATAGGAATTAGGAGTTGACGTCGATATAAGGATATTACTTCGGGTGCTTTGGTTCACTAAAGAATCTAAACAGTCAGACAAGTACGGAGACTCGCCGTATGCGCACAATACAAATGTATGATCTTTTGCCAAGCACATGGCATTACTCCCTATTTTTTGATTCAAGCTCTTTTTCAAGCAATGCAATTCGTTGAGTTAAGTTAGCAATTGCAGAAGATTGTTTACTTGACAGACATGCCATAGAAAGAACAATGCATATCAAAAATAAAAACCCTAAGACAAAAACAAAATTGGCTGGAGTCTGAAAACCAAATAAACTTGAAATGAAGTAAAGAGGTTGCGGAAAGAGGCCGCATACCAACAAAACCAATGCAAGAACAATCCAAAGAAGTGAATACTTGAGCTGAAGGCTATCCTTTAATACAAGACGCAGCACAAAACAAAGCAAAACTAAACAAGCAGTAATGACACCAAACTGTAAGGAAATATGCATAACAACCCGTCCTAATTCGAGAATGAAGAGATGATAATCGCCAAAGTAACCTTTATCATGTAATAAATGCTACTAAAACCAGAAATTGACGACTTTCCCCCCTGTCGTTCTTTCATTACGACAGGCACTTCTGTAACGCGAAGGCCCTTAACCATAGCCGCAACAGCAGAATCCGGCTCCGGATAGTCTACGGGATATTTTTTACAGAACAGATCTATGGCCTTAGATCCACATGCGCGAAAACCAGAAGTGGGGTCGCTAACACGAACGTGAGTTGTAAGATGAATTACCGCAGAGAGCCATCTAATTCCAAGACGCCTCAAGAAGGTTGACTTGAAGCCTTCAGATTCCTCAAGAAATCGCGATCCGATAACTAAATCAGACCCATTATTTATTTCATCAAGCAAGCGCGATATGTAATGGGCGTCATGCTGCCCATCACCATCAACTTGGATGTCTACATCATAGCCAAAGCGTTTGGCATATTTGTGTCCGGCTTGAACCGCGCCTCCAATGCCAAGATTCTGCGGTAAATCCAGGACATTAACCCCCGCATCGCGACAAACACGCAAAGTGTCATCAGTGGAGCCATCGTTAATAACTACATAATCGTATCCAGCTTCCTCCACAGAAGAAACCGTATCTAAAATGTTCGCCTCTTCATTAAAAGCTGGGATGATAACCAGCGCTCTTAATTCATGCATCATCTGAATCCTCAGTACAGAATATCAATCAAACAGCCCAAGTCGAACTGAAAAACCCTATCGAAACAAGGAGAGCGAATTTACAGTTCGGATGTGACAGATTGCTTCGCCTTCCGATTTAATAGGTTAATTATACAAAGGAAGGAAAATAATAATCCAAAACCGTATGCCACCAAGATAATGATATTGATGACATTTGCATCAGAAGCAAATACCGGATTCACAAAACAATAACGAGAAAGAAACACGGCCAACGCTAACGAAGCGGCACCAGAAATCGTGCCAATAATCGGTTTCCCAAATGCAATAAAGACATCAATAGTGAAAAAGTTCAAACCAGTGAATGCGGTAGCAACGAGTGCCAACGGAAGATAATCTGAGTGAAGGCCAACTTCTTTGCCATAAATAGCAGTAAGCACAGGTTCGCCTATGAAAGCACTAGCCATGGCACACATCGCCGTCAAAACGAATACGGAAACGAGCATCTTAATAAATACTAAGCGTAATCGGTGAGTTTCGTTTTCTCGCCACATTGCCGAAATAGGTCCAAGCAGGGGGGCATATAGATAAGATACGAGAGCCTGAATTACGGCAGTCGGAGTGGCAACGGCGGCATAAAAACCCAACGCCTCATTTCCATAGGAAAGGCCATAGAACTGTCTTGTTACGCTAACAACAGCCGTGCACGCAAGAGATGCAACAAAACCGGGAAAGCAGATACGCGACAATTTGATAAGGGAAGTAAAATCAAAATCAGGTATAACGGCACAAAACCGTTTTGTCATTCTAAAATCATATGTAAGCACAACAGCTATGGTAACAAAAGCCATTGAAGCAACGGCTATTACCAAGTTATCAAATAGCAACAAGCACAACGAAAAGGAGACTAGAACTCCTACGCCACGAACTATTTGAGAGATAGCCGCAATGTCCAATCTGTTGTTTACCTGATCCACACCGTGAAGAACATCGACAAATGAATCACCAGCTTTAAATAGGCAATAAACAGCAACAACTGCCCAATCGTTGAATGCAACAGAGACTAAACAATAGAAGAAGCAAATTACACAGGCAAGTATTGTTGCAACGATTCTATGAGCGATAAAATTCCCAGTCGTAAAATCAGAATAGCTCTCAGAAACCTGAACGGGGCGCGCTCTAAGCAAAACAATGGTCGCAAAAATATTACCAACAGACATAGCCACAGCAAGGCTACCAGACATGCTAATGTCGGAACCAAGTGTCACCACAAGAACAGTAATCAGCCAGTTGCAAATCAAATACGCCATCGAGCCGACGCTGTTCCAAACAAGACTCTGCTCAACAGAGAGTTCTTTCGTTTTTCTATTAGACACAATCACTCCAGCAGTGGATCATCAGGCCTTGTTGAATAAAAACAAAACGCGAAGAAGTAAATCAGAAATCAAAGTAGGTCGCAGACGCTTTGGGAAAAATGCTTTCCTAAGTCTTGAAATAATCCCATCATCATTGGTGAAAATATCAAGCTCATGTTTCTGCTCAAAACTAAGCTCATCATAAAACACCGCAGAAAAATGGCTTAACTTTTTACTCTCATCTTTCGATCTATCACCAAATAGCTCGTCCTTAAAATAGGTCTTTAAAAGATCAAAATAACGATTATCTCCAGACGTGACCGCAGAGGAATGACGAACATGTGAAGCCGTACAGACGGAATCAAACAATACCTTTCCAAATGCCGAAGCACACCGAATCAGCCAGCGATCATGCATTTCATTCCCTGGATCTACCTCAAGAATAAAGGCCCTGCAGGCAAGGCGATTAAATACTATCGTGAAGCCTAGTCCGGGAGTATAAAACAAGGTGTTATGAAAAGAGAGGTACTTGTCCTGCGGAGCCGACTCGCGTATCGTCTCGCCATCTTCGTTTACATATGAAAAGGAAGAAAAGTAGACAGTCGGCACCTTGTCTCCACTATTTTCAATTGCCCTGACTGCCCGTTCAATTTTATCGGTCTTCCAAATATCATCCTGATCGGCAAATGCATAGTAGTCATATTCGGGAACCCGTTTGATAATTTCATAAAAACTATTTGGGCACCCAAGATTACCGATTGAATCTTGAATTAAATGAATGCTGGAGTTTGACCGACAGTACCATTGTGCAATTTCAACAGTTTCATCCGATGAACCATCATCACGAATATAGACGGAGCAATTAGGCCAAGTTTGCTCCAAGATACTATCAAGCTGTTTGGCCAAATACTTTCCGCCGTTATATGTGGGTAAAACAATGCAAACAGACTTGTCTTTGATTTTATCCATAATCCTATTTATTTCTTTGCGAGGCACGATATTTAAGAAATGCGGGAATCAACCCGCTGATCACTTTATAACGAAGCTGAGGAAAAGGCCTGGTTAGGAAATTAAAAGTCCGCCAAGCAAGAAAATAAGCGCCCCAACCATCTTCATCTTTCGCGTCCTTCCAGAACGTTTCTGATAAATAAAAGTGATACTCATTATTGAAGCGATGAGTATTCCCCCGCCGCCATGGCCTCTCTTCGCCGAGATAATGGACAACGATGGGCTTCGATCTTGCGGTATTAAAACTGTTTTCATCCGAAAAGCCCGGCATTAACGAGTTTAAGAATATAAACGGATAGTAGTCAAAGATATTGGAATAATTGAACGCAGGGGATAAACTGCAAATCTTATCTTTAAGTACTGCATTTAGAGCATCTTGATCATTCGCAAACAAGCGTCCTGAGCGGCGCTCGCAATAATCCAATAATTGATCTTCGCAACAAGTTGATCTCCATTGCTTTAAATCAACGAGCAACACGCCAGCATTGTGGTACAGACAGCCATTTAAGTCTAAATCATTAAGTCGAGATGGGCCGACCGTTGGCTCGGGAACCATTCCAACCACGCAACCCTTAAGATCTTGATTCCAAAGAAGAGCAATATCCCCAAGAACAATCGTATCGCCATCGAGGTAAATAACTCTTTCGATCTCATTAGGTAGAAAATGTGCCATCAAAAGCCTAGCAAGAACTATTTCATTCCATCCCGATGTATCAAAATCAAACCCGAGAGCATCTTTGAAGTTCGAAATATCATAAAATACAAGGTTTTGGTTGTATTCGGTCACCATCTCCTGGAGCAAACGCTGGTTATCCTCTGTAATGCCATTAGAGAAGACATGAAAAGTAATGTCTTGAATACCGGAATGATTTGAAACAACCGAGCAAATATTGGCGGCCAACTGTGGGACAAAATTGTTATCAACCGTATAAAGCAAATTCATGATTACCAAACTTCACCTTAATTCACCCAATAGAAATTAATGATGACGACTTAATGAAAGAGGCCGAAACGAAATCCTTACACAAAGGATAAAGTCTAGCACGGTTTGTCTCTTTCAAATAACTTGCAACTAAGGAGGGTGAATTGAGGGGACTACAACCCCATCAATTCACCCCCACTTCATTAGCGTTGGTATATAGGCAAATTGGATCTATATTTAGCTTTTCTCAACCAGCCTAACCTCAAGCGCTTCTAGATGCAGAGCCTCACCAGTTGTACCGGCACACTCGCCCGATTTAACCCAGTCTAGCCAACCTTTGCTTTGAACGTGTGCCCTATAGACAACGTCATAATGCTTGGCAAGATCTCCCGTCAGTTTTATTTCAACAGCCTCAACAGCAAGAGACTTCCCCGTAGTACCGGCAACCTTTCCATTTTTGACCCACTTTTGCCAGCCGATATTTTGAACGTGAGCTCGATACTCGATACCGCCGGAATACCCTAGGTCAGGCTTGCTAATCGTCAACGCCTCAACAGCAAGATTTCGGCCAGTTGTGCCAACGGTCATGCCTTCGTAAACAGGCGACTGCCAACCAAGGTTTGAAACATGTGCCTTGATTGAAAACGCTCTCTGAATAGAGGGCTGACTCGTATCCCCAGGAGCGGGCGAACCCTTTTCGACCAAAACGACCTGAAATGCCTCTAGCCTCAAAACGAAACCGGTCGTTCCGGCAACTTGATCATTGCAGGCCCAACCGAGCCATCCCTTATCCTGAACGTGAGCTCGATAATAAACGTCATAGTGATTGGCCATCTCACCAGTCAGGCGAATCTGAATAGCCTGGACAGACTTGCTCTGGCCCGTAGTACCAGAAACTTTCCCCTCCTTCACATAGCCCTGCCAGCCATAATCGGAAACATGTGTCCTGTACTCCAATGCACCATCATAGGGAGCATTCTGCAGATTGAGAGTAATAGCCTCGACGGCTTTTGACTGCCCAACGGTACCGGAAGCATTTCCACCCTTAGAGGCCGATTGCCAGCCGTCATTTGAAACATGCGAAGTTGCCAAGACGTCAAGAGGGCCTCGTGACACCTTAACAACATCATAGCCCGACTCGCCCTTCTTGAAATAAGTCAGAGCACCGCTATTGTGCGAATAGATAGCAAAGTCGTAATTTGCCGAAGCAAGTATGGAATCCGAAAACTCTACGAGATAGCAAGAGTCTCCCTGTTTGCAAAGGGATCTGATAGCAGCATCCGTGTCTTCGGTAATCGGAGAAGCAAACCAATCCATAATGGAATAATCGATGACGGCACCCGGCTTCAAGGCCTCGGCCTTTGTGGAATTCCAAAGTCCACCAGCAGCATCGGCACTGGCCGAGTTATACGTACTAGACCCATAACCAGACAGACCGATCTCCGGATTAAAGAAGAGGATCAGCTCTGCAGCGACGGAAGAATCGACATCGGTAATGCCAAGACGGTCAAGCTGTTCCTGCTTTTGGGGATACATACCCGTCGGTGTGTTTGGATGCCCCTTGTAATAATACAAATAGTCATCGCCATAGATAACTTCGGTCAAGTTGGCATAGTCGTCAAAATTCTGCTCGTAAGAAACGTACGTTCCAAGCAGCATCATTACCTTTTTGCCCTGCTGAGTCGCCGCATCAAAATAGCCATCGTTAAAGTTGTACAGCGCCTTAAACGCTTGGACTGTATCCTCTCCCCTATTCTGCAGGCTCGTAAGCATGCCCGAAACATTCACCTTCTTAACGCCGGGATCGGACGCGATCTTATTCGCAAAGGCATTATCGTCACCACTCGTAAACAGATTCGTTCGAGTCATCCACCACTGAGTGCCAGGCTCAATACTCAGCACGGCATACATAGAATCCCAGTGATCGTGATAATCGCTATACGACTTTGAGACCTCACCGGTTTCGTATTCCTTATTCTTGGCGGCGTTCCATAAAGTAATCAGCTCCGCTTGCTTAGAATCTGGATCCTTAACGTCAAAGGCTTCGTTGGTAAAGACATACGTGGAGGATCCATCGGACAACAGCCGAATGGAGTATTGGCCTGCGGGAATCTTGTTGGCGTAAATCATCCTATGGATCAACGAACAGGTGATGTCATTGATATACAGATTGAACTTTGCCTTGGGATTGATCTTGTAGAGAGCAGCGACATAATCCGCGAACGCCTGATAGCTCGAACTAGAAGCATTCTCCTCATGAGTCAGATACGGAAGACCGTACATCCCGGATGGAAGCGAGTTCCAGTTATAGGCACTTGGACGATCGAGCATTACAATTGACGGAACGGTCGTTCCAGCAGAAGAGGTACTGATATCCCAGAAAGATAGCGAATAGAGAACAACGGGGAAAGAAGCACTCAAAGGGGCAAGGTTGTACTCACTCGCAGAAATGCCAATTGACTGATGGTCCTCTTGAACGATGTTTCCGTTCTTCAAATACTGCAACGTAACGTCAAACGGACCATAATCGCTAAATTCAATTTCACTGGAGCTAGAGCCCAGATCTCCGAGTGCAATCGTGCTTGAGACGGAACGGGTGACCCTCCCTCCAAACGACATGGAGCCTGCCACCTTTATCGAATCAGCGATGCCGAATCGTTTAATATCCTCGACCTGCGGGATATTCAGGGTTACTTTGGTCGTCTCCCCAACCTGAGAAAGAGAGCAGTCAAAGACATACGGGACATAAGCGCCAGCGGTATCGCCGGGCGCCGCGTCGCCCTTCTTTACAATAACGATCTGTATTGCTTCAACGGCATAAGACCAACCGGTGGTTCCCGCAGTCGACCCATTTGACGTCCATCCAAGCCAGCCGAAATTAGAAGCATGAACGCGATAATACAGGTCATAAGAAGCTGCCCTGTTACCCGTCAGCTTAAGCTCGACGGCTTCAATCTGAAGGCCCTTTCCCGTCGTGCCAGAGACGGCTCCATTAGAAACCCAACCCTGCCAGCCTTCATTTTGAACATGAGAGCGATATTCGATACCAAGGTCTTCTGAATTGGGAAGGGAAACCCTGAGCGCCTCAAGCCTACGAGACTGGCCCGTTGTGCCAGAGATCGAACCATTCGATGTAAACGTCGACTCCCAACCAATGCCTGAAATGTGAGATTTATAGCTGACGCCCGGGACCCCCTCTTTGGACTCCACGGCAACATCAATCGAAGGCACTAATTCATCGGCTACAGCATCAGTTTGATCCGAGGAGTCTGATTGGGTCTCTGGAACGGATTCATATTCGTTGGAACTAACATTTTGATCTGCCCAACAAGCCAAAGGACTCAAAAGCAGCATCGACATGAAGCAGGAAATCAGAACAACAAATGCTCTAAATTGCCTTTTCAAGAGAATCGCCTCCTAGATAGACAGCCGTCAATAACCATACTATCGGGAGCAAGCTTCATTAATTCCATCAATTAGGTGAATGAAGAAAAAGGAGCCCATCTAAAGGCAAGGACCCTTTCACGTTGCCAAGACTACGGCAACAGGAAAGGGTCCCCTAACAAACTCTCGGCGTTTACGGGAATAACTAGTAGATTACCACCTTGGTAGCCAGAGGCACATTATCCCAAATCCATTTAGCGCGATCGATAGGCAAACGCACGCAGCCTTGTGAAATATGCATTCCCATCCGGCCGTCCATGGGATTAAAAGTTCCCTGGTAGTACGGTATTGAATGGAACAGATAGTCCCCGTAAAACTGCGTATAGTAGTAGCAGGTATACCCATGCCCAAACGAGTAGCCCTTGCCGGTGACGGTATACTCACCCGTAGGCGTTGAAGTACTAGGGGCACCAGTGGAGCAAGTCCAATATTGAGCATAACTCCACGACCCGCGCTGTCCACGAAAAACTCCAAGGCGGCATGCTTGCCTGTCAACCATAATGAGCCAGTTTGTATTGCTCGAATATCTATTAGCCCGATTAAGCACGGTCATCATGTCGGCAGGCAGTAAGGGCTGATCGGTAAACGGGCGCCCAGTAGGACCGGGAGCACCAGCGCCTTTGGGAACAATCTTCACTTGAACCGACTCGACTCTGCAGCCTATCGTAGATGTGCCCGCAGGCTGCCCGTTTGAAGCCCAATCGAGCCATCCGAAGTCTTGGCAATATGCTCGATACCAAACATCAAAGTAGTTCGATAAATCACCGGTCAGCCTAATCTTAAGAGCCTCGGTACGCTTTGCGCGGCCTACAGTGCCAGCGACATTCCCATTGGAAGCCCAGCCTTGCCAACCCACATCCTGCACATGAGCGGAGTACTCAATACCGCCCGATACGCTACTGGAAACATTTAGCTTCAATGCCTCAATCGCAAGTGATCTGCCAGTCGTACCCGCAACACCGCCATTACCAACAGGATTCATCCAGCCGAGTGTGGCGACATGCACTTGAAGCGTCAGAGCTGGCGCCGAGATCAATGCGAGCTTAGACGATGTGCCAGGATCCCCGCCCTTCGCCACAAGCTTAATTTGAACAGCTTCTATCTGGATATTAAGCCCGGTAGTTCCAGCGGAATCGCCGTTTTTGGCCCAACCCAACCAGCCATAACCAGCCGAATGAACTCGATAGTAAATGTCATATTGATTCGCGAGGGGACCATTTAAGCGCAGTTCAAGAGCCTGAATGGCCAATCCTTGTCCAACGGTCCCAACATAACCGGCAGACTGCCATTCCTGCCAACCAATATTGGCAACATGGGCCCTCGCCTCAATAAGAGAGCCATCATCCACACCGGCCAACGACACGTTTAAAGCTTGAAGCGAAAGCGATTTTCCCATTGTGCCGGCATCCTGCCCATCTAAAACAGATGGAGACCACCCACGGTTAGCCGAATGGGCCTGATATATAACGTGGGCGCAATCGACGGAAGTATCGGAAACAAATGCTCCGTCCGTTATCCCGGGAGCGCCGGCGCCTTTACTGACAATCCTTACTTCGACAGCCTTAAGGAATGAACCCGATATCGTTGCCCCCGCATCCGAGCCATTGCATGCCCAACCAAGCCATCCTTTTTTGGAGTCAAAACAGCGATACCAGACGTCATAGGATTTAGACAAATCTCCAGTAAGAGCCAATCTCACCGCCTTTAAAACACGCCCATCGTTTTTAGAGTTAAGCGCAGCACCGTCAGAAACAGCACCGCTCCATCCGCCAAATTCAAAGAAGCCGGAATAGTCAATTGAGCCTAAAATCTCTTGATTATCAAACGAAATAGAGAGCGAGGTTAAAGGTTCAGAGCCGTTCTCGGAGCCCAATAAGATTGATTTGCCTTGTACAGAGCCCAGGCTTTTACCGTTAAGACCGAGCGAGCTCCCGTTTAGAATATCCGTAGCTCCAATGAAATGGTTCAACGTATCGCCGGGAGCAGAGCCGCTTTTCTCGACCAATAAAATCTGAACACCCTGAATGGCGGCACCCTTCCCCACCGAGCCCGCAGGAGACCCGCTAGACGTCCAGCCCAGCCATCCGCCCAATTTGGAAGCATACACACGGTACCAAATGCCATAAGTTGCAGATATCTCGCCGTTCAGCTTAAACTGAACGGCCTCAATGGACCGAGACTGCCCGGTCGTGCCAATGACTCCTGAAGACCAGCCTTGCCAACCAATGCCAGAGACATGCGCACGAGAGGAAATGGAGCCTCCGCGACCATACCAATTAACGCTGAGCGACAGCGCCTCAATTGCATTTCTTGAGTCAATAACCCCCGAAGTCTTTCCGTCCGCGACGGCACTCATCCATCCAACATTAGAGACATGAGATCGATAGGAAACGGTAGACGGTTCCTGAGAGTGATCCCTAAAGGCATCGCCTCGCGCTGGCGCATCTTGAGCATTTTTTGGAAGCACCTTAATCTGAATAGCTTCAATCTGATAAGCATAGCCCTGCGTTCCAGCAGGCTCACCATTTGAGGCCCAGCCAAGCCAACCAACATTTGCAGAATGAACGCGATACCAAATGTCATAGGAATCAGAAAGACCGCCCGACAAAGACAGCTTGATCGCTTCGATGGCTCGCGACTGTCCAACTGTTCCAGATATCTGCCCGTTACCCACCGGCTGAGACTCCCAGCCGATCCCGGAAATGTGAGATTGGACCGAAATGCTGTCATTCCTCAGCGGGGTGCCATCCTGTGAAAGCAAATTAATCTTGAGGGCTTCGACGCGCTTAGCACGGCCTGTAGTGCCCGCCGTCATTCCATTTGAAACGGGAGCTTGCCAGCCAATATCCTGTACATGAGTCTGGTATGAAACAGAGCCAAACACAGTGGATACATCATTTTTGGGTTTCGCCGAATCAGTTGCATTGGAGGCAGGCTCGCCAGAAACGGATAAGGGAGAATCATTGTCTGACACAGTCGGCTGCTCGACTTCAACCCCCTGTTGTTCGTCATTTAAGACGATGTCCTCGTCTTCCGAGCTGTCGGCGGCGCTGACGGAATAATCAGTAGATTCCGGCTGCACCTGTAAAGAATCAGCCCAGACAGAAAGGGGCGTCAGAAGACACTGAATGATCAGTAATGGCGTCATTGCCGTTGCTAGCAGTCGTTGCGTCTTTTTCATTCGACTCCCCCATTAATCGACCATATTTAGGGTAGTGTCGAGAAAGTTGGTGTAAGGGCCCTTGCGGCCCCTGTGTCCGATATCCGGAATCAGTTGATATCCTAGGC
>NZ_JADNNH010000035.1:0-24192 GCF_015556945.1 Collinsella aerofaciens | reverse complement strand
GCCTAGGATATCAACTGATTCCGGATATCGGACACAGGGGCCGCAAGGGCCCTTACACCAACTTTCTCGACACTACCCACTTTTAGCGCTTGGGGCTTTATTTTTTGGGCCTCGAAGGGTGGATTTCGCGCTTTTGGTAAAGAAATGAGTGCGTGTTTTGCCGTGCGGCGGCATTGGCACAGAAAAAGGGCCCGGAAGGCGAAGCCTTCCGGGCCCTTTGCAATGCAAGTATGCTTGCAAGTGCGTTTTAGCGCACCTGAGCGACGTAAGCGACGTTGGTCGAGGAGACCTTGTCCTCGAGCTGGACGCTCATGCGGGGATCGCCGGCGGTAGCGACGGTCAGGTCGCCGGCCTCGACGTAGCCGAGCTCCTTAGCGGTCTCGATCGCCTTGACGATCGTGCCGTTGACGGTGCCCTGGGTAATCTCGGCCTGATGCGGGATAACGCCCCAGTACATGATCATCTGCTGGACGGCCCACTCGTGGCGGGAGAACGCGCAGATCGGCATGTTGGGACGGAAGTGCGAAATCAGGCGAGCGGTACGACCGGTGGTCGTCGGCACGGTGATGCACTTGGCGCCAACGGTGGTGGCCATGTTCACAGCGGACATACCCACAACGTTGTTGACGACGCGGGTGCCATGAGCGTCGGCCGGAACCTCGAGCGGAGCGTGGGCCGGGAGGTACTTCTCGGTCTCGAGAGCAATGCTGGCCTGCATCTTGACGGCCTCGACCGGGTACTTACCGGCAGCGGACTCGCCGGACAGCATAACGGCGTCGGTGCCGTCGTAAATGGCGTTAGCAACGTCGGCAACCTCGGCGCGCGTCGGGCGCGGGTTCTGCTGCATGGAGTCGAGCATCTGCGTAGCGGTGATAACGGGCTTGTAGGCCGCGTTGCACTTGGCGATGATCTCCTTCTGGATGTGCGGAACGAGCTCGGGCTTGATCTCGATGCCCAGGTCGCCACGGGCGACCATGATGCCGTCGGAAGCCTCGAGGATCTCGTCGAAGTTCTCGACGCCCAGGGCGCACTCGATCTTCGGGAAGATCGTCACGTGCTCGCCGCCGTTCTCGCGGCAAAGCTCGCGGATGCCGCGGACGGACTCGCCGTCGCGGATGAAGGAAGCGGCGATGTAGTCGATGTTCTCGGTCAGGCCAAAGAGGATGTCCTGACGATCGCGCTCGGTGATGGCGGGCAGCGAGATGTTGACGTTGGGCATGTTGACGCCCTTGCGCTCGCCGATCAGGCCGTCGTTCTTAACGACGCAGGTCATGTCCTGGCCGTCGACGGACTCGACCTCGAGGGCAACCAGGCCGTCATCGATCAGGATGAGGGAGCCCTTCTCGACCTCGGAGGGCAGAGCCAGGTAGTCGAGGGAGATGTGCTCAGAGGTGCCGTGGAAATCCTCGGTCGTGGGCTGAGCGGTGACGACGATCTTGTCGCCGGTCTTGACGGCAACCTTCTTGCCGTCGACCAGAAGGCCGGTGCGGACCTCGGGGCCCTTGGTGTCGAGCAGGATGCCGACGGGCATACCGAGCTCCTTGGAAATACGACGGACGCGCTCGATGCGACCGTGGTGCTCGTCGTAGGAGCCGTGCGAGAAGTTAAAACGGGCGACGTTCATGCCCGCCTTGATCATCTCGCGGATGGTCTCGTCGCTATCGCAGGCGGGACCCATGGTGCATACAATCTTGGTGCGCTTGTACATTCAGACCTCCATCTGACATCGTCTTGCGCTGATAGATAAACCATAAGAAATAAAACCGAGTTGATTATAACGAAATGGCGTCCGAATACCCCAAAAAATCGACCGTATGCCGAATTAGAAGTTCATTTTTTGCGGAAAAACGGTATATGCAAAAACTTTACCAACCGTTCTAACCGCTGCTATCTGGCGATATTTCAATTTGATGATGCGCCGAAGAAAAAACGTTTTATCAGTATTGAGTATCACACGGTCTGCACCGTTGCTTATGGACCATATTTCCAAATGGATTGTTTTGGCTAGACGCGTTGCTTTGGGGTACCATAGCTCCACTATCAACTGCCGCTCAGCACGGCAGCCTTGATGAGCCCTTGCCCTTCTCCTGGGAATTATGATCGGGCATCAATCTGCTGAGTGGCCCGAATCCCAGGAGGGGACTCTATATGCAAAAGGAATACCTGTCCGCCGCGGCGGAGGTGCTCAGCGACCAAGGTGTCGATGAGAACCTCGGCCTGAGCGACGACGAGGCGTCGTCGCGCCTCGCTAAGACAGGCCCTAACAAGCTCGAGGAAGCCGAGAAGACGCCGCTGTGGAAGCGCTTCTTTGAGCAGATGGCCGACCCCATGGTCATCATGCTGATCGTTGCCGCCGTCATCAGCGCGCTCACGGGCATGGTCAAGGGCGAGGCGGACTTTGCCGATGTCGCCATCATCATGTTCGTCGTTATCGTCAACTCGGTGCTGGGCGTGGTCCAGGAGGCTAAAAGCGAGGAGGCTCTCGAGGCCCTGCAGGAGATGAGCGCGGCGCAGTCCAAGGTGCTGCGCGACGGCAAGCTCGTGCACCTGCCGAGCGCCGAGCTCGTGCCCGGTGACGTGATCATGCTCGAGGCGGGCGACTCCGTCCCGGCCGACTGCCGTGTGCTCGAGAGCGCCACGATGAAGATCGAGGAGGCCGCCCTTACCGGCGAGTCCGTGCCCGTCGAGAAGCATGCCAACGTCATTGAGCTCGCCGCCGGCACCGACGACGTGCCGCTCGGCGACCGCAAGAACATGTGCTACATGGGTTCCACCGTGGTATACGGCCGCGGTCGCGCCGTCGTGGTCGGCACCGGTATGAACACCGAGATGGGCAAGATCGCCGGCGCCCTGGCCGAGGCCAAGGAAGAGCTCACGCCGCTGCAGGTGAAGCTCGCCGAGCTCAGCCGCATCCTCACCATCATGGTTATCGTCATCTGCGTCGTCATCTTTGGCGTCGACATCATCCGCCACGGCGTGGGCAACGTTCTCACCGATCCGACCGCGCTGCTCGACACCTTTATGGTCGCTGTCTCGCTTGCCGTCGCCGCCATCCCCGAGGGCCTGGTTGCCGTCGTGACCATCGTGCTGTCGCTCGGCGTGACCAAGATGGCCAAGCGTCAGGCGATTATCCGCAAGCTCTCTGCCGTCGAGACCCTTGGCTGCACGCAGACCATCTGCTCCGACAAGACCGGTACCCTCACCCAGAACAAGATGACCGTCGTCAAGCACGAGCTCGCTGCGCCTAAGGAGAAGTTCCTGGCCGGCATGGCTCTGTGCTCCGACGCCCAGTGGGACGAGGAGCTGGGCGAGGCCGTGGGTGAGCCGACCGAGTGTGCGCTCGTCAACGATGCCGGCAAGGCGGGGCTCACTGGCCTGACTGCCGAGCATCCGCGCGTGGGCGAGGCCCCGTTTGACTCGGGCCGCAAGATGATGTCCGTGGTCGTCGAGACCCTGGACGGCGAGTATGAGCAGTACACCAAGGGCGCGCCCGACGTGGTGATCGGCCTGTGCACCCATATCTACGAGGGCGACAAGGTCGTTCCGCTGACCGAGGAGCGTCGCGCCGAGCTCGTGGCCGCCAACAAGGCCATGGCCGACGAGGCCCTGCGCGTGCTGGCGCTGGCAAGCCGCACCTACACCGAGGTCCCGGCCGACTGCAGCCCCGCTGCGCTCGAGCACGACCTGGTCTTCTGCGGCCTGTCCGGCATGATTGACCCGGTCCGCCCCGAGGTCGCCGACGCCATCCGCGAGGCCCACGATGCCGGTATCCGCACCGTCATGATTACGGGCGACCACATCGACACCGCCGTGGCCATCGCCAAGCAGCTGGGTATCGTCACCGATCGCAGCCAGGCCATCACGGGCGCCGACCTCGACCGCATGAGCGACGAGGAACTCGACGCGCACATCGAGGACTACGGCGTGTACGCCCGCGTTCAGCCCGAGCACAAGACCCGCATCGTCGAGGCTTGGAAGTCGCGCGACCAGATCGTGGCCATGACGGGCGACGGCGTCAACGACGCCCCGTCCATCAAGCGCGCCGACATCGGCGTTGGCATGGGCATCACCGGTACCGACGTCACCAAGAACGTCGCCGACATGGTGCTTGCCGATGACAACTTCGCCACCATCATCGGTGCCTGCGAAGAGGGCCGTCGCATCTACGACAACATCCGCAAGGTCATCCAGTTCCTGCTTTCGGCAAACCTTGCCGAGGTCTTCTCGGTGTTTATCGCCACGCTCATCGGCTTTACCATCTTCCAGCCGGTGCAGCTGCTGTGGGTGAACCTGGTTACCGACTGTTTCCCCGCGCTCGCGCTGGGCATGGAGGACGCCGAGGGCGACATTATGAAGCGCAAGCCGCGCAACGCTAAGGACGGTGTCTTCGCCGGACATATGGGTCTGGACTGCGTGGTCCAGGGTCTGATCATCACCGCGCTGGTGCTGGCGAGCTTCTTTGTGGGCGTGTACTTTGACATGGGCTACATTCACATCGCTGATATGATCGCCGGCAATGCCGACGAGGAAGGCGTGATGATGGCGTTCATCACGCTCAACATGGTCGAGATTTTCCACTGCTTCAATATGCGCAGCCGTCGTGCGTCGCTGTTCACCATGAAGAAGCAGAACAAGTGGCTGTGGGCTTCCGCTGCGCTGGCGCTGGTGCTGACGGTGATCGTGACCGTACAGCCGACGCTTGCCGAGATGTTCTTTGGCCCTGTGACGCTTGAGCTCAAGGGCGTTCTTGCCGCGCTGGGCCTGGCCTTCCTGATCATCCCGCTGATGGAGATCTACAAGGCGATCATGCGCGCTGTGGAGAAGGAGTAACGCTCTCGTCCGGGCCCGCCCCACGCCCTTTCTCCCTCACTGGTCCTCGCGCTTCGCGCTGCGGGATCGTTCGGGAGAAAGGGCTTCCGGGGCGGGCCCTGCGGTATCCTTGCTGGCTTTTCTCCCGCGCGGATGAAAAGGGCTAAGGGAAAGTATGTGAGCTGGTCGAGCGTTTGCTCGACCAGCTCTTTTTTGTGGGTAAAATACCTGCTC
Organism: Collinsella aerofaciens; assembly: GCF_015556945.1. GTDB lineage: Bacteria > Actinomycetota > Coriobacteriia > Coriobacteriales > Coriobacteriaceae > Collinsella > Collinsella aerofaciens_AO. The sequence continues at coordinate 19,149 of NZ_JADNNH010000035.1, read as the reverse complement.
AGTTGTGATTTGTGGTGCTGGGAGGCGCTTGTGGGCAAGGCGAAGGCTAAGGCGAAGAAAAAGACGACGGGGGCGCGGGCTAAGCGCGATCGTCGTCGGAAGCTTGCGACCGAGGCCCCCGCGTCTGCCGAGGAGTTGTTGGCGAGCGTACCGGGGCTCGATGCGCTGCAGGATGTCCCGGCGTTTGATGATCTGCCGGTCGATGAAGCCCAGCAGACTGCCTTTGATGATTTCTGCGCACATGCCGAGGAGCCCGAGCAGATGCGGCTGGGTGCCGTTATTCGCCTGGATCGCGGGTTTCCGCTGGTGGCGACTGCCGACGATACCTTCCGCGCCGAGCATGCCGTGGGGTTTGCCAAGTCGCGCGGCGAGGACGAGGTCCTGCTGCCTGCCGTGGGCGACCGTGTGGCGGTGCGCCGCGCTCCCGGGCACGATATGGGCGTGATTGAGTGCGTGCTGCCGCGCCGTACGAGCTTTGAGCGTTGGCGCGGCCGTGCCCGTGGAGAGCGCCAGGTGCTCTGCTCCAACGTGGATAGCGTGCTAATCGTGCAGGCGCTCGGTGCCGGTGAGGTGCTGCTCGACCGCGTGGCGCGCTCGCTGGTGTTGGCGCTTGACTGCGATGCCGAGCCGGTGGTGGTGCTTACCAAAGCTGACCGCTGCGATGCCGAGGAGCTCGAGCGCGATCTGGACCGCGTGCGCCGCCTGGTGGGTCCGGACGTGCGCGTGATCGTGACGTCCTCTGCCGAGGGCCGCGGCCTGGACGAGGTCCGTGCCTGCGTGCCTGCCGGGAGCTGCGCCATGATTCTGGGCGAGTCGGGTGCCGGCAAGTCGACGCTGCTCAATGCACTGCTGGGCCACGATACGTTGGCGACCGGCGGTGTGCGCGAACGCGACGACCAGGGCCGTCACACTACCGTCGCGCGCGTGATGGTGGCGCTGCCGGGCGACGCCGGCGTGATCGCCGATGCCCCGGGCCTGCGCAGTCTACCGCTCGTGGGTCACGAGCGGGGTCTGGCGCGCGCCTTCCCCGAGATTGTCGAGGCATCGCGCGCGTGCCGGTTTGGCGATTGCACACATACCCATGAGCCGGGCTGCGCCGTTCGCGAGGCCGAGGACGCCGGGCAGATCGACAGCCTGCGGCTGGAAACGTTCCAAAACCTGGCGTCATCCATGCGCGTGAGCGCTCAAATACTCGATCCCGATGTTCATCTGTAATTGATTTTTCCTATGACAGCCGTCTCCCAACTGTTCGGGAGACGGCTTTTTTGCTGCGGAAAAGCCTCGAAACATGCAGTTTGCTGACGTGCTGACCAAAACCTTGCCATGAGCTTGACGGGCTGGTCAGCTTTTGGTCGGCGATTGGTTTGACATCGAAAACCAAGATCGCGATTGCGCCGCTTTGCACTCTGACCGCCCAGACAATGGTGGTACGGGCATTCGCCCGGCACTGCCATGAGAGGAGCGGCCGTGAACAAGAGCAAGCGCATCGCCATCAGTCTGGTCGCGGGCGTGCTCGCTGCTCTGCTCTGCATGGTTTACGGCTCGTCGATCCGCTCGCAAGCCGAACAGGTCCAGGCTGAGACCTTGGCCAAGTACGGTGGCGATCGCGTCGAGGTATGCGTCGCGGCGCGCGATATCGATGTGGGCGAGACCCTCGATGAGACCAATGTCATAACCCAGGAATGGCTGACGAGCCTGCTGCCGCGTGACGCGGCGACCGAGCTGCGCCAGGTGCGCGGCGACGTGACGACTTCGCGTATTCCCAAAAACGCCGTGATCTGCAATGTCTACACCAAGGCCGAGAGCCACAAGCTCGAGGTGCCTAAGGGCAAGGTCGCCGTTTCGGTGGCGGTCGATGCCGAGCACTCGGTCGGCGGTGCCACGGGCGTGGGCAGCTATGTGGACGTGTACGTGCAAAAAGATGGCGTAACCGATCGACTGTGCGGCGCGCACGTGATCGATACCAGTGAGAATTCCGGTGCCACGCGCGAGGGCAAGATCGAATGGGTGACGCTGGCGGCTGACCCCGAAGACGTCAAGGAACTGCTGGGAGCCTCGGGCAAGGGAACGGTCAGCTTGACGATTCCCGCCACGGCGCGCGGCAAAAAGAGCGGAGGCGACGAGTGATGAAGGCGATCTGGCTTGCGTGCTGCGCGTGCGGCGATTACGGGCTGTTGCAGCAGGAAGTCGAGGGCCGTGATGCGGGTGCACAGGTGCTTCGCGTGGGTGACCTGGACGGGCTGGTTTCCATGGCGCGGGCGTTTCCGTCGCGCCGCGGGGCTGCCATCATCGCGGCGTCTCTGTTTGATATCGAAGATGTGCGCAAGACTGTTGCGCGCCTGACGGCCGAAGGCCGCGTGAGTCGCGTGGTCGTGTTGATAGAAGCGCTCGATCCGTCGGATATCGAGGGACTGTTTCGCGCGGGGGCGACCGAGGTCATCGCTGCGCACAGTATATGCGGCAACGGGCGCGCGGGCGAGGGAGCGGTTGATTCCGATCGGCGCATGACGATTGAGCCCGATGCTTTTGTTGATAGGGAACCCGGGGCGCCTCGCGCTACAAGAGGCCCGCGTGTTGATGATTATGGAAAAGCGGAAGCCGAGCATGGTCGGCGCCCCCGGAACCCCCTTGTATACGATGACGCTGGAGGGCCGGCACAGCATGCTGGCGACTCCCCGGCTGTAGATATGGGATACGTGCACGGCGTGAATCTGGCGGATGAACTCGACGAAGTTGAGGGCTTTGCCGGGTGCGGCGAGTTGTCGCTGATGCAGCATGAGCAGATTGCACAGAACGAGCCTGCCTTGCAGACCGAACAAGCTGCCATGCCGGCTTGGACGCAGCGTGTGGTTGCGGCGGGGGAGACGGGGACGCTGTCGCCGACGCCCGCCCCGCCGCCTCCGATGCCGCCGGCAGACGCTGCCGCTCCGCAGCATCGAGCTCCGGTCATCTGCGCCATTTCGGGTTCGGGCGGTTGCGGCAAGTCGACGATCGTTGCCACCATGGCACACACATCGTCGCTGTTGGGCTTGCGTGCCGCCGTGCTCGACCTGGACCTGATGTTTGGAAACCTTTACGACTTGTTAGGCGTCGATGCTCCGCGCGATATGGCGGCACTTATCGAGCCGGCGGCGGCGGGCGCGCTCACCGAGCCGGATATCGTAGCCACATCGATGCGCGTGGCGCCAGGCGTTACGCTCTGGGGTCCCGTTGCGGCGCCCGAGCAAGCCGAGCTCATGGCACGTCCGGTGGAGCTACTGCTTGATGTTTTGCGTCGCGAATCCGACGTAGTCTTTATCGATACCTCGGTCTTTTGGGGCGACGCCGTGGCGGCTGCGGTGGCGGCGAGCGACCGCTGCCTGATCGTTGGCGATGCTGCGGTGTCGTCCGCGACATCGGCGTCGCGCGTCATTGAACTGGCAAGTCGAGTAGGTGTGCCGCGCACGCGCATGAGCGCCGTGTTCAACCGGTTCGGTGCGCGCGGGGCAGACGAGGACGTCGCCATGCGCTTTGAGATTGCCTGTGCGTTGAGCTCCAAGATTCGTATCGCCGATGGCGGGCAGGATCTCGCCGCGCTCATGGCGTTTGGGCGCGCTGATGAGGCAGTGGGGCAGACCAGCGCTTTTGCGACCAGCGTGCGCGAGGCCACGCGCGAGATGCTCGTGGAACTGGGGTGCGCCGTCGGCCCTTGGAGCGATATGGTCGCCGACCGTGCAACGCGCACCGAACGCCCGCGTATCCGCCTTCCCTGGTCGCGCGAGGGTGATCAGCGATGAGCCTGCAAACGAGGATTAAGGCTGCCGGCGCTGCAGCGGGGGCAGCGCCTGTAGATGCGGGGCGTCGCCGCGCGGTGAAACGACGCACCAAGTGCGCCGTGATGGACCGCATGGGTTACGACGAAGTGGCGCGTATCAGCGCCTATATCGACCCGGCACTTGCCCGCTCGGAATTGCGTCCCGCGGTGGAGGCGGCGCTCAATGTTGAGGAACCGACCGATCTCGCGACGACCGAGCGCGAGACCATCATCGACGAGATTTTGGATGACGTAGTGGGCCTGGGGCCGTTGCAGCCGCTCATCGAGGACGACACCGTTACCGAGATCATGATCAACGGCTGCCGCTCGGCTTTCTTTGAACGCGGCGGCGTCTTGCACCCCATCGAGCATGCGTTTGAGGATGATGAACAGATCCGTGTGCTTATCGACCGCATCATCTCGCCACTTGGCCGCCGTATCGACGAGCGCAGCCCCATCGTCAACGCCCGCCTCAAAACGGGCTATCGCGTCAACGCGGTGATTCCGCCTGTGGCGATTGACGGACCGATTCTCACCATCCGAAAGTTCTCGGACCGCATCTGCTCGCTGGACGAGCTTGTGGGGCTGGGGTCGCTGCCGCTTTGGTATGCGCAGCTGTTGTCGTGCGCGGTGTCGCTGCGACAGGACCTGGCGGTTGCGGGAGGCACGGGATCTGGTAAGACCACCCTGCTCAACGCGTTGTCATGTGAGATTTCCACCGGCGAGCGCATCGTGACGATCGAGGACTCTGCCGAGCTCAAGTTTGCGCATCATCCGCACGTGGTGCGTCTAGAGGCGCGCGAGGCTTCAATTGAGGGCGAGGGCGCGGTGACGATCCGCGACCTGGTGACCAATGCCCTGCGCATGCGCCCCGACCGCATCGTGGTGGGCGAGGTGCGCGGTGCCGAGTGCTGCGACATGTTGCAGGCCATGAACACGGGCCACGACGGGTCGCTCACCACGCTTCATGCGGGTTCCGAGCAGGAGACCGTGGTGCGTCTGACGTTGCTTGCACGTTATGGCATCGATCTGCCGAGCGAGCTCATCGAAGAGCAGATTGCCATGGCGCTCGACGGCATCGTGATGTCCGAGCGCCACGCCGATGGCAGGCGCTTCGTCTCCTCGTATTCGGGGGTGCGTCGTGCCGCGTCGGGCGGCGTAGAGCTCGAGCGCTATGTGACTTTCGATGCCGCCGAGCGCACCTGGACGCTTGACCGCGAGCCGCCGTTTATCGCAGAAGGCCTGCGGTCGGGGACGCTCACACAAGAGGAGGTGGACGAATGGAGGTCGCTGTGCCCCTCGTCGTAGGGGGTTTGGCAGGGTTTTCTGTCGCGACGGCGTGCGGGGCGGAACCTCGTGTGCCGCAGGTGCCGCCGGCGGAGCTGGCGCGTCAGGCGTTCGAGACGGTGGCAGAGAAGCTGCCGCGTGAGTTGGTGGAAAACGATCTGCTGAAAAAGATTGCCCGTTCGTGGGCATCGCTGGCTCCGGCGCGTCGCCTTGGCCTCGTGATCGAAGATGCTTCGGGGCGTTTGGCGTTTCTGCTGCTATCGAGCGGTGTCTGCTGCGTTTTGCTAACGATGGTGTCGTTATCGCCCCTCGGGTTTGCCTTGGGACTTGTTGCTCCGATTGCCGCTGGCGCCGCTCGGGATGGCTTTGAGAGCCGGCGCGAGCAACACGATGCAGAAGAGGCCATGCCCGAGGCGTTTACCGCACTTTCCATGTCGCTTGCCTCGGGACATTCGCTGGCCCAGGGCATGCGCTTTGTGGGCGCTCATGCGCAAGAACCGGTGCATACCGAGTTTTTGCGGGTAGCGGCGGCGATCGATTGCGGCATCTCGGCGACCGACGCGCTCGATGACTTGCTCGTGCGCATCGACGCCCCCGGCCTTTCGCTTGTGACCTTGGCGCTTAAGGTGTCTCAGCGCACCGGTGCTCCGCTTGCCGACTTACTGTCCGAGGCGTCGAGCATGGTGGGGGAGCGCATTGAGCTCAAGCGCCGCCTGGATGTTAAGACGTCGCAGGCTCGCATGTCTGCGCATATGGTCGCGGCGATGCCGGCGGGCATGTGCGCGGTGTTGGCGCTGCTTTCGGCAGATTTTCGTCGCGGTCTTGCGACGCCTGCCGGTGCGGGCGCTGTGGTGCTGGGTCTAGCCCTCAACGTCGTTGCCCTGGTGGTTATCCGGCGCATTATGCGGGTGGAGCTATGAGCGCCCTGGTTGCAGTTGTGGCTTGCCTGTGTGCCCTGAGTGTATTTGTCGCGACGGGTTTGGATCGGGCGGATGCGCGCAAGATCGCAGGGGCCTGCAAGCGCGAGGCGGTGCTGGTCGCTGCCGCGGGTCGCTCGGTGGTCGATGCCCTGACCGCGCGAGTGAAGGGCGCGGTTGGAGCGGGCGGCCCGGCGCGAGTGTCGCTCGGCGAAGTGTCCGAGATGATCGATGTTGTGCGCTTGGGTCTTTCGGCCGGCCTTTCGTTTGATGCGGCGCTTGAGATTTTCTGCGCCAACCGCCGGTCAGTGCTGGCTCTTCGCCTTGAGCGGGCCTGCATGGCGTGGCAGGTGGGCGTGGGCACGCGTGAGGACGAGTTGTTGGCCGCCGCGCGCGACCTGGACGTGCGAGCGCTCGAGACCTTTGCCATTACGGTGGGGCAGGCACTCGCCCTGGGTGCCCCACTTGCCGAGACACTGGCCGCTCAAAGTCGCGAGATCCGTGCGGCTCATCGCGCCGCGGTCGAGCGCGAGATTGAGCGTGCGCCCGTCAAGCTGCTGATTCCCACCGGCACGCTCATCTTGCCGGCGTTGCTTCTGTCCATATTGGGCCCGCTGCTGGGAGCAGGCGGGATGATGTAGGGAGGAATACATGAACACGATGACTGACGCTGCTGGCAAGGTCCAGGGCTGGGCGTTTTGCCGGGCGGCACATGTTCGTCAGCGCGCCAAGGAGCTACTGCAGGAGGAGAGTGCACAGGGTACCACCGAGTATGCCATCTTGGTCGGCGTGCTCGTGGTGATCGCGATTATCGCCATCGTCGCATTTAAGGGCAAGGTCCAAGATCTATGGAACGCTATCAGCGAGGGCATCAACAGCCTGTAGAGGGCGAGCGCCCCATCGGGGTGCTGCTGGTGTTTGCTTGCCTGACCGTGGCGATAGCGGCGGTGCTTTGGGGGCTTAACGCCGCGCGGCAGCAGCGTCCTGGGGCCGCCTTCGATTCGGGCTCAGATTCGGCGGTGGCGTCTCAAAAAGATGAGATGCGAGATGCGGACGATTCGGATGTCGCTGTCACGGCGCAAACCTTTCTGCGGACGCTCGACAAGCGGTCTGGCACTGCGACGGATTCGCCTGGGGACAACGCGATTACGGTCCGGCTTGCATGGTCTGAGGACCGACCGATGACCGAGGCAGCGGCGGATATGTTACGCGCCTACCGCGAGGTGCCAACGGCCCAGCTCGCCCTGAGCGGCTATCTTGATATTAAGGGCAACGTATGGGGCGCCATCGTGCGCGATGGGCGCGGCTGGGTCGATATGGTGACGGTTGCCGCGGATGCCGGCGATGCCTCGTGCCGCCTGCGCGTGATCCGCCTGAGCCCGCAGGCATCGAACTCAAAGGAGGGGTCGTGAAATGCATGACGTCCTGCGCGAGGAATCTGCCCAAGCGACTGTGGAATACGCCATCGTCACGGTGGCGCTGTTATCGATCGTGCTGGCGATTGTGGGACTTTGGCGTGCTGGCACCGATGGACGCTTGGCGGCGCTGGTTGAGCGGGCGGCATCCCATGGCGTTGCCTCGACGTCGGTTATCGACGCCGCTGCGGGCGCTAAGGACATCGCGTTGTATTGATATCGCGCGCGAGGACTGGGCGCAGTCTACGGTCGAGGCCGCTTTTTTGCTGCCGACGTTTCTGACGCTCATCCTTCTCGCACTGCAACCGGTGTGCCTGCTTTATACGCGCGCGGTCATGGAGTCTGCCGCCGCCGAGACCGCGCGGCTCATGATCACGACGACGGCGGAGGACGACGATCTTAAGGAGTTCACCCGCCGCCGGCTTGCCGCAGTGCCCAACGTTTCGATCTTTCATGCCGGCGGGCCGTTGTCGTGGGATATCGAGCTTAGCCGGGCCGATGCGGGTGGCGTCTCGTCCGTGTCCGTTTCCGGCGAGGTCAAGCCGTTGCCTGTGATCGGTGCGTTTGCGCAGGCTATGGGTGGTACCGCCGAGGGTGGCTACGTTGAGCTCAAGGTCGATGTCTCGTATCAATCACGTCCCGAATGGCTGGAGGGAGATTATGATTCGTGGATTGCTGCATGGGATTAAGCGTTTCTGGTCTAGACGCGTTTTGACGCGCCGTCCGAGCTGCCATCGCAAGCGAGGCGGCTTTATGGGCCGCGCCGGTATCGACCTGTTTATCGAAGACGGTGCCTACACCACGCTTTCTTCTGCCGTGGTCATCCTAGTGGTGCTCACGTTGTTGTTTTCGTCGACCGCGGCGATATGGAGCATGTCGCGCGCGGGGGACACCCAGGTGGCGGCCGATAGCGGCGCGCTGGCGGGTGCCAACGTAGTGTCGTCCTATCACACGGCTGCCACGGTGGTTGATGCGAGCATCTTGAGTCTGGGGCTAGCGGGGTTTGCCACGATCGGGACGGGCCTGGTCGCCATCCTCATCCCGGGTGCCGAACCAGTTGCCGGCAATATGGTCGACACCGGGATTGAGATCATTAAAACGCGCAACAAGTTTGCCAAAAGCGCATCGGAAGGCTTGCAGAAAATCGAGACGGCTCTGCCGTATCTGATTGCCGCGCGTGCCACGCAGGCGGTGTCGGCGCAGGATACCGATAGTGTGACCTATACCGGTACGGCGCTTGCCGTGCCCAGGACGTCCGAGTCGGATTTCGTTGCGCTCGAGGGTTCTGAGATCTCGACCGATGCCATTAAAGACACATCGAAAGATCTGGAGCGCACAGCAGATGAGCTGCAGAAGGCCTTGGAGGAGACGGCGAAAGCAAAAGAACGCGCCTGGCTTGCGGATTGCGGTGGATCGGTTCCGGCTTCGGTCGGTAGCTGTTCATGCATGTGGGAACGTACGAGGAGTTTGGCAAAGCTCTCGGGTGAGCAGAACCCGCATTATGCCTCGAGCATTTCGTGGGAGCCACAGGTGGCGCTCGACCGCGCGAAGACCTACTACCGTCAACGCCTGGCAGACGAAAAACCGCAGGGTTCAAGCGTCGAGACGAAGGCGGAGTCGGCGGCGCGCAAGGCGTTTTACACCTATGCGAGTACAGAGGTCAATCGTGCATATGTAACTGAGGACGGAGATGAAGTCGCTTCCTATATCCCGCTGTTGCCGCGCAACACTGACGAGGTGCGAGCGACGGAACTCTATACCGATACGGTGTGGCCAACCAGTGCCATCGATGGCAAGACGTATCTGCATTACGGAACGAGTTGCCCCAACTATAAGAAGGGGGCGCCATGCGGGCTGGCCTCGGTTGCTGCTTATGACGGGCAGGACAAATGCAATAGATGCCATTTTGGTGTTTCGTCGCTCGGTGCCGTTGCGGCTCCTTCGACTTCTATCGAAAACGGCTTTGAGTACCACTTTGATCGATTCAAAGAGGCCCTGGAAGACTACGTCGAATGCCGCAACAAAGAGCTCGAGCTCGAGCGTCAGACCGAGGATGAGGCCGACCGTGCGGGCAATGCGTTTGACCAGGCCATCAAGGAGCTTTCCGGCGAGCGCCCGCGTATCGCCCCGCCCGGTCGCAACGGCGTGGTTGCCCTTGCGGTTTCGGGTGCCATCTCGAGCCCCGATGAGCTCAACTCTTCGTTTAACACGGCAGTCAGGCTTGGCGATCGCGGTGCTATCTCTGGCGCGGTGCTGGCACCCGATGACGCGACGGCGCAAAACAACGTGCTTTCGCGATTTTTCTCGACATTGAAGGAACGCTCGGGCGGCGTTGCCGGCGTGCTCGACGGCGTCATGGATGTTTGGGGACGGCTGCTCGTAGGATATGGTGATATTCAAGGTTCGGCCGACGAACTTATGGACGAGATGATTAAAGGCCTAGGAGGGGGCAGCGGCGCGTTGGGCTCCATCGCATCGTGGCTCGGCGATACCGTTTCGGCGTCCGTGGCGGCGCTGGGTTTGGAACCGTGCGACTTGCGCCTGCGAAAGCCGGTGCTGACCGATTCTGCCAACGTCATTAAGAGTCCGGGGTCTGACATTGCGGGTCTCTCTCAAGCGCAAGACAAACTGCGAAGTATTCCGTTGGGCGTGACCGATCCCAAGGCGCTTTGCGAGGCGTTGGAATATCAAGTCGAACGCACCATTAGCGGTACGGTGTTCACACTTGCGGAGATTCCTCTGCCCGGCGGCGGCTCCATCCCGCTCACCGTCGATGTCGCCACGCTGGTTGGCGCTCTGGGCGGTGGGTCGTAATGAGTATCCGCATGCGTCTGCGCGAGGAGCGCGCCCAAGCGACGGTGGAGATGGCAGTGGTTACGCCCGTTTTGCTGGTGCTGGCACTCATCGTGTACAACGTCATGATCTTTGCCGGCGCTGTCGCGCGCTTCGACCGCGTGGTGCCCGACATCGTGCTAGCGCATGCCGTGGCGTCGGAGGGGGAGGGCGACGAAAGCTCTGCCGATGCCTCGGCGACGGTCCAGACTCAAATTCTGAATGCCATGGAAGGCTATGACTTGCAGATCGAAGTGTCGAGCGAGCAAGGCGCGAAGGCATCAGATGGTGGCCTGCTCTCCCTATCCGGTACGTTTAGGACCTACACCTGCACCATGCACTATGAGCCGTGGCCGACTTCTCTCAGCATCGCTGGCGTTCCGCTGGGGGCGCCGACAACGTTGTCGCACGAGCGCGCGGTGACGGTCGATCCATGGCATCCGGGGGTGGTCATGTGACCGCGGTCTCGTCCTACATCGCTTACGCGCGGGCACTCAACAGGCTGGGTTGGACGCCGGCCGAGTTTGTGGTGGCGGAGTCGTTTGTCGTGCGCCTGCGCGGCATGCTGGGACGGCGTCCGGTTGCCGCCAACGGCCTGCCGCTCGTCATGGCGTTTCCACGCTGCTCTTCGGTCCATACGTGTTTTATGGCCTATCCCATCGACATCGCCTTCATCGATCGCGACGGCAATATCCTCGCGCGCTACGAAAACGTCCGCCCTTGGCGCATGTGCTCCTGCCCCGGCGCCTGGGCCGTACTAGAGCGTCCTTCAATCATTGTTTCGACCCCTGCTCTCCAACGCGTGCCGGCTTAAGAATTGGCGACAGTGGACTTTCGTCATACGAAATTGGGTAAGATGGAGGAGAAGATGCATGGATGTTGAGATTCATCCCAACGCTAAAAAGCACCTGACGGAAAAGCAAGTGCTTAGCGCTTGGCTTGCGGTTACTGAGTGCATTCGTCGCGAGTCGAAGGACGAGCCGCCGAGATGGCTTGCGATTGGATGGCTCCCAGACGGACGAAGCGTGGAGCTTGTCGCGGTCGAGCTTGTCCGTGGGTGGCTTATCATTCATGCCTTGTCTCCAGTCCAGAAGAAATTTTGGCAGGAGATTGAACAGGCTCGGCAAAGGGGTCGATGATGGGCAAGACGTATACGGCCGCTAATGGTCAGGTTGTAACGGATGAAATGATTGACGCGTGGTGCGAGTCGTACGAGCGCGGAGAGTTTCCGGATGGCGAACACACCGTTGGTGGGATCGTGCATGGACGGCCCCCGCTCTCAGGTGAGGGGACGGCAACGCTGTCGGTCAAGATTCCTCTGGGAATGAAGGAGGCCATTCGTCGACGGGCGGCTGCCGAGGGGATGACGCCAAGTGAGTTTGCCCGTGCGGCTCTGAGTGAAAAACTTCTTGCTGCCGGCTGATGCCTCTGACGTGCCGATTTATAGAACCGAGGCTGTGCTCAAAAACTTTTTTAAAATTCTCGGTTGACCGGAACGCGTCCTTGGTTATACTAATCAAGCCTTGAAACAAGGCACACCTCAAATGGCTGGGTAGCTCAGTTGGTAGAGCAGAGGACTGAAAATCCTCGTGTCAGGGGTTCGATTCCCTTCCCCGCCACCTTGAATTGACTAGGACCTCTGCAAAGGGGTCCTTTTCTTTTATACAGCCCCCACATGGAATCGAACCCCGTGAGGGCGCGGAGCTGAGGAAACGCGTAAGCGTTTGCCAGCGCAGCTCGCAAGGCGCGTAAGCGCCGCAGCGGTCCGTCCGCGCAGCGCGCGGACGCGATTCCCTTCCCCGCCACCTTGAATTGACTAGGACCTCTGCAAAGGGGTCCTTTTCTTTTATCGAGGGCTCTGCGGAAATTGCGTCCCGGAATTTGGCTTCAGAGTGGGATGCGTTTTCCGCTTTGAGGCCGCTCGGGAAAGCACGACCCGGAATCGCGTCAGAATGGGACGTGCTTTCCTTTTTCGGCCTTTGGCGGAAACTGCGTCCCAGATCCCGCGCTCAGAACGGGATGCATTTTCCGGTTGAGGCCTCGAACGGAAAATGCATCCCAGTCTTTTGCGAAAAACGGGACGCGCTTTCCGGCGCTTACTTCCGACGTGCGTGCACATCTCGGGTCCGCCCGCTCAGACATTCCTCCCGCTTTTGCGCCACTTTACAGACCGTTCGGTCGTCTGTCCGCATGCGCGGGTATACTCAAAACGATACTTTTCCTATGCAATACGATGCAGGTTCGGCCTGCACGATCCGAAGGGGGCAGTGATGGAGAGGATACTCGGCGTTAATCTCTCTGGCTGGTTTATTCCCGAGCCTTGGGTGACCCCGTCGCTATACGCGGCGACCGGTGCATCCAACGCGGCCGAGCTGCAGGAGGCCATGGGCACCGCCGCCTATAACGAGCGCATGCGCCGTCATTACGAGACGTTTGTGAGTGAGGACGATTTTCGCCGCATGGCGCAGATCGGTCTCAATGCCGTGCGTCTGCCGGTGCCCTGGTATGCCTTTGGTTCGCAGGAGTCCGATGCGTCCTACATCTCGGTTGTCGACTACATCGACCGTGCAATTGAGTGGGCTGCCAAGTACGACATCCGCGTGCTGCTCGATCTGGCAACTGTGCCCGGTGGCCAGGGCGATTCCAACGATTCGCCCACCACGCCGGAGGCTGTTGCCGAATGGCATTCGTCCACCAACGGTCGTCATGTCGCACTCGACGTGCTCGAGCGCCTGGCCGATCGCTACGGCGAGGCCGAAAGCCTGCTGGGCATTGAGCTGCTGGATACGCCGCAGATGAGTGTCCGCAAGAGTCTCTTTACCATGACGGATGGCATTCCGGCCCACTACCTGCGCAATTTCTATCGCGATGCCTACGAGCTCGTCCGTTCGTATATGCCCGAGGATAAGATCGTCGTCTTCTCGTCGTCGGGGCATCCCAGCGAGTGGAAGCATTTTATGCGCGGTGCCAAGTACAAGAACGTCTACATGGACCTTCACCTGTACCATTACCGCGACGAGTATGCGCTCGACATCACGAGCCCCCGCGGGCTGACGACGGCGATTTCGCGTAACAAGCGCGAGCTTAAAGAAGCGATCTCGACTGGGTTCCCCGTGCTGGTGGGCGAATGGTCGGGTGCGGCGATCTTTGCCAACTCGTCGGTTACGCCCGAGGGCCGCAATGCCTACGAGCGCGTGTTTATCGCCAACCAGCTGGCTTCGTTTGCGCCGGCTGCCGGTTGGTTCTTCCAAACGTGGAAGACCGAGAAGCGCATTGCAGCATGGGACGCCCGCGCGGCACTCGGTACGCTCGAGCGCGGCATGATTGAATAGGTTGATATGACGCAAAACAGCGCCCATACGGGCAAACTCTATGTGGTCGGCACACCCATCGGCAATCTGGGCGACCTGTCCCCGCGCGTTGGCGAGGCGTTTGCCGCCGCCGATGCCATTTGCTGCGAAGACACGCGTGTGACGTCAAAGCTGCTGATGAACCTGGGCATTTCCAAACCGCTCGTCCGCTGCGACGAAAATGTCATTGCAAGTCGTGCCGCCGGTCTGGTCGACCGTCTGCTGGCGGGGGAGACCCTCGCCTTTGCCTCGGACGCCGGCATGCCGAGCGTGTCAGACCCTGGCCAGGCGCTGGTCGAGGCGGCGCGCGAGGCCGATGTGCCTGTTGAGGTCATCCCCGGTCCCTCTGCGTGCGTTACGGCGCTCGTGTCGTCCGGCATTCCCTGCGAGCATTTCTTCTTCGAAGGCTTTTTGGGCCGAAAACATGGTGACCGTGTGCGTCGGCTGCAACGCCTTGCCGTGGTGCCCGGTGCGCTCATCTTCTACGAGTCTCCACATCGCATCGTGGCGACGCTCGAAGCCGTGGCCGAGGTTTTTCCCCAGCGTGAGGTTGCCGTCTGCCGCGAACTCACCAAGCTGCACGAGGAGGTCTTGCGTGGGCCTGCCGCCCAGCTTGCCGAGGAGCTGCGTGCCCGCGGCGAGGTGAAAGGCGAGATTGCGCTGGTCATCGCGCCGCCGAGTGAGGACGAGGACGCCGGTATCGCGCCGGTTGGCGCAGCGGCAGTAGATCCCGATGAGGCCCTGCGCGAGGATATCCGCGCCGCGCTCGAGGAGGGGGAGCTCGCCTCTGCGGTGGCCAAGCGCCTGTCTCAGAAGTATTCGCGCCGCAAGCGCGATGTCTATGCCATGGTGCTCGATATGCAATAGATGGAGGATATCCAGCCCTTGCGCTAGAATCATCCCCTGTATGCAACGTTTTTCTGGAGGACAAACCCCATGGATCAAAGCAAGCCTTCGTTCTTTATCACGACGCCCATCTACTACGTCAACGCCGATCCGCACCTGGGCACGGCTTATTCCACCATCATCGCCGACGTTCAGGCTCGCTATCGCCGCTCCGCCGGCTATAACGTCAAGTTCCTGACCGGCATGGACGAGCACGGCGAGAAAGTCGCCGAGGCTGCAGCCAAGCACAACATGACGCCGCAGGAGTGGACCGACAGCCAGGCTCCGCACTTCAAGGAGCTTTGGAGCAAGCTCGAGATTTCCAACGACGACTTCATCCGCACCACCGAGCCGCGCCAGCATCATGCCGTGCAGTACCTGTGGGAGCGCATGAAGGAGTCCGGTTACCTGTATAAGGGCAGCTACGACGGCTGGTATTGCGTGCCTGACGAGACCTACTTCACCGATACGCAGGTCCAGAAGGGCGACGAGGAGTACGGCAGCGTCGGCCAGCACCTGTGCCCCGACTGCCACCGTCCGCTTGAGCGCGTGCAGGAGGAGTCCTACTTCTTTAAGCTTTCCGCCTTCCAGGACAAGCTGCTCAAGCTTTATGACGAGCACCCCGACTTTGTCGAGCCCGCGTTCCGCATGAACGAGGTGCGCAGCTTTGTCGAGGGCGGCCTTAACGACCTTTCCGTGAGCCGCACGAGCTTTGACTGGGGCATTCAGGTCCCGTTTGACGAGGGTCACGTGACCTACGTGTGGTTCGATGCGCTGCTCAACTATATGACGGCTGTCGGCTACGGTGTCGACACCGACGAGGCGCGTGCCGAGCTGGCCTATCGCTGGCCCGCGCAGTTCCACATCGTGGGTAAGGACATCATCCGCTTCCACTGCGTCATTTGGCCCGCCATGCTCATGGCCATCGGCGAGGCCCTGCCCGAGCATGTCTTTGCCCACGGCTTCCTGACCGTGCGCAATGCCGAGACCGGCAAGGCCGAGAAGATGTCCAAGAGCCGCGGCAACGCCATCGCTCCGCAGGACGTTATCGACATGTTGGGCGTCGAGGGCTATCGCTACTACTTTATGACCGACGTCGTCCCCGGCACCGACGGTGCCATCAGCTTCGATCGCATGGAGCAGGTCTACAACGCCGACCTGGCCAACAGCTGGGGCAACCTTATCTCGCGTTCGCTCAACATGAGCGGCAAGTACTTTGATGGTTGCGCGCCCGCCAAGCCCGCATCGTTCGATGCGTTCGACAACCCGCTGGCAAAGATCGCCGATGGTCTGGTCGAGCGCTACATGGCCAAGATGGACGTGCTCGATTATGGTGGAGCTAAGGACGAGGTCATGGAGCTCATCCATGCCGCCAACCACTACATCGAGGACTCCGAGCCCTGGGCGCTTGCCAAGGACGAGGCCAAGGCTGACGAGCTGGCGTTTGTGATCTACAACCTGCTCGAGGCCATCCGCATTGCCGCTCACCTGCTGATGCCGCTCATGCCCCAGACTTCTGCCGAGGCCCTGCGCCGCCTGTCCTGCGAGGACGAGGCCGCGAGCGACGACCTCAAGGGCATTTGCGCTTGGGGCCTGCTTGCCGGTGGTCAGCCCGTCGAGAAGGGCGAGCCGCTGTTCCCGCGTCTGGGCTAAGCCGCTGCGCGCCATATCGGCAATTTGCTGTTTAGCTGTAAGGGCATGGCCGCAACGGTCCATGCCCTTTTGCTTTACGATGCAGCCACCATGTTAAGGAGGCAACCATGACAACTTCGCCTTTGGCAAACCCCACGGCAACTAGGGAGCTGCTAGAGGAGTTTGGCCTTGCGACCAAGCATCGCCTGGGCCAGAACTTCCTGATCGACAACCATGTGATCGAACGTATCTGTGAGCTCGCTGAGCTTGCGGGCGATGGGCGCGTGCTCGAGGTCGGCCCGGGTTGCGGCACGCTGACGTTGGCCCTGCTGCAGGAGGCGGCGTGCGTTACGTCGATTGAGGCAGATCCCGAGCTCGAGCCGGTGCTCGATGCTCACGCCGCTGACTATGCCAACTTCCGCTTTATCATGGGCGACGCGCTCAAAGTGACGCCGGAGCAGATTGAGCAGGCCGCCGGTGGTGAACCCACGGTGTTTGTCGCGAACTTGCCCTATAACGTGGCGGCGACAATCATCCTGCAGTTCTTCCAGACGATGCCCGCGCTCAAGCGCGCCGTCGTCATGGTGCAAAAGGAGGTTGCCGATCGCATTGCCGCAGTGCCGGGCAACAAGACCTATGGCGGCTATACGGCAAAGCTCGGCCTGTATGCGCAGGTGACGGGTCGCTTTGAGGTGCCGCCGCGTTGCTTTATGCCGGCGCCGCACGTGGACTCGGCCGTCGTGCGTATCGACCGTGTTGACGGCGTGGTGCCCGAGGGGCTCGATCGCGAATTTGTGGCCCGCGTGATTGATGCTGCATTTGCTCAGCGTCGCAAGACCATCCGCAATTCCATGAGCGCCAACGGTTTTGCCAAGGACGTGCTCGATGCCGCTTTTGAGGTTTGCGGTATCGCACCCACCACGCGCGCCGAGACGCTCGATGTTGCCGACTTTGTCCGTCTGGCCCGGGAGCTAATCCATGACGCCTAATGCCGAACGCGTGACGTTTACCAAGAAAAAGAAGACGGTTGCTTGTCCCGTGCCCTTGGCGCCGCTTGCCGACACGCATGCACATCTGCTTTCGTTTTGGGGCAAGGATGTGCCCGAGACGCTCGTGCGCGCCAAAGCCGCGGGCGTCGACCTGTTGGTGACGATGTTCGACCCCATTGCCGACAAGCGCAGCGTGGCGGACTATAGCGACTGGCTGGTGCGCGAGATTCTTCCGATGCAGGATATCCCGCAGATCAAGTATCTTGCCGGCGTGCATCCGTATGGCGCGCCGGACTATACCGACGACGTTCATGCACAGGTCGTTGCGGCACTTGATGACCCCTTATGCGCCGGTATTGGCGAAATCGGCCTGGACTATCACATGGACTATGACGACGATATCGCGCCGGCACCCCATAACGTGCAGATTGATTGCATGGCGCGCCAGCTCGAGCTTGCCGTGCGCCGCAATGTGCCGGTGGAGCTGCACCTGCGTCACGAGGACTCGGATGGGGAGCGCACCTCGCACGTTGATGCGTACAACGTGCTGCGCGAGGTGGGTGTGCCCCAGGCTGGTTGTGTGCTGCACTGTTTTGGCGAGGACCGCGCCACGATGGAGCGCTTTGTGGATTTGGGCTGCTATATCGCCTATGGCGGTGCGGCCACCTTTAAGCGCAACGACGATGTGCGCGAGGCATTTGCGGCAACCCCACTCGATCGAATTTTGTTCGAGACGGATTGCCCGTATATGGCTCCGGAGCCCATCCGCGGTCTTGAATGCGAGCCCGCAATGATCTCCATTACGGCAAACACGCTGGTCAACGACCGTGTCGATCGTACCGGCGAGGATGCTGAGGCAATCGCGCGAGCAGCTTGGGAAAATGCCTGCAAACTTTTTCAAAAATAGTTCTTGCGTTCGCGATGGCGCTCCGTTATTCTAATTCCTGCACGCGGGCGTGGCGGAATTGGCAGACGCGTACGGTTCAGGTCCGTATGGGGGCAACCCCATGAAGGTTCAAGTCCTTTCGCCCGCACCATTGATTGAAAGAGCTCCCAGCAATGGGAGCTTTTTTGTAATATGAGAAAGCCATTGTCAATAGGCATGTTCGTTCGAGCCCGGTTTGAAACCGGGCTTTTTCGTTTCCCGTCGGGAGAGCCCGCGCACGCTGCATGGCTTAGTCGACGCTTGCCTGGCAAGCTAATATCCGCGGGCTCTTGCGGGTGCGCTTCCGGCGGTCAGCCCGGTATGTCCGCGCACCCCACCGCATTTCGATTCTCCGTCCGGCGCTATCGTACGAATCCAGTCTTTTGTCGGGCGCGGCCCCGGGGCTGCCCATCAAAAAGGTCGTGAACTCGCGCCGGCGATGCGTCGAGGCGCGGGCCCTCCCGGCGGGAGTCGGTTGTCGCCGGCTGCTAGAGGACGGTCCCCTCGGACCTGCACCCGATCTCCCAGACCCAGCAGGCGAGCTCGCGCGCCACGGCGGCGTTGGCCTTGCACGCGCTCTTGCCCGCCGCGGCCAGCGCCTCGCGGCGGCGGTGGAGCCTGGCGGTGCAGTCGTCCGCCCTAGAGCGTATCGCCGGGGGCACGTCGGTGCCGGGGGCTGGGGCCTTGGGCCTCGGGGAGCACGTGGAGTAGTGCCATGCGGACTCTATGAGCGCCGTGCGCGCGAGCGCGTTGCCGGCCTTGGTTATCCCGCCGCGCCGCTCGGACTCGCCGCTCGAGTGCTCCGACGGGGTCAGCCCGCACCAGCTCGCGAAGGCCGGCGCCGAGCGGAACCTGCTGAAGGACCCGGCCTCCGCCGCGAGCCTGAAGGCCGTCAGGGTGTAGACCCCCTTGATGCAGGACAGCGCCTCCACCGTCGCCCGCCAGCGGTCGGTGCCCGCCAGCGCGACGACCCTCCTCTCGAGCTGCCGCCTGTCCGACTCCGCGCAGCGGGCGGCCGTGACGTAGTACTCCAGCGCGTCGCGCTGCGGCCCCTCGAGCCTGATCTCCGAGACCCACCTCCAGTGGGCCCTCGTCCAGGCCTTCTTCCTCGCCCCGTCGGCATT
>NZ_JADNNH010000034.1:0-25415 GCF_015556945.1 Collinsella aerofaciens | reverse complement strand
TGCTCTACAGTCCTGCGCAAGACGGAAAGCACATTAAGTGCTTTCCTTTGCGTGCGGAACTCGCGACAAACTCAACCCGCGCCAGCCGGCCCCGGAGACCCTCCCTGCCGTCACTTGCTTCAAAGACTTTGTTCCTCGCCGCTTCCGCGGCTCGAGGCCCCCGTTCTCCTCGGCGGGGTTGTCTAAGATTGTTGTTGAACTTCGGCCTTTGGCTCAAAGAAAAACGGGAGATGCGATCTGCATCCCCCGTTTTTGTTGCACCTACTCTAGGTCAATAAATTTGATGCTCAGAATCTTGCCGTCCTTGACGAGCATTCTGGCCATGGTGGGGCCTCGGGTGCCTCTTGGATAGCTGGCACTGCCTGGGTTGAGGACCAGGCAGCGACCCACTTGGGCTTCTTTGGTTACGTGGGTGTGACCGTTGATAGCTACGTCTACGGATCCAACCGGAAGGTCTTCGCGGTAGTGGGCTACGGCAAACTTGAGGCCTTCGTAGGTAAAGAGCGCCAAGCGGTCCACATCGGGGCCGTAGTCGCGGTAGTAGTCGTTATTACCCAGCACCGCTCGCACGGGGGCAATGGTGCGCAGGTGTTCGTAGTCCATCTCCGACGTAAGGTCGCCGGCATGGATAATCAGATCCGCACCCTTAAGCTCGTCCAGGAGCGCAGGCGAAAGATAGCCGTGGGTGTCCGAGATAATGTCGATACGCTTGGCGCTTGCACTGTTCATGGGATCCCTTCCGCAAAAAGATTTGGTGCATTCATGCAAAAAGCCCCACGGCTCCGCAGACGATTTTGGTCTACAGGGCTGCGGGGCAGGTGTACTAGAGGCTCAGGGCCTTTTTGAGCGGTACGACGCGACGGCGCGAAACCGGTACGCGTTCGTCGACGCCCGTAATGCCCAGCTGGATAGCGCCCGAGGGAACCGTCTCGACGTCGGTGACACACGCCAAGTTGACGATATAGCGGCGGTGAACGCGGAAGAAGCCAAAGTCGCAGAGCTTGGCCTCGAACTGTGCCAGCGAGGTCGTGGACAAAAAGCGGTCATCGACCGTATAAATACAGGAGTAATCGTCCTTGGCCATAATAAAGCGAATGTCGTCCACGGGGATGAGGACCTTGCGGCCGCCCTTTTCCACCGGGATGCGCTCGATGGTCACCTTGCTGTCCGTGACAGGCTTGGCGCGTTGCATAACCTTATCGATCGCTCGATCCAGGCGAGCCTCCTCGACCGGCTTCATCAGATAGTCGACGGCATCCACATCAAACGCCTCGACCGCATGATCGCTGTACGCGGTTACGAATACGATCGCCGGCGGATTCTTGAGCTTATGCAGTGCCTCGGCAAGTTGCAGACCCGAAGCGCCAGGCATCGAGATATCGAGGAACACAACATCGACGCGGCTCTCCATAAGCATCTCGATAGCGGAGCGAACGCTCGACGCTTCTGTGATCGTGCCGATCTTGCCCGTCTGCTCGAGCAAGAAGCGAAGTTCCGAACGGGCCGGGGCCTCATCATCCACAATCATCGCACGCAGCATAGGGATAAAACCTTTCGTCAACTAACTACGTCGGGCATCCGCCAACTAGCGTTAAACCCGTAACCTATCATTCTACTCTTGAATGTCGAAGATGCTCTCCGACAAATCGAGATGCAGGAGCACTTTAGCGCCCTTGCCCGGGGCCGATTCGACGCGTGTATAAGAGTGCGGTCCATAAAAGCGATGGATGCGCTCCGAAATATTGTGCATGGCCACACCGGCGCCGCCGCCCTGCGGGGAGCTGGCGTCGGGACGGGCGGAGCGTTCGTCAAACAGTCTGGCAGCGGTGCCTTCGTCCATGCCCACGCCGTTATCGGCGACCACAATCAAAATCGCATCTTCGCCATCCCTGTGGACCGACACGTCGATCCTCAGTGCATCGTCGTCGCCCATACCATGGCGCACGGCATTCTCGACGATTGGCTGGATTACAAATGCCGGCACCAGCGTGTCCTCGACGTCCTCGGACACGTCGAAGGTCGCCAGCACGCGATCCTCGCCAAAGCGCGCCTTCTCAAACGTCAGGTAGCGCTTGGTCTGCGCGACCTCGCGCGACACGGGAATGAGCGAGCCCGAATTGTCGAGCGTGGCGCGATAGAACGAGGAGAACTCGCGCAGCAGCTCGCGGGCGCGCAGCGGATCGGTACGCGTAAACGACGCGATGGTGTTGAGCGTGTTGAACAGGAAGTGCGGGTTGATCTGCGCCTGCAGGGCACGCACCTCGGCACGGGCCGTGAGCTCCTTTTGCACCTCGAGCTCGTGGATGGCGAGCTGCGTGGACAGGATCTCGGCAAAACCCGAGGCAAGCGCGTACTGAGTGCGGTCGACGGCACGCGGGGTCTTGTAGTAGAACTTGAGCGTGCCGACGGTGCGGTCACCCACCTTGATAGGAGCGATGATACCGGCGGGAACATGGTTGTGCGAGCCATCCGAACCCACCACGTCCACCACACGGTTGAACGACTGGACGATACCGTGCTCGATGACGTAGCGCGTGGCAAGTGTGTGGATGGGCGAATCGGGCAGCAGCTTTTCCTCAAACTCGCCCGCGCAGGCCAGCACGTTGCTCTCGTCGGTGATGGCAACCGTCATGGCACGCGTCTCGGGCAAAATGCGCCGGCACACCAGACGCGCCGACTCCTGCGTCAGACCGCCTTTGATGTCCTCGAGCATGGCAGAGGCCACCGAGAGTGTCTCTTCGGTGTACTGCGAACGCACCGAATCGGGATTGAGCGTCAAATAGATAAAAATGCACAGAAAGATGCACAGCAGTGCGCAGGCGACCACGGTCGCGATCGGCTCGATTCCAGTCGCCAGGGCAAAAATAAAGTACACCAGCACGCAAATGGCGCAGACAACGGCGATCACGCGAAAGATTGATATTGAATTATCGCGCTGGGCGCGGCGGTCGATCATTCAGTCCCCTCCAGGATGCTGGTCAGTTGTGCGTCGTGCCAGAGCCCGTCCATGATCTTGGGCCAGAAGCTCTGGAAACGCAGGTAGCTTGCGGCGTTTTGGCGCGCGTAGGTCCTGGCCTCGTCAATACCGTGACGCCAAATGCGCAGGTATCCCTCGTGCTCGCGGGTAAACATGCTGCGGACCATGGCGGTTTTGCGCACGCGGTCGTCGAGCTCGCGCGAAATCCACGGGCCCGGATAGGGCATGAGCGACGCGGCCGTGACGGGAACGAGCTCCTGCTGGTGCGCGGCAAATGTCAGCTTGGCACGCTCGTAGTACCAACGGTACACATCCTGCATAAAGCGCGGCGAGCGCTTCTCGGACTCGGGCGGCAGGTGACGAACGACCCACTCGTTGTCAAACCACACGTCGTAGCCAAACATGCGCATGTTAAAGAGGTAATCTAGGTCCTCGCCTCGGGTGATAAACGGGTCAAACGCCACACGGGTAAAGGCGCGGGCATGAAGCGCCACAAGGCCGCCGCACACGTAGTTTGAACGCGAAATACGGGTGCCCGAGAGCGCCTTTTTCATCCAGCGATTAAACTCGATGCGTTTGGTCCACCAACGATGGCAAATGCCCACCTTGTCTGTGGGCGCCAACGGCGATCCGTCTCGATCGTAAAAGTAACCGCTCTTAACCAAAATCGGCAGGCCTTGACGCGTCTGCTGGCCCAGTGCATAGGTCGCGCGCTTCATAAAGTCGGCATCGATAACGGTCTCGTCGTCATCCAAAAAGACAACGGCATCGTGGCCGAGCACCGCAGCGCAGGCAAGCCCCATATTGCGAATGGCGCCGTATCCGCGCAGACTCACGCACTCGCCCGAGCCCTTGGGAGCAATCTGCGCCACACGGTCGGCGATACGCGATGCCTGGGTGTTGGTAACCACGGTGACCTTGAGCGTAGGGTGCGCGTCGACGATTTCGTGGACGCGCTTCGACACATCAGCCGTAGCCGAGATGGGGCAAACCACCAAAAGGATAATCCTCGGAATGTCGCGCACCTGCTCGAGCGAGGCCAGGCAGCGGTCGAGTTCGGGATTGTCGGCGTTGAGTCGTGTCGAATGGTCATAGGTGCCAGGGGCGTTTGCGCAAGCGTCATCGCCCGCCCAATACGTTGGAATCACGACTGTGGCGTTCATGCCTTACCCTCCCTGCAACACAAAAACGGGACGCCGCCAAACACAGGCGACGCCCCGCGACCTAGCTGATTCCATCATACCCACTTGGGCAAATCATTGCTCGCAAGTCGCAATGTTTATTGCGGATAACCCCAAAAGAGTACCGTGGACAGGCACAATAGCTGCTCGCTCCTATGCGGCATGCTCTGCCGCCCGAGTCATGCGGGACAGGCGGACCAGCAGCATAAAGCCAACGATCAGCAACACGCCAATGGAAAGGACGCCCAGTGACGGGTTGCCGGTCAACGAGGTGACGACCGACACCAGGAAGGTGCCCATGACGCTTGCATAACGACCAAAGATGTCAAAGAAGCCGTAGTACTCGTTGGATTTTTCCTTAGGGATAATGCGGCCAAAGTAGCTACGGCTGAGCGCCTGCACGCCGCCCTGGAACAGGCCGACCATAATGGCAAGCACCCAGAATTCGAAGGCGGTCTTTAGGAAGAACGCGGCAAACAGCACAATGCCCATGTAGGCGGCGACGGCCACCAGGATCATGTTGAGCGTGCCCACGCGTCCGGCGAGCTTGCCGTAGATGATGGCGGACGGAAAGGCCACGAACTGCGTAACGAGCAGCGCCAGGACCAACTGGGTCGAATCAATGCCCAAGGCCGATCCGTAGCTGGTTGCCATGGAAATGACCGTGTGCACACCGTCGATATAGAAGAAGAACGCGATCATGTAGACCAGCACGGTCTTGTTGTGGGCGATCTCGCGCATGGTGTGTCCGACCTCGGAGAACACACCGCCCACGATGTGGCCGATAGTGTCCTCGGGACCGCGCTCGCGACCGTACTTTTGCTTATAGGTGCGAATGAGCGGCAGGGTAAAGATGAGCCACCAGGCACCAGTGATGATAAACGACAGACGCGTTGCCAGCATGGTAGGGACGCCAAGAGCGGGGCCACCCATGATGAGCGCCAGGCAGATGACGAACGGCACGGTGGAACCGATGTAGCCCCAGGCATAGCCCGAGCTGGACACGGCGTCCATGCGCTCGTCGGTGGTAATGTCGGGCAGCATGGCGTCGTAGAACGTCATAGAAGAGTTAAGGCCGATGGTGCACAGCACGTACACGGTCAAAAATGCCATGGCGGACATTGGGATAGCCTGCGCCAGGCAAAGCACCAGGCCCGTGAGGAAGAAGCCCAAGAAGAACTTGATCTTGTTGCCAGCGTAGTCGGCAAGCGCGCCCAGAATGGGCATGAGCATGGCGATGACCAGCGAGGCGATCGTCTGCGCATTGCCCCAGGCGACCACCAGGTCGGCCGAGGAAGCGCCGGTATTGATGGCGTTAAAGTAAATGGGCACCACCGAGGTATTGAGCAGCACAAGGGCCGAATTGCCCACATCATACATAACCCAGTTACGCTCGAGCTTGGTGTATTTCATGGACAGGGACCCTTCGTATTCGCCCGATATGCAGTTAGTTCATCGTACCCCAATTGTCCAGAAGCACCGGTAAGGATTCGGCAAAGGGGCACGCACAGGCCCTATTCCTCGCGGTCGAACTCCTCATCGGCTTCGAGCACGCGACCGCTGTAGTTGATGTGGCCGGTCACGGCATCCATGTCACCGGTCTCGATAAAACGTGCGACCGTGCACTCGTAATCGACCAGCGCGCGATCAAAGACCTCGGGGAAACTCTCGTTCGAGACCTCGTCGGTAAAGGGATTCTTCCATGTCAGATGGCCCAGGTTACCGGTGCGCTCGGGCAGCTCCGTCGTCACGCGATGAGCAAGGCCGTCGAGCAGCGAGTAGTCGTGCACCAAGCCCTCAACCAACGAGATCGCGCGCGTCTTTGCGGAGCCGGCCGGCTCAATCGCGCGGTAAAGTCGCTGCATATTGGCAACGGCAGCACCGTACTCCCCCGCCGGAATGTCAATGCCGTACACGCGTCCGGCAACATAGCTCATCAGCACGCCGGCCACGCGATTGATGCGATCGGTGGTGACGATCTCGCCCGCCGGCGGGTAATCGTCGACCGTAGCGCCATCGCGTTTAAGCTGCAGCATCAGCACATCCAGGTCGCTCTCGATCACGGCATGGACCTGACTGCTCGAATTCTCAAGCTCTGAATCGGACTCCACGATGCCAAACTGCTGCTCATAGACAAAAGGATGGGCGTTGCGGTCGAGCACGTAATGAGACAGCAGGCCCAGCGCAAAGGCACGACCCAAGCTGGCGTCGCGCGGCAGCAGATGCGACACGCCGTCGCGCAGGCACGCGAACTGGCGAGACATGCGCGACCGATGCATGACCTGCGCCAGCAGCGTGCAGTCGGAAACACGCGGTGTCAGAATGTGAAAGAAAAACGGGTCGGGGCCTTGGTTGCCCAAGATAAAGGCAATGCGCTCTTCATCGGACGTGATGACGCCCTGCGGAAGACGGTCGATGCTTTCCTCGCCAAACAGATGATGGGTGATAAGCGCGGGCATAATGATCCTTTCGATTTCATTCGATGCCACCCATTATGCCCACCGCGCGCCCATGCCAAACCTGCGATGGTAAACGACGGCACGCAGACCGTCTACGCAAGCCCCAAGTGTGCTTTAACCTCGGCAGCGCGACGGCGGGACACGGGCACCATCGAGGTTACGCGATCGAGCCTGAGCTCCATAAGACCCGTGGAACCGATCTCGACATTGTGCACGTCTTCCAAATTGACCAGATAGCTGCGATGAACGCGAATAAAGCCCTCGGAGACCAAGCGACGCTCGAGCGAAGAGATCGACTCATTGATCAGGTACGTTCCCTCGGCGCAGATGGCATTGCAAAAATCGGCACGCGCCTCAAAGTAGCAGACGTCTGCGGCGGGAATGAACACCTTTTTGCCCCCGCGGTCCACCGTCAGACGCAAAGGCTGGCGCGGAGCGTGGATAACACGACGGGCACCCAAGGCTGTCTCGATCTTGTCGAGTGCCTTTGACAGGCGTGCGTCCTCGACCGGCTTGACGACATAGTCGACAGCATCGAGGTTATACGCATCGGCGGCAAACTCGGCAAACGCCGTCACAAACACCACGACCGGCGGCGTCTTTAGGTTCTGCAGCGTCTCGGCAAGCTCAATTCCCGAGCGACCGGGCATGGTAATGTCTAAAAACAACACGTCGGGCTTGTTCGACAGAATCGACTCCACGGCTTCGGTGACATTGCCCGCCTCGGCAATCTGGCCCACACGCGCATCCTTTTCCAACAGATAGCGTAGCTCAGCCCTAATGGGAGGCTCGTCATCAACCACCAAGATGTTCCAGCCTTCGGACATATGTGCTTCCCCTCTTTTTCTCTCAATCCAACCGCGTGCTACGCCGTCAACGGCGCGGGCTCATGCGGCTCGCCGTTCAGCTCGACGATGACCTGCGTTCCCACGCCCTCCTGGGACTTCACGCGCATGCCGGAATCTTCTCCGTAAAAGAAATGGATGCGCTGAAGCACGTTGAAGAGCGCCAGGCCGCAACCTCGCTTGACGGAGCCGTCGGCGGTAATGCTCTCGGGCTCCTCTCGGCGATGCTGCTCAAACAGATGCGCACAGACTTCTTCGCTCATACCGATGCCGTCGTCCTCGACGATGATCTCCAAACCGTCATCGGTCTCGAAAGCCCTAACATGAATAGAAAGCGGCTCGGTCTCGCGCTGCGCGTGCTTGATGCAGTTTTCGAGCAACGGCTGCAAGATAAACGGCGGCACCATGCAATCGCGCACCTCAAAGTCGATATCGACCGAGACGCGCAGACGGCCGTCGCCATACCGGGCCTGCATAAGATTGATATAGCGAGTGCCCTGTTCCACCTCGTGCTCGAGCGTTGTGAGGGTATCGGAATCAGAAAGCGTCTGACGGTAGTAGTTGGAGAAGTCGATCAGCAGCGATCGCGCCTTGTCGGGCTCGGTTCGAACGAGCGACACGATCGTGCTAATGGTATTGAATAGAAAATGAGGATCGACTTGCGATTGCAAGGCGCGCAGCTCCACGCGGGCCGTAAGCTCGTCCTGGCGCTCGAGCTCAAAGCTCGCAAGCTGCGTGGAAATGAGGTCGGCAAAGCCCGAGGCAAGCGCCGTCTGGCGCATATCGATGCTGCTCAGACGGGGATAATACAGCTCGAGCGTGCCCACGCAATGCCCGCGCACGGTAAGCGGTGCGACAATACCGGCGCGCAGGCGCGGAAAGTAGCCACCTGTCTCGGTCGAGGCATCGCGCGAGAACACGCTTTGCTCACCGCTGTTGATCACGTTGAGCGTAGTCCGCAGCACCACCGGGGTGCCCGCGGGGCATTTTGCCGAGTCCTCGCCCCAGCTTGCCAACACCTGCTTGCCGTCGGTAAAGCAGATGGCAGAGGCGATAGTTTCGGACAGGATGATCTTAGAGGCGCCCAGGGCAGCTTCGGGCGTAAGGCCGCGCGACGTGTAGGCGAATATTTTTGAAGCGATGGCGAGCGTGCGGTCGGTTGCGCTCGATGTGAGGTCGTCGGGAACGACAAAGACGTACGAGAAGAAGAAGCACAGCATGACCAAGCCGGCAATGACGACAACGGCCGGAACGGGATTGGGATTATCGGTTAGATCCCAGATGAGCAGCAGGATAAGCAGCGGAACGACAATACCGAGCAAGATGGCTTGAACCACATGCTGAGCGGTACGAAAGACCTTGGTAGAGTTGTAGCTCTTGCCCAGAATCAGCCTATTGAGATCCACTGTCATCCCCTTCTTACTGACGCACCCCATAGCAATAAAGAGGGCCGCAAGCGACCCTCTCCATTGCATTATGCAATCAAATACTGTGTTTTACATCAAGCCATCGATGAACGGTAGCTTAGGCGCTGTACTTGTTTGCCTCGCCGAAGGTACCGGCCTCGACAATCCAGCCGTCCTTCATGATGACGTCCATGTTGTCGGTGTTGAGCACGTGGATGTCGGCGGCGACGTCACCGTTGACGACCAGCAGGTCGGCGCACTTGCCGGCCTCGATGGAACCGGTCTCGTCCTCGATGTGGCACATCTTGGCACCGTTGAGGGTGGCACAGGTGATGGTCTCGACCGGGGTGAAGCCGATCTTGTCGACGAACTCGTACATCTCCTCGATGGAGCAGGTGCCGTACGGGGTGACGAAGGAGAAGGAGTCGGAGCCGATCGTCATGACGACGCCACGCTTCTTGGCCTCGCGCAGGCAGTCGTAGTTGCGCTGCAGCTCCTTCTCGACCAGGGTGCCCTCGTACTTGTCGTGCAGCTCGGGGACGTAGACGGGCGGATAGGTGGCGTACCAGGTGGGCAGGAAGGCGATCGTCGGGGTGAAGAAGGTGCCCTGCTCGGCCATGAGGTCCATGGTACGCTCATCGATATCGAAGCCGTGAATCAGCTGCTCGCAGCCAAAGCGAACGGAATCGTAGGCAGCGGCGTGGTTGTTGTAGCAGTGGCTCCACACGGGGATGCCGACCATCTTGGCCTCTTCGACCACGGCCTGAATCTCCTCGGAGCAGTAGTGCTGGTCGCGGCCGGAGTCCCAGCGCCAGATGCCGCCACCGGTAGCCCAGATCTTGATGGCATCGGGGTTCTCGCGCAGGCGACGACGGACGGCCTTGCGCAGATCCCAAGGACCGTCGACCTGATCGCCCCAGGGGTGCGATTCCTTGTTGAGCTCCTGGCTGCAGTGGTGGGAGTCGCCGTGGCCGGCAACGCGGCAGAAGCCAAGGCCGGTGGCCAGAACGCGCGGGCCCTTGAAGACGCCCTTGTCGATGCAGTCACGGATCTGGATACCAAAGCGGCCGATCTCGCAGACGGTGGTGAGGCCGTGGGTGAGGCAGTCGTAGGCCTGCTTCACGGCGACGGCCTGCTTCTCGAGGAGCGGCTGCATGACCCAATCGGTGTCATCGTCGGTCAGGTTGCCCGAGAAGTGCAGGTGGGTGTCGATCAGGCCGGGAAGGACGGTCTTGCCGGCGGCGTCGATAACCTCAACGCCCTCGGGAAGGTCCTGCATAGCACCGGCGTACTCGATCTTGCCGTTGTCGTCGACGAGAACGAGGGAGTTCTCGACCGGCTCGGCACCGGTACCGTCGATGAGCTTACCGCCAACGATTGCATACTTAGTGGACATGGTTCCTCCTTATGGATCCATATAGTGGGCGAGGCCGTGTTGGGTTAAGGCCTCACAAAGCTACCCAAGTGGTGCCGGGTTCGGTGCGCGGGAGAGAGGGTCCCGCGCACCCGATCCGCCCCGGCTAGGCGTTACTTTTTGCGGGAATTGGTGAAAGCCATGAGAGCCAGGCCAATAGCCAACCAGCCGATCACGATGCTCCACTCCACCATGTTGAGGGAGGCGGGAGAGAACGGGATCACGAGCAGGCCAATGATGGTGCCGCAGGCAACGATAGCGAGGCTGATGCCAAACTTGCCGCCGGGCACCTCGTAGGGACGAGGCAGGTCGGGCTCGGTGAAGCGCATGCGCAGGCAAGCGAGGGCGACCATGCCGCAGGAGAAGATGAAGGCGAGAGCCGACACGTTGGTCAGAGGGATGAGCATGTTCTTGCCCAGGAACGGACCGACGACGGTGATGACGCCCAGAACGACGCAGGCGAGCTTGGGAGCGCCGGACTTGGGATCGACCTCGGCGAACTTCTCGGGCAGCTGGCCCTTTCGGCCCATGGCGAGCATGATGCGGCTCGTGGCGCCGTAGAAGGAGTTCATCGGGCCCATGGGTCCAAGCGTGGCGATGACGAGCATGGCCAGGTACAGGAGCATGTTGATGCCCTTGAGGCAGGCAAGCGCGGGAACCGGGCTCTTAACGAACTCATGCCAGTCGAGGATGGTGCCGAACGAGTAGATGCAGACCATGTAGAAGCCGCCTGCGGCCAGCAGGGCCAGGGAGATGATCTTGCCGAACTTGTTCCAGTTGAGGCCCTCGGCCGCTTCCTCAGCCTGCTGAGGAATGGTGTCGAAACCGGCGTAGAAGAACGGGGTCAGAACCAGGACCGAAACGATGCCTGCGAACAGGCTGGTGCCCTCGGTAGCAGGCTTGCCGCCGCCAGCACCGGTGACCTGGGAGAACACGGGCATGGCGTTGTCCGGCGAGCCGGTGAACAGCGAGACGCCCATGGCGAGCAGCATGCCGCAGAGCAGGGCCTTGGTCAGGAAGGCCTGCAGCTTGGCGGCCGAGCTGGCACCGCGGAAGTTGAGGAAGATGACGTAGGTTGCAAAGCCGAGCGCGATCAGCGTCGGGAACAGGTAAACGTCGGCGCCCAGGATGGTATAGAGCTTGACGGCACGCAGCCACTCAAGACCGGGCAGGCTGCCGAACATCTCGGACACGAGGGTCGAGATAGCGATGGCCTCCCACGGGCACAGGATGCCGTTGCCCAGGGCCAAAAGCCATCCGGTGATGTAGCTCAGCGTACGGCCAAAGCTACGATCGACATACTCGACGATGCCGCCCGAGATGGGGATAGCAGCCGTGAGCTCACCGAAAACAGCTCCGACGGGCACGAGGAAGATTGCACCCAAGAGGAATGCGATCATAGCGGGAACGGGACCGCCGCCCACGACCATCCAGTCGCCGACCTGCAGAACCCAACCGGTACCGATGATGGCACCGAAACCGATGGTGAAGAAGTTCCAGAGCGAAAGCGTTTTCTTCATGCCGCCGTTATCCCCGACTGCAACTTCTGCGTTCTTGTCCGCCATTGTTCCCCTCCTTTCCTTTTTGACGCCCTTGGCGTCACCCCTTGCGCGGTCCGTTTTGCCGCGCGCTTTTATTCCATGGCTTTAAGATACGGCCTTGGCGCAGCAGCGCCGCTCGCAGCTCGACCGAAGGCAGAACTGCAAAACGAGCGGCACCGTTTTTGGGACGAACGGCGGGAGACGTCATTCGTCTTGGACGCTTTCATCTTGTCTGCTTTTGAATACCTGTTGCCGTGGCGCTTGGCGCGCGGCGCGGCAACGTTCATACCATTTGTCAGGCTTTTGGCGCACATGCCCATGTGTCGTGCATCTTTTTATGTAGGATAGACAAGTTACACATGAGGCAAGGTGATTCGAATGGCATACGGATACAATGACGGCGACCAACGGCCACAAAGCGTGCGCCTTGCCGGCCGCACCACGCCAACGCCCAGAAGCACCTCCGACAACGACAACCCGCAGCGCCCCCAAGAGCAGCCCGGGGCTTCTTCGCGGCAGCAAAGCCGTACCGTGCAGCAGTCAGACCGCGTCAGTACGAGCACACGCCAACGTCAGACCGACACATCGCAGCCACGCCGCTACGATCGCCGTAAGACCGACTACTACGTCAAGCGCTCCTTTTCGCGACCTCAACGCGATCGCGGCAATTCCGCCCCTCACCCCGCGTCGCACACCACAAGCCACGCGCTTCCGGCCCGCCGCCTACGCCTTGCGCTTTGCTCCATCGCCGCCTGCCTCGTCTTTGTGTTTTTGGGATCCTGTATCTCCCACGGATCAGCCGGTCTTGAGCCCACTGCCGAGGACAAGCTGCTTAAAGCTCCCGTCGCACCCGGTTACTCCTTTGCGTTCTCGACCCCACGCTCGCAATGGCAGGCCGGCACCATGCCCCACATCTACCAAATTGACCCCGCATGGTCGGAGCTGCCCTATGCCGGTGGCACTATTCGCGAAAACGCTTGCGGTCCTACCTGCCTCACCATGGTCTATATCTTTAAGACCGGCCATACCGATAAGACGCCGGTCGATATATGCGCGCTGGCCGAAGCCGGCAACTACGCCCCCACTGGTGCCACCGAGTGGTCGTTTATGACAGGCGGTGCGTGGCAGCTGGGGCTCAACGGAACACAGCTCTATAACGATCGCGAATCGATTACCCAAGCACTTCGCTCGGGTGCGCCCGTCATCGCCGCAGTGCGCCCCGGTACATTTACCAACGTAGGCCACTACATCGTGCTCTACGGCATCGACGACGCCAACCAGATTGGCGTCTACGACCCCAACTCGGCCAGCCGCAGCGCCCGCCGCTGGGGCGTCGTAGAGGTCCTCAACGAAGTCGAAGCCATGTGGGCCTACTACTAGTCATTGGGGACAGACTTAAATGAGTGGTCATTGGGGACGCTCTTGTTTGACTAGTCATTTAAGAACGTCCCCAATGACTAGGTGAATAGCAAAAGCCCCGCAGTCGGAGCGGACTGCGGGGCTCATGAAGAGAGGCTAGTTTGTGGGCGCTTTGCCTAGCGCCCACGAGAGAGGCAACAGAGTAGAGACTACTCGTGAATGCGGGTACCGGAGAGGCCGGCCATGGTCTCGGCGGCCTTGTCCAGAGCGCCGATGATGCAGGTGCGGCCCTTGCGGGAACGGGCGAACTTGATGGCAGCGCGGACCTTGGGCTCCATGGAGCCCTTGCCGAACTGGCCCTCGTCGGCCAGGCGCTCGGCCTCGTCGGCGGTGAGGTCCTCGAGCTCCTCCTGGTTGGGCTTGCCAAAGTTGATGGCGACATGCTCAACGGCGGTCAGCAGGAACAGAACGTCGGCGTCGCAGTCCTCGGCCAGCAGCTCGCCGCCCAGGTCCTTGTCGATGACGGCGGGAACGCCCTTGTAGCAGCCCTTGTTCTCGTAGTCGCGGACGACGGGGATGCCGCCGCCACCGCAGGCGATGACGATGAACTCGTTGTCGAGCAGGTTGAGGATGGAGTCAGCCTCGACGATCTTCTTGGGATCGGGGGAAGCGACGACGCGACGCCAGCCGCGGCCGGAATCCTCGACGAAGACCTTGGAGGGATCCTCGGCCATGAACTCCTTGGCCTGCTCCTCGGTGTAGAAGGGGCCGATCGGCTTGGTCGGGTTCTTGAACGCGGGATCATCCGGATCGCACTCGATCTGGGTGACGACGGTGGCGGCGTGCCAACGCTTATAGCGCTTGTGCATCTCGCGGCCGATGCCCTGCTGCAGGTGATAACCAATGTAGCCCTGGGACATGGCGCCGCACTCGGGCAGCGGCATCTCGGGGGTACCGATGGCATCGTGGGCAGCGGCGAAGGCGTTCTGGATCATGCCGACCTGCGGGCCGTTGCCGTGGGTGATGATGATCTCGTTGCCCTGCTCGATGAGGCCGAGGAGGGCATGGGCGGTGTTGCTCACGGCCTCGATCTGCTCGACGGGGTTGTTGCCGAGGGCGTTGCCGCCAAGGGCGACGACAATACGATCGGGCTTGCCAAGAGGCTTAGACATTGCTGGAATCCTTTCTGTAAAAGGCCTACAACCCATTAATAACCCGCGTCCGTGCGATACGCGAGTTTATTAAGGTTTATATTCTCTTTATCGCTCATTTTATTCATTTTGAAAATAGCGGAACGGTGAACGGTCGTTTTTATCCGCTCAGCGTACAGAACCCCAGCTCAAGCATATCTACGCCATTTACGTGCAACTTTATTTTAATAGAGCAGGGATTAAACCAGATTATGCAAACTATATCTTTGCTAAACACAAAACAGACAGCGCAATATCTTACTCGCACTATACGAGATTCTATGCACATATAAGTCGAGTATGCACCCCTGCAAAAACAAGGGGCTTTTCATCCAACAAAAGGAATAAAGAAGAGCTCCGAAAAAGCGGCAACGGCCAAGTCCCCCATCCATCCCCAAAGTGGCGCGAGGTTTCGCGGCAAAGCCGCGAAACAGCGAAGGGGACGGAATACCCGACCAACTACGCCCTTCATCCGCCCACACAATCCAAGGACGTAGTCGTAGCAGGATCTGAGGGCTGACCTTCGCGGACACTCCGCAGAACGAAAGAACCCCCGCCGCACGTAGTGCGCAGCGGGGGTTCTTTCATGTCCGAGGACGTCCGCGAAGGTTAGCCCTCAGATCCTGCGGTGGGAGACTTAGGCCTCGTTGTACACCGTCTTGAGCTTCAGCAGGTGCTGATAGCGGTCCATAGCGGCCTGCTCATTCTCCTTGAAGAGCTCCTCGGCGCGCTCGGGGAAGGAACGCGTCAGCGAAGCGTAACGGGCCTCGTTCATCAGGAACTCCTGATAACCGCCCGCGGGCTCCTTGGAATCGAGCGAGAACTTCTTGCCGGCAGCAGCCTCGGGGTTGAAGCGGAAGAGGTTCCAGTAACCGCACTCGACAGCCTTCTTCATCTCGGCCTGGCAGTTCTGCATGCCACCCTTCTTGATGGAGTGCATCTCGCAGGGGCTGTAGCCGATGATGAGGGACGGGCCGTCGTAGGCCTCGGCCTCGTGGATGGCCTTGAGGGTCTGAGCCGGGTTGGCGCCCATGGCGACCTGCGCCACGTAGACATAGCCGTAGCTCATGGCAATCTCGGCCAGGGACTTCTTCTTGGTCACCTTACCGGCAGCGGCGAACTGAGCAACCTGGCCCAAGTTCGAGGCCTTGGAGGCCTGACCGCCGGTGTTGGAGTAGACCTCGGTGTCGAAGACGAAGACGTTGACGTTGTGGCCGGAAGCCAGGACATGGTCCAGGCCACCGAAGCCAATGTCGTAGGCCCAACCGTCGCCACCGAAGATCCAGAAGGACTTCTTGGTGAGGTAAGCCTTGTCGGCGAGGATCGCCTTGGAAGCGTCGCAGCCGCACTTCTCGAGCTCGGCAACGTAGGCAGCGGCAGCGGTCTTGGAGGCCTCGGCGTCGTTGACGGAGTCGATCCAAGCCTGGCCGGCAGCCTTGAGCTCATCGGACGGACCATCGGCAGCGATGATGTCCTGGGTAGCGGCGATCAGCTTGTGCTGGACGGCCTCGTAACCGACGGCCATGCCCAGACCGTGCTCGGCATTGTCCTCGAACAGGGAGTTGTTCCACGCCGGGCCGTGACCGTCCTTGTCCTTGCAGTAAGGAGCGGTGGCAGCGGGGTTACCCCAAATGGAGGAGCAGCCGGTGGCGTTGGAAATGAACATGCGGTCGCCGGCGACCTGGGTCACCAGACGTGCATAGGCGGTCTCGGCGCAGCCGGCGCAGGAACCCGAGAACTCCAGGTAGGGCTGCTTAAACTGGCTACCCTTGACGTTGGCCGCGATGAGCTCCTTCTTCTCGGAGACGTTCTCGACCATGTAGTCCCAAACGGGCTGCTGGTCCATCTCCTGCTCGGTGGGAACCATCTCGAGGGCGCCCTTGGGGCAAACCTTGACGCAGTTGGTGCAACCCATGCAGTCGAGCGGGGACACAGCCATGGTGAACTTCATGCCCTTGGCCTTGGGGCCCATGGCGTCGAGCGTGCGGGTAGCCTCGGGCGCGGCGGCAGCCTCGTCCTCGGTCATCGCGAACGGACGGATGGTGGCATGCGGGCACACATAGGCGCACTGGTTGCACTGGATGCACTTGGTCTCGTCCCAGTGAGGAACGACCACGGCGACGCCACGCTTCTCGTATGCGGAGGCGCCCAGCTCAAACTGGCCGTCGGCGCAATCGACAAAGGCGGAAACGGGCAGGCTGTCGCCGTCCATGCGATCGATGGGCTCGAGCAGGTTCTTGACCTGCTGGGCGATAGCGGACTTGGTCTCCTCGGAGAGCTCGACGGGAGCAACATCCTCGGCGGTAGCCCAGTCGGCCGGAACCTCGAACTTACGGAAAGCGGTAGCGCCGGCATCGATGGCCTTGTGATTGGCGTCGACGATGGCCTGGCCCTTCTTCATGTAGGACTTGGTAGCCGCGTCCTTCATGTACTGCAGGGCGTCCTCGGCGGGCAGGACCTTGGCCAGCGCGAAGAAGGCGGACTGGAGCACCGTGTTGGTGCGCTTGCCCATGCCGACCTTGGCGGCCAGGTCGATAGCGTCAATCAGGTAAACGTTGACGTGGTTGTTCGCGATGTAGCGCTTGGCCACGGCGGGCATGTGCTCGGCGAACTCCTCGTCGCTCCACTGGCAGTTGACCAGGAAGGTGCCGCCCGGCTTGACGTCGCGGACCATCTTGAAGCCCTTAACGATGTAGCTGGGGTTATGGCAGGCGACAAAGTCGGCCTTGGTCACGTAGTACGGCGAGCGAATCGGGGAATCACCAAAGCGCAGGTGCGAGACGGTGACGCCGCCGGTCTTCTTGGAGTCGTACTGGAAGTAGGCCTGGACGTACTTGTCGGTGTGGTCGCCGATGATCTTGATCGAGTTCTTGTTGGCGCCGACGGTACCGTCGCCACCCAGACCCCAGAACTTGCACTCGATGGTGCCGGGGGCTGCGGTGTTGGGCGTATCCTCGGCCTCGGGCAGGCTCAGGTTGGTCACGTCATCGACAATGCCGATGGTGAACTCGCGCTTGGGCTCGTCCTTCTTGAGCTCCTCGAAGACAGCGAACGCGGACGCGGGAGGCGTGTCCTTGCTGCCCAGGCCATAACGGCCGCCGACGACCTTGATGCCCGTCTTGCCGGCCTCGTAGAGAGCGGAGACGACGTCCTGGTAGAGCGGCTCGCCGATGGAACCCGGCTCCTTGGTACGGTCCATGACGGCGATCTTCTGGACGGTCTCGGGGAGAACGTCGACGAAGTGCTTGATGGAGAACGGACGGAACAGACGAACCTTGACCAGGCCGACCTTCTCGCCGTGAGCGTTGAGGTAGTCGATGACTTCCTCGAGCACGTCGCAGAAGGAGCCCATGCACACGACGACGCGATCGGCATCGGGAGCGCCGTAGTAGTTGAACAGGCCGTAATCGGTGCCGAGCTTCTCGTTGATCTTCTTCATGTAGCCCTCGACGACGGCGGGAAGCTCGTCGTAGACCTTGTTGCAGGCCTCACGGTTCTGGAAGAAGATATCGCCGTTCTCGTGGCTACCGCGGGTGTGCGGGTGCTCAGGGTTGAGCGCGTGGTCGCGGAAAGCCTGGACGGCGTCCATGTCGCACATCTCGGCCAGATCCTTGTAGTCCCACATGGCGACCTTCTGGATCTCGTGGCTGGTGCGGAAGCCGTCGAAGAAGTTAAGGAACGGGGTCTTACCCTCGATGGCGGCAAGGTGAGCCACCGGCGAGAGGTCCATGACCTCCTGGACGTTGCCCTCGGCGAGCATGGCGAAGCCGGTCTGACGACAAGCCATGACGTCGGAGTGATCGCCAAAAATGTTCAGGGCGTGGGAAGCGACGCAACGCGCGGAGACGTGGAAGACGCCCGGGAGCTGCTCGCCCGCGATCTTGTACATGTTCGGAATCATCAGGAGCAGACCCTGAGAAGCCGTGTAGGTGGTGGTCAGAGCACCGGCGCCCAGCGAACCGTGAACGGTACCGGCAGCACCTGCCTCGGACTCCATCTCGACGACCTTGACCGGGGTGCCGAAGATATTCTTGCGACCCTGGGCCGCCCACTGGTCGACATGGTCGGCCATCGGGCTGGACGGCGTAATGGGATAGATTCCCGCTACCTCGGTGTACGCATACGAAACATATGCGGCCGCCTCGTTGCCGTCCATAGACTTAAACTTACGCGCCATATACCCCTCTCCTCTCATATAGGTATACAGGCCCCGGCGATCGCCGGGATGTTGGCGTGATGGGATTTACGCTGTTGCTTCCAATCATCTGGCAGGCAGGCTCAGCAGCAGGTACGTGGCGTGGAGAGAAGACATGCCGAGGCGAGGAGCAGCTGATGCGCCCCACAGACCCGACCGCCCGTCTTGCACATGACCGAGCGCCGCAAAGGCCGCATGCCGGATGCTCCCGGGCACGCCCCGGCGATGGGAAGCGCCCGCAACGGAAATCCGCATGCGGGCTTATTGTACCCCGCCGTCAAGTGTAATTTCGGCAAATATAGGCGTGCGGTAAAGGTTTACCTCGGGTGACTGCCGGGAGCAAAATGATCCCTTGGGGACGGAGGGATCATTTGGCAGGACTGGCTAGAGGGCACCGAAGAGGATGGCGTAGGTAGTGGATTCGCCGAGCTTGAGCTCGTCGCCGGGATTGAGCTGGGCGGAACGGCCGGGCTCTACTTGAATACACACACTCGTGGCCCCGTTTACCACCACGGTGCCGTTAGTGGACGACAGGTCCTCGACAAACCATGCGCCAGACTCGTCGCACCAGATATGGGCATGGCGGGCCGAGACGTCGTCGGTGATGCCGCCCTCCCCCGTTGCCAGCGCGCCGATCTCAACGCCTTCCTCACTCGGCTGAATCCAGCGCGGGACGCTCACCACGTAGCCGTTTTGCACGCACAGCAGTCCCAGCGGATGCGCCGGCGCGACCTCGTGCTCGCCCGCGACCGAAGATGTGCTCAGCGAGCGCGGCGTCGACGTGTCGCCGCCACGGGTCGCATGAGCGCGGCGGCTCGCCCGACTTGGAACTAAGGCGGGCGTGAGAGCAAACGGCATAGGGAACGAATCTTGCGGATGTACTCCTCGACGTCAGGCAGGTAAGCCCCACGAAGTCACCGGGGAGGCCCAAGCGGCCCGGCACCACTTCCAGATTCTGACCAGGGCGAGTCGTTCGCCGGTGGCTGAAGGCTCGCTCCCAC
The DNA here is from genome assembly GCF_015556945.1 of Collinsella aerofaciens. GTDB lineage: Bacteria > Actinomycetota > Coriobacteriia > Coriobacteriales > Coriobacteriaceae > Collinsella > Collinsella aerofaciens_AO. The sequence continues at coordinate 5,847 of NZ_JADNNH010000034.1, read as the reverse complement.
CCAAAAGGGGAGATTCGCGTTGTTCCCCAATCGCTCTCGCATCTTTCATTTTGCTCGAGGTGGGCTATAAAAACTTTCCTGGTGAAAGGCGGCGATTGGTTTCCTTTCTTTCTAGAGGAGCGCGCCTGTAATCTGTTTTCATCCTAAATCAAGTTAAGATCGGACCTTCCAGAGGCAAGTCGACTCAAACTGCGAGGCTCCATGTTGGAATAAAGAGCGCTGTCGAAGTGCCAACAACACAAAGCTTGCCAGTCTCAAATAGAACCTTTTGGGAGTCCGATTGGGCCGCACACCGAATCCCCGCTGGTGGTTTTTTATAGCTGCGCAACAATAAACAAGGTTAGTGCCAGTCCAGCATGAAATTGAGGAACGTATGCATTTTTTCTCAGTAAGTGATCGTCGTTACTGCTTCGATGAGGTCACTCGCAATTGCTTTCAGGTTGACCAAGCATCAGAAGATGCGCTTCGCATATTTGAAGCATCGGGAAGAACGGTCAACTCGAAGTTGCTAACAAAGTCACTTGCTGCGAAAGGCTACGACCAAACGACCATAGCAGAACTTGAAGACGACATTGATGAGTATCAACGATTGTCTGAGCGGACTTTCTTAACAAAAGACACGCCTCGAAAACTTAGATCCATCGAACTCCACGTTTCACATGCATGCAACCTTGGTTGTAGTTACTGTTTTGCCGGTAAAGGAGATTATGGAACGTCTCCTCTGCTGATGACAGACGAGATAGCCTTCAAGGCGGTCGACTACCTCGTCGCAAGTTCATCGGAAAACGAAACGCTTGCGATCGTCTTTTTTGGTGGGGAACCCATGATTAACGAGCCGCTGATATGGAAAACGGTCGACTATTCAAAAAGAATATACCCCAATAGAAACTTTACCTATTCTATTACGACCAACGGAACGCTTTTGAATGACACTGCTGTGAATTCTTTCAAGGAGCACGGGTTTTCTGTTCTGATTAGTCTCGATGGTACAGGATGCAAGCACGATGCATCGCGCCCGTACAAGACGGGAGGCGGCTCTTTCTCCGATATCGACAAAAACGTTCGTCGTTTTTCCGAGTCGTTCCCCTTCGGCGCAAGAGCGACCTTAACAAATAATAACTGTAACCTTGTTGAAGACTATCTTCAGTTTAAAGAGATGGGCTTCAGAAGGATTTACTTCTCGCCCGTGAGCTCATTCGATGAGAATATCAAACTCGACGAACACTCATTAAACAAAATCAGGGCGGGCCTAATAGATTTGGCGGATCAATATCTCAAACAGATTGATCAAGGGGAAAAGCCCTTGTTTAGAACATTGAAAACTGCAGTTGATTTGATCATGAGCAACAGGATCGCCTTTGTCGGATGCGGGGCTGGCAGGCGTTTTATTTCCGTGACTCCCGAAGGGGACGTATACCCCTGTCACAGGTTTGTCGGGATGATGCGATTCAAAATGGGCAACATCGTCACCGGAATTGACGAAACTAGGTATATTGAAAACTGGAGTCAGGGTGTCGAAAAAAGAATTGACTGTACGGACTGTTGGGCTCGGTCTTTCTGTGGTGGGGGCTGTAGCTGGGAGGCTGCAGACGAGCACGGCTACTTGCCCAAGAGTCTACACCCTGCATCATGTGAATATAGAAAAATGTGCTACGAGATGGCTTTTGACCTTATTTCCCGCCACTCATCTTCGCAGGAGAAAAATCAACGAGAAGCTACTGTATCGGAATAAGCGGTTCAGCGCATTGCTGTCACCATTGTGGAGGTGTTCGTTCTTCTGATTACCGTCTGCGAAGCTTATTGCTACGTTCGCCGAAACCATTCTAGAAATATGGTGAACTAGACATCTTGGTTTGTTATACACAATATTGAGGTTTTTCTGCACTCAAAGGGAGGTAGTCGTGAAGCATATTCATCCGATTAATCCAGGAAGTGGCGACGAGGCAGGCGTGAAGCCGATGTCTTTTGACTGCCTCTTGGGCATTACTGACATCTGTACTGTTTATGATAAAGCAGATGGCTGTGGTGCATACGATTACTGCGACTATGACATGGATGGCGGCAGCATCTGCGTTGTAGATCACTGTGGCATTGATCAAACGTAGTCTCTAATTGGATTAAGGTGAGGAGCTGTTATGAAGCATATCCATCCTGTTGGTTCAAATGAACATCCTCCCGTTGAGCCTTGTTGTCTTGGAGTTGATATATGCAATTTTTACGACATCGCCGAGTGCCCTGTTGCCGATTGGTGCTATGTCGATAAAGAATCAAGCTGTGTTTTGCCAGCAGATTGGTGCGATCCAGTTGACGAGTAGTTTTGTGGCTAGGAACTATTTGGTCCAATTCAGAATAAGATGGGAACAAATACCAAAATCTCGTGTCTGGGAGGAGTTATGCCATTATTGCAAGGTCTCGTTGGATTAGCCTTTATATTTGCGTTATATCTGGCACCTTTTTTAATTCTATTCTTCATTATCCGACTCTTTCTTCGGAGAAAATAGGAGTGTCACGCAAACATTAGCGTAGCTTTCTTCCAATATGAGCCGAGCATTGGCAAGTGGAATAAGAAGCCCGACCGTTCGCCACATGAAAGTGATCGGACGGGCTTCTCTATTTAACCCGGGCCGCCACCCATAGCGGCTTTCCAAGCGTATTCTCAGTGCAAAGCAATCGTCAGTTTAATCCTATGCGCTGATACCGCATTTCATTTGTTCGGCTCGAATTCTACGGCCTGGCAACCCTCGCACTCTCCGGCAAATGGATTGAACGCGAAGGCAGAGATGATGTGTGCGTGGACATCGAGGCTGCTGTAGGCAACATACTGGGACATGGACCCCCGCTGCGCGTGGTATGCGGCCCGGCATATTCATTGCCGTCCAACCCCGTGTAGTTGCAGCAAAGGGTGGAACCTCAATGCTCAGCTCATGTTGTCCGTGGGACACGAGAATCGTAAGTACACTTTGGTGCGATTCTCACGCTGATACTGAGCCACCTGGAATAAGATACGTCGCGACAACACTTCGCTTCACCTCTGTCTCGACAAGATGACGTAGACTAAAGTTTCCTTTAGTAAGAGAACGAGAACTATATCTGAAAGCGTTGCGATGGCGTGAAGGCACCGAGTCCGAACCGCCTGAATGCTACGTGCATCTGCATCGCCTTTTTGTTATCTCTGCCAGTTGGGTAGCACTACACTTGTCATCATTTACCCTGGTACATGCTGCCTAAATCCACTACCCCTTCTACCGCGCCGACCATCTCGTCATCGTGAGAGACAACGATGATCAGCTGGCTTTGCTTGTTGCGCTTAACATAGGCCGCAAGCTCGGCGCGGCTTACAGCGTCTAACCCAGTCGTGGGCTCGTCGAGTACCAAAACTGACGACTTGCGTGAAATCGCCGACCATAAGTACACTCGGCGCAGCTCACCGCCCGAAAGCGCGGAGCAACGTTTCCCGAGCAACTCCTTCACGCTGTTTTCCAGCGAAAGTAGGCCATCTACACCCCGGTGATAGGAAGAAAAGGGCGTGTCGAAATACTCTAACAGCTCTTTCACCGTTTCGTCCGGCGCGAAGCACGACTGTGGGCAGCACGATATCTCTCTCGCACGTATGTAATCCAAGTCGCATTCTTCGATTGGCACGCCGTTGTATTTTACTTTGCCTTTCGATGAGTATAGCCCGAGCATCAAGTAAAGAAGTGACGTCTTGCCTCTTCCGTTTTCCCCAACTATGCAATATGTACCAGGACCGGAAAACTTGAAAGAAAACCCGCCGAGGACCTCTCGGACAGATCCGTCTGGAAGGGCAACCGAGAATTCCAAATCAGATACCGAAATGTCATTTATTTCATCGAGTTTAGCTAAATCGGTCCGATTCCACCCCGATCTCTCCTTTTCTCTCGTCGCGATAGCCGTCCTATCCCATGATGCTTTGGCATCTTGATAGGATTTGAACAATGACATCATACTTTTCAAAGTCTTAAAGAGAACCGCGAAGTATGTACCGATGATAGTGTACTCGCCTATTGACATAGTTCCGTTAATGATTCGTACTCCGGAAACAACAAGTATCACCGCTTGAAACAACGCTGCGAAAAGACCATCGAGCGATGTCAGAGAATATGATAGCTTTCCGGAGCGCAAAACTTTGGGAAAATAGCTCTTAAACCCAGCGTCGAGCGCTTGTTCGCTCTTGCCGTACGAAGATGTCAGTTGAATGTTGAGAATCTGATTAAGCTGCGATGCAATTGCGGCGTAAAAGGCGCTGTCCGCCTCTTTCTTCTCATACGTGACCCTATACAAAAGTTTCCTCAACCCAGTAATTACACAGAAATACACGATGAGGAGAATGATGGAAAACACCGCGAGAGTTGAATCAATTGACCATATGATAAGCAATACGATGGGAATGGCTACAATGGACAGCGGCGCACTGATAAAATTCGCCAAAACGAAGGATGAGACCACGCTGGAGTCGGAAATAATCCGTTGCGTTGTATAGGCTGGATCGATGGTCCGACTCACCAAGTAATCGTCTCTTTCAAAACGCAAGACGGCCTCCCTGAGAAGATCAAAGGAAAGTCTCGTGGTTATGCGAATGGAAAGTGTTCCTGCAAAATAAGTAAAGAGGGTGGAGAAAACTCCTATTGACGCAACCAGGAGCGCGAAGAGTACGGCGTCTCTTTCGCTGCGGTTACCGAGAAGAAAATCTAAGAATTTCCCGTTCACGTATGGCATGGCATAGGAGAGAGCGGTTCCAATCACCGTGATAGCAATGAAGACGAAAGCCCCTTTTGCTCTGATGAACCTCGAGAGAACGCATCGAATCAAGGAAGGCCCCAATCTACCCGCCACAAAACATCAATCACTGATACCTTACACCTCAACACAACAGGAGCGAAGATTTGCCAATGAGACTGCTTTAAGATTGCCTTGGGCCAATACGATCTCAAGCTCTTCCTACAAGAGAGTCGGAATCGGACATCTCCTCCGACGAACCTGGCAATCGGGCGGTTGAAATATCTTTTTCAACCGCCCGATTGCCACAATAGATTTGAGCATCCGCCCACAAACGTCCGCGTTTTATACCCATCAAATCCTTTGCCTTTTGTCGTCTAGACTAGAAAAATCGCTCGAAATAACGCAACCGGCCTGCTCGCTTGAAGAAACCTAAGCCCGTAACGTAGATGTGCAAACTTCCGAAACGCCTTGCGCGGCATAGTGCGTATAAACTTCGTCAACCGCCTCAGAAATATCTGAGTATCGCGCCGGGTCAAAAGCATACGATGTCGCAGCTATACCCTGCACCCATTCGGAACGCGGATTAATTGAATAGCCACACAGCATCATCATACATGCATCTAGACCTGATTTCCCAAGTATCCGACGTATTGATGAGAGCATCGCGAGTCGCCCCTGCACCATCGTCGTCACCCCTATTAGCAGTATTTACCGTTTTTCTCTAAATGCGTATCGCCACCCTTAAGAATACGAAGTGTTTTATCCAGACCCGATTGTCCTCCATCTCAAACGAAGGGATAAGGAATCTCATCCGGAATCGGCAGTAACGGAGGATTCACAACGACAAGCGAAAAACATGAGTCATCTCTCAGAGGGGAGTAAAGGCTCCCCTCAAGCACCCTAGTTTCGTCATCCAAAGAGTTGATGGCAGTGTTTTTCTTACAAAGGTCGACAACAAAAGGGTTGATTTCTACAGATGTTACATCCATGCTGTTAGCGCCGGGCGATTTTAGCCGCTAATAGTCAAACTATTTTGACCAATCCCGGTCACCGAATAATGGCCACCGTGCCTCCCCGCCGCCACTACGCTGGTGGTGCCAACACGCC
>NZ_JADNNH010000033.1:0-28462 GCF_015556945.1 Collinsella aerofaciens | reverse complement strand
AGCGCCCACGGGGGCTCCGTCTCGCTCGCCAACAGCCCCTCGGGCGGCGCGGTGGCCACCATCGCGGTCCCCCTGTGCGGGGCCTGACGAATCAGGCCCTCACACTGGCATACCTCGCAACCAAACGCTTCCCGGATAATTCATGAGGCCGTACTCGTATTCGAGCCTGCCTATCTCTGCGGCAAGCGCCTCCGTCATGTAGAAGGTTTTCGTGCGGCCCGTCGACTTCGCCAGGCGGTCGTACCTGTTCGCGAGGTCCTCGGGGGTTCTCAGGGCTGCGGTGGCGGTTGCCATGATGCACCTCCCGGTTAGATGTAATACGTGTATTACTTTCTATCACATCACCCGAACCCCGCACCGGCGTACGGTCGTATCTGCTTTTTTACCTTACATTTTGTCAACCGGCCCATGCTCGGCTTGTTCAGCCGGATTAAATCAACTGTAAAATCAATCCAGGCCTGTAGGGGGCGGTGGAAATCTTTCGAGGACTGGGGGCGCCGTCCCTGGGTCGGCTCCTCGATGGCCGCGGCTGAATTCCCCTGCCATCGGCTGCGTGGGTTCCGGCACGGGGCTCTGGCGCTGCTCGAACTGGGCGCAAGACTCGGCTGTTGGTCGTACCGGACGGCATACGTTTTGAGACCGGCAAGCTGATGCCGGCTCGAGGACAGCGGCCCGGTGCACCGGGCCGATCGATAGCGGTCTCAGGTTCACAGCGCAGCTTCTCAGGGCTCGCATATATAGGAAGACTTGATTGGCAATCGATTTTAATGAAGTCGGCAGCGCATGTCAGAGCTTTCAGCAAACCGCAGGTAAATTCGTATACCAAAAATTGGTACACGGATTTACCTGCGATGTTCATGCTTGGTCAAAAGCCTATCAAGCGATATATCCATTATTTTAATGCGCGCGCCTGAGCTTTTGCCTGAAGTGGCAGTCCGACCGCCGGCAGGCGGCCACGCTATATCCAAAGGCCACGCCTACTCCCCGTGCCCGGCTACGTCGACGACCCAGTGCTGCCCGTCGAGTTCCTGCCGCAGAGCTACATCAGGGACGTCTTATTGGGGGACGACCACATGGAACCCCGGGAGATCAAGCTGTACGGCTGATCCATCCGTCAACAACATGTCAAAGCCCCAAAACCCAACAGGATCGCGAACGAGGGGATGAATTGACCGCCCGGGTATTTTGCGCCAGGGCGGTCAATTTTATCAACCATGGGTGCGATTCTGTGAGGCCATTTTTCTGGCATCCGCCGTTTGCTCCGGTCTCAACGCACCCATCGACCGTTCAGTAATCTTTGCGAACGCGACCACGTGCGCATTTGTCGAACAATCAAATGTCCGACAATGTCTGACGGAGCTGTCAGATATTCACGCACGAACAGGCGAGCTTCGCGAGCGATTGTAGGCAACTAGTAGCCCCAGCTGCGCCTTTGGCGCAGGTTCGACGTCTGACATCTTGAATGTCTGACGTTGAACGAAGCTGGTTGATAACAAGCAGGTGGAATAAACATGGAGCCCGACACCTCTCGCGCAATCGGCGCGCGGCAAGGGTCTGGCCCATCTCATATGTTGCCAACGCTAACGGTGAACCTGAGCGCCCGGGCACATTCTTTGTTGGCTGAAACCGGCATAGCAACTAGCGGAAGGCATCATCGAAGGAGTGTGCTGGAAAGCACCCGTCTCCTTAACTGTTAGAAATGCAAGTTAATAATCTATGTGGTCAATATAATACCGTTGAACCCGCATATCGATACCGCTCAGCCATTCGCCTCGCCCCCGTCGCACGCATCTTCATCCGGTCTGTTACTTTTAATCTAACAATTCTTTGAGGAACGTAGGTGCTTCTAAATGTACTGTCGACTTCTTCTCAAACTAATCCTAAGAGACAAGGCCGTATGGATTTGTACGCTCGTTCTCGCTGCAGCCTTTTCCGTCCCCATTGCGTTCAATTCACCCATCTACGGGCCCTTCTTTATGAAACAGGGCATGCAGAGCTTTGTCGACGCATTCAATACGCGCGCGCCCCAGGCCGGCGGCACAGACCTATCTCCAGAGCAGCAAAATGACGCGGAGCTTGCAAGATACGCGAACGCCGCCCTCGCCGCTCAAACCGACGCCGCCTTTCTCGATTCTGCCGAGAGCTACTACGCGCTCATGGACGAAGGCTTCCAATCCGGGTCCATCGTGGGAGACCGAGAGACCAATGACGCAGAGCTCGCATATTGCCGCGCTCTGAGCAGCTCCGGCATCGCGGATATCCCGGCCTCCGCAAACGACCTGCCGTTCCTCTCCTTCCTGCCCTACGCCATTGCCCAGGCGCCGTCCTTCCTTCCCTTCATCCCCTTCCTTCTCTCGTCGATACTCGTGCTCGGCGCCACAAGGCCTGCGACCCTGGCGGCAAAGGCGCCCGTGCCCAAATTCCGGCGCCTTATCCAGACCGTGTTTTCGATAATTGGCGCGGGGACCGCGATGCTCCTCGCCGGCCTTGCGCCCGGGAGTATTTACGCCTTGGCCCTAAACGGCTTCGGGCAAATTGGGTACCCGATCGCCTTCTTCCATGACGGCGCGCTTACCACCACGACTGCGGGAAACGTCTTCACAGCCCTGCTTATCGCGCTTCTTGCGGGCGGAACCTTGATATCCGTTTGCTCCGTCGTCCTATCGACCGCAACGAGGCGCGTCCTCGCAGGCCCCCTTACCTCCGCGCTGCTTGTCGCGGCCCCGGTATTCCCGTTACTGTCCGATTCGGCACTGGGGCATAACGCCGCGCTCAATCTCCTGCCGCTGGCCGTATTCTCGCCTATCGAGGCAACGGGTTACGTAGGATGCTTCCCGACAGAATTCATTGGCTCCGGTTCAGGCAGCGCATCGATGCTTGCCGTGGCCCTGGCATACGTCGCGGTCTTTTTTGCGGTCGGCGCCGTTGCGACACGTTCGCCCAAACAGCCTGGACCCGCGAAAAAGCACCATGGGCTCGAGCTTCTGGACGCGAGCGTGGGATACGGGAGCACGACGATACTTTCAATCGGATCGCTTTTCTTGAGCCCGGGAACGGCGGCGGGCCTCGTTGCTCCCAACGGCTCGGGGAAAACCACCCTTCTTGAAGCGCTGTCGGGCCAATTTCCCACCCGCATCCGCTCGGGAAGCCTGGCGGCAGACGGAATCTGCCAACGTCGATCAGCCGAATTTGCAGAACTCGTCTACCTGAGCTCTTCAGGCGGCACGGATCTCTATCCCACGCTATCGGCCCGCGAGCACCTCTCTTTCGTTAGGGAGGCGTGGAAATCGGCCGCCGACATCGACTCGCTCTGCGACTCCCTCGGAATCTCCCCATATCTCGACAAGCCGACCCGTAAACTCTCGACAGGAATGAAGCAGCAGGTAAAGCTTGCCATGGCGATAGCGACCGGTTGCCCGTACCTCATCCTCGATGAACCGCTGAACGGCCTCGATCCGGGAAAGCGGAAAACCTCCTGCGACGCGATGCGCAGCGAGGTGGCGCGGGGACGCAGCGTGCTCATCTCAAGCCATCTGCTCGACGACCTGGCAGACCTCACCAACTCGTTCTACTTCATCGAGGCCGGCACGCTCGTGGAAAAGACCGAGTCGTCCTCGCAGACGCTCAAGCAGGAATACCTCGATACATACGAGGGAGGTGAATGACATGATAGGCAAGAGCTATGCAAAGATAGCGATTGTTGGCTCTGTACTTTGTCTTGCAATGGTGCTATGTGCATCATTTGCGAGGTATAGGTCCGAGCAGTCGTTCATCGATGGCGCTGAAAATGGGTTTGGCATAGACGGGATGTATGTCAACGATGGCGCGACCAGGCCGTCTATGGCGATTCTTGCAGGCGAAGACATGGAATGGCAAATCTGTAATGACGATGGCTCTTGTCTGAGTGGTCGTTTGGCCGCAACGAGCGACCCGAATTCGTTCGATCTTCTCGACAATGATGGAGCGGATTGCGGTTCTGTTCACCTTTCATATGCATCGCGAGATGGGATGGACGGCATTCTCTACGTCTCCCACGAGACTGGCGATTTCAAGATGCGCAGGACTAACCGAGTGCCGGCTTTTATCGAGGAGTGAGAGTTCCCGGCGGTCTGCCGATCAGGCCGCCGGGGTATTGAATCCCGCATTCATCCGTACACACACGGATGAATGCGGGAAGTGTCCGGATGAAGGTGATAATCAAGGAAACAAAGCTGTTCTGCCTGGGACGGCTTTGGCCTGGACTTTAACCACAACATCGCAATCGACACTTATCAGCTCGCGCAACGCGCATGGCCAAATCTCGGACGCTGGTGCATGGAGGACCTTCGAGATTTACTGGACATCCAAAACGACGACGCACACCGCGTGCTCGCCGACTGCGAAGACGAGATGGCTGTCTACAATGCGATCAGAAACGGCGTGAAGTCGGGAGAGCTTTCTGTGGAACCGCCGCGCCGTCGCGCGAGCCGACCGGGCAACCCGGGCAATCTGGCCCCGGATCTCCCGGTCGTATTCCTACGATATCGCCCCTAGATCACCAATGTGTCAGATAAAGAATGAGGCAATGGCTATGATCACGCCTACGGCAGATGCAGCGACTGCGCCTTTTTTCCTCTCCTTTAGTCCGACGAATAGGGTTGCCGTAAAGTAAAGGGCGGAAATGCAGTCTATGGCAAGCAAAACGAGCTCCTTGGGCGGTTTCAGCAAAAGGTCGCTAGCAAAGAGTAATGCAAGCAGGGCAAAGCCGATTGTGTTCAAGTATCTCGATTGATTTTGCGACAACATGGCAACTTCCTTTCAGAACATGCAAATGAAAAGTCGGTACGATGTCATTGCGGTTGCAAAAAAGCCGCCGCTAGGACCGGTTGTCACGAGACCGGCGATAACTTCAGCGGTGCCAGCAAGGTAGGGATCGCGCAGGCAAGCCTCCTCCTTCGCGTTCAGCTTGACCTTGTGAGGGACGGGGCGGTTATTTGCAGATCCGTGAGAATCGCACCACGCCTTGGAATATGAATCCGTGCAGCGTCCGCGCTCAAAAGGGATATATCGTAATTTTCGTCGTAGTTGTCTCTGACGTAGGTCTCGCTGCTCTCGGCGGGAGATCCCTCGTCGGCATAGGCTGCCGCAACGGGCACAAATGGTGTCATGACAAGTGAGAGGCAAAGAGCTGCTGAGACGATGGAGGGCAGGCATTTCTTCATGGCTGGCTCCTTAATCTGGCCTTTGATAGTTACTCGATGTCGCCTCCTTCCGCTTTATATCCGTTGTATTCGGCGTATTTCTTTAATAAGGCAAGAGGTTCTTCCTCTCCTTCGGATAAGCCGATGATGTTTCCTTGATCATCCAGTATGAATACGGACGGAATATGCTCAAGTTCATATTGGTCATACACTGTATTATCTTAATCTATGTATATGGGAAAGTCTCCTTCATGGACCGAGGCTTCGTTTTGAAACGGGATACCGCTTCGATTCGTTCCGGACGCGGATGTGGACGTAACTGGTCTCGGTGCCAAGTGCGATTTCAGTGACGTATATGACTAAACGGGAATGTTTGAGCAGTGCCGGAGTCTTCATCTGGATTGTTCCGACTGAAACGTCAGCCCGAATACACTGCATGGCAACTCCAACAAGAATGCCCCCGGCGTAATCCTTCCCAAGGCACGGCAATAGCCAAGTTCAAGTGAACGCATAAAGGTAGCTCCCGATGGTTCGGAAGCCACCTTCACAATTTAACCGATGGAAAAATCGATTGCTAATTCAATTTGACCCAGATGGCTGGGCGAACTCCGAGAGTCGAATCCTGCGTGCTGCCGAGGTCGCCGCAGGAGATGCCACCTTCTTCGTCAATGTAACTAGCCAAGGGTTGACCGGCGTAGTAGGCCCCATATGAATCGTCTTCGCATTTCTCTATATCGGAAGCCCACCATGCCTCGGGGACGTCCGTGCCGGCTAGAGTCGCGTACATATTATCCTCGCTAAGGTAATCGCTCCAGGAGTCTAGAATCGTTACGTCGCCTGCTAAAATCCCGCGCTCGGCATCGTTGAAGGCGTATTCTTTGAAGGGTCCGTTCAGATACCTATACAGCGAGCTTGACTTGAAGTCCCATACGTCTCCATTCTCGCTGAATTCCATCTCATCGATGCAATGCTCGGTCATGAGGAGAGCCCTGTCGCCCTCCTTGTGGAGGACTATCCATTCAATCGGTTGGCCCTCGATATCCTTTCCTGTATAAGCCGAGAGCTCGCCCGAATATGTTCCCAGTTCGACGGTCTGCTCAATCGCGACGCTTTCGATTTTCTCCTGCTCCGCCTTCATGTCCGCCCTTGCTTCGAGCATGGACGGCAGGGGCGAGATGGCGACCATGACGGCAAGCAGGACGATGCCCGCGACAGCCGCGACGGCTATCTTCTTCCTCCTTTTGGAGAGGTTCGCAATCTTCGCGCCGGCCTCTCTTGCCTTCTCGCCCGAGTCCCCGTATCCCTGCTCGGCCAGCCTCTCGAGGCTTTCCTTTGCGGCCTCAGCTTCCTTCCTGTTGCCCTTCTCGAGTATCGCGACGCTCGTCTTGTAGACCCTGTCCCTTCTGGATTCATCCAGGAACGCGGCATCTTCCAGATCCGCCAGTTTCTCGCGCACGGCGCCGCAGTTCCAGCAGGTTCCGCGCTTGAGGTTCACCGCCCCGCAGCCGCACTGCCACCATCCCTCGTGCTCGGAATGGACACTCGAGCATTTGCAGGCATCGGCGCCCATCTCGGAGAGCAGGACATCGCGTTCCGACTCCTCGATTCCGTTGAGCGCGAGTGGCGCGGGGCTATCGATGTCGACCGGGTCGCCGAAGGACGTCTCGCAGTCCGCTCGGGTCACAACGGCACGCGAGCCGGTGATAACAGACAGCTTGATTCTCACCGCCTTGGGCCTGAGCACCTCGCCGGCGGGCAGGTCGGCATCTAGGAGCGAGAAGTCGACGTTCTCCGTCTCCCCTCCCTCGCCCTCGAGCCCGACCGTGAACTCTATGCGGCTGATGGGTTTCGTCGATACGTTGACGATCTTTGTCTGGAGGAAGCAAGCTCCCGTCTCGGTGTCCCTGGAGACCTGGACGGCCAGTACCCTGACGGGGCAGAGTTCCTGCCAGGAGGGGTTGGCGTCGCGGTAGACGATCTTGTACTTTGACATGTCTACACCTCGGGCAGGGCGTCTTCATCCGTTTTTGCGCTGGGCGCCGGCGCAGCTCGGTCTGGCAGTGCGCAGACGATCAGGCCGACCATGAGCGCCGTGCCGAAAAGGCCGATGAACCAGAGGATTCCCGCGTCATTGGTGTAATGCCCCTTGGCCCTGGCAATCTTAACGAGCTCCGCCACGCCGCAGATGTTGGCGGCGATCGCCAGGAGAGGCAGGAAGAAGATTATCAGCTCCATAGTTCTCATTTTCGGTCCTTTCTTCTCGGCCGCCAGCTTCGACACCGGCGGTCATCCGTCACTTCCGATAACACCAATTCTACTGTCCTCACCTGCGAATTTGTTGAGCAACAAATTCGATTGAGTGAGCGGTTGATTGCGCCGCGAAGGCGTTTAGTTAATTACGTTTGCCGCTGCGGCAAGACCGATGCAGAAATCTGAAATAGCCCTACGCTCGGCGATGTATCTACAAACCCTGAGCGAAGGGAGCTGCAAATGCATGCAGCGGCAATTAACCTTCGGGGGGGGGGTATCTCCTAGGAGAACCCGCCTCCGAGGCCAATCTATCATCGAGTACGTCCTGATCATCGCGGTCATCGGCCTGGTGATCGTGTTCGCGGGAACCGGCGTGGCCGGAGCCATCCGCAACCAGTTAAACCTGGTCGGCAACACGGTGAACAATGGGACGGTTGGCGGCGTCGAGGGAGGCGCATCCGGCGGAGAGTCTGCAGGTACCGATTCCGCGACCGTCCAGGCGGCTATCGCCAAGGACGCGAAGGACTGGACCCTCGAAGAGCAGAAGGCCGTGGCCGAGGACATCGCCGCGAAGGGCGAGGCATCGTCCGCCTTCGCCAAGGCGGAGGCCGCGATGAATGCAGGGACGAAGTTCTCGATGAAGCTCACCGATGGTCAGACGCTCGAGTACAAGATTATCGGCATCAACCACGATGACTTGGCCGATGGTAGCGGCAAGGCGGGTCTGACGTTCCTCGCCACCTCGACGGGTATCAAATCTCGCGTGAACGCCACCAACACCAATGCCGGTGGCTGGGAGAAGTCGGAACTCCGCGCGAAGATGAACTCCGGCGAGATCTGGAACCTGATGCTCTCCGATTTCCAATCCAAGGTGAAGCCGGTCAGGAAGCTGACGAACAATGTTGATGGAACCGACAAGAATGCCGCCGTGACGGCGACCTCGGACAAGCTGTTCATGCTCAGTTATTCCGAAATCGTCGAGACCCCTTATAGCGGCTGGTCTGGTTATTCTTGGATCGGAAACGAAGGAACCCAGTACGAGGCCTTCAAGGGTAAGGTGACGAACAATTATTCGGGTAACGATTGCCTGAGTGTTGGCGTCGCTTGGTGGGAGCGTTCCTTGAATCCGAGCGCCTCTGCGCTCTTCCTCTATGTCAACAGCAACGGCGATCCGTCGTACAACTACGGCGCGACGAACTCGAATCGCGTCTGCCCAGCTTGGTGCTTCTAGATTCATCTGTTAAGCCTGCACGGCCTGTGCGGGCTTTTCTTTTGGCGGTTACTCGAACGGTTTGATGTTTGTGGCATAGGTTATCGGTTTGAGGAGAAATGGGGTCATACAGCGGCTCTCAGAGCGCCTGCTGCACTCCCCCGCCATTACCCCTGCGGCGTCCTCGTATGGAGCCCATCCTGGTTGGCATATCGTTGCAATCGCTCACTTGTCCACCGGTCAAGTGAACTACTGGAATAAATACAGCGACACGCTTGTTCGTTACAGTCGCTATACCTATGTAAATCGCCGCGATAAATACAGCCTGTACTCGGCTGTATACCAGCTACGCGTATGTAGATTCACATCGCGTTAATAAATCGGCTCAAGCGTGTGCAAAACACGCAAGTAACCGCAAAAAGCGAATATCGCGCAGCTAGATTTTGGCGTCCTGTTGCTTAATCAAAATTAAGCAATTGCTTAAAACAAAAAAAGGTCAGGCACTAGGTGCCTGACCTGCAAACTTCTGGTCGGGACGACTGGATTCGAACCAGCGACCCCTTGACCCCCAGTCAAGTGCGCTACCAAGCTGCGCCACGTCCCGAAGCTTTTGTTTGTTGCTCTGCTCTCGCTCGCAACAGGGAGTATATTAACCCGAAACTTTAGACTTGTGCAAGAACTTTTTTACAAATTTTGAAGCAAGTCCAAAATTGTATCTGCGAGCTGGGGTTTTGTTAGTACGGGAAGTTCTTGCGTACCCGTTGTGCTCACAATCCAGGCCTTGTTGGTGTCGGTCCCAAAGCCTGAATCGGCGCGTGAGACATCGTTGGCGATTATTACATCGCACCCCTTGCGGGCCAATTTGCGCTCTGCGTACTCGACAACGTTATCGGTCTCGGCCGCAAAACCGATTACGCATCGCTCGCCCTTCTGGCGCGAGAGCTCGGCCAAAATGTCGACCGTCTCGACAAGCTCGATGCGATCCAAGCGTTCGTTGGACTTTTTGAGCTTATGGTCCGCAGGGGTGGCGGGGGTGTAGTCGGCAACGGCGGCCGCACAAATGGCCGCATCGGCCGTCTGGAAGGCGCTCAGCGCCGCCCGGAGCATCTCTGCGGCGGTCTGCACGCGTACGCACTCCACGTCGCGGGGAACATCGACCGATGTCGGTCCCAACACGAGCGTGACCGCAGCACCGCGGCGAGCAGCCTCCCCCGCCAGGGCGATACCCATCTTGCCCGAAGAGCAGTTGCCAATGAAGCGCACCGGGTCGATCGGTTCGTGCGTTGGGCCGGCGGTGATGACGATGCGCTTGCCCGCCAGGTCCTGAGGCGCGGGGTTGAGCACCTCGCAGATGGCTTCGACGATGTCCTCTGGCTCGCTCATGCGCCCCGTGTCCACGTCGCCGCAGGCAAGGTAGCCGCTGCCGGGTCCCACCACATGGACACCGCGGTCGCGCAACGTGGTCATGTTGGCCTGCGTCGCCGGCGCCTTCCACATGCCGTTGTTCATAGCGGGTGCGATCACGATGGGTCGCGGCGTCGCAAGCAGCGTGGTGGAGATAAGGTCGTCGGCGATGCCGTTGGCCATCTTGGCGATGATATTGGCCGTCGCGGGCGCAACGACCACCAGATCGGGCTCCTGCGCCAGCGAAATGTGGTGGATGGGGTCGGAGGGATCGTCGAATAGGCCCACGGCAACGGGCTCGTTGGTGAGCGCGCGGAAGGTAAGCGGCCCCACGAACTCCGTGGCATGCTCGCTCATAACGACCTTGACGCGCGCGCCGCGCTTTTGCAGCAGGCGCACGATATTGCACGACTTATAGGCGGCGATCCCGCCGGTAATGCCCAGCAGGATCGTTTTTCCCTCAAGTTGCATTGAATTGTTGGATGCCGCCATCGTTTAAGCTTCCTTGCTCGGGAGTACCAAGAGGCGGTGGCAGTACGGGCAGTGCGTAATTGACCTACCGTCGTGGTTGAGGTCGCTCATGGACGATGCCTGCAGCGCGGTGTGGCAGACTGTGGGGATGTTGCCCTGGATGGTCTCGACGGCCAGGCCGCGGAACTGCTTGAGCAGACGCTCGTAGTCGGTGAGCACGTCGGCCGGCAGCGTGGCGGCAAGCGCGGTGCGTTCCTTAGTGGCGGCGTCAATCTGAGCCTGCAGGTCGGCAGCCTTAGCGCGGGCGGCCTTGGTATCGGCCTTCACGCCCTCCTCGAACTTGGCGATAATTGCCTGTGCGCGGGCCTCGCGGTCGAGCGCCTCCTTATGGGCGACAACGACGTCCTTGCGGGTGTGCTCAATCTTGTCCAGACGCTTGGCCAGGGTTGCGAGTTCATTCTCCAGGTCCTGAACCTCACGGTAGTCGGAACCGTCGACGTGGCGCTTCTTGGCAGCCTCAATGGCGTTGTTGGTCTGAATCTCGGTGGTGTTGAGATCGTCGAGCTCAATGTCCAGGTCCTTGCGCTGGGCGTAGAGCTTGGTCATCTCGGCTTTGAGCTTAGCGTAGGTCTTACGCTTGGAAGCGAGCTCCTTGAGCTCCGGCATATTGGCAAGTTCGCTCTTGTTGCGGGCGAGCTCCAAATCGATCTGTTGCAGCTTGAGTAGCGTAGCGCCGGCGCTCATAAGTTCTCTCCTTTTGTCACAGTCCACCATTGGCAAGGGTTCAGTATTTTAATCGCATGACGGGGGTCGATCCCGGCGTCAACAGCAGAGTTCATCAATATATCAATGAACGGCTCCTCAGAGCGGTCGTGGCCGAGCAGGATCACCGGCAGCCCGCGCAAGGCAAGGTCTTGCGCCACGTGGTAGCCCGCCTCGCCCGTCACGACAACATCTGCGCCCGCGGCGATAGCGAGCTCTCCAAAGTCGCCCAGGGAGCCGCCCAAAATGGCGACGGTGCGGCACGGGCGATCGGCTTCGCCCCACACACGCGGGTCGCTGCCGAAGGCTGTGACAGCACGGGTGGCAAGATCGCGCAGCGTGCACGGGTCGTTGAGCGTTGCAAGCGCGCCCAGGCCGGTGGCCTCGGGGTCGTCCACGTGCTCCAGTGAGCTCACGGGTGCGGCACCCAGCAGCTTGCTCAGGCAGACACGGGCTTCGTGCGAGCGGTCCAGGTTGGTGTGGAGCGAGATGATACTCACCCCGCAGCGGGCAGCCTCGTAGAGCGCCGCACTGCACTGGGGGCGCGTCGCGCTAGGCGGACAAAAAGCCTCGGGCGCCTTGATATAGATGGGATGATGCGTCAGCAGCACGTTGGCGCCGGCTTCCAAGGCGCGCTGCACGTTGGCCTCGGTCGCGTCGAGCGCGCAGGCAACGCCGCGGATCTCATCGTCGGGGTCGCCTACGGATAAGCCTACGTGGTCCCAGGGTTCGGCGTCCGTCTTGGGATAGCGTGCCAGCAGTGCACGCTCAAGTTCGGCGACGATCATGCGGCACCTACGATCGAGAGCAGCGTCTGGGCAAAGTCGTCCAGATCGCTCGGGTTCACGCGGTCATCGAAGGAAATACGCAGTGCGCCCAGCGCCTGCTCGCGACCAATGCCCATGGCGCTGAGCACGTGACTCGGGTCCATGCTGCCGCTCGAGCAAGCCGATCCGGCCGACACCTCAAAACCGGCGGCGTCGAGCTTGATGATGAGCTCCTCGGAGTCTATGCCGTCGACGTAGATCGAAACCATACCCGGCAGACGATCTGCCTGCGCGTAGTCGCCCATGGTGGCGTGAATGCGCGGATGGGCCGTAAGCGTGGCGTAGAGCTTGTCAGAAAGGGCTTGCAGCTTCTCGCGCTCATGGGCCACATGGGGCACCAGCGTACGGGCGGCAGCAGCAAAGGCCAGCTGCGTGCGCAGGTCCTGCGTACCGGCGCGACGTCCGGCTTCCTGTCCGCCGCCAAAGATGCGGGGGCGCAGCGGCGTGCGAGTCTTAACGTAGAGCGCGCCGGAGGCAACGGGACCGCCAATCTTGTGGGCGGCGACGGACATGGCGTCGACACCCAGCTCGGCGGCATCGAGCGGAATATGCAGATAGCCCTGGATGGCATCGGTGTGGAACAGGGCGCCTGCGGCGTGCGCAGCCGCGGCAAGCTCGCGGATAGGCTGCACCACGCCGGTCTCGTTGTTGGCGACCATGATACTCACGAGTGCGACGTCGTCGCCGAGCAAGTCGCTCAGCACGGCAAGCTCGATGTAGCCCGCACGGCAGGGCTGCACTAGGTCGACGGTAAAGCCGGCGGCGCGCAGCAGCGGCAGGTTGTCCAGGATCGAATCGTGCTCGATGGCGGATACGATAACGCGGTTACGCTTGCGGTCGCGCTGACGAGCGCCCTCGGCAAGACCGAGGAGCGCCAGCTGGTTGGCCTCGGTGCCGCCGTTGGTAAGGATGATCTCGGACGGGCGAACGCGCGCGCCAAAGCTACGGGCAATCTCGCGACGTGCCACCTCCAGGCGCGCGGCGGCCTTGCGGCCGAGCGAATGCAGCGAGTTGGGGTTGACGCCGGCAAGCTCGCTGTCGTCATATTCGCGCTGCGCAAGGAGCGCCTCGGCGCGCATGGGCGTCGAGGCGGCATAGTCAAGATTCACGGGTATGCGGTTTTGACCTGCGGTCATAAGGGTTTATGCCTCCTGTGCAGCCTCGTTGCCCAGCTTCTGCAGCAGCGCAACCTCGGCAGCGGGATCTTCGGACTTAAATACGGCGGAGCCGGCTACGAGCACGTTGGCGCCGGCCTTGACGACCTCGGCGATGTTCTTGGAAGAGATACCGCCATCGACCTCGATCAGGGGCGACACGCCGTGGCGCTCGCACATGGCCGTAAGCTCGTGCAGCTTAGGCAGAGTGCCCGGGATAAAGCTCTGGCCGCCAAAGCCGGGGTTCACGCTCATCAGCAGCACCATGTCGACAACGTCGATGATGCTCTCGAGTACGCACACGGGGGTGGCGGGGTTGAGCACCACGCCGGCCTTGACGCCGCGCTGCTGCAGGTGCGTGAGCGTGCGGTGCAGGTGCGTGGAGGCCTCGTAGTGCACGGTGATCATGTCGGCACCGGCATCGGCGTACCAATCGACGGTCTCGTCGGGGTTCGACACCATGAGGTGCGCATCGACCGGCACGTTGGTGGAGCGCTTGACGGCCTTAAGGATGTCGACGCCAAAGGTGAGGTTGCCGGTAAAGTGGCCGTCCATGACGTCGAAGTGCACGTAGTCGGCACCGGCGATCTTGTCGAGTTCGCCCTTGAGGTTGGCCATGTCGGCCGAAAGGACAGACGGAGCGATTTTGATGGAACCCATGGTAGAAGCCTTTCTGCGCTAGTCGGTGAGTCCGTAGAACTCTTGAGAAGGGACGCGATCGGTAAGAATCTCGAGCGCCCTATCCAAAGTAACACCGTTGTAGAGCGTTTGCTCCACGGCAAAGGTGAGCGGAATGTCTACGCCCAGTGAACGGGCAAGCTCGCTCACGCTGCGGGCCGCGACGGCGCCCTCGACAACCATATGCGTGCGCGTCTGGTACTCGTCGAGCGACACGCCGTGGGCAAACTCGTAGCCAAAGGTGCGGTTGCGCGAATGCTCCGAGGTGCAGGTGGCGATGAGGTCGCCCATGCCGGCAAGTCCCATGCAGGTCATAGCTTGACCGCCGCGGGCGTGTACCAGACGGCTGATCTCGGCCAGACCACGCGTCATGATGAGGGCGAGCGTGTTGTCGCCCGCACCGGTGCCGGCGGAGATTCCGCATACGATCGCGATGACATTTTTCATGGCGCCGCAAACCTCGACGCCGGTCATGTCCTGCGACAGGTAGATGCGGAAGGCCGTGGATAGGAGCAGGTCCTTAAAGGTCTCCCCTACCTGTGGGTCTTCGCTGGCGATGACGGCGGCAGAAAGTCCGCCGCGGCAAATCTCCTCGGCATGGTTGGGGCCCGAAAGCGCCGCGACACGTGCTTCGTTGCCGATCTCGCTGGCGATGACCTCGCTCATGAGCAGGCCGGACTCGGGCTCAATGCCCTTGGTGAGGCAGAGCACCGGGGTATCGGCGTCGATAAAGGGCGCCGCCTGGTGGCACACGCTGCGAAGGTGCGTCGATGGAACGGCAAAGATGATGGCCTCGGCGCCGTTGAGCGCCTGCGGCAGGTCCGTGGTGGCGACGACGTTGCCGGGCAGCTCGTAGCCCACCAGATACCGGGGATTGCGATGCTCGCAATTGATGCCGGCGGCCGTCTGCATGCTGTGGGCCCACATGGTCACGCGCTCGGCTCGCTCGGCGGCAAGGCCGGCGACGGCGGTTCCCCAGGAGCCGGAGCCAATCAGCGCAACATTCATGACTCTCTCCTACTTATCGTCGGGCTCGGTGACGCGCTTGGTAAACGAGAGCTTGGACTCCTTACCCGTCATGAGCTTTTTGATGTTCGCACGATGGGCCCACACCACGGTGATGCCGATCAGCGCCATGCAAAACTTAAGGCCTAGGCTGCTGTACGGAAAGACCGCACAGGCTGCGATGGGAAGACCGATGGCGGCGGCAAGCGAGCCCACCGACACAAACTTGGTGATGGCGACGGCCACGATAAACATGCCCAGCAGCGACAGGCCAATGGGCCAGCACCAGGCGAGGATAACGCCCAGACCCACGGCGATACCCTTGCCGCCATGGAAGTTGAGGTAGGGCGAGAAGATGTGGCCCCATACGGCTGCCAGACAAATGACGCCGAGCATCCAGTCGCCGGGGGCTCCGGGCGCCATGATGTTCGGCGGAAATCCATAGCCCACGCTCGCGATGAGCGGACGGGCGATGACAACGCAGATGGCGCCCTTAAGGCAGTCGAGCAGCAGCGTGAGCGCGGCCACCTTGGGACCGGCCACACGCAGCGCGTTGGTGGTGCCGATGTTGCCGGAGCCCGCCTTGCGAATGTCGGTGTGGTTGAACACGCGGCCCAGGATCAGGCCAAACGGAATCGCCCCGATAAAGAACGAGACCACGGCGCAGATGGCGGTCAGCAGAATCGGATTATGCATCCTTTTGCTCCTTCTTCCTAAAGAAGAGTCGAATGGGTGTGCCGGCAAAGTCGAAGGTCGAGCGCATGCGGTTCTCGATGTAGCGCTGATAGGTGTCGTTGACCAGATCGCTGTGGTTGACGAAGAACGTGAACGTCGGCGGGTTGACGCCCGTCTGGGTCACGTAGTGCATGCGCAGGCGGCGCTTGCCGTCCACCACGGTATGACCGAACTCGCGCAGATCGGTGAGGAACGTGTTGAGGCGCGAGGTGCTAATCTTCTGCGAGCGCGTCTTTTCGGCGGCGTCGACCATCGCCCAGATCTTCTCGACGCTGCGGCCAGTGAGGGCAGAGATGCGCAGGTACTGGGCCCAGGGAGCCATGACGCCCAGACGGCGGTCGATGGTCTCCATGCAGGCCTCGCGCTTGCGGTCATCGTCGAGCAGGTCCCACTTGTTGAGCAGCACCACGATGGCGCAGCCGCGCTCGATGGCAAGGCCCATGACCTTCTGGTCCTGCTCGGTGACGCCCACGGAGGCGTCGACGACGAGCAGCGCCACGTCGGCGCGGTCGATGGCGCGCAGGCCGCGGACCATCGAGTAGTACTCGATGTTCTCGTACACGGTGCTCTTCTTGCGAATGCCCGCGGTGTCGACCATGCGGTAGTGCTTGCCGTTGCGCTCGACGACCGTGTCGATGGCGTCGCGCGTCGTGCCGGCAATGTTGGACACGATGGAGCGGTCGGCGCCCAGGATGCGGTTGAACAGCGAAGACTTACCGGCGTTGGGGCGGCCGATGATGGCGACGTTCAGCGCGTCGGGGAACTCATCGGCGACCTCGTCCTCTTCCTCCGGAAGCAGGGCCACGATGTCGTCGAGCAGGTCGCCCGTGCCGTGGCCGTGCAGGGCCGAGAGCGGCGTGGGCTCGCCGATACCGAGCGAATAGAACTCCCAGATGCTGTCGTTCTCGCGATCGGGGTTGTCGAGCTTGTTCACCAGCAGAAAGACCGGCTTGTCGCAGCGCTTGAGCATGCGGGCGACCGACTCGTCCTCCTCGGTGACGCCGGTGCGGCCGTCGACCACAAACAGGATGACGGCGGCTTCCTCGGCGGCGGCGAGGGCCTGGTCGCGAATGGACGTGGCGAAGACGTCATCGCTCTTGAGCGGTTCGATGCCGCCCGTGTCGACAATGGTGAACTCGCGGCCGTTCCAATCGGCCGTGTGGTACGAGCGGTCGCGCGTAACGCCGCGGGACTCATGGACGATGGCGTCCGAGGTCTGGGCCAGGCGGTTAACGAGCGTGGACTTGCCCACGTTGGGGCGTCCGACGACGGCGACGATAGGTTTCATCTGCACTCCTTTAATGGGTAGGGTCAGTGGAAGTGTTAGAGTCGGCAGGCGCAATGCCAAGGATGTGCTCCAGGGTATCGAGCAGCTCATGCGGCATGGTCGACACCACATGAACCTCGGCGCCGCGACTGGTAAGGCTTGCGAGTAAATCGTCACGATGATACTCGTCAAGCGTCATGCCGTCAGCGTTGAACATGAGCTTAGGCACAAAGAGCATAACCCCCGACAGATCTTGGGGCAGCTGCTCCAGAATGTCACACGCGACGATGAGGCCGGTCACGTCCACGTTGCCGCCAAAATAGCGGTTCTTGATGGCCGTGACAGTGCCGGCGAGTCCCTGGGGCGACTCCACAAAGCGGGCCACCGTGTCGCGTGCGCTGGCGCCCGAGAGACACAGAAGCCGCTGGTTGCGGGCGGCGACGGCCTCGCGGACGCGGGCCAGACGCTCGGCGTCGGTAGCCAGCACGTCGTCGGTCTCGTCCAGATACGAGCGGATCATGCCAATGCCGTCGTAGTACTGCGGGTACCCGTCGTAAAAGTCTGCCTCGGGAGGATCGATGCCGGCGTCCAGATAGAACTCATCGCTCATCTGGAAGGTGTGGCGGCCAAAGCGTTCGTAGGCACGATCCTGGTAGGGACGGATCATGGCAATGGTCTCGCGCGCTAGCTCGGGCTTGTCGCTGTAGGACCAGCTAAAACGGTTCTGATGCTTGGTAAAACCGAGCGGCACAATGCCCAGGCTTGTGATTTGCTCGTGCTCCTCGCAAAAGCGCAGGGTCTTTTCCAGCTCCTCGCCGTCGTTCATGCCGGGGCACAACACGATCTGCGCGTGAATCTCGATGCCGGCGGCCATGATGGCCTCGAGCACATCCATGCCGCGCTGGGCGTTGCGGCCCATCATGCGTCGGCGGACATCGGGGCTCACGGCGTGGACCGACACGTTCATGGGGCTCATGTTGCGTTGGATGACGTTTTGCACGTCCTCGTCGGTGAGGTTCGTAAGCGTGACAAAGTTGCCCTGCAAAAAGCTCAGGCGGTAGTCGTCGTCGCGAATATAGAGCGTGGAGCGGCCGCCCTTGGGGAGCATCGTCATAAAGCAGAACACGCAGGCGTTCACACAGGTACGCATGCCGTCGAAGATGGGGCCGTCGAACTCCAGACCCCAATCCTCTCCGGGAAATCGATCGAGCTCCACGGGGGTGACGGTGCCATCGCGCGGGTCGAAAACCTCGAGGTCGACCGTGTCGTCGTCTGCCTCCCAGAGCCACACGATCATGTCGGTAAGCTGCTCGCCGTTGACCGTGAGCACGCGCATGCCCGGCTCGATACCCACATCCCATGCGGGCGATTCGGGACGCACGTTCTTAACGAGCGCGCCCTCACCCGGCTCGGGGTCGCGGCTGCGCCCGTAATCGGCCACCTCGGCGGCGTATGCGGGTACGGTCTGGTCCATGGTTAGCAGCAAAGCTCCTTGATGCGCGTGACGGCGCGCTCGATGTGTTCTTGCGGGGTGGAGGCTCCGGCGGTGATACCGATGTGGTGAGCGTCGGTAAACCACGCGGCCTGGAGCTCGGAAGTTTCCTCGATGTGATACGTGCGCTCGCAGGCGTCTGCGCAAATCTGCGCCAGGCGGCGGGTGTTGCCCGAGTTCTTGCCGCCCACGACGACCATGCAGTCGCAGCGGTTGGCAAGTGCGGCTGCTGCCTGTTGACGCTCACTCGTGGCGGCGCAGATGGTGTTGATCACACGCAGCTCCTGCACGCGCGGGGTGATAGCTGCCACGACCTCGGCGAGGTTCTGCGCGGTCTGGGTGGTCTGCACGACGAGGCCTACCTTGCCCTTGAGCGACAAGGCATTGGCGTCGGCGGCACAGCTCACGACCTGTGCATCTTTGCCGGCGTGGCCAAGAATGCCCTCGACCTCGGGGTGACCTGGCTCGCCTACGACCGCCACGCGGTAACCCTCGCGCACCAGGCGCTCGGCTGCCATATGGACTTTCTTCACGTAGGGGCAGGTGGCGTCGACCACGTTTAGGCTACGCTTGCGGGCAGCATCGATTACCTGCGGCACCACGCCGTGGGCGCGGATGATCACGGTGCCGGTTGCGGCGTCATCCAGGGTTTCGGCCAAGCCAACGCCTGCCTCAGCGAGCTCGCGTACCACGATGGGGTTATGGATGAGCGGACCCAAGGTATGAACCTGAGTGCACTCCCCTGCCTGCGGCGCGGCGGCCAGCGCCATATCGAGCGCACGCTGTACGCCGTAGCAAGTGCCGGCGTGTGCTGCGATCTCGATGGTAGGCGCTGTTGCCTGGTCGGACGCGGTCGCGGCAGTGTTCGTAACGTTCTCGCTCATGGCTAGAACCTGCCCGGATGCTCGGCGCATAGCTCGTCTCGCATGGCGTAGACGCGGCTCATGGCCTCGGACTCAAACCATTCCAGGCGCTCCGTGCGCTTAAGCCCGGCCGGTGCGTCGGAAAGCGAGACGGCCTTGCCGGCGCGGATCCAGCACTTCTTAGGGCGCATGATCTTTTTGCCCGCGGGCGTGATGTCGGACCAGCCGCAGATGGCGAGCGGGTTCACGGGTGCCTTGCCCATCTGAGCGATGAGCGCAAAACCGCCGTGGACCTCGGGCTTGATCTCGCGCGAGCGGATGCGCGTGCCCTCGGGGAAGATCAGGACGTCCTCGCCGCGCTGCAGCGCATGCTGGGCGGCGCGCAGGCACTTCATATCGGCAGTACCACGCTCCACGGGGATGCCGCCTACGCGGCTAAAGGCCCAGCGCACGATCTTGGTCTTGGCGAACTCCGATTTAAAGATGGGACGCACGCGGCGCCCCCCAAAGAACAGCGCCGTCTCCACGGCCAAGAGCTCGGCCATCGAGGTGTGGTTGCAGATGACCACGCTGCCGCGGCCTTCCTGGCGCTCAAACAGAAGATCGGCGTCCTCGACCTTCCAGCGCCACATGAGCTTGGAGAAGGCCCAAAGGATGGCCATGACTACGACGACGGTGCCTCGGATGAGCGCTGGAAACTCGGCGTAGGGGGCGTTGTAATAGTCCTCGGGCGTCTGCTTAAACAGGCGCATGGGCTACCTCCTTTTGTTGATGAGGTTCTCGATTATCGAGACGACCTCGTCGATGGTGTGGGCGGTGGAGTCGACGTGCACGGCGTCGTCGGCGGGCACGAGCGGGGCGACCTCGCGGCTGCTGTCGAGCTTGTCGCGCTGCTTAAGGGCGTCGAGGGTCTCGTCGACCTCGGCTTCGAGCTGCTCGGACGTGAGCGGCTGGGCGTCGTTTTGGTGACGCTGCAGCACGCGGCGGCGGGCGCGCTCACGCGGGTCGGCAGTCAGGAAGATCTTGACCTGCGCGTTGGGGAACACGACGGTGCCGATGTCGCGACCCTCGGCCACGATATCGCGGTCCTCGGCGGCGCGGCGCTGGTGGATGAGCATGGCGGCGCGCACGCCCGGATAGGCCGAGACCTTGGACACGTTGGCGTCGACCTGCGGGGTACGAATGGCGGCCGATGCGTCCTGGCCGTCAATGGTCAGGCGCGTATCCTCGCCGGTTCCGTTGGTAAAGCGGATTTCGATCTGCTCGGCGAGGGCATCGATGGCTGCCTCGTCGTCCAGGTCGATGCCGCGGTCGAGCGCGGCGAAGGTGACGGCGCGATACATGGCGCCCGTGTCGAGCTTGTTAAAGCCAAGCTGGCGGGCGATCTCCTTGGCGATGGTGGACTTGCCGGAACCGGCGGGGCCGTCGATGGCGACGATCATGCAATGCTTCCTTTCGATGGTTGACGTGCAGGTATGGTTCGCGGGCGTTGGGGCGCGGCGGGTTGCCTAGCCCGTGTAGCGCTCGCGATAGGTGTTGCGCTTGGGTGCGGAGCCGTGGCTGCCGTGGTGACGCGTGCGGCTGGCGGGCGTGTCTTGGGGCTTGCCGCCGTTGCACTTGGCGCTCGCCTGCTTGGGCGGGATGCCGCCGCTTTTGAGGACCTGTACCTCGCGGTCGGTGAGCTCGCGCCACGAGCCCTTGGCCACGCCCTCGAGCTCCAGGCCGGCAAAGTTGCAGCGATGCAGACGGATTACCGGATGGTGAATCTTGCCCAGCATGCGCTTGACCTGGTTCTTGCGGCCCTCGCGGATGATGACCTCCACGGCGGTGGTGCCGGGCTTGACGCCCTGGGGAGCTACGGCCTCGGCCTCGCGCGCGTTAATGATTCGGCAGATCGCCGGCTGGCATAGGCCGTCGTCGAGCTCGATGCCACGGCGGAGCGGTTCCAAGTCGCAATCGGTCAAGTGGCCGTCCACGAGCGCCTGATAGGTCTTGTAGACGTGCTTACTCGGGTGCAGCAGGTCCTGTGACAGGTCGCCGTCGGTGGTAAAGAGCAAAAGGCCCGTGGTGTCGCGGTCCAGGCGGCCCACCGGGAACAGTCCCGGAAAGCGGTCGCGGGGGACCAGGTCGGCCACGCAAGGGCGCTCCTGCGGGTCGCTCATGGTGGTGAGGTAGCCGGTCGGCTTGTAAAGCATCAGGTACACGGCGCCCTGGTTGAGCTTGACGGGCATGCCGTCGACCTCGATGTGGTCGCGGTCGACATCGACCTTGGTGCCCAGCTCGGTCGCGACCTGGCCGTTGACGGTCACGCGGCCGGCGGTCATCAGGTCCTCCGAGCCGCGGCGGCTCGCCACGCCCGCACGCGCCAAAAAGCGCTGCAGGCGCATGGTGTGCGGATAGACGGGCTGGGCGTCGGTTACGGGTACTGCGTTGCCCATGGCGCGCGTCTCCCCTACTTCGTTAGTCCTCGTCATGCAAATCCTCCGAGGTCACGTCGACGACCAGAGTCTCCAAGTCCTCGACTGCCTCAACATCTTCAACATCGGTATCGAGCAGTTCGCGCTCTTCGTCTAGGTCCTCGGCCTGCTCCTCGAGCGTGGACTGAATACTGCGGCCGCTCAGGCGCTCGCGGATAAACTGGCGCGACTGCTCGTCGGGGGCAAACTGCTCCAGATCGGGCAGGTCGCGGGTGGAACGCAGGCCGAACTTTTCCAAGAAGGCGTTGGTCGTGCCGTAGATGATGGCCTGACCGCGCTGGGGGTCGCGGCCGAGCTCGCGCACCAGACCCTTGTCGACGAGCGACGCGATGACGCCGTCAGAATTGACGCCACGGATGCCCTTGACTACCTCGCGCGTCACGGGTTGGTGGTATGCGATGACGGCCAAGGTTTCGAGCGCCGCCTGCGACAGCTTTTGCGTATCCCAGCTCAACACATAGGCCTCGACCACATCGTGGTAGGCGGGGTGCGTAAACAGGCGCCAGCCGCCGGCAACCTCGCGCAGCTGAAAGCCGCGGTTGGCCTCCTCGTACTCAACCTTGAGCTCGGCGAGCAGCGACGCGCACTCGCCGGGGGCGATATCCAGTGCGCCGGCCAGCGCGGGCGCACTCACCGGGTCGCTCGACACCAGCAGCAGCGCTTCGAGGGCGGCTTTGAGGCTGTTTGCCTCCAGCGTGGAAAGGGTTGACATGGTTGCGGCTCCTATTCGGTGAGTTCGGGGCCCTCGCCGGGAACGTATGCCTCGGCGCCCTCGACGCGGTTGATGCGGATGGTTCCAAAGATCTCGTCCTGGCTCAGCGTGAGCGAGCCGCGCTTGGCAAGCTCAAGCATGGCCAGGAAGGTGACGACGAGCTGCTCGGTGGTGGCGTCGCCGTCCAGCAGTTCACGGAAGGTGCAGGTTTGGTGCGCCGTGGTAAAGCGGTCGACCGAGGCCACGGTCAGGTCGAGCGGTACGCGATGTGGCGCCACATGCTCGGCCTCCAGCAAGAAGGTCTGTCGCTTCCCGTCCAGGTCGGCGCAGATGACGGCGAGACCGCGCAGCGTGATGCCGGCAAGGTAGTCGGGCATAAGGCCTAGGAACTCGGGGTCGGGGCCGGCCACACGCGGGTGCATGCGGCTTTCGGCCTGCATGCGGGCACCGAGGGCTGCAGCCGCGCCTTTAAACTGCTTGTAGGCAATCAGGCGCTGGATCAGGACCTCGCGCAGGGCGTCGCCGTCAAGCGTGCTGAGCTCCTCAAGGTCTTCGTCGAACTCGTCATCGTCGTCATCGACTTTGCGCGGGGCCTCCTGCGGCACCAGAGAGGCAGCCTTGATGTCCAAAAGGGTTGCCGCGACCAGCAAAAAGTCGCTCGCCACGTCCAGGTCCAGCGCCTCGATGCGCTCGGCCTCGGCAAGGTACTGCTCGGCCACCTCGCTGATGGAGATGGCGCCGATATCTACTTTTTGGCGGGTTACCAGCTGCAGCAGCAGGTCGAACGGTCCGCTGTAGACCTGCGTCGACACGCGATACGACATCTTCGACCTCCTTTGACGGCGCCTTCGCGGCGCGGTTTGGGTGCATGTTGCGACCGTTTTGCACGGTCGACCTGTTAGTTTACCTTAGATACCGGCGATTGCGAAGTTAAGCAGCTGCTCAGCAAGTGGATACACGGTAACGTCGAAATAGCGGCCGATCACATCGATGCCGGTCCACATGGGCAACAGGTACAGAACCAGGATGAGGATGGGCATGGCGTATTGCTGCAGGCGGTAGTAGTTGGCGAGCGCCTTGCCCTTGAGGAACGGCACGATAATCGATGAGCCGTCGAGCGGCGGGATCGGGATGAGGTTAAAGAACGCGAGCGACAAGTTGACCACGATAAACGTGGCGCCGAAGTTCATAATTTGCGACGCCAGGGCAAATGACATGCTGGTGTAGAGGTTGCCATAGGTCAGGCGCATGAGGGCGGCAGCAAGACACGCGAGTGCGATGTTCGATGCGGGGCCGGCTACGCTCACCAGGACCTCGTCGCGCTTGGGGTGCTTGAGGTTGTTGAGGTAGACGGGCACGGGCTTGGCGAAGGCAAACACCGGGCCACCGGCTGCGAGCATGAGCAGCGGCAGGATGATGGTGCCAAACGGGTCGATATGGTTGAGCGGGTTGAGCGAGACGCGTCCGCGCGAACGGGCCGTCTTATCGCCGAGTGCCCAGGCCGCGGCTGCGTGCGCGCTCTCGTGGATAACGATGCCCACGATGACGGCAATCGCGCTGGCGAGCAGGTTCATGAGGTAGCTGCTGGACATGGTGCTCCCCTAGCGGACGCGGCGCGAGGTGCGCGTGAGCAGGTAGTCGGCCACAAACAGAATGACGGCGACGATGGCATAATCCAGGCGGAACACGCCGCCAAAGGGCGAGGTGATAACGCCGTAGCCTGCAATGGCGCTCGGCAGTGCGCGCGAAAGCTCAACGACAAAGCCCACGATCTGCAGCTTGGCGGTGAGGCCGCTAAAACACAGCAGCACGGTCATCGCGCTCATAAAGATGCCGCAGATGCGACAGGCGGTGGCGATGATGCTCATCGCCACCGCAGTGGCCTTACGAGAGTTCATGCGCGGTCTCCTCTTCGATCTGGGTGGAAAGCTCCAGCCATTCGTCCTCGAGCTTGGGAAGCTCTTGCTTAAGGCCGTTATATTCCCCCAGCGCCGCGTTGAACTTATCCTGATCGGCATAAAGCTCTTCGCTTGCCATCAATTCCATAAGCTCGTCATAGCGGGCGCGCTTTTTATCGAGCTCCGTCTCGATCTTCTTGAGCTGGTTGCGCACGCCCTTGAGCTTTTTGTTGAGTGCGGCGCGGGCCTGGGCCTCGGCGCGCTTTTGCTCCTTGGTCTTTTTGCCCTCGGCGGGCTTGGAGGCGGTGGCGGGGGTGTCGGGCTGGGCCGCGGTGACCTTAGCGGACTTGGTCGCGGCCGGTGCGCTCTCCCCTGCCGCCTCGGCGGCGGCGCGGGCTGCGAGGTCCTCGCGCTTGTAGAGGTAGTAGTCGTAGTCGCCGTCATAGACCGTGACCTTGCCATCGCGGATGTCGATCACGCGGTTGGCCACGGCGCGTACCAGGTGCTCATCATGGCTGATCAGCACGATGGTGCCGGGGAAGTTTTGCAGGGCGTTCTCGAGCATGTCCACCGAGTCGATGTCCAAGTGGTTGGTTGGCTCGTCCAGACACAGGAGCGCCTCGGGCGCCACGAGCATCTTGGCCAGGGCCAGACGCGCCTTTTCGCCGCCGGAGAGGACGCGAACCTGCTTTTCGATTGCGTCGTTGTCGCTAAACAGGAAGGCGCCCAGCAGGCTGCGCTGTTGCGGCACGGTCCACTTGGGCGTGACGGTGTCGATCTCTTGCAGGACGGTATTGGACTCGGTCATGCCCTCGAGTGCGTGCTGAGCGTAGTAGGCCACGCCCACGTTGGTGCCCAGGTCGCGGGTGCCGGTGGTGGGTGGCTCCAGGCCGGCGAGGATCTTCATGAGCGTGGACTTGCCGGCGCCGTTGGGGCCGACGAGTGCCACGTGCTCGCCGCGGTAGAGCTTGAGGTCGATGTCGCTGTAGATGTGCTTGTTGCCGTAGGACTTGGAGACGCCCTCGAGCCCCACGACCATGTCGCCGGAGCGCGGCGGGTCAGGGAACTTAAATTCGATGTGCTTATGGCCCTCGGGCAGGATGACAAGCTCCTTTTTGATCTGCTCGATCTTGCGGATGCGCTCCTGGGCCTGGGCGGCCTTGGTGGGCTTGTAGCGGAACTTGTCGACGAAGACCTGCATGTGGGCGATGTCGCGCTCCTGGGCGGCGCGCTTGGCGCGCATCTGCTCCAGGTTGTCCTCGCGCTGCTTGAGGTAGCTGCTGTAGTTGCCGGTGTAAGTGGTCACGCGACGGTTTTCGAGAGCGGCGACATGGTCGACGCAGGCGTCCATAAAGGCTCGGTCGTGGCTTACGATGAGGACGGCACCGTCGTAGTTGGCGATAAAGCCGCGCAGCCACTGGACGCTCTCGAGGTCCAGGTGGTTGGTGGGCTCGTCCAGGAGCAGCAGGTCGGGGTGGCGCAGGAAGAGCTTGGCCAGCGCGATGCGCATCTGCCAGCCGCCCGAGAACTCGGAGCACGGGCGCTCAAAGTCGGTGACCTTAAAGCCCAAGCCGGACAGGATTTTACGGGCGTTGCTCTCGAGCTCGTAGCCGCCCAGATGCTCAAAGCGGTCCTGGACCTGGCCGTACTCGTTGAGGAGCGCGTTGACGTCCTTCCCCTGTTCGGAGAGCTCGGTGATCTGGGCCTGCAGCTCGTTGGCGCGCTCGCCCATGCGGCGGATTTCCTTGGCGGCGGCCATGACCTCGGCAAGGATGGTGGTGTCCTTTTGCTCCAGATTAGTTTCCTGCTCTAGGTAGCCTACCTGGCAGTCCTTGGCGTACTGGACCTGGCCGGCGTCTGGGCTGTCGATGCCCATGATGATCTTGAGCATGGTGGTTTTGCCGGCGCCGTTGGGTCCCACGAGCGCAAAGCGCTCGCCGGGGTTGATCTGGAAGGACGCGCCGCTAAAGAGGACGCGTGCGCCGAAGCTTTTTTCGATCTTGTCGACCAGGAGGATCATGGTGCCGCCTTTGACCTTGTGTGCCAATATGAAAAAAGGCCCCAACTTGCGTTGGAGCCTCAATCAATGCTCGGGTGGAGACGAGGGGAATCGAACCCCTGACCTCTTGACTGCCAGTCAAGCGCTCTCCCAGCTGAGCTACGCCCCCGTGCGAAAAAGTACTATACGGGAACTCTCACGGCGATGCAAGGGCAATTTTGGAAAAACTTTCCGGGGGCGCGGGCGCCGCTGGGACGAGAGCGCGGCACGGACTCGAGGGCAAGGGACCCGCGATGCCGGATCCGGCCCGCGGGGCGCGCCCAGGGCATCTCGGGCTCCGCCGCTCGCCGGTTTTCGCTTCCACCCCACGGGCCGCCATCCGCCCAACGACCATCCCGCCGGCGCCGGGCCCATTATCGGGGCCAATCGCGCTCCCGCCGACCCGGCGATTTCAAAACCATGCCGGTTTACGGGGCCAGGCCGGGAACCCCCGAGCATGCCGTAATCGGTAAAATCAAAACCGCAGGTAGATGACTTGCGCATTCAGCGAAATGCAGGGTATGGACGGCCGGTCCAGGTCCAGCCCCGTAATCCGGCATAGTTTTGAAATGATACTAATTCACTAGCAGGAAAACTAGGTCGTTCTAGCGCCTTGTCGCCGGCTAATTTCCGAGTTCCAACCAGTTGCACAGAACATTTGCTCGCAGTCGCGTCTCGGCGCGCTTCATTGCCTCGGATTTGGCTTTATATCGAATCCCCAAACGACTGCAGACGCTTTTGATTATGGCGTCTAGCTGTTTTTTGTCGTTAAGCATATCGTGGGTTACCAAGAACACATCGAAACCCATGCTCTGGAGCGCAGTCATGCGCTCCGCATCTTGGTCAAGTACCGCGCCTGACCCATGGATGACCTCACCTTGGATTTCGATAATTGCTGCCTTCATTAGGATTGGGTTTACAATCACGATGTCACCGTAGCAAACCTTTTGACCTGCGATGCTTTGGGCTTCCTCGGATAGAGGGGTTAAATCGTTGAGGTATACGTATCTGAATCCTGAACCACCTAGACGTTGAGAACGACTTAGAAGCAGGACCCCCGCGACCTCGAGTGGAGATGCAGCAATGCCGATAACCTGCTGAGCGGCATCATAAAACTGCTTTCCCCACATTTGACTTTTGACCTTTTCGGCGAATCGATGCAAGTCGCTCAGTTCGATGAGTGGCTTTCTCATCCAAAGCGAAGTACCTTTGAGTTTCGTAACCTCTCTTCCATCCTCGCGATTGTTCGTTTGGCCTTCATTTACTGGGACCTTTACGGTTGTGCGGGCATAAACTCGTTTCCAAGGAATCTCGTCTTCGCCTTCTCCAAGTTCGAACGGATCCTGCGTGCTGGAATTGCGATTCTCCTTTAACGCGATTTTTAACTGCATTTCGACAGCGGGGGTCGGCTCGAAAACAGAAAACCAGCCGCAAAGTTCGTACATAGCCAGTACGAGATCTATTTGGGACACAAAGCGTGTCATAGTAAATAACGTGTTAAGCGGATTGGTGACGCTAAAGCCTAAATGAGTGTCGGTTGTTGTGCCGGTATCCGAAGCCCCTTCCCAGCGAATAGTGGAGCGCAATCCTGAGTGGTGATTACAACAACCTGGCGAAGCAACAGCGATAATCGGGGTCTTGAGGACATCGGTTACGAAAGGGGGCTTGGGATAGGGCCCGCCAGCCGTCATCGGAGCTGGGTAGGCGCGGGTAGAGGTCATGCACCTGCGGTGGGCAGCGCCAGTAGCGGAATGCGGTGTTTGCGCAGACGATTTCGTCCATGTGGCCTCCCCTGGTTTCGACCGTAGGCCGTGCGGATTGCGGGCATGGCCGATTATCTACCGGGGCATCATGCGGGTAAGTACGGGAAGCAAACCAAATGCTGACAAAAGCATGCCGAGTTCCGCCGAAAAACCGTCGTGTGATAGAAAACCGCTGGAAGGAGTGTTAGCGTCGGATTATTTTAGCCAAATATAGTCGGCCGAGATTGACCAATCCCGGCCGACCCATTTTAGCCAACACGCCCGCATCTATGACTT
>NZ_JADNNH010000032.1:0-29364 GCF_015556945.1 Collinsella aerofaciens | reverse complement strand
CCCGCTCGGACATGAGTTCCGAGCGGGCCCCTGCTGTTAGCTTGTGGCGCTGAGTAGTTTAGGCCTCGTCGACGACCTTGAGGCCGCGCGTGTGGTCGATCTCGTTGAGGAGGTTAACGCGACGCTCGTGACGACCGCCCTCAAACTCGGCGTCGAGCCACTCGTCGACAATCATCTTGGCGAGCTCGGAGCCCACGACGCGGGCGCCAAAGGCGAGCACGTTGGTGTTGTTGTGCATGCGGGAGAGCTTGGCGCTGAAGGGCTCGGAGCACACGACGGCGCGCACGCCCTCTACCTTGTTGGCAGCCAGGCTGATACCGACGCCGGTGCCGCAGATCAGGATGCCCAGGTCGACGTCGCCGTTGGCAACGGCCTTACCCACCTTGTAGCCGGCGATGGGGTAGTCAAAGCTCTCGGAGGTGTCGGTGCCAAAGTTCACGACCTCGCAGCCGCGCTCCTTCAGGTGCTCGGAGATGATGTTCTTGAGCTCGACGGCGGCGTGGTCGTTACCGATACCGATCTTCATGGATGGTTCCTCTCTGGTCTGTGCGGCGCAAATGCTAAAGGTGTTTACCGCGTTCGACTGCATGATAGCGCGACTCTTGCGTAAACGCTCGGGCGTTTTTTGGTCAAACGCTTTAGCATGCAACAAGATCGGCTTCTCATGAATAATGCAGCCAATTTGTGCTCGAGCACTGTCCGCCGGAACCATGGTTGCGGTTTTTGATGCATTGTTATCAAATAAATAGAGTTAACTATTATCGAGAGTCCAGTCCGTTATGCAAGCAGGAGATACCTATGCCTACCGATTCCCTTCGCGATGCCGCGTTTTGCGATGTTTTGAACCGCGAGCTTGTCTGTGCACTCGGCTGCACCGAGCCCATTGCCGTTGCCTATGCAGCGGCGTTGGCGAGCCAGACGCTCACCTGTGAACCCGATCATATGGACGTTGCCTGCTCGGGCAACATCATCAAGAACGTCAAAAGCGTGACCGTGCCCAACTCGGGCGGTATGCACGGTATTGAGGCCGCGGCCGTGCTGGGTGCCGTGGGCGGTGACGCCAAGAGCGCGCTCGAGGTGCTCGAGAGCGTTAACGATGAAGACCGTGCACGCGTGGCCGAGCTCCTCGCTGACGCCGGCTACTGCGATGTGTCGCTTGTCGAGGGCGTGCCCAACCTCTACATCAAGGTGACTGCCACGGCCGGAGGCCATACCGCGGTCGTCGAGATTACCGATCACCACACCAACGTCACGTGCCATACGCTCGACGGTATTCCGGTTTGCGGCAAGTCGGCGGGGGAGTGTGCCGCCTGCGCCGAGCGCGTCGTGGCCGAGCGTGCGGCAGATAACGCCGACACGCCCATGTCGATTGAGTCCATCATCGACTTTATCGAGGACGGCGACATTGAGGACGCCCGCGCTGCCGTCGAGCGTCAGATTGAGCTGAATGGCGCAATCAGTGCCGAGGGCCTGGCGCACGCTTGGGGTGCCGAGGTGGGCCGCACACTGCTGGGCGCACGTGCCGATGACGTCGCCTGCCGTGCCCGTGCCCGTGCAGCCGCTGGGTCCGACGCCCGCATGAACGGCTGCGCGCTGCCGGTCGCCATCGTGTGCGGCTCGGGCAATCAGGGCATTACTTGCGCGCTGCCTGTTATGGAGTATGCCGAGTACCTGCGCTGCGACCATGAACGCCTGGTTCGTGCCGTGATGCTGTCCGATCTGATCGCCGTGCATATCAAGAGCTATATTGGTGCGCTCTCGGCGTTTTGCGGTGCCATTTGCGCCGCATGCGGTGCCGGTGCTGCCATTACCTGGCTGTGCGGTGGCACGCACGAGCAGATCGGCGCGACGGTCTCGAACACGCTCGGTAACGTTGGCGGCATCGTGTGCGATGGCGCCAAGGCAAGCTGTGCCGCCAAGATTTCCGCCGCCGTCGATGCTGCGATTCTGGGCCACGATATGGCCATGCAGGGCCGCGGTTTCCGCGCTGGCGAGGGCCTCATTCAGGATACCGTCGAGCAGACGATTGCCAGCATGGGCTATGTGGGCCGCGTGGGCATGAAAGATACCGACGTCGAGATCCTCAACATCATGATCGGCAAGACTCGAGTCTGCTAGTTACGCGGTTTTACCAAACCGCGTAACCAGTCGACGCTGCAAACGCCCCTAAGCGGCAATTTGCCTTTCAATCGTCGGGCATGGCCAGAAGGCCTATGCCCTCCTCTTTCAAGGCACATTGCTCGCTTAGGGGCGTTTTCGCTGACTTATGCTCAACCTGCGGCGTTATTTTGTTTGGAGCGAGGGGTCCTAAGACAGTTCGTTGGCTACTTGGTGCTCGTAGAAGGCCTCGATTACGGCGTTGAAGTTGCGGGCGAAGTCTTCCATGGTTCCGTGCCAGGTGGCTCGGCTGGGTTTTCCCTGGCCAACATAGGCAGTTTGAATGCCGCAGGCGGGGCTGGGGAAGTCGCGTTTGGGATCGTTGCCCACCATGAGGACCTCGTGCGGCTCGAGCCCCATCACCTGAAGCTGCTCTAGATAGTAGGTGGCATCGGGCTTGCAGCGGGTGGTGTTTCCCATGTGCGTGACGAGCTCAAAGGGGACGTCGGCCAGATCGCCCCAACCCATGCGGCACTCGATGGCCCCCTGCGGAAAGCTGGGATTGGTAAAGAGCGCGCAACGCAGTCCTGCATCCTGTACGGCCTGAAGCGCGGCGTGTGCGCCGGGCATGGCGTGGGCGTTGATGACATCGTCGTTCTTGTACGGCAGGACTTCGCGGTCGTAGTAGGTAAACGCCTCGTAGATAAGTGGGTCCGAGAGGCAAATGCCGCACCGGCGCTCAACCTCTTCTTGGTAGAACTCCAGATTGGTGCGATTATCCGTGCCGCTTCGGCGATTGGCGTTGAGGTCGACCAAGATGGTGCCGAGGCGTGCCATCGTGCCACCGTGGCTGCGGCGACCGATATCCGCGAGCATCGACGAGACATCCTTAAAATAGCGAAGGATGAATGCGTTGAGGTTGATGCTAAGAAGCGTTTCGTCCATATCGAAAACGACTGCTTCGAGCACGCGGGCACCTTTCTCGATAAATAGTTCCAGAATCGTTGGCTCCGGATACTTTACCTCAAAGGCGTATGGGCAAACTGCTTATCGTCAAGTTGTGGAGACGGCTGTCCATAAGATTACGAAAAAGTCTCCACACGAGTAAAAAAACGCAGTTCACGCTTGAAATCGAACCCATTTCCCCGTAACCTATACGAACGTGATTGCATAAGCGTCA
Source organism: Collinsella aerofaciens (assembly GCF_015556945.1). Taxonomy (GTDB): domain Bacteria; phylum Actinomycetota; class Coriobacteriia; order Coriobacteriales; family Coriobacteriaceae; genus Collinsella; species Collinsella aerofaciens_AO. Next base: position 26,087 of record NZ_JADNNH010000032.1, on the reverse strand, counting down.
CATTAGTATCTGTCGGCTCCCGAGTGTTCCTAAACGTTGTGTGCTTGTCGCACCCTTCTGTAGGTCCTAGCAATCGGGGCCCCGTAGTTCGAAAGGGGTCCACCTTTGAGTGAGATTCAGAACTCGTCCATTTTCTCTCTTGACGATGTCAACGAGGAGGAGATGAACAACCTCATCGACGGTACGATTACCGACTTTGATGAGGGCGATCTCGTTAACGGCACTGTCGTTAAGATCGAGCATGACGAGGTGCTCGTTGACATCGGATTCAAGTCCGAGGGCGTTATCCCGGTCCGCGAGCTGTCCATCCGTAAGGACGCTAACCCTGCAGACATCGTTGCACTTGGTGATCCCATCGAGGCCCTGGTTCTCCAGAAGGAGGACAAGGACGGTCGTCTGGTCCTGTCCAAGAAGCGTGCCGAGTACGAGCGTGCTTGGAACCGCATCGAGGAGAAGTTCAACTCCGGCGAGAACGTCGAGGGCGAGGTTATCGAGGTTGTCAAGGGCGGCCTGATCCTCGACATCGGCCTGCGTGGCTTCCTGCCCGCTTCCCTCGTCGACCTCCGTCGCGTCAAGGACCTCACCTCTTACATGGGCACCCGCATCGAGGCCCGCGTCATCGAGATGGACCGCAACCGCAACAACGTCGTCCTCTCCCGTCGCGTCGTGCTCGAGGAGTCCCGTAAGGCCGAGCGCTCCGAGATCCTGTCCAAGCTCAAGTCTGGCATGCGTCTCCAGGGCACCGTTTCCTCCATCGTCGACTTCGGCGCCTTCGTCGACCTCGGCGGTATCGACGGCCTCATCCACATCTCCGAGCTTTCCTGGAACCACGTCAACCATCCTTCCGAGGTTGTCAAGGTCGGCCAGGAGGTCGAGGTCGAGGTTCTCGACGTCGATCTCAACCGCGAGCGCATCTCCCTGGGTCTCAAGCAGACCACCGAGGATCCGTGGCGCGCACTGGTCAAGAAGTACCCCGTCGGCGCTATCGTCGAGGGCACTGTGACCAAGCTTGTCCCGTTCGGCGCTTTCGTCGACCTGGGCGAGGGCATCGAGGGCCTGGTGCACATCTCCGAGATGGCCAACAAGCACGTCGACCAGCCTTCTCAGGTCACCCACGTGGGCGACAAGGTTCAGGTCAAGGTCATGGAGATCGACCTCGACCGTCGTCGTATCTCCCTGTCCATGAAGTCCGCTGCTGAGACTCTGGGCGTCGAGATCGAGGTCACCCCGCTGCCTTCCGAGAAGAAGGACGAGGAGACCGACGCCGAGTAAATCGGTTTGACGATCACTTGTTTTAAGGGATCCGTCCGCAATGGACGGGTCCCTTTTTGCATTTGTTGCTGAGGTACGCGATGCTGCCCGTGCGCAATGCTGTCCGGTCTGTCTGCTTGCTATTGGGTTGTCGGTGCATGAAAAAATGCCGACATCCCGCCTCGGGGAGGAGGCGGGAACGCACCGAGTAGACGGAGGGGTGCGGAGCGCGGTCGCGTCTCGACTGACGACGTTGCCCATCGACAGGACCATTGTAGCGCATGGCGGTTCTTGGTTTATCGTGTCGAGCGTTTGCGTTGTGCCATTGCCTGCGGCAACGGTGTGTTACACTCTTGCACTGCTGAGTGGGCCAGACGGTCGCGCGATGTGCTGCTTGCAGTACGCGTGAGGAAAGTCCGGGCTCCAGAGGGCGGGATGCCGGCTAACGGCCGGGCGGAGTGATCCGACGGAAAGCGCCGCAGAAAAGAAGACTCCCACCTGCGCCGCAAGGCGTAAAGGGAAAAGCTGAAACGGTGGTGTAAGAGACCACCAGCGTCGTGGCAACACGGCGGCTTGGCAAGCCCCATCCGGAGCAAGCGCGAATAGGAACGCTATGGGCCGGCCCGGTCCGCGTTCGGGTAGCGTGCGTGGAGCTGCACGGTAACGTGCAGACAAGATAAATGACCGTTCACGACAGAACCCGGCTTATAGGCCCACTTGGCAACTATGTTGACGCTGCGAACCCGTCAGCGCGGCAATCTGCCTTACAAGCCTTCGGGCACGACCATAAGGTCAATGCCCTCGTCTTTCAAGGCACCTTGCTCGCGCTGACGGGTTCTCGCTGTTGGTGACGGCATTATTGGCGTTTCCGTTCTTGTCGGCGAGGACAACGGTTCTGTCTTTACCGTATTATTGAGGCTGTTTGTTGCTTTGCTTGTTGTTGAGGGGCTTTGTTGGACAGCTATTTTACTCTGCAATCGAATATTGAGGCTTCGGGCGAGTTTGTGGACCGCAAGAGCCGTTTTATTGCCCAACTGGTCCATATTGAGTCCGAGGATGAGGCGAATGCCTTTATCGAGATGGTTCGCAAGCGTCATTACGACGCTCGACACAATGTTCCCGCGTGGATTTTAGTCGATGGACGCGAGCGCCAGAGCGATGATGGTGAGCCGAGCCGCACGAGCGGTATGCCGACGCTCGAGGTGTTGCGTGGCGCGGAACTCAAAAATGTTTGCTGCGTAGTGACGCGCTATTTTGGTGGCACGCTGTTAGGGCCCGGTGGCTTGGTGCGCGCCTATACCGCGGCGACGCAGGCGGCGGTGGCCGCGGCTCAGGAGGCCGGACAGATCGTTGAGATGACGAGCGTTGTGCCCGTTGATGTTCATGTGGCCTATCCGCAATACGAACAGGTGCTTCGCCTGGCGCAGGATTCGGGCGCCAAGGTTTCGGATACCGATTACGCGGATGCCGTGACGATTCATTTGGTGTTTAAGGCGGGGGAGCAGGAGCCGTTTTGCGCTAAGATGCGCGAGCTTATGGCGGGGCGCGAGGAGATTGAGGTCGGCGCCCCCGAATTTGCCGAGTTCTAACGGCGACGGCCAGCGTACTTTTGGATGGATCCCAAGCGCACGCCGGCCTTTGTTTTTCCGTTGCTGCCGTTTACTCGGCGAGCTGCTTTAGCACATCGCAGGCGATCGCGACGGCATCGTCGATGCAGCCAGGGCAGCTGCGGAGCGGACCCTTATCCGATCCGACGCCCTTGAGCGTGCCGCAGACGGTCGTCGTGTTCTTCTCGCCAAAACGCTTGGCGATCTCGCGCGACAGCTTGTAGGTCTGGCCCTTGGTCTTGGGGTTTTCCATGCCGTCGCTCATTACAAAGCCCATGATGGCCACGGCGCCCGAGATGGCGCCGCAGGTTTCGGTCATGCCGCCCATGCCGGCACCAAAGCCCTCGGTGAGGGTAAAGGCGATCTGGGGGTCGAGCCCGACGGCGGGCGCGAGCGTGCAGGCGACGGCCTGGGCGCAGTTAAAGCCGCGGGCGTGGTATTCGGCAGCTTGCGCCTGACAGGCGGTGATGTCGAGCTGGGCCGTATCGATTTGCTTCATCGTTGTCTCCTTGGTCACGGTGTACCCGCCTATGGTACCCGTGACGGTGCACGTAATCATCGAGAGCTTCATGTATGCCTCATTTTTATCTATCGAGCAAATGCCCAAGGCTTGAGATAAATACCCTGATCAATTTGTCTCATAACCCACCTTGGGGATGGGTTGAGAGGGGTGTGCGGTAGCGGTATCGTGAACCGAATAAAACAAAACCCAAGTAAGGGAGTTGGATATGAGCGAGCAGACCATCGGTACGACGTGTGTTCAGGGCGGTTATCGCCCGGGTGATGCGGAGCCGCGTCAGGTGCCTATCTACCAGTCCACCACGTGGAAGTACGACACGTCCGAGCACATGGGCAAGCTTTTTGATCTGGAGGAGTCGGGCTACTTCTATAGCCGTCTGCAGAATCCTACGTGCGACCTGGTTGCCGCCAAGATCTGCGAGATGGAGGGCGGCACTGCCGCGATGCTCACGAGCTCGGGCATGGCGGCGAATTTCCTCGCGATCTTTAACGTGGCCGGTGCCGGCGATCACGTGGTCGCGAGCTCTGCTATCTACGGCGGTACCTACAACCTGCTCGCCCATACCATGGAGCGCATGGGTCTGACCTGCACGTTCGTTGCCCCCGACTGCACCGACGAGGAGCTCGAGGCAGCCTTTGAGCCCAATACCAAGCTCGTCTTTGGCGAGACGATTGCCAACCCTGCCCTTGCCGTGCTCGATATTGAGCGCTTTGCCAAGGCCGCGCATGACCACGGCGTGCCGCTGATGGTCGACAACACCTTCCCGACGCCCGTGATGTGCCGTCCCTTTGAGTGGGGCGCCGACATCGTTACGCACTCCACCACCAAGTACATGGATGGGCATGCTGCCTACCTGGGCGGCGTGATCGTCGACCACGGCCAGTTTGACTGGATGGCTCATGCGGACAAGTTCCCGGGTCTCACCACGCCCGACGAGAGCTACCACGGCGTGACGTATGCCGAGAAGTTCGGTCGCGAGGGCGCCTTCATTACCAAGGCCACCGCGCAGCTCATGCGCGACCTCGGTCCCATGCAGAACCCTCAGGCGGCGTTTTTCCTGAACAGCTCGCTCGAGAGCCTGCACGTGCGTATGCCGCGTCATTGCGAGAACGGCCTGGCCGTTGCCAAGTTCCTGCAGAGCCATCCCAAGGTGCGCTTCGTGAGCTATCCGGGCCTGGAGGGCGACAAGTACTATGACCTGGCTCAGAAGTACATGCCCAACGGTACCTGCGGCGTCGTGAGCTTTGGCTTTAACGGTGGTCGCGCGGCGGCCGAGACCTTTATGAAGAGCCTCAAGCTCGCCCAGATTGCCACGCACGTGGCCGACGCCCGCACTTGCTGCCTGCATCCCGCTAATGCCACGCATCGCCAGATGAACGATGAGGAGCTCATCGCCTGTGGCATTTCCGCCGACATGGTGCGCCTGTCGTGCGGCCTCGAGGACACGGCCGATCTGATTGCCGACCTTGAGCAGGCGCTCGAGCAGTGCTAGGCTAGCGTTCGCACAAGGCGCCGATGCTGGCAGAAAGCTTCGGCGACCTTTCGTTCCGATTCCGTAGGCGGGACCCCAATCGCAACTGTTCGCAGGCGATGGGGCCCCGTTTTTGTGTTGCGCCACTCGAAAGGATGGATATGGAGAAAACTGCAGAGCAGCTGCGCCGCGAGCACATTGCTCTAGAGGGCGACACCCATGGCAAGAACAAATGGGCGATTCTGTTTACCGTGCTCATCATGACGTTTATGTCGTGTCTGGATTCGACCGTCGTGACCGTGGCGCTGCCCGTGATGCAAAAGGAGCTGGGCGTGGGCCTCGATCGCATTCAGCTGGTGAGCTCGGTGTATCTGCTTGCGACGTGCGTGGCTATGCTGCCGTTTGGCCGCCTGGGCGACGTGCGCGGCAAGGTCGGCGTATTCCAGCTGGGCGTAATCGTCTTTACGGCCGGTTCGCTGCTTTGCGGCCTTTCGGCCTCGCTCGAAGTTCTTATTCTGGCACGCATCGTTCAGGGCGTCGGTTGCGCGGCGGCCATGGCCAACAACATGGGTATCATCACCGAGTCGTTTCCGGCTCGCGAGCGCGGTCGTGCCATGGGTATTCTTGCGACCTTCGTGGCCCTCGGCATGATGTGTGGCCCCGTGCTCGGCGGCATGCTGGTGGCAAGCTTTCCCTGGGAGAGCATTTTCCTCATCAACCTGCCCATCGGCGTCATCTCGTTTATCGTGGGGCTCTACACGCTGCCGCATGTTAAGCCGGAGGCCGGCGAGCGCCCCATGTCCCTGATCGAGGCTGCTCGTCGCTGCTTTGCAAATTCGGCCTTCACTATCAACCTTGCCTGCATGCTCATCGTGTTCGTTGGCATTGGCGCATCCGAGTTTATTCTGCCGTTCTATTTTCAGGACGCCCACGGCTTTGGTTCTGACATTTCCGGACTGCTCTTTTTGGCACTGCCGATGGTGAATGCCTTTATCGGACCGCTTTCGGGTACGGTTTCGGACCGTGTTGGCTGCGAGGGCCCCACGGCGGTCGGCCTGGGCGTGTACGTATGCGGTCTTTTTGCGGTAAGCACGCTCGATGAGCACTCTTCTATCCCTGTGATCGTGTGCTGTGTCGCGTTTATGTCGTGCGGTACGTCGATTTTCCAGAGTCCTAACAACTCGCTGTACATGGGCTCGGCTCCGCGCGAAGCGCTCGGCTTTGCGGGCAGCCTGGGTAGCCTGGCGCGCTATGCGGGTATGGCAGTGGGCATTACGGCGGCGTCGCATATCCTGTATGGGCAGATGAGCGTGGCGATGGGCGAGGCCGTGACCAGTTTTGTTGCAGGCCGTCCGGATGTGTTCCTGTTTGGTTTCCGTTCGGTGTTCTACGTGCTCATGGCTGTGGCCGCTGTGGGCTTTGCGCTCGCCATGGTGCGTTTGGTGAGGATCCGCGTCCGCTATTAGCGTCTTGGGAGGCTGTATGCCACGAATTGGGCCTATCTACTGGTCTTGCAGCTTTATGGTGCGATGCGGCTTGTGGGGCGGGCGGGGGTCGGTCCGTGGTAGACTATCGAACAACGTTTATTAATCGCGCGGTATCGTTGCCGCGAGAAGGGGTTGCGCCATGCAGGAGCTTGAGGATCGTATTCGCCATGACGGCATCGTAAAGGCCGGTAATGTCCTTAAGGTTGATGCCTTCCTCAACCACCAGTGCGACGTTGAGCTGTTTGACCACATGGGTGCCGAGTGGGCCCGTCTGTTCGAGGGCGTCGAGATCAACAAGATCCTGACGATCGAGGCTTCGGGCATTGGCATGGCTTGCATCGCGGCCCAGCATTTTGGCGGCGTGCCGGTTGTCTTTGCCAAGAAGGCGCAGTCCATCAACCTCGACGGCGAGCAGTATGCCACGACCATCTACTCCTTTACCAAGCAGAAGGAGTACCCGGTCATCGTTGGCAAGCGCTTCCTGTCCGAGGGCGACAAGGTCCTGATTATCGACGACTTCCTGGCCAACGGCTGCGCGCTCGAGGGCCTAATCAAGATCTGCGAGGCTGCGGGTGCCGAGGTGTCCGGTATTGGCATTGCGGTGGAGAAGGGCTTCCAGGGCGGTGGCGATAAGCTCCGCGAGCGCGGCTTCCGCGTTGAGAGCCTGGCCCGTATCGCCGATATGGACTGCGAGACCGGCGAGATCACCTTCGCCTAAGCGCGCGACACAAGCGATTGGTATGCGATGTGACAAAGGGACTGTCCCTTTGTCACATTTTTTGTATGAGGGGAGGTGTTGATATGGATGAGAACAAGATGGGGTGGCGCGAGTATGCGCACTATGCCGAGATGTCGGTCGAGGAGTTGGCGCGCGATTGCGAGGTGCAGGTGTTTCGCGCGACGGGCCCGGGTGGGCAGGGCGTGAACACGACGGACTCAGCGGTGCGCATGAAGCATATCCCTTCGGGGATTACCGTGACGGCGCGCGAGAGCCGCAGTCAGTTCCAAAACCGTAGCAGCTGCCTGCGTAAGCTGCGCGCTGAGCTTGAGCGTCGTGGACGTCCGCCGCGCCGACGCGTAAAGACCAAGGTGCCTCAGCGCTCTCGCCAGCGCAGGCTCAACGACAAACACTTCAACGCCATTAAAAAGGCCAACCGACGCAAGCCGGGCGGGGAGGAATGATCTTCTCAATAAGTTGCGGTGAAATAGGGACTGTTTGGCGGCTTTAGCTGCATAAACAGTCCCTATTTCACCGCAACTAATGAGGGGTTAGCGGGTGGGGCGCCAGACGTGGAGGGCGCCGGTGAGGATGTCGACCTCGATGCGTGAGGCGACAACGGGCTCGCCGTCGGCCTGGATGGGGTAGTCGGGCTCCTCAAAGGTGAGCTCGGCATGGCGACAGCGGCGCATGCGAACCGGTGGCAGCTTGGTGTGGTGGCCATCTTTGGCCGAAAGGAACATGGGAAGTGCGACCGCGCGCGGAACGGGGCCGCAGGCGTAGCAGACGTCGAACATACTGTCACAGGGGTCGGCGTCGGGGCAGATGCGATAGCCCGAGCCATAGGTAGGACCCAGCTGAATCGCCATGATGATCGCCCTCACGCGCTCGGCGGGCGCCCCGTCAAAGCTGACGGTCATGGGGTAGTTGCGATAGCGTAGGCCAAACTGCTCAAGTCCCGAGAGGGTGTAGAGCGGCGCGCCGGTGAGACCCGTCTTTTTGCGCAGCTCGGTGGTGCCCAGGCCGATGGCGGCATCGATGCCGATCGAAAGCGTCTGGTCGAAGTACTCAACGGTAGCCTCGCCGCTGCCGCTCGCAGGGCTCCAAGAGCGAATGCGCCCGATGTCCTGACGCTGCGGCTCGCAGGTGAGCAGCGCGCCAAAATCCTTGCCGGAGAAATCGTCGATGCCGAGCGTCTGGGCAAAATCGTTGCCGGAGCCCACGGGCAGGACGGCAAGAGCGGGGCGGGTGTCCTCCTTTTGCGTCATAAGCCCGTTGACGACCTCGTGGATCACGCCGTCGCCGCCGAGTGCGATAACGGTGCGATAGTCCGTTGCCTGGGCGGCCAGCTCTTTGGCGTGTCCCATGTGCTCGGTAAGCACCAGGTCAAACTGGGATGCGCGTGCAGTCATGTCCAAAAAGCGCTGCAGGCGCTCGGCAACTTCGCGCGCCGCACCCGACTGGGCGGCTGGGTTGGCGATGATGAGCGTGCGACCAAAATCAGTTGCGTGCATGGGGCGGCTCCCGGCGTGTGACATGGCAGTGCGGTCGCGCTCAGGTCGAATTGCCCCTGATTGTGGCTGCACGGCGATTATTACATCTACTCTATCAGGTCGTTGTGGCGCTCGATAGCATCCGCTACCGTACCACCCTCATCCACAATAAGCGAACGGCGCTTGGGCGAGATGATGCGCTGGGCGGGGTACACGCCGCGGTGTCCGGCGGTTAGGTAGCTGATAAAGGCCACGATGACAAAGAACCCGGCGGCCGTGCCGTGGAACAGGTCGATGGCCATCATGCAGGTGGTGATGGGCACGTTGAGGCCGGCGCAGAACACGCCGAGCATGCCGAGAGCCGCCAGAAAACTGGGGTCGAGCCCGGTAAGGCAACCGATCCAGCCACCGAGTGCCGCGCCGATGCCAAACAGGGGCGTGACCTCGCCGCCTTGGAAGCCCGCGCCCAGGGTGAGCGCCGTTACGACGAGCTTGATGGCGGCGTCGGCGAGGGTAGTCTTGCCGGCAAACCCGGCACCCGAAAGCCACGTGGAAAGGCCGGCATACTCCCAGGCGTCAAGCATCGCATAGACCGCGAGAACCACGAGCGCGCCGATGAGTGCGCGAACGAGGTAATTGGTGATAAAGCGACCGTACAGGCTCTTGACGGTTCGAACCGACCAGGCAAAGAGGCGTGCCGTCAGACCGAAGATAATGGCGCTGATAACAACGATGACAACCGTTTTGGGTGTCATGTTGGGAACGCTGGCGATGACATTCGCCTCGTACTCGGTTCCCAAGGCAAGCGACGTAAAGTAGCCGGTAAACGAGGCGACCAGGCAGTAAATGCCCGCGGTGTAGTCGATCTTGCCGATAAAGCACATCTCCATGCCAAAGAAAGCTCCGGCAAGGGGCGAACCGAATACGGCGCCAAAGGCCGACGAGATGCCGGCGAGTATGAGGTCGTGATGGTCATGCTTTTCGAGGTGGGCGAGGCTCGAGATGTTGCTGGCGATGGTGCCGCCGATCTGCACCGCGGCTCCCTCGCGACCGGCCGATCCGCCCGTTAGGTGCGTGAGCGTGGAGCACACAAACGTGAGGACGGCCATGCGCATATGGATGAGGCGTGTGCCCAGAGCGGAGTCGATGACCAGGTTGTTGCCACGCTTGGCGGCGAGACCGTGGTTTTTGTACACCCATGCGGTGGCAACGCCCACAACGGGAAGCAGCGCGTAAATCCACACATGGTGCTCGCGATAGTCGGTCGCGATATTCAGCGAGGCCAAAAACGCCCAAGCGGCAACGCCCATGGCGAGCGAGACGATGACGACGAGTATGAGCAACTTGGCGCTCGCGAATAGGTTGCGGACGTTGCGGCGCGTGTCGACAGCCAAGAGATGCTCGGAGCGGGTGAGCTGATGCCTGCCTGCCATGATGACGTCGTTAAGGGAGAAAAAGCCGCCGGCGTCGAGCGGTTGGGAATGATCCTGCGCCTCGTTTGCGCTTTCGGGTTTGTCGTTATGAGCCATATGTTCCTCTTTTAGGTTGCAACGCAAGCATTATAAAACGCGGTAAACGCGACGAGCCGGTGGGTTGGTTTCTATTCTGTTTCGCGGCCTGCAACCGACAGGTGTATTTGCGGGTACGGGCCGAGTCGCGGTCGTGCGTCGGGGGATTATACTGAGACAAGCATAAAGAATCGGCGCCCCTGTTGTGCGCCGTGGCATTAAGAGGTGCATATGGCAGAGAAACTCATTCCGCTGGATGACGCACAGTCGATTGTCCTGTCGCACGTTACTCCGACCGATCTCGTCGAGATTCCCGTGTGGCAGGCCGCCGGTCTTCCCTTGGCCAAGGATGCGGTGGCCGATATCGACATCTCGCCGTTTGCCAACAGCGCTATGGACGGATATGCCGTGCGCTCGGCGGACTTGGTGCAGGCATCTGGCGATGCGCCAGTGACGCTCGACGTTATCGGACACGAGGCCGCGGGTCATGTGTTTGGGGGCACAATCGGCGCGGGCGAGACAGTCCGCATCATGACGGGCGCGCCGGTACCCGAAGGTGCCGATGCCGTGGTGAAGTACGAGATCGTCGACGTGCTCGATGGCGACGGCAACGAGGGCTCGCACGTTCGCTTCTCGGCGCCTGCCAGGGTAGGGGAGAACGTTCGCTCTGCCGCCGAGGAGGCTCATGCCGGCGATGTTGTGATGCACGCCGGCGAGGTCGTGGCTCCGGCGGGCGCGGGTCTGCTGGCAAGCGCCGGATACGCGAGTGTGAAGGTGCACGCTGCCCCACGCGTGGGCATTATCTCGCTAGGCACGGAACTGGTCGCACCGAGTAAGGTACCGGCGCGCGGTCAGATTCGCGATTCCAACTCCTCGGCGCTGATGGCCGAGGCACTCGATGCCGGCGCCGAGCCCGTGTTCTACGGCATTGCGCCCGATGATGAGCAGGCGATTGCCGAGCTGGTGCATCGTGCCGTGCAGGAGTGCGATTTTGTCATTACGAGCGGTGGCGCCTCGGCGGGCGATTACGATTTCGTGACGGCGCTCGTCCGGCGCGAGGGCGAGGTGCTGTTTGACCGCATCTCGATGCGCCCGGGCAAGGCCATCACGTTTGGCTTGCTCGCAGGTAAGCCCTACCTGGGGCTTTCAGGCAATCCGGCCGCGGCGTATGTAGGCTTTGAGATGCTTGCCCGTCCAGCGATTCGCAAGATGCGCGGCTTTGTCGAGGGCGTGCGTCCCGTGCAGCAGGCGACGCTCACACACGGCGTGAAAAAGCGACAGCATCGCCGCTTCTTCGATCGCGCCACGGTTTTGCGCGACCCCGAGACCGGTGAGTTGTTGGTGACCGAGGCCAAGACGCAGAATTCGGCGCTGCTTGGAACTATGCAACGGGCCAACTGCCTGCTGCGTATTGACGAAGGACCGTGCGAGCTCAAGGCGGGCGACGTCGTGGATGTCGTGCGTGTCGACCTGCCTGAGGGCACGGTGCTATAGGAGGAATGCTATGGAGTTGAAGATTTCGATTGTGACGTGCTCGGATACGCGCGATCTTGGCCAGGACGAGGCTGGAGCCGCACTCGAGGAACTCATCGAGGCACAGGGATGGACGGTCGCCTCGCATGTGGTCGTGCGCGACGACGCCAGCGAGATCGGTGATGCCATTGTGGAAGCCGCCGATGAGTGCCACGCCAATGTCGTGCTCACCTGCGGCGGCACGGGGCTTTCGATGCGCGATGTAACGCCCGAGGCGACGCGTGCCGTCTGCGACCGCGATGTGCCGGGTATTGCAGAGGCAATCCGTGCGTACTCCATGACCAAGACGCGCCGCGCTATGCTCTCGCGCGCCGTGTGCATGCAGCGTGGGCATACGCTTGTCATCAACTTTCCGGGATCCACGAAGGCCGCCCGCGAAAGCTGGGAGGCCATAGCGGACCAGCTGGAGCATGCGGCCCAGATGACGGCGGGCGGCGGGCACGCCAAATAAGCGCACTACCTGCGGCGGAGCGACCTTACGGGCTGCTCCGCCTTTGTTTTCCGCCGAAGCGACGCCGAGATGCTCGGTAACTCGAAACTATATTCTCTGGCGAGAATAATTTCACACTATCATTATTCGCGCGAAAGTATAATCTAATTACAGATTAAAGCCCGCGGTGGGGTACCCGGGCACAAGGTCCGAAAGGGTTGAATATGTTCGATATGGTTTCACGCCGCGGTTTTGTCTCGCTTTCTGCTGTCGCCGCTGCCGGCCTTGGTCTTGCCGGCTGCTCGGGCAGCAAGACGTCCGAGCCGGCCGGATCCGATGCCGGTTCTGCTAAGGCATCTTCCAAGAAAGCTGTCGAGCTGCAGGTCTTTGCCGCCAACTCGCTCGAGAAGGCCCTGCCCGAGGTTCAGGAGCTCTACACCGAGCAGACCGGCACCACCTTTGCCGACACGCAGTTTAAGGCCTCCGGCGACCTCGTTGAGCAGATGCGTGCCGGCGCCACGGTCGACGTGCTCATCACTGCTTCCAAGGGCACCATGGATGACGCTGAGACCGCTGAGCTCGTCGACACCGACACCCGCGAGGATATGTTCGTCAACGACCTCGTGATCATTCGTGCCGAGGGCTCCGACACCAAGGTCGAGGCCATCGCCGACGTCGCGAACCTGGACGGCAAGATCGCCATTGGCGACGCCAAGACCGTCCCCGCCGGCAAGTACGCCAACCAGGCTCTGGCCTCCGTGGGCCTCTACACCGGCACCGAGGGCGACGACGGCGAGTATACTCCCGAGATCGCCGACAAGGTTGCGCTGGCCGACAAAGTTGGTACCGCCGCCGCCTATGTGTCCACAGGCGACTGCGTGGCTGGATTTGTCTACAGCTCCGATATCTTCCGCTACGACGGCATCGAGGAGGCCTTCGTGTGTCCCGAGGACTCGCACAAGCCCATCGTGTATCCGGGCGCTGTCGCCGAGAGCTCCGAGCATGCCGACGAAGCCAAGGCGTTCATCGACTTCTGTCTGACCAACAAGAAGGCTCAGAAGATTTGGGCTAAGTACGGCTTTGAGCTTTCCGCGTAGTGCGGCTTGGCGCGATAATTCCATCGTTTTGTGTTTCACTCCGTCCTTGTATTCGCTTGGAGCTTTTCGTGCTTAATAGATTCCGCATGCTTGTCGCCTGTGCTTTGACCTTCGTGCTTTGCTGGGTGCCGGGATTTGCGTTTGCTGGGGACGCTGAGGACGGGGCCCAGGTTGCTGCGACCGCTCATGGGCTTTCCTATGGGATCGAGGGTTTTGAGCGGTTGGCCAAGGGGACCGCTCGTGCCATGGAGAGCCAGCCTGAGGGCTACCGGTTTCCCGTTGACGAGGACGTGGACCTTGTGGTGGCGCCTGCTGCCGATCGCGTTGTGGTGTGGATATCGCCCAAGGCGGTCGAGAAGTTTGGATTGGATCTGCAGGACAACGAGTGTGTATCGGGTCTCAAGGTCCTCGTCTGTGAGCTCGACAGCGCAAACTGCATGGGAGGTGCGCAGTTGGGGGACGTGGATCTTCCTTGGTATGTCACGGCGGAAACAACGTTTGATGCCGGCGGGTATACCTATAGCTTTGACGAGCGCGGTGCGGATGGGGACCGTTATGTGGTGATTGCATCAGCCTCGGGTGATGCCAAGGGCGGCGCGCGTTGGCTTGATAGCGCTCACATGGTAGAAGCATCGTCTGTCGTGTTGCGGGATGAGCAGGGGCCCTTGACCTCTCTGGCTTCCTTTTTGGGCGACATCGACTATCGCCCGTTTTGGGTGTCCATTAAAACGAGCGGTCTTGCCCTGGTGATCGCGTTTGCGCTGGGCCTGTTCGCCGCGTGGAAGACCATGGGTACCTCGAGTCGCATCAAGGGCCTGCTCGATTCGGTCTTTACGATTCCTATGGTGCTGCCGCCTACGGTGTGCGGCTTTTTGCTGCTTATTCTGTTTGGCCGTTCGACCGGGGTGGGCCAGTGGCTCATCGCGCACGGCATCTCGATCGTCTTTACCTGGCCCGCGGCGGTCATTTCGGCCGTCGTTGTGTCGTTTCCGCTGGTCTACCGCACGGCACTCGGAGCCTTCGAGAGCCTCGACACGCAGATGCTCGATGCGGCACGCACGCTGGGCTGGTCCGAGCGTCGCATCTTCACCAAGCTCATGATGCCGCTTGGCTGGCCCTCGATTGCCGCCGGCACGGTGCTCGCCTTCGCGCGTGCCATGGGCGAGTTTGGCTGCACGCTGTTCTTTGCGGGCAACTACGCCGGCATTACGCAGACCATCCCCATCGCCATCTACTTTGAGTGGATGGGCGGCAACACCTCGGTGGCCCTCTTTTGGGTCGCCGTTGTGATTGTGTTTAGTTTCCTGGTCATCCTGTTCGTCAACATGTACACCGCGCATTCGCAAAAGTATCGCGAGCGGGGCCTTTCGCGTGCGAAGCACAAGCAGGCCAAAGAGCTCGCCGGACAGGGCGATTCGCTCGACCCGGTGGGCGGCGACGCCCTGCGTATCGATCGCGAGGCGCTGGCCGAGCTCATGCGCGAGGATGCCGCTTCGCAGGGAGGTCGATAGGCCATGTCGCTCGTTCTGGATATTAAAAAGCGCTATCCCGGGTTTATGCTCGACATGCAGCTTGAGGCCGGCGAGGAGCGTGTGGCGCTGCTCGGTGCCTCGGGTTGCGGCAAGAGCTGCACCTTGCGCTGCATTGCCGGTGTGGAGACGCCCGACGAGGGCAAGATCGTCGTCAACGGCGTGACCTTTTTTGACTCGGCGGCGGGCATCAACCTGTCGCCCCAGGAGCGCAAATGCGCCCTGCTGTTCCAAAACTATCAGCTGTTTCCCAACATGACGGTGGCCGATAACGTATGTGCCGGCGTAAAGGACGCGGGCGACGCCGCGGCGCGTAAAAAACTTGCCGAGCGCTACCTGGGCATCTTTGGCCTAGCCGATTTTGCCGACCGCTATCCCGCGCGCCTCTCGGGCGGTCAGCAGCAACGTGTGGCGCTTGCCCGTATGGTGGCGGCTCACCCGGGCATCTTTATGTTCGACGAGCCCATGAGCGCACTCGATTCCTATCTTAAGAGCGCCCTCGAACAGAACATGCTCGACCTGTTCGATGTATGCAACCGCACCGTGCTCTATGTGAGCCACGACATCGACGAAGCGTGCCGCCTGTGCCAGCGCATCTGCGTGATGCACGACGGGCATGTTGAGGAGATCGGCTCCGTCGAGGACGTGGTCCGCCGTCCGCAGACGCTGGCGGCGCTGCGCCTGACGGGCTGCAAGAACACAAGCCGGGCGCGCAAGATCGGCGACGAAGAAGTTGAGGCGCTCGATTGGGGCATGACCTTTAACGTGGGTCGCGAGGTTCCCGATAATGTGGCGTACCTGGGCATTCGCGCGAGCTACTTCCATGTGGACAACCGTGCCGAGCGGGGTCGCAACAGCTACGACCTGCACGTGGCGCGCGTGAGCGATTCGCGTTTTGAGCGCCTGGTGCTGTTGGATGCGCCGCGGGCCGATGCGCCAACGCGTCTGCAGTGGAAGGTCAACAAATTGAGCGTACCAGCGGATGGGTTACCGCAAGAAGGCGAGACCCTGCGTATGCATTTTGATGCCAGCAGGATCCATCTGGTTTGTCGGTAGCGCCGGGTAATGCCGTCGGGGATATAAGTCTCGGCGGCTTTGTCTTGCCGTTCGCCTAATGGGGAATGACAAACTCTTATCAACACAGATAATTATTTATTAAACGGCGGCACACGACGCTGTCGTACGAATGTCAACGGTGTTCGCATGGTCGATGACCGTTGATATAGTTGACCTTAACTTGTAAAGGAGGACGCGCACATGCCGCAGACGACATACGTTCGCCGCGTTGCCGCGCGCGCCCTGTATATGGCTCGGAGTCGCATATGAGCAGGTATGTTCACGGCTCCGGGAGAGACGACGCACAACTAAATAATCGACCGCAAAGCAGGTCCCCCAAAATTCCGGGTTTAGGCACGGCTGGGTTTTCGTCGCCCACCGTGCAGCAATACCGTAGTTATCCGTATTTGGTTCGAGAGGGGAACCGTCATGGCTGAAGAATTCGATTTCCATCCGATGTGGGAGAGCCTCGGCATGAATCTTGCCGATCACGACATGCTGCTGGGCGCTGTGGGCCAGATGTACGGCGATATGTTCCTGACGCAGAACAATCGCCCCAAGTCCACGTCCTACCTGGATTTTGTCGCCACCAACATCCACAGCGGCCGTATTAAGGAGATGCTCGACAAGAGGGAGGCCAGCGAGGCCACCAAGATCGTCGGTTCGTTCTGTGTGTACGTGCCCGAGGAGATCGTGCTTGCCTGCGATGGCATCCCCGTTGGCCTGTGCTCGGGTGCCGACTGGGCGACCGACAAGGTCGAGGAGCATCTGCCGCGCAACACCTGCCCGCTCATCAAGAGCTTTGCCGGCTTTAAGCTGGGCGAGGTCTGCCCCTACATTGAGTCGAGTGATCTGGTGGTGGGCGAGAACACCTGCGATGGCAAGAAGAAGGCCTACGAGTTCTTTGCCACGCAAAAGAACATGTACGTCATGGATATCCCCAACGTGCACGACGAGTCGACGCTCGTGACCTGGAAGGCCGAGGTTAAAAAGCTTGCCGCCAAGATCGAGGAAGAGTGCGGCGTCAAGATTACGCCCGAGCGCCTGAAGGCTGCCATCCACGCCGTCAACGAGAAGCGTCGCGCCCTGCAGCGTCTGGCTGCCACGCGCGCTGCCGATCCGGCGCCCATCAGCGGTCTCGACAGCCTGCTGACCGTTCAGGCCGCCTTTATGGACGACACGCCGCGTCTGACCGGAGCCATCAACGAGATGGCCGCCGAGTGCGAGCAGCGCGTTGAGGCCGGCGAGGGCGTGGCGCCCAAGGGGACCAAGCGCATCCTGTACACCGGCACGCCCATGGCCGTGCCCAACTGGAAGCTGTTCAACCTCATCGAGAAGGCCGGCGGCGTTGTGGTAGGCGAGGAGTCCTGCACGGGCTCGCGCTACTACAAGGACCTGGTCGACGAGTCCGGTGAGACGGTCGACGAGATGCTCGACGCCATCGCCGAGCGCTACTTTAAGATTAACTGCGCCGTCTTTACGCCCAACGATCAGCGTATGAAGGACATTGTCCAGATGGCCAAGGACTTGCATGCCGACGGCATCGTCGACGTGGCCCTGCAGTTCTGCACGCTCTACGAGATGGAGTCGTTTGCCGTGGAGAAGGCTGCCGAGGAGGCCGGCATTCCGTTTATGCACATCACGACCGACTACGCCGGCGAGGATGCAGGCCAACTGCAAACCAGGATTGAGGCTTTCTTGGAAACCATTTAGGGGTATCCGTCCCGGCGGCTTCCCCAGGCACCCGATCTTGCCGTTCAAACCATCGTTTGCGTACCAAAGTACGCGGCGCTTCTCTTTCACGGCAACCTCGGGCACCTGGGAAAGCCGTTTCCTTGGTTGGTCAAAAGGTTTGTTAAGGAGTTATATGTCGGAAAATATGGAGCAGCCGTTGCCATCCACGTTTGAGGAGTTCAACGAGCAGCGCAAGGCGGCGTTTATTCGTGTCAAGGATTACAAGCAGGCGGGCAATCGTCTGGTCGGCTTTTTGTGCAGCTATACGCCGCTCGAGATTATCGATGCCGCGGGCGCCTCGAGCGTGGCCCTTTGCGGTACGTCCGATGAGGTGATTCCCGAGGCCGAGAAGGTGCTGCCGGCAAATCTGTGTCCGCTCATCAAGTCGACGTATGGTTTTGCCTATTCGCAAAAGTGCCCGTTTACGTACTTTAGCGACATGATCATCGGTGAGACCACCTGCGACGGCAAGAAGAAGATGTACGAGCTACTCAACGAGCTCAAGCGCACGCACATTCTGCATCTTCCGCAGGGTCGCGATCGCGCCTACGAGCGTGAAGGCTGGTACGAGGAGTGCTGCCTGCTCAAGGAGGAGCTCGAGAACTTCTACGGCATCACGATTACCGACGATGACCTGCGCGCTGCCGTCCGTCGTCGCAACCGCTTGCGTGCGGCCCAGCTCGAGATGTTTGCGCTGTAGGCCAACCAGCCGGCGGCCATGAGCGGCGTCGACCTGATGAGCACCATGTTTGCCGGCACGTTCAGCTTTGATATCGAGGCCTATGCGCAGCAGCTGGAGCAAAAGATTGTCAAGCTGCGCGAGGCCTACGACGCGGGCGAGCGCCCGGTCGCGGCGGATGCCAAGCGCATTCTGATCACCGGCTGCCCAGTGGGTGGCGTAATCAACAAGATCGGTCGCACCATCGAGTCCAACGGCGGTGTGGTCGTGTGCATGGACGACTGTTCGGGTGAGCGCACGGCGGCCATGATGATCGACCCGGAGGCTCCCGATATCCTGCGCGCCATCGCCGACCGTTACCTGGACATCAACTGCTCGGTCATGACGCCCAACGACGGCCGTATGGAAAATACGCTGGCCATGTGCGAGAAGTACCATGTCGATGGCGTGGTAGAGAGCGTGCTACAGGCCTGCCACACCTTCAACGTTGAGAGCGCGCGCATGCAGGGGGCTGTCGAGGGTGTGGGTATTCCGTATATGAAGATCGAGACCGACTACAGCAACGGTGACATGGGCCAGATCGAGACTCGCATCGCCGCCTTCATCGAAACCCTCTAGCTTCCTCAGGCACCGGATCTTGCTCCTCAAACCGTCGCTTGCGTACCCAAAGTACGCTGCGCTCCTCTTTCGGGGCAATCTCCGGCACCTGAGAAACCTAGAGCTAAGGCGCCTGAACGCGCAGCTGTCTTTGATGTTTAGATTGGGAGAGAGCCATGATAGGGATCGGGATCGATATCGGGTCTACGGCGGCTAAGGCTGCTGTGGTCGACGGGGAGGGTTCGGTGGCGTGGACGTGCGTGCAGCCAACCGGGTTCTCCTCGGTCGATGCTTCCGAGCGGCTGCGCGAGGCGCTGGCAGCGGCCGGCTATGACGTGGCAGCCGACGATGTGCGTGTGGTCGCGACCGGCTACGGTCGTGTCGCCGTGCCCTATGCGCACAAGGTCGTGACCGAGATCACCTGCCACGGTACCGGTGCCGTGCGCCTGTTTGGGGATCACGGCACGGTGATTGACGTAGGCGGCCAGGACACCAAGGTCATTCAGCTTAAAAGTGGCCGCGTGGCCAAGTTTGCCATGAACGACAAGTGCGCCGCCGGCACGGGGCGCTTTTTGGAGATCATGGCCGATCGCCTAGGCATTTCCCAGCAGCAGATGGCTGACCTGGCGCGTTCCGGCGAGCCCACCAAGATCAGCAGCATGTGCACGGTGTTTGCCGAAAGCGAGGTTATCAGCCTGATCGGTCGCGGTGAGCCGCGCGAGAACATTGCGCGTGGCGTGATCGACAGCGTGGTCTCGCGCGTGGCGACCATGGCCGGGCAGGCCGCGGGCGCCCCGTACTACCTGACCGGTGGCCTGTGCGAGAACGCCTTCGTGGTGGAGCGGTTGGGCGAGCTGCTGGGGTCGCCGGTGACCACCTCGCCCCAGGCTCGCTTTGCCGGTGCCATCGGCGCGGCGATTCGCGCACAGGCGCTCAATTAATGCATCCGCCGCAGGCTCGCATTCATGCGTATACTGGGAGAAAATGATTGACCGATGAGAGGAGGTATCGATGGCTGACGATCAGATTAAGCTCACGTCTATGACTGCCGCGAGCGGTTGAGCCGCAAAGTTGGCTCCTGGAGCCCTCGCCCAGGTCCTGGGCGATTTACCCAATGTGCATAACGACAACTTGCTCGTGGGGTTCGATACCTCCGACGATGCGAGCGTCTTTCGCGTTGGCGATAACTTGGGTCTCGTGCAGTCCATCGACTTCTTCCCACCGATGGTCGACGACCCGTTTTTGTTTGGCCAGATCGCCGCGGCAAACTCGCTGTCGGACATCTACGCCATGGGCGGGCGGCCGAGCCATGCCATGAACTTGCTGTGCATCCCGAGCTGTCTGGGCGTTGAGGTTGCCGGTCAGATTCTGGCGGGCGGCGCCGACAAGTGCGTCGAGGCGGGTTGCTCCATCGCGGGCGGTCACACCATCAACGACGACGAGCCCAAGTACGGCCTGTCCGTGAGCGGGTTTGTCGCGCTCGACCGCATGCTCGCCAACAGCGGCGCGCGCGTGGGCGATGCGTTACTGCTGACCAAGGCGGTTGGCTCGGGCATCATCACCACGGCCATTAAGGGCGAGCTCATCGAGCAGGACGAGGCCGCAGCCATGTTTGACTCGATGCGCACCCTCAACGAGGCTCCGATTCGTCTGGCCGAGGGACTTGAGCTTCACGGCTGCACCGACATCACGGGCTTTGGCCTGATCGGGCATGCGTGCGAGATGGCCGAGGGCTCGGGCGTGCAGATTGAGCTTGCGTCGGGGGCGGTGCCGCTCTTTGACCAGGTGCTCGACATGGCGCGTTTGGGCATTATCCCCGCGGGCTCCTACCGCAACCAGGACTTCTTTGGCCCGCGCGTGACGGCCGACGAGGACCTTGAGCCGGGCATGCTCGACGCGCTGTACGACCCGCAGACGTCTGGTGGCCTGCTTATCGCGGCACCTGCTGCCGATGTGGATGAGCTTGCGCGCCGTCTGCATGCCGAAGGACGTATTGCCGCCGTCGTCGGTCGCGTGTGCGAGTCGGTGCCAGGCGGTCCTGCCGTCCACGTTGTTCGCTAGCCCGCACGTTTATGTAACTGTTTACCGTTCTCTTGAACGGTTCTTTCGAAAGGAAAAGCTATGTCTACCAAAATTGAAGTCAATGCCATGGGCGATGCCTGCCCGCTGCCCGTCGTCAAGACGCTCAAAGCCCTGAAGCAGCTCGATGGCGAGGGCGCCGTCGTGACCTCGGTCGATAATGAGACCGCCGTCAAGAACATTTCCAAGATGGCGCAGGAGAAAGGCTGCACGGCCTCGGTCGAGAAGGTTTCTGACGCCGAGTGGCACGTGACCGTGGCGACCTCTGGCGCCGTTGCCGTGGCCGATCCCGAGCAGGATGGCGCTGCCTTCTGTGATGCCAGCGCCGGCAAGGGCAAGCTCGTCATTTCCGTCTACACCGACTGCATGGGCCGTGGCGACGACGAGCTGGGCCACAAGCTCATGAAGGCGTTTATCTTTGCCGTGACGCAGCAGGAGGAGCTGCCCGCGACCATGCTGTTCTACAACGGCGGCGCCAAGCTCACCGTCGAGGGCTCGCCGGTGCTCGACGACCTGAAGGGTCTGGCCGAGCAGGGTGTCGAGATTCTCACCTGCGGTACCTGCCTCGATCACTATGGCATTAAGGACCAGCTCGCGGTGGGCGAGGTCACGAATATGTACGTGATTGTGGAGAAGATGGAGCAGGCCGTGCGCGTCGTGCGCCCGTAGCGTATTGGTTGGAGTTGCCATGAGGGAGAAGCGCCCGGCGCTTGTCATCACGTTTCCCACCACGGCGGCCGCCATGGGCTGCGAGTCCCTGTGCATTGAGCGCGGTCTTCCCGGGCGAACGATTCCCGTACCCGGGGAGGTCGCTGCCGGCTGCGGTCTGGCGTGGAAGGCGTTGCCTGCCGATGAGGAACTGCTGCGCGGCGAACTCGCCGCGGCGGGCGTTCCCACCGAGGACTTTACGGTGATTGATATGTGGGAGGTCGTGCGATGATCTACCTAGATAACGCGGCGACGACCATGCACAAGCCGCAGACGGTCATCGATGCCGTGACGCAGGCGATGTGCTCGCTCGGCAATGCCGGACGCGGCGCCACGTCGGGTGCCCTCGATGCCGCTCGTACGATTCACGGTTGCCGCGCCAAGCTCGCGCGCCTTTTGGGTTGCCCGAGGGCGGACCATGTGTGCTTTACGCCCAACTCTACGGCGGCGCTCAACACCGCCATCAACGGGGTGGTGTGCCCCGGCGACCGTGTGGTCACGACGGTGCTCGAGCACAACTCCGTGCTACGTCCGCTTAACCGCCTGGCGGTAGAGCGGGGCGTGACCGTTGAGCATGCGGGCTGCGATGCGAGCGGCGCGCTCGACTACGACGAGCTCGAGCGGCTGGTGACGCCTGACACGCGTGCCGTAGTGGTGACGCACGCCTCCAATGTGACCGGCAATGAGGTCGACATTGCGCGCGTGGCCGCCATGGCCCATGCGGCCGGCGCGCTGGTGATCGTCGATGCCTCGCAGTCTGTCGGCACGGCGCATATCGATATGCAGGCCATGGGGCTCGACGTGGTGTGCTTTACTGGCCACAAGGGACTCATGGGTCCGCAGGGGACCGGCGGGCTGGCCGTGGCGGAGGGCATTGACGTGTGGCCGTGGGCCATGGGCGGCACGGGCGTGCACAGCTTCGATGCGCTGCAGCCGCTTGAGTGGCCCACGCGTCTTGAGGCGGGCACGCTCAACGGCCACGGCATCGCGGGCCTTTCTGCCGGCCTCGACTTTATCGAGGCGCAAGGCGGGGTCGAGGCGATCGCGGCGCATGAGCGAGCGCTGGCTGATCGCTTTCTCGCTGGCGTGCGCGAGATTCCGGGGATTAAGCTCTACGGTGCGTTTGACCAGCCCGTGCGCTCGGCGATCGTCTCACTCAACGTGGGTGATATCGACTCTGCCGAGATCTCGGACGCGCTCATGCAAGGGTGGGGGATTGCGACGCGCCCCGGCGCCCATTGCGCTCCGCTCATGCACCGCGCGCTCGGGACCGAGCGCCAGGGTGTCGTTCGCTTCTCGTTTGGGTATTTCAACACGGACGAGGAAGTCGATACCGCGATTGACGCTTTGCGCGATTTAGCCTGCTAAAGCTGCTAGACCGTTTATACTTGCGGGATGGGTGTTTTTGCCCGTCCCGTTTTTGTTTCGACCCGAAAGGTGTGCCTATGGCCTCATCCGCACCGCGCGGTCTGCGCTTCGACCATGTCGTTACCGTCGGCATTGCGCTGTTCTCGATGCTCTTTGGCGCCGGTAACCTCATCATTCCGCCATTGCTGGCGCTCCAGGCCGGCACGGCCACACCGCTTGCCATGGTTGGCTTTTTGATTGCCGCCATCGGCCTGCCCGTTATGGGCTTTATCGCCGTGGCGCTTGCCGGAACGGCGCGCGAGCTTGCCGGCCGCGTGCACCCCAAGTTCGGTGAGTTCTTTGTCGCGGCGGTCTATTTAGCGATCGGCCCGTGCCTGGCCATTCCGCGTACGAGCTCCACGGCCTTCGAGATGCTGGTGCCGCTGCTGCCCGAGGGCGTCTCGCTTGGCACGGCTCGCCTGGTGTTTGCCGTTGGCTTCTTTGTCGTCGCGTTTGCGCTCACGCTGCGTCCGGGCGTCATCACGCGCGTGCTCGGCCGCATTACGGGCCCCGCGCTCATTGCGCTCATCGTGCTGGTTGTGGGTGCCGCCGTGGTCTCGCCGTTGGGTCCCGCTGCCGCGCCTCAGGCTCCCTACAATGCCGGTGCCGCCGTGCAGGGCTTCTTGACCGGCTATCAGACCATGGACCTGCTCGCGTCACTCGCCTTCGGCATCATCATCGCCGAGACCATCCACGAGTTGGGCGTTACCGATGACAAACGCGTGGCCTTCGAGATTTCGCGTTCCGGTGTGATCGCGGGCGTGCTCATGGCCGTCATCTACTGCGGTTTGGCCCTTGCCGGTATGCAGCTCGGCACCGTGATGTCCGACGCCACCAACGGCGCCGCCATTCTCGCCCGCTCGGCCTCCATGCACTTTGGGCTTGCCGGCACGGTCGTGGTCTTCGCCATCTTCTTCCTCGCCTGCATGAACGTGTGCATCGGCCTCATCAGCTGCTGCGCGCGTTACTTCTGCGAAACGTATGTGGTTAAAGGGGGAGCGGAGGCCTCCGAGGAGGCCATGCGCCGTCCCTTTGCGATTCTCGCCTTTGTGTTCGCAGCGTTTTCGTGCGTGCTCTCCAACGTGGGCCTCGACGTGATCCTCATGTTCTCGGTGCCCATGCTCAACGCCTTGTATCCCGTCGCCATCGTGCTGGTCCTCATGGGTTTGGTACACGGCTTTTGCGACGCTCATCCGCAGGTGTGGATCTGGGTCGGCGGCGTCGTCGCGGTGCAGAGTGTGATCACCTCGGTCCGTGATGCGTTCTTTGCGGGCGCGTGGCTGCCGCTCGATGCGCTACCGCTGGCGGATATCGGTGCCGCGTGGGCGCCGGTTGCCGTGGTGGCATTTGTGATCGGTCTGCTCCATAGTCGTTTTGTTGCACATTCGAGGAGCTAAGGCATCAATGCTTGCACAGGCGGGGAGTCTCCCCTATAATTTCCTTCGCTTTGGGACACGCAAGGTTTAGACCTTAGCTGCTCAACACCTTCGGGACGTGGCGCAGTTTGGTAGCGCGCCTGCTTTGGGAGCAGGATGTCGCAGGTTCAAATCCTGTCGTCCCGACCATATCTTGCGGGCGTAGTTCAATGGTAGAACCCCAGCCTTCCAAGCTGATGACGCGGGTTCGATTCCCGTCGCCCGCTCCATAGGATATCTTTAACGGCTTTGGCTCCTTTTGGTGCCAGAGCCGTTTTCATATACATGCCGGGGACCCCACATCCCCACCTAAGTTGCGGTGAAATAGTTCCTGGATTAGCCGCAAAAGCTGTTATCCAGGAACTATTTCACCGCAACTTATTGAGGCCGAGCGGGCTGGGTCGATGATGGGTTCTGTTGTCGAGAAGATGAGGGCAGCCGGTCAGGAGTCTGCGTAGGGTTTTGTGGTTGGTATACCGTAGCCGCGCATCATGGAGCCGAACGCTTTGACATCGTAGGTGTCTGAGAGCTTGAAATGAATGACGTTGTGGCCCATGGCACGCAGGTTCGCGTCGCGCATGAGGGCAGCTCGATAGGTTTTTGCCGCAGTATGTCCCGGATCATTTTGGGACTCGTCCTCAAACTTGCCTAGTCCATGCAGCTCAGCCAGCATCCAAGAGCCGTTTGGCATCTGCCAGCCGTAATCTGCCAAATAATAGCCGGCGTTTCCCGGTCGAGTGATTTCAACCTGTAGTTCGGGTGTGGCAACTCCCGCCAGAATCATTGCCGCCCGTGCCTCGGATTCTCCACCGTTATCCGATCTGCCATCCATATGTTCAAAAACGTCAAATGCGCGTGCGATGCCATGCAGTCCGCGGCAGTTCGCTTGTGCATATGCACGCAATTCTACACGCTCGACACCGTACTCACGAGCCAACCCGTCGACATAGCCTAGTGCATATCGAAAAGCGCTCGTTCGGGCGATGTCGACCACCGTGCGATATGGATCCGTTAACGTAAACGGGCCGAGCTGCCATACGTCGCCCGGCCGCCAGCGTCGGTATTCAACGAATTCGTACATATCGCGTCTGGTGGAACGCGGCAGCAGCACTTGCACCTTGTCGAGAAGCGAATATGCAGAACCGATGCCATAGAGCAGTGCCGCCGTTGCTCCACAAAACACGGCATCCGGTTCAACGACCGCAATAGCGGATGCCAATTGAAAGATGCGATCTTCGACGCCGAGATCATTCCAATACGTGGGATCAGCGTAGACATGGTTGTAGAGTCGAATAATCATCTCTTTTTGCATGAGCGCGTAGGCACAGCGTTCATCCCATTTTTTGGTAGCTACAAACAGGTGCCCGCCATGATGGGCCTCGAATAACCGGAAGAACAGCTCTAATTGCGGTTTGGAACAGCGTTTATCATGACTCATTTTCGACCCCATGGTCTCGAGGGGGAGTGAATGACACTACGCTATCCCATATTTGGCCCGCCAGACCTTGCCATGAACTGACCAAAAGCTTGACGGGGCAGGTCAGAGTCATGAGTCGGAGCCAAACATATCGGCAAACGGTTGATTAGTGCCCCTCGGCGGCACTAAAAACCACCCTTACAGAAAGTTGCGGTGAAATAGTTCCTGAAAGGGGGTGCGGACGATTTCTTGGACCGCGCCTAGGCGTATCCAATGGAGTGGGAAGGATAAACTGGACTTTCTTTTAAGGATCCTCAAGCGTATTGCCGCTCGTATTCCACTGGAGACATG
>NZ_JADNNH010000031.1:0-29612 GCF_015556945.1 Collinsella aerofaciens | reverse complement strand
CGTATCGCTTTCTTCTTTGGGTCATCTTGAACACCTTTCGCTCTTAACTAGGTGTCCAATTCATCATACCCACTCCACAGTCCGGACCGCCCCGCGGTCCAACTTTCTGTCCGCACCCCCAAAAGCTCGAATAAGCCTAAATCCAGGAACTATTTCACCGCAACTCAGATGGGGATGGGGTTAGCTGCGGGGGCGGTGGCGGAGCTTGTCGATGGTGGAGTCGGTGCCGTGTCCGCGGGCGTCGGTGCTTCGGCTGCGGGCGTCGGCGGCGGTTTGGCGCTGGCGGCGGTAGTCGATCATGCCTTGGATGATGGGCTTGCCAAAGCTCACGACATCATCGTTGTAGATGGCGGTTCGGGCTGCGAGGAGGCAGTCGGTAAAGTCCATATGGGTCTTGCCAAAGAGCTTGACGGCAAGGGCGACAACGGTGGGCTCGTCGACCATGACGTCATCGAGCAGCCTTTTCATGGCCGCAGCAATCTCAACGCGGGGAACCTTATAGACGTCGCGCAGCGTGACCACGACGCGCGTGATGATTTCGGGATGGACACGAGCGGTGCGCGTGGCGATGACCTTGGCGGCGCGCGGTGACAGGACCTCGTCGTCGTCGAGCAGATAGCGAAGGATGACGGTCTCGTCGATGATGGTGCTACTCATGGATATCTACTTCCTCGGGACCCAAAATCGAATCGTCGCTTTCTGTAGCGAGGTACTCAATCCAGGCATTGCGCTCCTCGGAGCGGCGATTGGGGTCACCGTATGCTTTGAGCGATCCATAGGCGGCGGTGCCGTCCTTTGAGCGCACGGCGACCGGCTGAAAGGGGAGCTTGCGCATCAAAATGCTCTGCGCGACAAATAGACGGACGGCCTCGGCGAGCGATGTGCCCATGGCGTCGTAGAGATGTTCGGCATGCTGCTTGTCTTCCTCGCGAATGCGCACCTGCAGGATGGCTCGTTTTGAGTCGATGACATCACTGGCCCCCTTAATGAGCGTGCAATATAGTCGGTCAAATGCGGCATGTGCCGATACTTGAGCATCTTATAACGATTACTTTATTTCGCTCAAGTAAATAACCATTAACTTGAATACAAGCGTAGTACATCTAAAATGAGAGCGCGTAAAAATCTCTGAGGCGTACGCATGTAATACACTCACCTTTATAGCTTCTAGAGAATAATTCCAACCTGCCAAAACCCCTGCAATACACCCGTATTGCAGGGCCTATGCTCAAGTTTGCCCCCTGCAACTGCGTATATTTAACCTGTATATCGTTGGAGGAATTCTATCGAAGTGCCTGTTTCGCCGCATGCACTCGATACGCCGATGCCGGACCACGGGCGGTCCGGGGCAACGTCGGCAGGGTCTCTCCGGCATGGGATTCAGGAGGGAGTGAACAACATGGGCAATAAACGAGTCGTGGCTGATTCTTCACGCTGCATTGGGTGCCAAACCTGTATGGCGGCGTGCATCGAGGCACACGATATTCCCGGCAACATCGCCGCACCTCGCTTGCGCGTAACGCGCACCTACGAGATTTCCGCGCCGGTGGCATGTCACCACTGCGAGGACGCTCCGTGCGCCAAGGCCTGCCCCACGGGCGCCTTGTTCTTTGATCCAAAGAACCATCGCATCGGCGTCAACGAGGACAACTGCATCGGCTGCAAGAGCTGCGTCATGGCATGCCCCTTTGGCGCCGTGAGCGTGGCGACCACGCAGGTCCCCGTCTTGATGGGCGACGTGCGCGTGGGTTCGCAGACTAAGAGCTTCGTGCTCAAGTGCGACCTGTGCGTGGACCGTCCCGGCGGTCCGGCGTGTGCCGAGGCGTGCCCGACCAAGGGCCTCACCCTGGTAGACGAGGAGCGCCTGGCAGAACTGACTGCCGAGCGTGCCCGCGCCACCATCGAAAACGAGGCGTAGACGGGCGGCCATACAAGCCCAACGATTGTCATATACGTACCGATTACTCGGTAGCAGAGAAAGGAAGGAGGGTGTCATGGAGAAGCATAAAGTGATCTGCCCGTACTGCGGCGCCGGTTGCCAGTTTAACCTCCTGGTCCAAAACGGCCAGGTCGTGGGTACCGAACCGCTCAACGGCATCACCAATCAGGGCGAGCTGTGCCTTAAGGGCATGAGCGGCTACGACTTCATCAACGACACCAAGATCTTGACTCCTCGCGTACTGCACCCGATGATCCGCCGCACTAAGGGCGCGGATCTTGAGCGCGTAAGCTGGGACGAGGCGCTGGATTTCACCGCATCTAAGATGCAGGCCATAATTGACGAATATGGTCCTAACGCTGTCATGACCACCGGCTCTTCGCGAGGCGGCGGCAATGAGGCGAACTACGTCATGCAGAAGTTTACGCGTGCGTGCATCGGCACCCACAGCGTAGACAACTGCGCCCGTACTTGACACGGCCCTACTGTCCTCGGTCTGATGGACACGGTTGGTTCAGGTTGCATGTCATGCTCCATCCCCGGTATGGAGGATGCGGGCTGCATTTTCCTCTTCGGCTATAACCCTGCCGATTCGCACCCCATCGTCGCAAGGCGTATCGTGCGAGCCAAAGAAAAGGGTTGCAAGATCATCGTCGCCGACCCGCGCCATATCGAAACCGCGCGTATCGCCGATCTCTACCTTCCGATCAAGAACGGTTGCAACGTCGCGTTCCTCAACGCCTTTGCCAACTGCTTGGTCAACGATGGCCTCTACGACAAGGAATTCGTCGCCGAGCACACGAACGGCTTTGACGAGTGGTGGGAGACCATCAAGAACTACACTCCCGAATCCGTACAGGACATCACGGGTGTCGAGCCCGCGTTGATCCACCAAGCTGCCGAGATGTACGCCACGGCGAAGCCTTCCGCCATCATTGGCTGGGGCATGGGCGTATGCCAGCAGAAGCAGAACCTGAAGACGGTGCACACCATCGCCTCCATCGCCTGCGTTGCCGGCCAGATCGGCAAACCCAACTCCGGCCTCGCGCCCGTGCGTGGCCAGAACAACGTCCAGGGCTCCTGCGATATGGGCATGCTGCCCAACCTGTACCCTGGCTATCAAAAGGTCACCGACCCGGCCGCGCGCGCCAAGTTCGCCAAGGCCTGGGGCGTGCCCGAGGAGAAGCTGCCTCTCGAGGAGGGCTACAAGCTCACCGACCTGGGTCACCTGGTCGACGAGGGCAAGGTGCACTGCTTCTACAACTACGGCGAGGACCCGGTGCAGACCGAGCCCGATTCGGCCGGTATGCGTAAGACGCTCTCCGAGCTGGATCTGTTCATTTGCCAGGACATCTTTATGACGCAGACGACCATGCTCGCCGACGTCATCCTGCCTGCCACCTCTTGGGGCGAGCACGAGGGTGTCTTTACCGCATCCGACCGTAGCTTCCAGCACTTTGACGCGGCTGTTCCGCCCAAGGGCGAGTGCCGTCACGACTGGGAGATCTTTGCCGACCTGTCCACGCGCATGGGCTACCCCATGCACTACGACAACACCGAGCAGATCTGGAACGAGTGCATTAGCCTGTGCCCCAACTTTGTGGGCGCGACCTACGAGAAGATGGCTCCCGAGGGCGGCTACGCACAGTGGCCCGTCAAGAGCACCGATGTGAACGACCATGGCACCCCCGACATGTTCGCGGGCGGCAAGTTCACTACCAAGGACGGTCGTGCCAACCTGATGGCGCACGACTGGGAGGCGCCCTCCGAGCTTCCCGACGATGAGTACCCGCTCATCCTTTGCACCGTCCGCGAGGTCGGCCACTACAGCTGCCGTTCGATGACCGGCAACTGCAAGACGCTGGCACTGCTTGCCGACGAGCCCGGCTTCGTTCGCATGAATCCCGCGGACGCGAAGGCCCGCGGCATCAAGAACGGCGACATCGTCTCGATTCACAGCCGCCGCGGCCAGGTTTACAGCCGCGCGGACGTGTCCGACCGTATCAACAAGGGCACGGTCTACATGACCTACCAGTGGTGGATCGGCAAGTGCAACGAGCTGACCATGCACAAGGTCGACCCGGTCTCGCACACGCCCGAGGACAAGTTCTCTGCCTGCCAGGTCGACGCCATCGCCGACCAGGTGTGGGCCGAGGGCGAGGTGGAGCGTCAGTACACCGAGCTCAAGCAGGCTCTGGTGGACGCAGCCGCTCCCCAGGATGTTGAGCCCGGCGCCGCCAAGTTCGACGACGAGACGCACGTGAACCAAATCGTGTAGTCCCGTTCTCGTTGGCTTTTTGGGCCGGGCGTCCAAGCGCATCGGACGCCCGGCCCGTTATTTTGAAAGGAAGTGGGGATGAACCGCTTCATCGATATCAACCCGGAGAGGTGCATCGGCTGCGGAACATGCCAGTCCGCCTGTGCAGATGCCCACCGGATGCAGGGTCTTCAGGACACGCCGCGTCTGGCGCTCGTGAAGACCGGCGGCATTTCGGCCGCCCTGGCCTGCCACCATTGCGAGGGTGCCCCTTGCGCCGAGGTCTGCCCGGTGAACGCCATCGAGCACGATGGCGACCGCATCCACGTTAAGGAGCAGGAGTGCATCGGGTGCAGGCTGTGCGCCATCGCGTGCCCCTTCGGCGCCATCCATCCGGACGGCACGTCTATTGCCGGTGTCGCAGGCATGTGCGACCCGACGCCTTCGTACCCTAAGTCCCTGAGCAGCCTGCTTACGTGGGCGCCCGGCCAGTACACCTGTGCCGTCAAGTGCGACCTGTGCGCCTTCGACCCCGAGGGTCCGCACTGCGTGGCGGCTTGCCCCACCAAGGCGCTCACCGTCATGGGCGGCGCGGCAGATCGCGAACTCGACGAGGCCAAGCGCCTGCGTTCGATTCAGAACGGCCCTGCCGTCGACGTGGCGGCTGTGGCCCAGGGTCTGTCCGAGAAAGCAGAAGGGAGCGTAAACAATGGATAGCATGACGCTGTTTATCGCATCGTTTGCCGTCTCGTGCATCGGTGCGCTCGCCTCGGTTCTGCTGATCAAGGCCGATAACGCCGCCAAGACCGCCGGCTGCCTTATCGGTGCCGTTGCCGCGGTGCTTTCGTTTGTGGCCGGTATCCAGGCCGTGCTGGGCGATGTCACGTCGGTCGACACCATCGTGTTTTTCCCGTTTGCCCATTTCCAGCTGCTGCTCAATCAGCTGTCCGGCCTGTTCGTGGCGCTCATCTCGGTGCTCGCGTTTGCCGGTTCGATCTACGGTCTCAACTACTTTGATGAGTACCCGGGCAAAAAGGGCCGCGCCGGCTTCTTCTTTAACACCTTCGTGGCGTCTATGATGCTCGTCATCACCGCCGACAACGTGTTTTGGTTCCTGGTCGCCTTTGAGCTCATGTCGCTGACCTCGTACTTCCTGGTCGTGATCGAGGAGAACGAGAACTCCATCCATGGCGGTTGGCTCTACTTTGTGATCGCGCACGTGGGCTTTGTGCTCATCATGGCGAGCTTCCTCACCATGACCAACTTCGCCGGCGGCTCGTTTGCCTTTGCGGATTTCCGCGCCACGCAGTTTAGCCCCGCGGTCGCATCCGTGTGCTTCGTGCTTGCCTTCTTTGGCTTTGGCGCCAAGGCCGGTATCATCCCGCTTCACGGCTGGCTGCCCAAGGCACATCCCGAGGCGCCGTCCAACGTGTCGGCCCTCATGTCCGGCGGCATGATCAAGATCGGTATCTTCGGTATCCTCAAGGTTGGTCTCGACCTGCTCTCCGCCTCGGGCGTTCAGGTCTGGTGGGGCCTTATGGTCATGGTCTTCGGTGCGATCTCGTCGGTCCTCGGCGTGGCCTTCGCCCTGCAGGAGCATGACATTAAGCGCCTGCTGGCCTATCACTCCGTCGAGAACATCGGCATCATTCTGCTCGGCGTCGGCGCCTCCATGGCCGCCATGGCGCTCAACTCGGTCGGCATCGCCGTCCTGGCACTGATGGCCGCCCTCTACCACACGTTTAACCACGCGATGTTTAAGGGCGAGCTGTTCTTGGGCGCCGGTGCGCTGCTGTACTCCACGGGTACGCGCAATATGGAGAAGATGGGCGGCCTGTTCCGTCGTATGCCGGCAACGGCCATCTGCTTCCTTATTGGCGCGCTTGCCATCTCGGCCATCCCGCCCTTCAACGGCTTTGTGTCCGAGTGGTTTACCTACCAGTCGCTCTTTAACGCTGCCATGCAGGGTGACAAGGCCGTCATGATCGTAGCCGTGTTCGCTGCCGTCGCGCTTGCCATTACCGGCGCTCTGGCCGTCACGTGCTTCGTCAAGGCCTATGGTGTCTCCTTTGCCTCCGCGCCCCGCTCCGAGGCCGCGGCCAATGCCAAGGAGGTTCCCGCCCCCATGGTGTTTGCGCAGGGCCTGCTCGCGGCCATCTGCGTCGTGCTGGGCATTGGCGCTCCCGTGATCGCGCCCGTGCTGGTCGATGTCGCCGCGTCCGTGCTGCATCCGTACGGTGGCGTGTTTGCCGCCGAGGGCATGGAGCTCATGAACCAGTACTCCGGCGCTGCCACCTCCACGCCCGCGATCGCCATTGCGCTCGTGGTGCTCGTCGGCCTTGCCTGCGGTTATCGCAAACTCAAGACCGTCGGTAAGGTGCAGAAGTCCCAGCCGTGGGCATGCGGCTATGCTCCCAACGAGCATATGCCCGTCGTGGCCACGACCTTTGCCTCCGAGGTGTCCTGGTTTATGCAGCCGCTCTACACGCTGCGCGATCGTTGCACGGCCGTCTGCTGGTCCATCGCGCACTTCTTCCAGAAGCTCACCGGTGTGGCCGAGGCTGTTGAGCCCGTACCCGACAAGGTTCTCGTCGATGCCCCGCATAAGGGTGTCGAGAAGCTCGCCGACCTCGCGACTAAGCTCGAGGGCGGCAACTACAGCATCTATATCTGCTACATCGTCGCGGCACTCGTGGTGTTCCTCGTGCTCGCCGTGCAAATGGGTTAAGGAGGGGAGAGCATGAACAACATCGTACTTGCCGTTCTGCAGGGCGTGGTCGTCATGGCCGTCGCACCGTTCTTCTCCGGTCTCGGCCGCGTGATCCGCGCCAAGATGCACAACCGTCGCGGCCCCAGCATCATGCAGGACTATCGCGACCTGGCCAAGCTCTTTGCGCGCCCCGAGTCCCAGAGCGAGGATGCGAGCTTTGCGCTGCGCATCATGCCGCCGCTGTTCTTCGCCGTCGCCATTATGCTCGCGATGGGCCTGCCGCTCTTTACGGCACAAAGCCCCATCCCGGTCTTTGGTGACGCCATCACCATCATGTACAGCCTGGCGCTCGCCCGCTTCTTCTTCGCCCTCTGCGGTGTGGATTCGTCCAACGCCTACGCCGGTATCGGCGGCGTCCGTGAGCTGCTCATGAGCGTGCTCATCGAGCCGTCCATGCTGCTGGCGCTGTTTGCCGCCGCCCTGGTGTGCGGCTCCACCGACATCGCCACTATGGGTCAGCACATCATGACGGGCGCCATCGACGCGCCGGTCGCCGTGATCCTCGCCGGCATCGCCTTTGCGATTGCCTGCTACATGGAACTCGGCAAGCTGCCGTTTGATCAGGCCGAGGCCGAGCAAGAGCTTCAGGAAGGTCCGCTCGCCGAGCTTTCGGGCCCGTCGCTCGCCATGGCCAAGCTTGCCATGTCCATGAAACAGGTCCTGGTCGTCGCCTGGTTCTGCGCAATCTTCGTCCCCTGGGGCGAGCCCGCGACCGTGGGCACCGCCGCTGTTCTGGGCGCAGTCATCTTCCTGGTGAAGTGCCTGATCGACTTTGTCGTATGCGGCGTGATCGAGAACTCCTGCTCGCGCTCGCGTTTTAAGGTACTCGGTAATCAGACCTGGGCCGTCGTTGGCATCGCTGTTCTGGCGTTTGTCTTCGTGGTCGTCGGCGTGTAGGAGAAGGGAGAAACAATGTCATTTGCAGTCAGTCTGTCCCTTCTCGGCTTGGTCGCTATCGCGGCCCCGATGGTGGCCTCGGTGCTCGTCGCCCTGTTCCCCCGTCCGTACGCCAAGTGGTTCAGCGTTTTGGGTGCCGCCGTCTCGACGGTCTGCACCATTGCCCTCGCCGCGAATTTCGCTGGCGCCGGCATGCCCGACACGCAGGTCCCCCTGATCTCGTTTGGGCAGACCCTCGTCATGGGATTCACCTTCGATCGCATGAGCACGCTGCTCGCGCCCGCCTTTGTGGGTATCGGCCTGCTTGTCGTGATTTATTCGATTCCCTATATGAGCGAGAATAACCGTGAGCATCCCGACGCACCGCGCCGTCGCTTCTACGCGTACCTCGCGACCTTCATCGGCGCCATGGCCGGCCTTGTGTACAGCTCGACCCTTTTGGGCCAGCTCGTGTTCTTTGAGATCACGGGTGCGTGCTCTTGGGGCCTCATTAGCTACTACATGTCACCTACGGCCAAGAAGGCTGGCATGAAGGCCCTGATCATTACGCATATCGGTGCGCTCGGCCTGTATCTGGGCGCCGCCATCGTGTTTGCCCACACCGGCACCTTCGCCATTACCGCGATTGCCGGCCTCGACGCCAAGCTCAAGGCTATCGTTCTTTTGCTCGTGCTGTTTGCGGCCTGGGCCAAGTCCGCACAGGTTCCCATGTACATGTGGCTGCCTTCGGCCATGGAGGCGCCGACGCCTGTTTCGGCCTACCTGCATGGCGCCTCGATGGTTAAGGTCGGCGTGTGCGTGTTCGCGCGTGCACTCGTCTCTGCCGGCGAGATTCCCGAGATCGTGGGCTGGGTCGCCATTATCGACGCCATGGTCACCATGCTCTTTGGTTTCCTTATGTACCTGCCGCAAAAGGACATGAAGCGCCTGCTGGCCTTCTCCACGATCGCCCAGCTCTCCTATGTGTTCTTTGGTCTGGGCCTTTCGGTCTTTGGCAGCCAGTTGGCCTTTGACGGCGCCGTGTGCCACATCTTTAACCACGCCTTCGCCA
Organism: Collinsella aerofaciens; assembly: GCF_015556945.1. GTDB lineage: Bacteria > Actinomycetota > Coriobacteriia > Coriobacteriales > Coriobacteriaceae > Collinsella > Collinsella aerofaciens_AO. Next base: position 20,698 of record NZ_JADNNH010000031.1, on the reverse strand, counting down.
AGACCCTGTTCTTCCTGATCGCCGGTTCGTTCTCCTTTACGCTCGGCACGCGTATGCTGCCCAAGCTTCGCGGCATCGTAAAGAAGTACCCGATCTCGGGCGTGGGCTTTGGTGTCGCGGCGCTCGCCATTGCCGGCGTGCCGCCCATGAACACGTTCTTCTCGAAGTTCCAGATCATCGCCGGCGGCTTCTCAGTGGGTGCCGGCAACGTCGCGATCCTGGTGCTCGTGTGCATCATGGTTGCCGAGACCGTCGCCACCTTTGCCTGGTTCCTCAAGTGGATGGGCTATTGCCTGCCCGGCGAGCCGAGCGACGAGGTCGCTGCGGGAGCCCCGCTTCCCCGTGCGATGGCGTTCGTGTTCATCGTGCTCATCATCATGGTCATCGTCAGCGGCCCGCTTTCGGCCAGCTGGATCGGTTAGGAGGTAGAACGACATGGGTTATTCGATCGTCAACATCCTTGGCGGCCTTCTGATCGTCACGTCCACCATGGTGGTCGTCTCCAAGAACATCAAACATTCCATCCACTGGTATGCGGTGCAGTCGCTGGTGCTCGTGGGGCTTCTCGCCACGCTCGGTGTCACCACCGGTGCGCAGGAGCTGCTTATGTGGGCTGGATCTGCCTTTATCACTAAGGTCGTCCTGGTCCCTTATATCCTCAACCGCGCATACAAGAAGATGGGCGAGCCGAGCGACGCATCGCTCAAGGCCGGCCTTAAGCCCGCGTGGGCCATTTGCATCATCGCCGTCGAGGTCGCGATTTGCTTTGCCGTCGTGACGCAGATCAGCCTGCCCACGGCCGAGGTCGCAACGCCTGCGCTCGCTATTAGCTTCGCTCACTTCTTTGTGGGCCTCACCTGCATCATCTCGCAGCGCAACATCATGAAGCAGATCTTTGGATACTGCCTTATGGAAAACGGCAGCCATGTGACGCTCGCGCTTTTGGCCCCCACCGCTCCCGAGATCATCGAGATCGGTATCGCCACCGACGCCATCTTTGCCGTCATCATCATGTCCATCGTCGTGCGTCGCATTTGGGACGACTCCCACTCGCTTGATGCGCGCGACCTGTCCGAGCTGAGGGGGTAGTCCATGGAAACGTTGATTCTCGCCCTGCTCGCGACTCCTTTGGTGTTCTCGCTGGTCATGGCATTTTTGCCCAAGAACACGTCTTATAACGTGTTTGCCGGTCTCAACCTGGTCTCCGTCGCAGCCGTCCTGGTGCTGTCGATTATGACGGCCGGTGACGTCCTTATGAGCGGCGACACCGCGAGCGCTTTTGGCCTGTGGTTCCACCTCGATTCGCTGGGCGCCATCTTTGTGCTGCTCATCGGCTTTATCGGTTTTCTTACCGGGCTGTTCTCGCTGCCCTATGTAAAGGCCGATATCGAGGAGGGCTCCATGCCCACCGAGCGCGCCAAGCAGTATTTTGCGCTGTTTAGCCTGTTTGTGTTCACCATGCTGCTCGCGTGCCTGTCCAACAACATGATCCTCACGTGGGCCGCCGTGGAGGCAACCACGCTTTCCACCGTGTTCCTCGTGGGTATCTACAAGAACAAGACGGCCCTCGAGGCTTCTTGGAAGTATGCGATGGTCTGCACCGCCGGCGTGGCCTTTGGCCTGTTCGGTACGCTGCTGATCTACGCCAACGCCGCCGACGTGATTCCCAACGCCCACGAGGCCGCGTTCCTGTCGTGCGTGCTGCCGTATGCCGACCAGTTCGACCCGACGCTCATGCGCCTCGCCTTTGCGTTTATCGTGATCGGCTTTGGCACCAAGGCCGGTCTGTTCCCCATGCACACTTGGCTGCCCGATGCCCACTCCCAGGCCCCGAGCCCTGTCTCGGCCCTGCTCTCGGGCGTGCTGCTTAAGTGCGCCATGCTTGTGATCATGCGCTTCTACGGCTTTACTATTCAAGCCGTGGGCGCCGAGTATCCGCAACTTTTGCTGCTGATCGTTGGCACGCTGTCCATTTTGGTAGCGGCGCTTTCGATGTTTCGCCAGGACGACCTCAAGCGCCGCTTTGCGTACTCGTCTGTGGAGAACGTGGGCGTTATCGCCCTGTGCCTGGGTATCGGTGGCCCGCTGGGTATCGCCGCAGCCCTGCTGCACTGCGTGTTCCACGGCTTTACCAAGACGCTTGCCTTCTGCGTATCCGGCAACATTCAGCACGCCTTTGGCACGCGTAGCCTGGCCAAGATCCAGGGCGTCGTCGAGGTTGCCCCGCAACCGCCGCGCTCGCCGTCCTGGCGCTGCTCGGTCTTGGTGCCTTCCCGCCCTTCGGCATGTTTATCTCCGAGTTCCTGACTTTTGTCGCCGGTGTTACCGCCGGTCCCATGTGGCTGGTCGTCGTGGTCGCCCTCGGTCTTACCGTGGCCATCTCCGCGCTCACCCGTATCGCACTCAAGTCGGTATTCGGCCATGCGCCCCAGGGCATGGGTAAGCATGAGGCCCCGGCGCTCATGCTTATCCCCGAAATCATCCTGGCTGTCATGATCTTGTGGTTTGGCATCGCCACCCCGCTGCCCCTTGTGCACGGTGTGGAGACCGCGACCGGCATCGTAATCGAGCAGAGCACCGAGGAACTTCACGCGACGCCGATGTACCGCGCTGTGTTCGGTACCGAGACCGCTCAGAGCGAGGTGGAGTAACGAATGATTGAAACTGAGAACAAGGTGTATGCCCGTCGCTGCGAGAGCCATGTCGAGGCCCTGCGCCGCGCCGTTCCGGGCTGCATCGAGAAGGTCGAGTGGCAGTGCGAGGACCAGCTGACGATTACCGTCAAGCAGGACAAGCTGCCCGAGGCCGTTCACTACCTGTATTACGAGCGTTACGGCTGGATTCCCGTGATCATCGGCAACGACGAGCGCAGTCTGTGCGGTCGCTACGCCGTGTACTACGTCATCTCCATGGAGGGGGAGGACCCCGGCTGGGTGACCGTGCGCACCGAGGTCGATCCCGCCAAGATGACGTTCCCGTCCGTCACGCCGTTCGTCCCCGCTTGCGTGTGGGGCGAGCGCGAGCTGCGCGACATGTTCGGCCTGATTCCCGAGGGCCTGCCCGATCGCCGTCGCCTGGTGCTGCCCGACGACTGGCCCAGCGGCCTGTACCCGCTGCGCAAGGACTCCATGGACTACCGCTTTCGTCCTGCTCCCGCGAGCGACATGGAAAACTACGAGTTCTTGGCCGACACCAAGGGCAAGGAGACCACGCTCGTCCCCATGGGTCCGTTGCACATTACCTCCGACGAGCCCGGCCACTTCCGCCTGTTCGTCGAGGGCGAGACGATCGTCGACGCCGACTACCGTCTGTTCTACGTGCACCGCGGCATGGAGAAGGTTGCCGAGACTCGCCTGAACTATGACGCCGTGACGTTCCTCGCCGACCGCATCTGCGGCATCTGCGGCTGCGCCCACTCGGTGGCCTATGCCGAGGCGGTCGAGCGCGCCCAGGGCATTCATGTCCCGCCGCGCGCCCAGTACATTCGCGCCATCATGCTCGAGGTCGAGCGCCTGCACTCGCATCTGCTCAACATTGGCCTGGCGTCGCACTACACGGGCTTCGACTCCGGCTTCCAGCAGTTCTTCCGCGTCCGCGAGAAGTCCATGGACCTGGCCGAGAAGCTCTCCGGTCACCGCAAGACCTACGGCCTCAACGTGATCGGCGGCGTGCGTCGCGACATTTTGGCCGAGCAGAAGCTCTCCACGCTCACGACCATCCACCAGCTGCGCTCCGAGGTTCAGGAACTCGTCGACGTGCTGCTCTCCACGCCCAACTTTATTGAGCGTACGAGCGGTATCGGTATCTTGGACCGCAAGATCGCACGTGACTTCTCGCCGGTCGGCCCGCTCATGCGTGGCTCGGGCTATGCCCGCGACGTGCGCTTTGACCATCCCTTCGACGGCTACGCCGATCCGGATATTCAGAAGATGCACGCCGCCACGGCCGACACCTGCGATGCCTTCGGCCGTACCGCCGTCCGCATCCAGGAGGTCTACGATTCGATCGACATGATCGAGACCATGCTCGAGAACTGCCCGTCGGGCCCCATCCTCACCACGGATTGGGAGTACACCCCGCACAAGTACGCTATCGGCGCCACCGAGGCGCCGCGCGGCGAGGACGTGCACTGGGCCATGCTCGGCAACAACCAGAAGTGCTACCGCTGGCGCGCCAAGGCCGCCACGTACAGCAACTGGCCGGTCCTGCGCTACATGTTCCGCGGCAACACCGTGGGCGACGCGGCGCTGATCGTCGGCTCGCTCGACCCGTGCTACTCCTGCACCGACCGCGTGACGGTGACCGATGTCGCCGCCAAGCGCGACCACGTGCTCGACAAGGAGCAGTTCGAGAACGTCTGGCGCGACAAGTCGCCGCTTGCGGGCGAGGGCACCATGGCCGCTCCGCTCGATGAGGAGGCGCTCTAATATGCTGAAGCTTTGGAAGGTTAACGCCAAGGCCGGCGACGCGACGGTCAAGTACCCGTTTGCGCCGTTCCCCACCAATAAGGACATGCGCGGCAAGCCCGAGCACAATGCCGAGCTCTGCATCGCTTGCGGTGCCTGCGGCGTGGCGTGCCCGGCCGATGCCATTCGCATGGACACCGACCTTGCGGCCGATACCATCACCTGGTCGATCGACTACGGTCGCTGCATCTTTTGCGGCCGCTGCGAGGAAGCCTGCCCCATGGAGGCCATCAAGCTCACTGAGGAGTTTGAGCTGGCCGTCATGAGCAAAGACGACCTCACCAGCAAGAGCGTCTATACGCTCGAGCATTGCTCGCGCTGCGGCAAGCCGTTTGCCCCGCACAAGGAGATCGACTATGCCAAGCGCCTGCTGCAAAAGGCCGGCGGCATTGAGGCCGAGCAGGCCGCCCGTACCGTCGGTATGTGCCAGGAGTGCAAACGCGAGCTCGACGCCCTGCGCGCCGCATCGGCCGTAAAGACCGGCAACGCTCATGGCATGGCTGCCAACGAGACGCTTGCGTCCGGTGAGCCCCAGGGCCCCGGCATGGAGTATCTGGGCGGCCACGGCGTGAACCCGGAGTATATCGACCGCGAGCTCAACCCCGATGCACCCGAGATTCCCGCCGGTCCGGCGCCGGTCGAGGGCATCATCATGGATTTTGAAACGAAGGAGGAGTAACCATGGCCGAACCCACGCTTTTGCCCGAGCGGCTTCAGTACCGCCCGACCAAGATCGAGCTCGACGAGAGCATTGAGAAGGCCAAGGCGACCCTTCTTAAGAAGATCAAGCGCTCGGTGTACGTCTACCGTGTTGACTGCGGTGGCTGTAACGGCTGCGAGATCGAGATCTTTGGTTCCATCACGCCCGTCTTCGACGTCGAGCGCTTTGGCATCAAGGTCGTGCCCTCGCCCCGTCACGCCGATGTGTTGCTGTACACCGGTGCCGTGACGCGTGCCATGCGCATGCCGGCCCTGCGCGCCTTTGAGGCCGCACCCGATCCCAAGATTGTGGTGTCCTATGGCGCATGTGGCTGCACCGGTGGCATCTTCTACGACAACTACTGCGTCTGGGGCGGCACGGACAAGATTCTGCCGGTCGATGTCTATATCCCCGGCTGCCCGCCCAGCCCCGCGCAGACCGTCTACGGCTTTGCCATGGCGCTCGGTCTGCTGGACCAAAAGCTCCATGCCGAGACCACGGTGGAGGCCGCCGGCGAGCAGGCCGATATCCTGCACCCCGGCGTGCCGTACAAGCTGCGTGTTGCCATCGAGCGCGAAGCTCGCGCCATGAGCGGTTACCGTTACGGCCGCGACCTGCCAACGAGTTTATGGATACGCTCGAGGGCGCACCCAAGGGCGATATCCGCGGTGCCATGGCGCTGCTCATCGATAAGCAGGACGATCCGCGCCGCGTCGAGGTCTACTCGGCGCTGCAGGATCTGGTGCTGGCCGGAGGTCGCTAGATGGAGCTCACGGACCGCTCTGGTTACTTTGCGGGCCCCGGCATGCTCGGTGGCTCTTTTGGCGATGCCTCGCGCGCAAGCGACGAGGCCGCCGAGGGCGTCGCCGATCCCTGCCTGGGCCACGCGCCCGACCAGGTGGTCTTCTATGAGCTCACGCGTAAGTTTGTTGAGACCGAGGAAGACGTTCCCCAGGAGGCCTGCGACGTGCTGTACTACACGCTCGCCGTGGGCCACCACACCGGCGTGCTCGATTGCTTTGAGCCGCGCCTGTCGGTGCCGTTGAACGTCTTCTATTCGCTCGTCGACGCGCTGCCGGAGGGGGAGGCCAAGACCAAGTTCGAGGCCATCCGCTCCTTTGGCGAGTGCCAGCTCGACAAGGCGGCGGTGCCGTCGCTGCTCGAGGCCTGCGACACGCTGCTCGACGAGCGCGGTTTTCGCGGCTCGGCCAAGGCCGGCATCTCGGTGTTCGATGACGACTTTGGCCTGCATGCCCAGCAGGTCGCGTTCTTAATGAAGTTTCGCGATCTGGTTGAGCGCGTGCGCGATGTGTCGGGTGTGTATCTGACGGGAAGGTTGCAGTAATGGGTCGCGTTGTGGATGGTCGTGTGAACGGCGCCCCGTTTGCGGGTATCGTGCTCACGGCGGGAAGCGTGCTGCGCGCCGACGATGCCGCCGGCCCCGTGCTCTCCAAAAAGATGGAGAACGCGCCGCTTGGCGGCTGGTACACCATCGATGGCGGTCAGACGCCCGAGGATGACATCATCGAGGTCAAGCGCGAGCGTCCGCCGCGTTTGGTTTTGGTCGATGCCGCCGACATGGCGCTGCCCGTCGGTGCCATTCGCCTGCTCGACAAACGCGATGTGGCCCGCAAATCGATGTTCACCACGCATTCGCTTCCTTTGTCGATTCTGATCGAAGAGATTGAGCAATCGTGCGAAGATATCGTCTTCATAGGGATTCAGCCGGGCGATACGGAGTTCTACAACCCCATGTCCCCGGAGGTCTTTGAGGCCGTCGACGCCGTGTACGACGCCGTGGCCGCCAACGACTTTTCCCACTTTGTCCGCTTGGGACAAGAGCAATAGGAGCGCTTGTCCCTGCTGATTAGGAAAGAAGTGATTGACATGGCAGATTCCAAGGCGGAGTACCCCGCTCCCGATTGCCTTGCGCCCGCCGCGATCGAGGCCAAGACCGAGGCCGCCGGCGTGACCAAGGCTAACCTGCCGGTCGCAAAGGCCTTTGTTTTGGCGATGTTCGCCGGCGCGTTCATTGCCTTCGGCGGCCTGTTCTTTACCGTGTTCTTGAGCGATAGCACGCTGGGCTGGGGCGCCCAGCGCGTCGTGGGCGGCCTGTGCTTTTGCCTGGGCCTGGTGCTGGTGCTGGTGTGCGGCGCCGAGCTGTTTACCGGTAATTCGCTTATGGTCTGCGCACTCAAGAGCAAAAAGATCACCCTGGTCCAGATGCTCAAGGCTTGGGTCGTCGTATGGGTCGGCAATTTTGTCGGTGCCCTGTTCATCGTCTTTTTGGTATACATGGCCGGCATCTATAAGCTCAACGGCGAGGCGGTCGCCAACTCCATGGTGAGCGTTGCCGCCGGCAAGGTGACGATTGACTGGGTGACGATCTTCTTCCGCGGCATCCTGTGTAACATCTTTGTGTGCCTTGCCGTGTGGATCGGTACCGCTGGCAAGACCGTGGTCGATAAGGTTGTGGGCATTCTGTTGCCCATCGCTGCCTTTGTGGCCTGCGGTTTTGAGCACTGCGTCGCCAACATGTACTTTTTGCCCATGGGCGCCGTGATGCATGCATGCGGTTATGGTGCCGAGGTTGCCGGGGCCGATGCCCTCAACGTCGCGGGCATTGCGTTTAACCTATCCGCCGCCACGCTGGGCAACATCGTGGGTGGCGCGGTTCTGATCGCGCTCGGCTACTGGTTTATCTACGCCAAGAAGTCCGAGGCGTAAGGTGCCGTCTGTTTGACATTGGGCCTCCCGCGGGGCGTTGCCGTGCGGGAGGCTTTTTGGGTCTGGGGCTCGTTGCCGGGCTGTTGGCCTGTTGTGTTTTACTTGTGAAAGGGGTAATCGAGATGGCATCTGCTGTGAAGCGTGACGGTCGCGCCGTGGTGACCACATGCGGGGGATGCTATGCCGATTGCGCCTTTGCGGCACGAGTTGAGGACGGTCGCGTGGTGGCCGAGTTGCCGGCGCCGGGGCATCCGTGCGCGGCTCGTGCTCTGTGCTCCCGCGGGCGGCATCGCCTGTCCATGCCGTTTGACGAGCGCGACCGGATTTTACATCCCATGCGCCGCCGAGCTGATGGCTCGGGGTTTGATGCGGTGAGCTGGGATGAGGCGTTTACCCAGATTGCCGAACGCCTTTTGGGGATTGTTGACGAGCGCGGGCCTCGTGCGCTGGGCATGACACTCGGCGTGCCCTCGTTCGACCGCTACTGGGCCTATCGTCTTATGCATGCGCTGGGCTCGCCTAACGTGTACGGTGCCGATGGCGCCTGCGAGGTAAGCCGTCTCACCGGCTGGGAACATAGCTTGGGCTATAGTCCCGCCTCCGACCTGGCACATACCGATTGCATCATGTATTTGGGGCGTTCCATTGTCGATTCGTCGACGATGGGGGCCGTTGATGCGCTCAACGATGCCCGTCGCCGTGGGGCGAAGATTATCGTGGTCGACCCCCGGCGCAGCGGCTCCGCCGCGCTTGCCGACCGCTGGCTGCGCGTGCGCCCGGGCTGCGATTTGGCACTACTGCTGGGCATCGCCCATGTGTTGATTGCCGAGGACCTGTACGATCACGAGTTCGTTGACCGCTATACCACGGGGTTTGACGAGCTGGCGCAGGCGGCTGCTGTTTGGACGCCTGAGTGGGCCGAGTCGATGTGCGACGTGCCGGCCGAAGAGATTGTCGCGACGGCGCGCGATTTGGCTGCCGCGGCGCCTGCTGCAGTGGTGGATGCGGGCTTTCATGGCGGCATCGGTATCGCGTATGCCAATAGCACTCAGACCGCGCGCGCTATCTGCTTGGTCGATGTGCTGCTGGGCTGCATCGGGCATGCGGGCGGCGCGCTCAATCCGCCCACGCCGCTTGCGCTGGGCGACCTTGATCCCACGCGCTTTGCGACGCCGCCGGTGCCGCGCGAGCCCAAGTTGGGGTCCGAGCGCTATCCACTGGTCGATCCGGTGCGCGGCCTGTGTACGACCATCGGTCAGTCCATTCTTGCCGGCGATTTGCGTGGGCTCATCGTCTATGCCAGTAACCCCGGTGCGGGCTATGGCAATGCGCAGGCTTGGTTGGGTATTTTGCAGCAGCTCGACTTGCTCGTGACGATTGATATTCGCTGGTCCGAGACGGCGCGTGCTTCTGACTTCGTGCTGCCTGACGTGACGTATCTGGAGGCCGACCGCGGTGTGGGCACAGTCGTGGGTGCCAACGATGCGCGTGTGTTCTACCGCAACGCCGTGCTGCCTGTGCAGCATGACGACACACGTCCCGGTCGGGAGATTTTTGCCGGTCTGGCGCAGGCGTGTGGCGCGGGCGAGTACTTCCAGTTTACGTCTGACGATCTGGCGGCGGTCCAGGTGGCGCCGTTTGGGATTGATCTGGACGAGCTCAAGGAGCGCGGTTGGGCCGATACGGGCGTGGCGCTGCCGTCGCGCACGGGCGAGCCGGTGATTCCCTTGAACGGCGGCAGGATCGCGCTGGCAAGCGACGTATGGGAGCGAGCCGGCCTGGGTCGTGTACCCAACTGGATCGCTCCCATGGTGGAGCCCGGTCCGGGGATGTTTCGCCTCATTAGCGGTAACCGGCCCTTCGAGTCGCACACCTCGCGCAGGCTCGCGGCGGCCGGTGCCGCCGAGGTGGGGTCGGACTTGGACGCCGTGCAGATGAACGCCGACGCCGCCGCTCGCATGGGTATCGCCGATGGCGAGGTTGTCGAGCTTGTGAGCGACATGGGCCGCGACCGCGTGCGCGTGGAGACGACGCCATATCTGCATCCGGCGTGCATCTTTACGTCGGCTGCTCCCGGTGGGCGCGCATTGGGTGCTGAGAGTGGTGGCCGGCAGGCCCTGGGCGTCGGGCCACTCGACCACACGCCGCTGCGCTGGGACCCGTTGACGGGTGCCGCGCTCACCCAGGAAAACGCCGTTCGCGTGGAAAAGATCGCGGCGCGCGAGGATAATAGCGAATGATTGACTCAGCCGATCGAATTGGCTGATAGTTTGACGTTCGAACGATTGATTCACCTTTGGTTTTGAAAGGCCGCACATGAGCGATAGCCAGAACATGTCCGATGAGGTGCGCGCCCGCCTGCGCGCCATTCCCTCCGTCAACGAGCTGCTTGCCGAGTGGCCGGTGGTGAAGGCGGCGGGGGAGACCTGCGACGCGGTGGTGCATGCCGCCGTCACGGCCGAGCTCGACGAGGAGCGCGCCGCCATTCGCGCCGGTGCCGCCCCGCGCTCTAAGCGCGACCTGGCTTCGGCCATCGAGTGGCGTGCCCACCGCTCCGCGCTGCCGAGCCTGCGTCCCGCCGTCAACGCCACGGGTGTTGTTATCCATACAAATCTGGGTCGAGCCCCGCTCGCGGAGTCGGCCGCCAAGGCCGTGGCCGAGGTCGCACGCGGCTACAGCACGCTCGAGTACAGCGTGGACACCTGCTCGCGCGGGTCGCGCAAAGAGCATGCCGCGCAACTCATCCGCTCGCTTACCGGTGCCGAGGATGCGTTGGTCGTCAACAATAACGCGGCCGCCGTGCTGTTGGTGTTGGCAACCCATGCCGCGGGCAAGGAGGTCATCGTCAGCCGCGGCGAGCTTGTCGAGATTGGCGGCAGCTTCCGCATCCCCGACGTCATGGCGGCCTCGGGCGCCAGGCTCGTCGAGGTCGGGGCCACCAACCGCACGCATTTGAGCGACTACGAGCGCGCCATTACGCCCGATACGGCGATGATCCTTAAGGTCCATCCTTCTAACTATCGCATCGAGGGTTTCCACGAGGAGGTGGGTTCTCGGGAGCTTGCGGCGCTTGCCCATAAGCACGGCCTGCTGTTCTATGAAGACCAGGGCTCGGGGGCGCTGTTGCCCGACGACATCTTGGTGCGCGGCGGCGAGGAGACCACGCCGGCTTCGGTCGCGGCGGGGCTCGATATCGTGTCGTGCTCGGGCGATAAGCTGCTGGGCGCCGCGCAGGCGGGCATCATCATGGGCCGTCGCGATCTGGTCCAGGCCTGCGGCGCACATCCGCTCATGCGCGCTCTGCGTCCGGGCAAACTGGCGCTCACGGCGCTCGAGGCCACGCTGCGTATCTACATGGACGGCGCCGACGTCGCCCATCGCGATATTCCGGTGCTCAGCATGCTCACGCTTCCGCAGGCTCATCTGGAGCGTCGTGCTCGCAAGCTGCGCGATTGTATGGTCGCCGGGCTCGATAAGGCCGGTTGCCCGTGTGCCGTTGAGTTGGAGATTGTCGAGGAGTCCTCGACGCCCGGTGGTGGTTCGCTGCCTACCGTTGAGCTGCCCACGATGTGCGTTGCCGTGCGTCTTGTTGATGAGCGCCTGACGGTCGACGCGCTCAAGCGCTCGCTTGTCCAGGACTTCGACACGCCGGTTGTCACACGAACCTCGCACGATCGCATTTTGTTTGACGTCCGTACGCTCGTGGGCGACCGCGATATTGAGACGGCGGCGTCGACGCTTGCCGCATGCGTTGCCAAGGCGGTGCGCCGATGAGTGGGGCCGAAGCGTTGGTGGAATGTCCCGTTATCGTAGGTACGGCGGGGCACGTCGACCACGGTAAGTCGGCGCTCATCGAGGCGCTGACGGGTAAAAACCCCGACCGCCTGGAAGTTGAGCGTCGTCGTGGCATGACCGTTGAGCTGGGCTTTGGCGAGCTAGCGCTGCCGAGTGGCAAGATCGTTGGCCTGGTTGACGTGCCGGGGCATGCGCACTACCTGCGCGCCATGGTACAGGGTGCGACAGGCATCGACGTCGCCGTGCTGGTGGTATCGGCCGTCGAGGGCGTGATGCCGCAGACGCGCGAGCACGTGCATGTGCTGGAGCTGCTGGGCGTCACACACATGGTGGTGGCGCTGACGATGTGCGACCTGGCCGATAGCGAAATGATTGAGCTGGCCGAGCTCGACGTCGATGATTTTTTGTCGGTCACCGTGTTTGCGGACGCGCCGATCGTGCCCGTGTCATCCAAGACCGGCGAGGGGATTGGCGCGCTGTTGGCTGCGCTCGACGAGCAGGTTAGTACCTGCTGGGATTCCTGCCGCGACCGTGCCGAGCGTACCGATGCCGCGCCGCGCTTGCCGATTGACCGCTGCTTTACGATCAAGGGCGCCGGCACCGTCGTGACGGGAACGCTGCACGATGCGCCGGTGGCGGTGGGCGACGAGCTGATGGCTTTGCCGTCGCGTACGGTCTGTCGCGTGCGTGGGATTCAGGTGCATGGCGATACGCCGCAGGCGTTGCCCGGTCAGCGTGTGGCTCTCAACTTGGCGGGCGATGCCGTCGCCACGCTCGATCGCGGTGAGATGCTGGGCGTGGCGGGCCGCTTTGGTCAGACGTTGCGCTTTATGATGACGTTCACCTATCTGGGTCGCGAGGGTGCCAAGCCGCGCGTGCTGGAGTCGGGCGCGCGCGTGCACGTGATGGCCGGTACGGCCGAGGTCGTCGGCCGCATCATGTTCATGGAGGGCGAGGCCCCCATGGCAGTGGGCGAGACCCGTACCGTACAGGTGCGCTTGGAGGAGCCGTTGCCGCTGCGCGCCGGAGACCATGCCGTGGTGCTGTCGTATTCGCCCGTTATGCTCATTGGCGGCGGGCGTGTGCTGCTTTCGCGCTGCCGTCGCTCGCGCGAGCTTTCGGCGGAGGAGTGCACGCTGCTTGCGGCGCTTGAGGCCGGCGATACCGCCGCTGGTGTTGAGGCGTGGCTGGCGCTGCAGACGTTGCCGGTCGTGGCTGCCGACGTTGCCGCGGCGCTGGATCTTGTTTCCGGTGGAGTCGATGCCGCGCTGAACGAGTTGGTGGCGCGAGGTGCTGTGTGCGAGCTTGCCGGCTCGGGCGATTCGCTGTATGTGAATGCCGCCGTGCTCGACGCCGCGATGGATGCACTGGTGGCGACCCTGACCGCCATGCACGCGGCGGCCCCCAAGGAAACGGGCTTTACGCCCGGCGCCGTTGCCCATGCCGCCTGGCCCGCTGCGGATGAAGCCGTTGCCGCGGCTCTGATTGCCGAGGGCTGCTCGCGTGGCGTATGCGCCGCCGAGGGCGCCGAGGTGTTCGACCCGCATTCGGCCGCCGCGGCGGCACGCGTGGTACGAGAGGCTTGCGAGCGCATTGTGGCGCTGCTCGATGGGGCCGGCCTCGATGCACCGACGTTGCCCGAAGTGGGCGAGCAGTTGCAGCTCGATCGCGACACCATGACGCGTGCCCTGCGCGAGCTTTCGCTCAATCGCTCGATCGTTAAGGTCGAACGCGACGTTGCCCTGTCCGCTACCGCCGAGGCCCATGCGCGCGAGCTTGTTGCTGCCGCCATTGAGGCAGCCGGCGGCGCTGCCACCACGAGCGTGCTGCGCGAGGCCCTGGGTGTGTCGCGCAAACGTGCCATCAGCATCTTGGAGCACCTGGATGCCGTGCGCTTTACGGTGCTCGACAAGGACGCCGGCGGCCTGCGCTCCCTGCGCTAGGCCGGTCACTCGCTCCCGCCTCCTCAGTTGCGGTGGAATAGTTCCTATTTGGAGGCTTTGGCAGCAAATACAGGAACTATTCCACCGCAACTTCTTGTTCGTCTTTTTGGGATGGGGCCTGCTCGGTTTGGTAAAATATCGCCGCACTTGGGAACGGATGGGCTCCGGTGGGCTCCGCGGTCCTCAAAACCGTTGCGAGGCGTGCAAAACGTCTTGGATGTGTTCGATTCACATACGTTCCCGCCACACGCTACCAGCGCTTTTGTGCTCGCGGTCTTGCTGCGTGCCGCAAAGGCGCTGTTTTGTTTTTGCATGGGTTTGCCGTGCCGCCGGCTTTATCGGCGACGGCATTTGGCTTCGTGCACCGGGTTTCGAGCATGCCGATGGAGGTGTTTTGCCGTATGACTACCGTAAGACGTGCCGATCTTTCTTGTGTCGTCCAGGCGGGCGGGCTGTCCTCGCGCATGGGCTGCGATAAGGCGCGCATGGCGTTTTGCGGCGAGCCACTCATCGAGCGCGTGCTGGGTCGGCTGGCGCCAGTTGCCGGCGAGTTGGTCGTGACGACTTCGCGTCCCAGCGAGCTTGCCTATCTTGAGGAGCACGCGTTTGGCGGCCTGGTGCCGCGTGTGGTGGCGGACCTTGAAGGACCGGCGGGTGCCATGCGCGGCATCGCGAGCTCGTTGGCCGCGGCCCGATTGCCGCTCGTGGCGATTGTCGCCTGCGATATGCCGTTTGTCTCGCCGGAACTCATCGGTGCGCTCGCCGATCGTGTTGAGGCCGAGGCGCTCGACGTGTGCGTGCCGCACGAGGAGCGGGGGATTGAGCCACTTTGTGCCGTCTGGCGCCGTGACGCGTGTGCGCCGGTTGCCCAAGAGCTGCTCGCCTGCGACCGCCAGCGCATTCGCTGCCTGATCAATCGCGTTCAGGCTGGTTATATGGATGAGCCGCAGATCGTTAAGGCCGCGGGCTCGACGCTCTGTTTCGAGAACGTCAATACGCCCAAGGAGTTTGCGGCGGCCGAGTTACTCGCCTAGACGATTGGAGTTGCCATGTCTCACGATATTTCTCCCGACACGGGAGAGCCTTGCACTTGTGATGGTTCCGAGCCCTGTACCTGCGGCTGCGGTGGCTGTGGACATACTGCGGAAGAGGAAGCGGCCGCCGCGGCGTATCGTGAGGCACACCGCGAAGGCCCGTCCGGCGATGCCCTCGACCACGAGCGCAAGATTATCGTGTCGTTTGACAGTACCTTCGATGTGATGGAATGCGAGCAGCTGTGCCTTGCCGCCGGTGTGCCCGGGCGCATCATGCCGCTGCCCGGCTCCATCACCGCCGGCTGCGGCCTGTGCTGGGCCATGCCGTTCTCGGGCGATGCGCTCTCCGCCTTCCGCGCTGCCACCGAAGGCCGCATAACCCCCGCCGATTACCATCAGCTCGTCCTCTAACCACCAAAACCACCACATTGGGGACAGGCACCTTTGTGGTGGTTTGGAACACGTTGACGAAACAGCTTCGAAACACGCGATTTGTACGTAGGTTGCTCAAAAACGCTTCTACCTGCATCGTAATCAAAACGAAACATCTGCTCGTCGGCTTATGCGTAACTTTGCTGCAACAGTACGATATTATCCATACTCGATAAAGCTCGCGGCGCATGGGGCGCCTCGAACGACACTTTTCTTTTCCATCAATTGGAGGAAGCATGAGCTACACGCAGAAAGTTCTCGAAGAGCTCAAGGCCCGCTATCCCGAGCAGCCTGAGTTCATCCAGGCCGCGACCGAGATCCTCGGCACCATCCAGCCGGCGCTCGACGCCCATCCCGAGTACGAGGAGGCCGCCCTGCTGGAGCGCTTCGTCGAGCCCGAGCGCATCGTTATGTTCCGTGTCCCCTGGGTCGACGACCAGGGCAAGGTTCAGGTCAACCGCGGCTACCGCGTCGAGTTCAACTCTGCCATTGGACCCTACAAGGGCGGCCTGCGCTTTAACCCGACGGTCACCCTGGGTATGCTCAAGTTCCTGGGCCTGGAGCAGATCCTCAAGAACAGCCTGACCACCCTTCCCATGGGCGGCGGCAAGGGCGGCTCCGACTTTGACCCCAAGGGCAAGTCCAACAACGAGATCATGCACTTCTGCCAGTCCTTCATGACCGAGCTCTATCGCCACATCGGCCCCAACACCGACGTTCCCGCCGGCGACCTGGGCGTTGGCGGCCGCGAGGTTGCCTACCTGTTCGGTCAGTACAAGCGCCTGACCAACGAGTGGACCGGCGTCCTCACCGGCAAGGGCCTCTCCTTTGGCGGCTCGCTCGCCCGTACCGAGGCCACCGGCTACGGCCTGGCCTACTTTGTGGACGAGTACCTCAAGAGCCGCGGCGACTCCTTCGAGGGCAAGAACGTCGTCGTTCACGGCTCCGGTAACGTCGCCATCTACGCGGTCCAGAAGGTCGCCCAGCTCGGCGGCAAGGTGCTTGCCTGCTCCGACACCCATGGCTGGGTCGAGGATCCCGACGGCATCGACTACACCGTGCTCGAGCATGTCTACAACAAGAAGCGCTCCGGCCACGACAAGGGTGTCACGCTCGCTATGTACGTTGACGAGAAGCCTAACGCCGTGTGGCACGAGGGCGACGGCCGCGGCGTGTGGCAGCTGCCCTGCGACATCGCGCTGCCCTGCGCTCGCGAGAACACGCTGCTGCTCGAGGACGCCCAGGCGCTCGTCGCCAACGGCTGCAAGGTGGTCGGCGAGGGCGCGAACATGCCCACGACCATCGAGGCCACGACCTACTTCCAGGAGAACGGCGTCGCCTTTATGCCCGGTAAGGCTGCTAACGCCGGTGGCGTGCTCGTGTCCGGCCTTGAGATGAGCCAGAACGCCGAGCACCTGTCCTGGACCTTCGAGGAGGTCGACGGCAAGCTCGAGCAGCTCATGCGTGGCATGTTCCACAACGTGGACGACACCGCCAAGGAGTATGGCCAGGAGGGCAACTTTGTCATGGGCGCCAACATCGCCGGCTTCCTGAAGGTCGCCGACGCCATGCTCGCCCAGGGCGTCTGCTAAATCTTCGCTCGATATAGCATCGCGGAAGGCTCCCAGTCATCTTGGCTGGGAGCCTTTTTCTATGGTGACGATGGCGACGGCCCCTCGTTTGGTACACTTAAAAGTACTGGACAAGTGAAGAGATGGGGGAGAACGTGCTCAAGTTCGGTACCTACGTCCGTGTTGGAAACGCGGCCGAAGCCTATGAGCTCTTGCAGAAAAACCGCAACAACAAGATTGTGGGCGGCGGCATCTGGATGCGTCTGGGTTCGCGTCGTGTGGCGACGGCGATTGACCTTTCGGCCTGTGGACTCGATCAGATCGAGGAGACCGAGACCGAGTTTCGCATCGGAGCCATGTGCACCCTGCGCCAGCTCGAGCGCCATGCCGAGCTTAACGCGCTTGTCAACAATGTCTTTGAGTTCGCCGTCCATGACATCGTGGGTGTGCAGCTGCGCAACACCGCCACGGTAGGCGGCAGCATCTACGGCCGCTTTGGCTTCTCGGACGTGCTCTCGGCGTTCCTGGCGCTCGATTCGTATGTTGAGCTGACGGGTGCCGGCCGCGTGCCGCTCGCCGAGTTCGTTGACATGGGCTACGTGCGCGACGTGATCGAGCGCGTCGTGGTCGTTAAGCACGACTACCGCGCGAGCTATGAGGCCGTGCGCAAGGCCGCGACCGACTTCCCCTCGCTCAATGTCACCGCTGCATGGTGGGACAACAGCTGGCATGTCACCGTGGGTGCCCGCCCGCTGCGCGCGACCCTGCTGCAGGGCGAGGCATGTGGCCTCGCCAGCGAGCAGCCTTCCGAGGACGAGCTTCGCGCCCTTGCCGCATCCGTGCGTGCGCTGAGCTACGGCACCAACCTGTGGGGCTCGGCTGAGTACCGCCGTCGCGTCTCGGCGCCGCTTGCCGTGCAGGCCGTGCGCCGCGCCGCCGGCATCGAGCTTTCGGCCGCGCTTGCCCGCGAGCTCGAGGGCTTGCAGATTCCTAAGTTTGCCACGGACGAGTATTCCTGCCGCCGCGTGCCCGGCGTCGATTCTAGCGAGGTGCGCTAATGGCTGCCAAACTCATCGATTTTTCCTTTACGCTCAACGGCCGCAAGGTCAAGGTTCAGATTGCCCCCGACACCATGCTCTTTTCGCTTTTGCGTGAGCAGGGTTGCGCGTCGGTGCGCTGCGCCTGCGAAACCACCAACTGCGGTCTGTGCACGGTGTGGCTCGACGGCGACCCGGTGCTGAGCTGCTCGGTTCCCGCCGCCCGTGTTGAGGGCCACACCATCACCACGCTCGAGGGCCTCAAAGCCGAGTCCGAGGCGCTGGCCCGTGCGATGGCTGCCGAAGGCGCCGAGCAGTGCGGTTTTTGTGCCCCCGGCCTCATCATGAACGTGCTGGCGCTTGCCCGCGCCGCCAAGGAGGACCCGAACCTCGTCGCCACGCGCGAGGAGCTCTCGCGCCAGCTCGCCGGCAACCTCTGCCGCTGTAGCGGCTACGAGAGCCAGCTGCGCGCTATCGTGCGCTTCCTTAACGAGTCCGGCGTGCGGGTGGGCTTTGAGATGCCCGAGCTGCCGGTCAACGACACCAGCTGCGACGGTGTCTCCTACAAGCAGATCACTCACAAGCAGCCCAAGAAGGACTCGAAGGCCCTGCTCGAGGGCCGTCCCGTCTACACGGGCGACCTCGTGCCCGCCGGCGCGCTCATTGTCAAACTCAAGCGCAGTCCCTATGCCCGCGCCAAGATCCGCTCCATCGATACGTCGCGTGCCCTGAAGGTGCCCGGCGTGGTGGGCGTTTACACCTACGAGGACGTGCCCAAGCGCCGCTTTACCATCGCCGGCCAGAGCTATCCGCAGCCTTCGCCCTACGACCGTCTGATTCTTGAGAACCTGGTGCGCTACCAAAACGAGGAGGTGGCGATCGTCGCCGCCGAGACTGAGGAGTCTGCTGACAAGGCGCTCAAACTCATTAAGGTCGACTATGAGGTGCTCGAGCCGCTGCTCGACTTTACCCAGGCGCTCGATAATGACATCGTGGTCCACCCCGAGGGTGACGTGACCTTTATGTTCCCGCAGGGCGGCGACGTTCCGCGCAACTTGGTATGCAGCGGCACGAGCGACTTTGGCGACTTGGACGAGGCCTTCGCCCAGAGCGACATCGTCTTCACTCGCACCTACACCAGCCAGGCCACGCAGACCGCGCCCATGGAGACCTTCCGCGCCTTCGCGACGACCGACGCGTTTGGGCGTATCTCGGTGACCACCTCCACGCAGGTGCCCTTCCACGTGCGCCGCATGGTCGCGCAGTCGCTCGATATCCCGCAGTCGCAGGTGCAGGTCATTAAGCCGCGCATCGGCGGCGGCTTTGGCTCCAAGCAGACGGGCTGCTGCGAGATCTTCGTTGCGTTTGTGACGCAGCAGACCGGCCGTCCGAGTTACTGCTGCTACACCCGTGAGGAGACCATCACCGCGGGCAACTCGCGCCACCAGATGCAGATGACCGTCAAGCTGGGCGCCATGAACGACGGCACCATCACGGCCATCGATCTGCACACGCTGTCTAACGCCGGCGCGTACGGCGAGCACGCTACCACGACAATCGGCCTTTCGGGCCATAAGAGCCTGCCCATCTACAACCATGTGAAGGCGAGCCGCTTTAGCTGGGACGCCGTCTACACCAACACCAACCGCGGCGGCGCGTATCGCGGCTACGGTGCCACCCAGGGCCAGTTTGCCGTGGAGAGCGCCGTCAACGAGCTCGCCGACATGCTGCACATGGACCCCGCCGACCTGCGCCTTAAGAACATGGTGCGCGAGGGCGAGATCATGCCGCAGTACTACAACGAGAAGCTCAACGCCTGTGCGCTCGACCGCTGCCTGCTGCGCGCGATGGACATGATCGGCTGGCGCGACAAGCCGCTGGCCGTCGACCTGGGCGACCGCGTGCGAGCCCTGGGCTGCGCGCTCACCATGCAGGGCTCGGGCATCTCCAACGTGGACATCGCCGGCATCGACATGCGCCTTGAAGAGGACGGCTTCATTACCATTGGCACCGGCGCCACCGATAACGGCATGGGCGTCGACACGATCCTGGCGCAGATTGCCGCCGAGGAGCTGGGCGTGGAGAGTTCAATGATCGTGGTACGCGGCGTGGACACCGACGTGTCGCCGTTCGATGCCGGCTCGTACGCGAGCTCGGGTACGTACGTGACGGGCCTTGCCGCCAAGAACGCCGCGACCGAGCTGCGTGAGAAGATCTGCGCCAAGGCCGCCCAGATGTGGGACGTGGACGCTGCTGACGTGGTCTTCGATGGCCAGTACGTGCGCCTGTCCGACGAGCGTGCCGCACGCGAGCAGAACCGCTACCTCACGCTGCGCGACTTTGCCAACCTGTGCGTCAAGAACATTGCGGGCGGCGACGCGCTCACCTCGCATGCCTCTGCCTGCCTGCCCGTTTCGCCTCCGCCGTTTATGGCCGGCATTGCCGAGGTCGAGGTCGACAAGGCCACCGGCAAGGTGACCGTGGTGGACTACGTGGCGGCTGTGGACTGCGGCACCGTTATCAACGAGGCGCTCGCGCGCGTCCAGGCCGAGGGCGGCATTGCCCAGGGTATCGGCCATGCGCTCTACGAGATCGTCGAGCACGATGAGCGCGGCCGTCTGCGCACCGGCAACTTCATGAGCTACAAGCTGCCCACGCGCCTGGATATCGGCAGCATTCGCGTGGCCTTTGAGCCGAGTTACGAGCCGACGGGTCCGTTTGGTGCCAAGTCGATCGGCGAGGTCGTCATTAACACGCCGCTCGCCGCCGTTGCCTCGGCCGTGGCGCACGCCACCGGCCACCAGGTTCGCTCGCTGCCGATCACGCCCGAGAAGGCCCTGCTGGGGGAGTAGGCGAGGAGGCGCTGTACCCGCTCATTGCCTAGCCCGGGGAAACTGCAGCCCACTTTTCAACTGAATTGTGGGCTGCAGAGGATAGCCGATGGGGGTAGCTAATTTGGGACGGGGCTTTTTTAGCTACCCCGCTTGTGGGGG
>NZ_JADNNH010000030.1:0-29970 GCF_015556945.1 Collinsella aerofaciens | reverse complement strand
CTACCGCACGGGCCGATACTCAAAGCCCATTGTGGCACCCCGAGCCCGCGGAAAGAAGCTGCGCCGCGGGGGAGGCGGCCCCCAATGGCTTTCTCATATCGTCTTATGGGCCGTTTTGGCAGATTTGACATATCGATTTCGCGCGGTAGATGTCCCTGTGGTCAAAAAGTGGCAAATATGAGTACTGATATGAAAATAGAGACATTTCATGAAGCCATTTTTGCTCATTTTGCGCAACAGATGTACGCTAATTTGGCTCAACCTTGAGACAAAATGAAGTAATTTCGATAGACCTCGGGTTCAACGAGGCGATTTTGACCCAAATACGCTGTTACTAAACTGGTAACAGTACTCATATTTGGCCTTTTTTGACCACGGGTCCTCTTGTTGGTGTCACACAGCTGCTTCGTGCGGGTATCCTAGTGCCAACGTGTGCCTATCAGAGGAGAGACCATGCTGTTGTCCGGTATCATCGCCGCCCTTACCAGCCTTTTGATTCCCATCATCATTCTGTTGCTACTGCTTCCCAACGCCTGCTATGTCGTTGAACAACAGCATGCCGTGATCATCGAGCGCCTGGGCAAGTTTAACCGCATCGTCAACGCGGGCTTCCACATGAAGGTGCCCGTGATTGACCGCAAGGCCGCCACGGTGAGCCTGCGCACCATGAAAAACGGTTTTGGCATCGACGTTAAGACCCAGGACAACGTGACCATCGGCCTTGAGGTCTCTGCTCAGTACCACGTGAGCTATGACATGGGCGCCGGCCCGGCAGATTCGGGTATCTACAAGAGCTACTACATGCTGCAGGAGCCCGTCGACCAGATGCGTGACTTCATCACCGACGCCCTGCGCTCTTCGATTCCCGTCTACACACTCGATGAGGTCTTTGCCAAGAAGGATGACATCGCCAAGGATGTCAACGCTACCGTTTCCGAGCAGATGGCGCCTACGGCTTCACCCTCGTGTCAACGCTCATCACCAAAATCGCACTGCCGACCGAGGTTGAGAACTCCATGAACGACATCAACGCCGCCCAGCGCAAGCGCGCTGCGGCACAGGAGCTCGCTGAGGCAGACCGCATCAAGCGCGTCACCGAGGCGACCGCCGAGGCTGAGGCTATGGAAAAGGCGGGCGAGGGCATCGCCAACCAGCGCAAGGCGATCGCGCTGGGCATCAAGGACTCGCTCGAGATTATCCAGGAGACGGGTGTCGGCAATGACGAGGCCAACCAACTGTTCATGTTTACGCAGTGGTCCGAGATGATGACGGAGTTTGCTCGCACGGGTAAAACCTCGACGGTCGTGCTGCCGAGCGACTTCTCGCAGTCGGCCTCGATGTTCGAGCAGATGCTGGCTGCCGGTAAGGTTCAGAACGAGTCAAGGGAGTAGACACGCGTGAAATACACCGTCGTTTGTGTCGGTAAGCTCAAGGAGCGCTTTTGGAAGGATGCCTGCGCTGAGTATACCAAGCGCCTAGGTGCCTATGCCAAGGTGGATATCCGCGAGGTGGCCGATATCGATCCGGCTAAGGCGGGCGGCGTGGATGCCGCGCGCGACAAGGAGGGGGCGGCGATTCTTGCTGCCTTGCCGTCTCGAGCACATGTGATCTTGCTGGCTATCGAGGGCAAGGAGCGCTCGAGCGAGGAGCTCTCGGCGAGGCTCGACAATCTTATGCTGCGAGGCAGCAGCGACATTGCCTTTGTAATCGGCGGTTCGGACGGCGTGAGTGATGAGGTGCGCGCCCGCGCCGACGAGATGCTCAGCTTTGGACGCATTACCTTGCCGCATAACTTGGCGCGCGTGGTGCTGCTGGAGCAAATCTACCGCGCCTGCAAGATCAGCCGTGGCGAGCCGTATCACAAATAGGTCGGCAATACGAAACAATGGCGTGGGACAATAGCTTTCGTTTTGAAGAGCGTGTCTGAGAGGACTATGAGATATGAAGATTGGATTTGTCGGTTTTGGCAATATGGCGAGCGCTATGGCCGATGGCTGGATCGCTGCCGGTGTAGCTGCGAGCGACATGTGCGCCTGCGCGGGTCGCTACGACGCACTGGTTGAGCGCTGCGAGGCGCGCGGCATGGTCGCCTGCCACGATGCCGCCGAGGTTGTCGCCGCATCCGATATCGTGGTCGCTGCGGTCAAACCGTACATGATCGAGAAGGTATTCGCCCCGCTCAAGGATGCTCTTGCCAAAAAGGTCGTTCTGTCGGTTGCCTGGACCTGGGACAGTGCCAAGTGGGAGCAGGTCCTGCCGGGCGTCGCGCATATCTCGACGGTGCCCAACACACCGGTTTCGGTGGGCGAGGGCGTCATCGCTTGCGAGAAGGCTTCCACGCTTAGTGATGAGCAGAGCGCCGTGGTGCTTGATCTGCTTGGCAAACTCGGTGCGGTGGTCGAGCTCGATACGAGCCTGCTGTTTGTGGGCGGCACGGTGGGTGGTTGCGCTCCGGCATTTGTCGCCATGGCAATCGAGGCCCTGGGCGATGCGGCGGTCAAGCACGGTATCCCGCGTGCCGATGCCTATCGCATTGTGAGCCAGATGGTGCTAGGTACGGCAAAGCTGCAGCTTGCAACTGGCCAGCATCCTGCGGCGATGAAGGATGCCGTATGCTCGCCCGGTGGTGCCACCATCAAGGGCGTCGTTGCGCTCGAGGACGCTGGCATGCGCAGCGCCCTGGTCAAGGCAATCGACGCAACTCTCCAGTAAAACCGACCAAAAAAAGGACGGGTTTATTTTGGCAGGTATTTTCTGCGGTTTTGTCCTTTTAGCGAAAAGCGCCCCGCAACTGGCTCAATTCCAGTTGCGGGGCGCTTGCGTTTGCCCAGATAAAACAGACCAAAATAAACCTGTCCCTTTTTGGCAGGTTAGTCCCAGAAGCTGTCTTCCTCATCCTCGGACTTGGGTCCGCGGTCGACGTACATCTTATGGGTACGCTTCTCCATTACAAAGGCAAGAATCGCAAATAACAGGATGCCGCCGGCGAAAAGGATGGCAAAACCGGTGCGGGTGCCAAACAAAAAGGAAAAAACTGCGTCCATTGGGTGCCTTCTTGCGTAGTTGAGTTGGGTCGTAAACGCTCATAAGTATATACTTGCCCATACATGTACAAGGTTGCAACCTAAATGGAATGTATATCGCCGGAGGATCTAATGCTTGATATCAAGTTTGTTCGCGAGAACCCCGATGCCATCGATGTCGCCATGGCTAACCGCCAGACGTCTTGGGATCGCGAGAAGTTCTTTGAGCTCGACGACGAGCGCCGTGCCGTCATCACCGAGGTCGAGGAGCTCCAGGCTACGCGCAACGCCGAGTCCAAGAAGATCGGCGCCCTGATGAAGGAGGGCAAGAAGGACGAGGCCGAGGCCGCCAAGGAGGCCGTGCGCGCCGTCAACGAGAAGATTGACGGTCTGGCCGAGCGCCGTACTGCTCTCGAGCAGGAGCAGTACGACTTCATGGCTCACCTGCCCAACATTCCTTGCGAGGCCACGCCGTACGGCAAGGACGAGGACGAGAATATTGAGCGCCGTCGTTGGGGCACCCCGCGCGAGTTCGACTTCGACTTTAAGCCGCATTGGGATCTGGGCACCGACCTCGACATTCTTGACTTCGAGCGCGGCAACAAGCTCTCCGGCAGCCGTTTCACCGTTCTCGGTGGCGCCGGTGCCCGCCTGGAGCGTGCCCTCATCAACTTCTTCCTCGATACGCACACCAGCCGTGGCTTCAAGGAGTGGTGGCCGCCTATCGTCGTCAAGCGTCAGACCATGTTTGGCACGGGCCAGCTGCCCAAGTTCGAGGACGACGCCTATCACGTCTCGGGCGACAACTTCCTGATCCCCACCGCCGAGGTCGTGCTTACCAACCTGCACGCCGGCGAGGTCCTCGATGCCGACACCCTGCCGCGCCGCTACACCGCCTTCACCCCCTGCTTCCGCGAGGAGGCCGGTTCCGCCGGTCGCGACACCCGCGGCATCATCCGTCAGCACGAGTTCGACAAGGTCGAGATGGTCAAGTTCGCTAAGCCGGAGGAGTCCGACGAGGAGCTCGAGAGCATGACCGCCGAGGCCGAGTACCTGCTGCAGCAGCTGGGCCTTCCGTATCGCGTGATTAGCCTGTGCACCGGCGACTTGGGCTTCTCTGCCCGTCAGACCTACGACGTCGAGGTTTGGCTGCCGAGCTACAACGCCTACAAGGAGATCAGCTCCTGCTCCAACTGCGGTGACTTCCAGGCTCGCCGCGCCAACATCAAGTATCGCGACCCCGAGAACTTCAAGGGTTCGCGCTACCTGCACACCCTCAATGGTTCCGGCCTGCCGGCCGGCCGCACCATGGCCGCCATTCTGGAGAACTACCAGAACGCCGACGGCACCATCACGATTCCCGAGGTTCTGCGTCCTTACATGGGCGGCCTCGAGAAGATCGAGCCGGTCGCGTAACTTGCCTGCATAGGGGATATGCAAGGGCGCTCCTTCGTGGGCGCCCTATTTCGTGCGTAGGTCCATACCATGCCGTGCGGACAGCTCAATAGAAAACACACGAACAACTGTTCTGTATACAGCCATCTACCTGCTATGCTTTTGCTAAATAAGAGCGAGAGAAAGGGGACGCGATGGAGCTGTTTGATGATCGGGTGGTTTTGTTTGAGAGCGACGAGGGCGGGGAGTACCTGCTTGTAACGTGTGAGCCGTCTGGCATGGGTGGCCTGGTGCTTCGGCAGACGAGTGAGGGTCCGTTGACCCAATGGTGCTTTGAGGAGTCGCCGCATGTGGTCGAGACCTTTGTGACGCACGAGGGGCTTGTGGCGCTGGAGCACTTCTATGGAGTTGGGACTTCCAACCAGGTCGCGCGCATGCTGAGCATCTCGTTTGCCGATTATGATTGCGCCCAGCGGGTGAGATCGCTCCTGAGGGAACTTGATGCCAAGTTCGACGTGATCGAAAAGCCAATCGATCGTACGGGGAACGGCGGTATATGCGGAGCAGCATGACAAAACTGCGTTCCACAAAAAAGTTTGAGATTGTGCTTGACTCCAATAAGCTAAAGTGGTTTTATATGTCTTGCGCTGCGGCGTTACCTCAGCTGGATAGAGGGTCTGACTACGAATCAGAACGTCATAGGTTCGAATCCTATACGCCGCACCAATCGAACTTAAAGCCTCCGGCAACGGGGGCTTTTCTTTTATGGCAACACCGCATGGATTCGAACCTCAGTCGAGGCGCGAGCGTGAAGCGGACGCGGAGCGTCCGTAGCGAGCGGGCGAGCACGCCGGCAGGCGGGCGAAGCCGGTGCGGATCCGCGCAGCGGATGCGCGGAATCCTATACGCCGCACCAATCGAAATTGAAAGCCTCCGGCAACGGGGGCTTTTCTTTTATGCCGCCGCTGCATGGATTCGAACCTCGGTCGAGGCGCGGGCGTAAAGCGGACTATTTCCTGTCGACTCGTGTAAGATTTCGAGTAGGTGTCGCGGCTCATCCGCGACCGCTCCTTCTCTAGACGACCGATCAGGGTGATATTTCGTGGCAGAGCGTCCGACATACAAGCTCAGGTTTCTCGATCCCAAGAAGCGCTTTCCGGCGATGCCCGAGCAGCCTGCGGGACGCTCATATGGCGTGGTCTGGAAACTCTTTGGCGAGGATCAGCATGAATCTTGTTATGTCGTCGAATTCGTTGGCAAAAGTCATGTGTCGCTTTTGGGCTACGTAAGCGTTTCGGGTGAGGTGTACAAGGTGGACCGCCCCGTCAGCGAGGCTCCGCTGCCCAACGATCCCGACATGGAACTGGTCCTTGACGAGTCGGATTCCAGTATTGGTGAGATTATGGTAAGGAAAGCCAACGGTGCAATGCACGCGTGTGCGCAAACTGCCGGCTCTCCCGAAGGCCCCATGCGCGAGCAGTCCGACCACGAGACATGGAATTCGACCCGCGCCCTTCCTTACGGTGAGTTCATGGCCTCGATGTTCTTGCGCTACGTGATATTTGCCAACTCCGAAAGCGCTATTGTGAACACGGCGGACGTCGGCGGACTCGACGAGGGTATGCAAAACGTTGTCGACAAGATCAAGCTCGTAAAGTTGCCCGAGCCGGTCGAGGTGTTTTTGGGCTTTAACACGTCACCGCTCCCCGATGCTATCGAGACGCTGCTTTACCGCGTTGACCATGCCGAGAATCCGAGCGGTATCGAGCGTTATGCCGCCGCACTTATGAGCGAGGTCGACTTGCCCCGTCTGCGCACCATTGCCGCCAAGTCCGAAATGAGCCTGGCGCGCATCGACCGGTCAAAGCTGTTTTATCTCAATTTTGATCGTAGCCTGCTGGACCAGGACGAGATTGACATGCTGCTTGCCATCGAGTGCCGTCTCAACCGCCTCTCCGGCATCCTTGAGCGCATCGGGGCCGGATTGGCCCCTGCGGCATCCTCGCCGAGCCTTGAGGGCTGCGCGCTCTTTGATTCGTGGCATATCGCCAAGACGACCAACGATGTTCCCCGACTGCTCGATACGGCCTCGAGCGATAACCCGTGGGGCAAACCGGGTACGGTGGCTTGCCAGCCGGGCGGCGAGTGGGACGTGCGCACCCGTTTTGCGCGAATCGTTGAGGCGCTCAACGTGGTCACACGGCTCGACTATACCTATCGAGTAAACGTTGCCGAGGGGATTATGCTCGTTCGGTTTGGGCAGTCTGTCGTTGATGCCATGCCGCAACGTGGATACGACGCTCAAGATGACGCCTGGCGAGAGCTGGACGAGGACACGCGCGCGATCTGGGCCGCGGAGCACGATGCGCGCGTGGCACTCACGCTTGCGGCAGCGTGTTTTGCCGCGGGCACCTGCATCACGCGCTGCTATGTGCAGATTGCTGCTCCCGACAGTGAGCAGGGCGAGCGCGTTGTCGCAACGTATTTCTTTGGGCGCGCGGCCTATCTGGCCGATTGCGTGCCTGTTGCCAAGGATCTTGAGAGCATGGACATGGACGATATGCCGTGCAAGCGTGTGCTTGAGGCGTATGAGTCAACCGCTCCGGAGACGATTGAGCCTGCGGAGGTTCATGCTCGTCCGCGTGATGACCATCGCATACTGCCGCCGGCGTTGCGCGATCTGCTGCTCGCCGATAAGGCTGACGAGTTGGAGGTCATGGAAGAGGACGACGACCCATACGTGGCCCGTGTTGTTGAATTGCGCGAGCAGGCAAAAGTCGACCGTACAGGTGCTTTTGAAGGCTTTTCCCGTCTTGTTGAGGAGTTGGAGGCTAAGTGCGCCGTCGCCGAGCTTTTGGCGACAGGTCCGGTTCAAACGCAGTTTTGTGACAACCAGCTGGTGCGCATGGTGCTACCGGTGTTGGAAGAAGATCGCTCTGTGCGAATCCTCCGTGCGCCCGATGCGCTGTACTTTGCCCAGCACGAGATCTGCAGCTTTTACGCCGAGCAAGAGGACTTTGAACGAGCGCTGCCCGAGGTGCGCCATCTTTACGATCTGGCGCGCTCGTCCATGCAATCGCACTTTGCTCTCATCAACGTGCTTGCGCGTCTGGAGCGCTTTGACGAGATTATCGAGGTGGCGCGCCACGGCCTACGTATTGCCAGCGATCGTTCTGCAATCGGCTACCTGTTCTATCGCTTGGCGTTTGCCTATTGGAATTGCGATCAGCTCGACCTGGCGCTGGCATGTTACCGTCTGGTGCCGCGCGGCGAGGAGTCGGGCAGCAGCGCGCTGGAAGAAATGCAGGGCCTTATGAACGAGATGGGCGTCAGCGAGCCTCCGACGTTCGAGGAAGCGGTCGAGACTATCCGCAAGGCTGGACTCGAGCTGCCGCCAGTGTCCGCCGTGACGAATCAGCTGGCAGATGCCGCTGTTCAACTGGTCGACAACGGCTTCTTTTTCCTGGCACGCGGTTGCATCTTCCAAATGTGGCGCACCATGGGCAACGACGAGCTCGGCTCCCTCAACCGCTCGCTGGGGTAGGCGAAGCTTCCAAGGAGGAAAGGATGCTAGGCAATTAGAAAATTTCCTCTTGCCCATCCTTGGCTGTTTGGTTACTATAGAACGGCTGTTACGGAGAGCTGACCGAGAGGCCGAAGGTGCTCGCCTGCTAAGCGAGTATGCCCCAAAAGGGCATCTGGGGTTCGAATCCCCAGCTCTCCGCCAGTACGAATTTGAAGAAGGGTCCCATTTGGGGCCCTTTTTTTGTGCGGAGAAAGGAGGCTGGGGATTCGAACCCGAGAGGGCACGGGCGTTAAGCAAACGCGAAAGCGTTTGTAGCCCGTGGGCGAAAAGCCGTCAGGCTTTGAAGCCGGAGGGCATGCGTAGCATGTCCGGACATCCCCAGCTCTCCGCCAGTTTAACTTTAAAGAAGGGTCCCATCGGGGGCCCTTTTTTATTATCGAGAAAGGGCGCTGGGGATTCGAACCCTCAAAAAAAGGAGGCATCCTTTCGGACACCTCCTTTCAGCGAGTGTATTGTTCTTCGATCTTACATCTCGGGCGCCTTGGCGACGGTCTCGCTTTCTGCCGTGAGTGGGCGGTTGTCGATGCGGCGGCCCAGGCGGTCGAGCTTCACAAGGAGCCACTCAATGGGATTCGGCCCTGCGCCTTCCTCGTCAGCAACCAGGTCCATGACGGCGATCTTGGTGCCGTCTTGCTTGAGCGTAACGCTGCCCACCTTGTCGCCCACATGCACCGTGCCCGAAAGATCGTCGTAGCTAACCTTTTCGGTCACCTCGCCGGCAAGGGAAAACACGGTCGCTTGCGCCGTGGGGTCGGCGAGCGTGGCGTCGATCGTCTTGTCCGTCCAATCTGTCTGGCTAATGCGTGCCATAAGCGGGTTGTCGTTGGCGGTCTTTTCCTGCGTGTTGGCGATCGCGACCGTCACCTTGTGACCGTAGTACCAATTGGCAAGGGTTGCGGTATCGGTAAAGCGCTGGTCGGTGGTAGTGGAGTTCAAAACGACGGTGTAGATCTCGTCGCCATCGCGGTTGTAGGCACTCGTAAAGCAATAGCCTGCATCGTCGGTGGTGCCGGTCTTGCCACCGATGTTGCCATCTTGGCCCAGCAAATAGTTATGCGTGTCCATGGAATGCGAATGGTCGGTGCCGTCGGCGCCCGTGACCTCGATCCAGGAATCCTCGCTCGCTACGACCTCGCGGATCGTGTCGTTTTTCATGGCCTCCTGCATCATCAGCGCTACGTCGTGTGCGGTTGAGTGCATATCGCCAGCCCACTCATCAAAGTCCAGACCATGCGGGTTTTCAAAAAGCGTACCGGTGCAGCCGAGTTTCTTGGCACGCTCGTTCATGGCCTTCACAAATGTGGCCTCGGCGTCTTTGGTCTTAGGGTCGATTTTCTTGCCCACATATTCGGCGAGCACGATGGCGGCGTCGTTGCCCGAGGGAATCATCAAGCCGCGCAGTGCCTGCTCCACGGTAAGCTCGTCGCCTTCGAGCAAGCCGGCGGTCGAATTACCCACGGTGGCTGCGGCGTTGCTCACCGTGACCTTCTCGTCCATCTTGCAATTCTCGACGGTTAGGATTGCGGTCATGACCTTGGTGATCGAGGCAATCTTGACCTGCTCATCGGCGCCGCGCCCATAGTAGACGGTGCCGTCTTTGCCCATGACGAGGGCATTGGTCGCATCGATATCGGGCAGGTTTTCGGCCGTGATGCCGCGCGCATCGGCGGTTTTGCCGCAAACATTGTCGGTCGTGAGCACTTGGGCGCCGGCGACGGTGGGCGCGCCAGCGGCAAGGGCGATAGCGCAGACAAAGCCGGCGGCAAGCTGGGCTGAGCGCTTAGCAAAAGAGGTGAGGGACTTCACAGATTTCGCTTTCGACGGGATGGTCTCTTCTGAAACTAGAGTATATCGTTTGCCGGCGTCGGCGATCATCGCGTGCGCGCTTGGCCCACATCCGCACCCGAACGGGCACAAGGGTGCTTAAGGCCGACTTAATCACCCACGCTTGTTGTGTGTGGCGTGCGTCGCCTCAGGCATAATGGAGCGCGAGAGGAGCACGCATGAACGAGCGCATTTTGGTAGTTGATGACGAGAAGGCCATCGCCGACTTGGTTGGCATCTACCTTACAAAAGAGGGCTTTGATGTCCAGATTGCCTATAGCGGGGCCGATGCTGCCAAGGCGATTTTGGAGCAGGAGTTCGATCTGGCGCTGCTTGATGTCATGCTGCCCGATATCGATGGGTTTGAGCTGCTGCGTACGATCCGTTCCAGCCATACCTATCCCGTGATCATGCTGACGGCGCGCGATGCCCAGCAAGACAAGATCGGGGGCCTTTCGCTTGGCGCGGACGATTACGTGGTTAAGCCGTTCCGTCCGCTGGAGCTCATCGCGCGCGTGCACGCTCAGCTTCGCCGCTACACCAGCTACGGTAGCCGTGCACAGGCGGCCGAGTCGCCGACCATTCAGCTCGACGGCTTGGAGATCAACCGCGATGCTCGTTCCGTGACAGTGGACGGTTCACCGGTACGCCTCACACCCACCGAGTATTCAATCTTGCTGTATCTGGTCGAGCATCGCGGCAGCGTGGTGGCCGTGGAGGACCTGTTCCGCGCGGTGTGGAGCGAGGATTTTATGCCCGGCTCCAACAATACGGTGATGGTGCATATTCGCCACTTGCGCGAAAAGATCGGCGACGACGCACAAAAGCCACGCTTTATCAAAAACGTCTGGGGCGTCGGCTACATCATCGAATAACGCTTTTCGCTTGTGAGGATCTTGATATGACAAAAGACGATAGGCAAGCGTTCGAGGTGCCCGATCGGCTCTTTGAATACGTGAGGTCGGTCGTCGACAACCGCGCGCTTGCAACGGTGCTGCTCTTTTTGCTGAGCCTGCTGCTGATTGGCATCGACAACATCGTCGGAATCTTGGCGGTGCTGCTTGTCGGCTTTTTGCTGATCGATCGATTTGAGATCGTGTGCCGCTGCGTGGTGATTGGCGGCGCCGCGTGGGCCATGACGTTGGCGATTGGCGCCATGGCGCTCGGCGGCATCGAAGGGCCGGTGCTGTTCGATGCCGGCTTTGTATTCAACATGCTTGGCTTTGTGCTGGCGCTTGCCGCGTGCGTGCTGTTCTTGTGTGGCCGCGCCCTGTACTACCAGGGCTACGAGCAGGGCGAGCAGCATGCCGATTGTGTGCTGGCCGCTCGTATTCAAGATCGCCTGATCGATCACCCCGACACCTGGGATAACATCGACGGCGACTTCTTGGAGGTCGAGGGCGCCCTTAACCGCGTGCGTGACCGTGAGCGCAAGGTGCAGCAAGCTCTGCGTGACGAGTCGCATCGCAAGGACGATTTGGTCACGTACTTGGCACATGACCTACGCACCCCGCTTGCCAGTGTGGTGGGCTATCTTTCGCTGCTGCAAGAGGCTCCCGAGCTGCCGGTTGAGCAACGTGCGCACTTTACGGGCGTGGCGCTCGACAAGGCGCACCGGCTCGATACGCTCATCGAAGAGTTCTTCGATATCACGCGCTTTGACTTCCACGATATCGTGCTCACGCGCGGCTATGTTGATCTGGGGTTGCTGCTGGCTCAGGTGACTGACGAGTTCTATCCCATCCTCAACGAGCAGCATAAGGAAGTCCAAGTTGATATTCGCGAGGACCTGACGGTGCTCGTGGATGGCGACAAAATGGCTCGCGTGTTCAACAACATCATGAAAAACGCTATTGCCTATAGCTATGAGGGCTCGACCATCACGATCGAGGCCAGACGCCGGGACGGCGGTGGCGTGCGCGTGCGCTTTATCAATCAGGGCGATCCCATCCCTGAGGCAAAGCTCAAGGTGATCTTTGAGAAGTTCTATCGCCTGGATGCGGCGCGTGCGACCAATCGCGGCGGCGCTGGACTGGGGCTTGCCATCGCCAAGGAGATCGTATGCGCGCACGGCGGTACCGTTGCATGTGAATCGACGCCCGAACACACGATATTCACCATCGAGCTGCCCGCCGCATAGCCAGTGTGCCCTTACAAACACTTGACAATGCGCTCACGTGCATATGAGCCGCGATTCCTACTATCGATACTGCTGAATTGATATCGATGTGGAGGTATGCGGTATGACGGCTGCTGCGGCTGTGGAGCCCACGGAGCTTGAAGAACTCATGAAAGCGCAGGCCGAGGCCGCGCACGAGCGCGAGGTTGGGGATGCGACTCGCCCCACGGCAGAGGATCTTGCCGCCTCGCCGACGCGCATCGACGTCGAGGGCCTCGACCTGTTCTATGGCGACCATCATGCGCTCAAGGACGTGAATATCAAGATCCGCGACAAGCAGATCACCTCGTTTATCGGGCCTTCGGGCTGCGGAAAGTCCACGTTGCTGCGCTGCTTTAACCGCATGAACGACGGCATCAAGGACTGCCGAATCGAGGGCAAGATTGCGCTCGATGGTCAAGATATCCTGGGCGACTACGACATCTGCCGCCTTCGCCAGCGCGTGGGCATGGTGTTCCAGCGCCCCAACCCGTTTCCCATGAGCATCTACGACAACGTCGCGTATGGTCCGCGCGGAATGGGAGTGCGCGATCGCGTCGTGCTCGACGAGCTGGTCGAAGACTCCCTGCGACGCGCCGCCCTGTGGGACGAGGCCAAGGACAAGCTCAAAGAGTCGGGTCTGGGTCTTTCGGGCGGCCAGCAGCAGCGTCTGTGCATCGCCCGCGCACTTGCCGTGCAGCCCGACATTCTGCTGATGGACGAGCCGACCTCGGCACTCGACCCTGTGTCGACGCTGGTGGTGGAGCAGCTGGCCTGCGAGCTCAAAGAGACCTGCACGCTCGTGGTCGTTACGCACAATATGCAGCAGGCGGCGCGTATCTCCGATTCGGTCGCATTCTTTTTGCTGGGTGAGCTGGTGGAGCACGCGCCCACCGCGCAACTCTTCAAGAATCCGACCGATCCGCGCACGGCGGATTATTTGACGGGACGTTTTGGCTGATACCATCTAGAAAAGGTACCTTTAGGGTTAAGATGCGGTCATGCCGGCCGCAAAGGGGTTCAACATGATCTATTACGTCGAGGACGATGACAACATCAGGGATTTGACGGTCTATGCACTGCGCAAGCAGGGGATTGAGGCCGAAGGCTTTTCGTGCGACGGTGAGTTTAAGGCTGCCGTGGCGCGACGGGTACCCGATGCCGTCCTGCTCGACATCATGCTGCCCGATACCGATGGCTTGGCGATTATGCGTCGACTGCGTGCCGATCGCCTGACGGCGACGGTGCCCATCATGATGCTTACCGCCAAGGATACCGAGCTCGACAAGGTGATGGCGCTCGATGGCGGTGCCGACGATTACCTGACTAAGCCGTTTTCGCTCATGGAGCTTGCGAGCCGCTGCCGCGCACTGCTGCGTCGCGGCGGCATGGTCAAGCAGGCGAGCGATGTGCTCAGCGTGGGCGACATCGTGCTCTCGCCCAGCCATCGCGAGGTGACCGTTGCCGGCGAGCCGCTTAAGCTCACCCTGCGCGAGTTCGACCTGCTCGAGTACCTCATGCGCAAGCCCGGCGTGGTCTTTACCCGCGAGTCGTTGCTGCAGAGCGTGTGGGGCTGGGACTTCGACGGCGGTTCGCGCACCGTTGACGTGCACGTGCAGACGCTTCGCCAAAAACTGGGCGAGCATGCCAGCGCCATCGAGACCGTGCGCGGCGTGGGCTACCGCTTGGCCGAGCCTTCTGCCGGTGATGGTGCCGAAGGTGACGACACCGCGGCCACCGCATCGGAGGAGTAACCCGTGGTCTTCGCCCCCCAGGGAAAACATACGCTGTCGCACCGCGTTTTTGTGACGATCTTTGTCTGCGCCATGGCGGTTATCGTGGCGTTTACGGTGCTGGGTGCGTTCTTTGTGCAAAACACCTTGGCGGATGCCACGAGTACCAATCTGGCGCAGGAAACCGAGCTCATTGCTGCCGCTCTCGACGAACAGCAGGAGCCCATCCCGTTCTTGCGTAGCCTTGATCGCGAGGACTTGCGAATCACGCTGATTAACAAGGATGGATCGGTTGCCTACGACAACGAGGCGTCGCCTTCCGCACTGCCCAACCATGGCGATCGCCCCGAGGTCATCGAGGCCTTTGAGAGTGGTTTGGGTTCCGCGGAGCGCGCAAGCTCTACGCTCGACGAGATTATGCTGTATCGCGCCGTCGCCCTTGATAACGGCCAGGTTGTCCGCTTGGCGCAGGCCCAGCCTGGCGTTACGGCGATTTTGCTGTCGATGGTGGCGCCGATGCTGCTTATCGCAGCAGCGGGTGCGGTACTCTCGTTTTTTATGGCGCGCCGCGAGTCCCGTGCCATCATCGCGCCGTTGCAAGAGGTGGATTTGGACCACCCACGCCGTAGCTATGAGCACGCCTATGCCGAGATGGTCCCCATGCTTGAGCGTATCGAGTCGCAGCGCCAGGAACTCAAGCGCCAAATGGCGGTGCTAGCGGACAACGACCGTATGCGCCGCGAGTTCACGGCGAATATCACCCATGAGCTCAAGACGCCGCTTACGGCGATTTCGGGCTATGCCGAGCTCATCGCAAACGGCATGGTCGAGGGCGAGGGCGACCTGCGCAACTTTGGCGGTCGCATCTATCGTGAGGCGGGCCGCTTGGCAGCGCTTGTCAACGACATCCTTACGCTGTCTAACTTGGACGAGGCCGAGCGTGCAACTGAGGGCGAGGCGGTGCCCATTGGTTCCACGGAGCCTATTGAGCTCTCGCGTGCCATCTACGCGGTTGAGCAGCGTCTTGAACAGGTCGCCCGTCAGGCGAATGTGACGATAAGTCATGAGACCAAGCCTGTGGTCATCGAAGGCGTGTCGCGCTTGATTGACGAGCTCATCTATAATCTGGCGAGCAACGCCATCCGCTACAATCGACCCGGCGGTGCGGTTACGCTGCAGTGCGGCACCAACGACGAAGGCCATCCGTTCCTTGCGGTCGCCGACACGGGAATCGGTATCGCGCCTGAAGAACAGGGCAAGGTATTTGAGCGGTTCTATCGCGTGGACAAGAGTAGGTCCAAGGCGCGCGGCGGAACCGGTCTGGGGCTTGCAATTGTCAAGCATGCGGCCCTGTATCATCACGCCACGCTCGATCTGTCGAGCGAGTTGGGCGTGGGAACCACCATTACGGTGACGTTTCCCATACGGCAGGACGAGCCATTCGCATAGCGATACAACATAGATATTGATGCAGACGCCGCATTTGACTTTCGGGTGCGGCGTTGTTGTGCAATTTTACGATTGCTTCCGACATTTTTACAGGAGAGCCTGTTTCTTATGTATAGAGTTTGGTTTCGGTAAAAAGATGCGATAACATACGGACAGTTTTGTCAATCCGAACTGGGGAAATGAAAGGCAAGCTGCATGACCCTTCTCGAACTGTTCCAGCTGCTGAAGAAGCACCTTCAGCTGGTCATCACCCTTCCGGTGGTCTGCGCGATCGCCATGGGCATCGTGTCCTTCGTTGCGATGGACAACACCTATACCGCGACGACGAGCATGTACATTCTCGCCAAGACCGACGATAGCGGTCAGATGAGCTACAACGATCTCTCGGCGAGTCAGATGCTTTCCAACGATATCGCCACGCTGCTGGATAGCGATAGCGTTAAGAGCGGCGCAGCCAATGAACTGGGCCTCACTGATCTGGATGACTACAAGGTGTCTGTTTCCTCCGAGACCACCACGCGTGTCATTACGCTTTCGGTTACCGGCACCGATGCCAAGGAGACGGCTAAGGTCGCAAAGGCCATGGCCAGCTCGGTGAGTACGGTCGCTCAGAACGTCGGCGCTGCCCAGAGCATCAACGTTATCGACGAGGCTAAGACCCCCGAAGCCCCCAGCGGCCCCAAGCGCACGCTGTATATTGCCGTCGCGTTCCTCGCCGGTATCTTTATCGCAGTCGCCTATGTCGTTTTGGCAGACATGCTCAATACCCGCATCCGCGGTGCCGAAGAGGCAGAAGAGCTCCTGGGCATTCCCGTTGTTGGCCGAATTCCGGCTATGAAAGGTGGTAAATAGGCATGGCTAAGGCAAAGAACACCGACAAGCTCGTTGTACAGAATGCCGCCAAGACCCTTCTGGCCAACATCCGCTTTGCGAGCGTGGACGACCCCATCCGCACCATCACCGTTACCTCCTCGATTCCCAACGAGGGCAAGTCTACGGTTTCCATTAACCTTGCTCAGGCAATCGCCACGAGCGGCAAGTCCGTGCTTCTGGTCGAGGCCGATATGCGCCGCAGGTCCCTTTCCGATATGCTCGGCGTTCGTTCGCGCGGCGGACTCTATGCGGTCCTTTCCGAGCAGATCTCCATTGACCAGGCAATTGTCGAGACGGGTCAGAAGAACTTCTACTTCCTCGATGCCGAGCCGCATATTCCCAATCCTGCCGACATCATCGTCTCTCACCGCTTTGCCAAGCTGGTAAAGGCGCTGTCCGCCAAGTTCCAGTACGTCATCTTTGATGCTCCCCCGGTCGGCACCTTCATCGATGCTGCCGAGATTGCCAGCCTGACCGACGGCACGCTGTTCGTGGTGCGTGAGGATTTCACCAAGCGCGAGGAGGCGCTCAACGCCATCGGTCAGCTTAAAAAGTCCGAGAAGGTCAAGCTCATCGGTACCGTTATGAACTACTGCGAGACCGAGACCAGCGAGTACTACTACTCCTACTACACCAAGGACGGTAAGAAGGTGAAGAAGGGCTCCGACGATCAGGGGACTTCCAAAAAGGGCATCTTCACCAACCGAGCAAACGTTTAGTTGATTAAGGCTGACCTATGCGTGACATTCATTGCCATATCTTGCCGGGTGTAGACGACGGCGCCGCCGATCTCGATGAGAGCTTGGCGATGCTCGAGGCTGCCAAGCGGGCTGGTGTAACCAGAATTGTTTGCACTCCTCACTGCCGTGATCCCTATTTTGATTACGACAAGATGTGGGATGCCTTTGAGCTGCTGCGCGATAACGCTGACGGTTTTCCGCTCCAGATGGGCTTCGAGGTCAACCATCGAAAGCTCGTTGAGCTTGGTATCGATGCCGCGGAGCACTTGCATTTCGATGGGACCAACGAGTTTCTGCTCGAGCTTTCGACGCATGCCGATGCGTATGCGTTTAGAGAGTACGAGAACACGATTTACGATTTGCAGTGCCGTGGCTACCAGGTGATCATCGCTCATCCTGAGCGCTATCGTGCGGTTCAAAAGGATGTAAGCGTGGCGGAGCGCCTGGTCGATATGGGCTGCAAGCTGCAGGCTTCGGCGGACTTTATTGCCGGCGGTCGCTTTGGTCGCGAGAAAAAGCCGGCACAGCGCCTGTTCGATCAGAACCTGTACAGCTTCATCGCGAGCGATGCCCATAACGTGGGTCATTACGATTGCCTGGCGAAGGCTCGCGCGAAGTTTAGCGTGCGCGGAGCTCATTTTCGCTAAAATCTGTCCCTAACGTTCGCACTGAATGAAAGGGCAGCCATGGATATCCAACTTAAGACGGGATGCTTTGATGACGCGGCGTTGGTGCGCCGCGTCATTTTTATGGACGAGCAGGGCTACGAGAATGAGTTCGACGCTATCGACGAGGATCCGAACTGCATTCATGTGACGCTCTATGTAGACGGCGAGCTTGCCGGTTGCTCGCGCGTGTTTCCCGAAGAGCTTGAGCACGCGGCTGACGCAGAGGCTCCGGTGTCGCCGGCGTGCGACTTGGACGAAGGTGTCGCGGCGGGGGAGACCTACATTATGGGGCGCGTGGCCGTGCTGCCGAGCATGCGCCGTCGCGGTTTGGCGAGCAAGATTGTCGAGGCCAGTGATACGTGCGCGCGTGCTGCCGGCGCCAAGCTCATTAAGCTGCATGCTCAGGAATACGTGCTGCCGCTCTATGCCAAGGCGGGCTACACGCAGATTGCCCCGGTGGACTACGAAGACGAGGGCCAGCCTCATGCCTGGATGGCCAAGCGCGTAGATGGCAGATAGGAACGTTCCTTTCCTGCCGGCAGTTGGGGACACTCCTTGGCAATTGGCGCATCAGAGCGCTCGGACATACAGTTTTTCGATTCCGTATGTATATATGCGCGTTAATGGGTTATAAAATCTAAGCCTGAACATAGCAGGTCTGCGATGCGGCTCGGGCGACCGAGCCGTTTTTGCGGACAGGGGTAGCGCGAAAGGACTGCACATGCGTCAATTTAAGACCGAGAGCAAAAAACTGCTCGACCTCATGATCAACTCCATCTACACCAATAAAGAAATCTTCCTGCGCGAGCTTATCTCTAACGCGAGCGACGCCGTCGACAAGCTCAACTTTAAGAGCCTGCAGGACCCGAGCGTCAAGATCGACCAGGGCGACCTGGCCATTCGCGTCTCCTTTGATAAAGACGCCCGCACCATTACCATCTCGGATAACGGCATTGGCATGACCGCCGAGGAGCTGGAGCGCAATCTGGGCACCATCGCCCATTCCGGCTCCGAGGAGTTTAAGACCGAGAACGCCGAGCAGCAGGGCTCCGATGTCGACATCATCGGTCAGTTTGGCGTGGGCTTCTACTCGGCTTTTATGGTCGCCAGCCATGTGAAGGTCGTCAGCCGCGCCTACGGCGAGGATGTCGCCCATGTGTGGGAATCCGACGGTCTTGAGGGCTACACCATCGAGGACGGCGAGCGCGCCGAGCACGGTACCGATGTCATCCTGACGCTGCGCGAGAACGAGAAGCTCGATGCCGACGGCGAGGCCGAGACCTACGATCGCTTCCTGACCGAGTGGGGTCTCAAGAGCCTGATTCAGCAGTACAGTAACTATGTGCGTTACCCGATCCAGATGATGGTGTCCAAGAGCCGCCAGAAACCCAAGCCCGAGGACGCCGGCGACGATTACAAGCCCGAGTACGAGGACTACCAGGAGCTCGAGACCGTCAATTCCATGACACCGATCTGGAAGAAGCACAGCTCCGATGTCGAGCAGAAGGACTACGACGAGTTCTACAAGTCCACGTTCCACGACTTTGACGATCCTGCGCGCACCATCAGCTTCCACGCCGAGGGCACGCTCGAGTATGACGCCCTGCTGTTTGTGCCGGGACGCGCGCCGTTCGATCTGTACAGCAAGGACTACGAGAAGGGTCTGGCGCTCTACAGCTCCAACGTCCTGATCATGGAGAAGTGCGACGACCTGCTGCCCGACTACTACAACTTTGTCCGCGGCGTCGTGGATTCCGCCGACGTGTCGCTCAACATCTCGCGCGAGACGCTGCAGCAGAACCGTCAGCTCAAGGCCATCGCCAAGCGTGTGGAAAAGAAGATTACCGCCGACCTTGAGGATATGCGTGACAACGACCGCGAGGCCTACGAGAAGTTCTTTGAGAACTTTGGCCGCGGTCTTAAGTACGGCATCTACTCGAGCTATGGCATGAAGGCCGATGAGCTCGCCGACCTGTTGCTGTTCTGGTCTGCCAAGGAACAGAAGATGATTACCCTGGCCGAGTATGCCAAGGGCATGCCTGAGGATCAGAAGGCCATCTACTACGCCGCCGGCGACTCGCGTGAGCGCTTGGCCAAGATGCCCGTGGTAAAGGGCGTGCTCGACCGCGGCTATGACGTGCTGCTGCTGACGCAGGATGTGGATGAGTTCACGTTCCAGGCTATGCGTGAGTACGTTGCCGCCGATATGCCCAAGATCTACGAGGACGATGCTGCCCGCGAGGCTGCCGAGAAGGCTGTGGCCGACGGTGCCGAGCCCGAGGTCGAGGATCGTCATCTAGAGCTCAAGAACGTTGCGACCGGTGATCTTGACCTGGCGACCGAGGACGAGAAGAAGGAGGCCGAGGACGCCACCAAGGAGAACGAGGACCTCTTTAGCGCTATGAAGGAGGCGCTCGGTGACAAGGTCGAGAAAGTCGCCGTCTCCGCGCGCCTGACCGATGCCCCCGCTTGTATCACCACCGAGGGCCCACTTTCGCTCGAGATGGAGAAGGTGCTCCAGAAGGGACCCGAGGGCGCGCCCGACGGCATGCCCAAGAGCCAACGCGTGCTCGAGCTCAACGCCAAGCACCCGGTCTTTGACAAGCTTGTCGCTGCCCAGAAGGCAGGCGACGCCGACAAGATCAAGCAGTACTCCGGTCTGCTCTATGACCAGGCTCTGCTGGTCGAGGGCATCCTCCCCGAGGACCCCGTAGCCTTCGCAGCCGCCATTTGTGAACTTATGTAATTGGTTCCGCCGTTCTAACGAACGGCGGACCGGTCGACGCTGCGCGGGCGCCAGAGCGACAACTTGTCATTCAAAGAGGACGGCATGACCAGAAGGTCTATGCCGTCCTCTTTTCATGCCAATTTGTTCGCTCTGGCGCCCGCTCGCTGGCATTGCTAAAACATCGATGTTACCGTGGTCCAAACTAGTCGTTGGGGGCGTTCTTGTTTGACCAGTCGTTTAAGAACGTCCCCGATGACTATTTGAATTGCTAATTTGTGCGGGTTGTGGTTTTGTGACCTGCTGAAATTAAAGATACTGTACAACTGTACGTTAATTCGTCTTCGTAGTATATTGCTACCCGCAAAACTCAATACCATTGTGCTCTGAGACGCTAAAGCGCTTACGTACAATGGTTATCGATAGTACGATTCGATTCAACGACAGGATGGATGGTCCAAGCGTGAGTCTCGGCAGCAAACTATCCAATGCAAAGGTCTCCTTTGCGATATTTAAGCGCGACATTAAGCGACTGCTTGTGAACCCCGTCGCCTTGGTGGTTACCCTTGGCGTGTGCGTTATTCCCTCGCTGTATGCCTGGTACAACATCGTGGCCAACTGGGATCCGTACGGAAACACCCAGGGCATCAAGATTGCCATCGCCAACAACGATCGGGGCACCCAAAACGACCTGGTGGGCGAGCTCAACGCGGGCGATCAGGTCGTCGATCAGCTCAAGGAGAACGATCAGCTGGGCTGGACCTTCGTCGATTCTGCGGCCGATGCCAAAGAGGGCGTCGAGAGCGGTGAGTACTATGCGGCCATCGTAGTCCCCAAGAACTTCTCGGATAACCTGGTTTCGATGCTCGACGGCAACTACCATCAGCCCAAGCTTACGTACTACGTCAATGAGAAGAAGAGCGCTATTGCGCCCAAGGTTACCGACACCGGTGCAAACACCATCGAGGAGCAGATCAACTCGGAATTTGTCTCCACGGTGGGCGAGACCGTTGCCAGTATTGCCAAGGATGCCGGAGTCGATTTAAAGGACAAGGCAACCCAGACTCAGGATTCGTTGGCCGGTTCGGTATCAGAGGCTTCCGATACGTTGGGCGAAGTGCGTGATTCGATTGGCGACATGAATGCCGCCATCGATAAGACGAGTGGTTCCATTGCCTCGGCAGATGCGGCACTTGCCGGTCTGCAGGGTCAGGCGCCGTCGCTGACGCAGGCGATCTCCCAGGGCAATGACCTGCTGGGCGAGGCTCGCGCCACGGCGGGCAACTCTGTCGCCTTGCTCTCCAAGGCGCTCTCGGAAGGCAGCCTTGCGCTCACCAAGACGTCAGCCTCCGCAAACGCTGCGATTGGCAAGCTGACGGGCACGGTCGCATCTACGACTACCCGTATCGACAACTCGCTTGAGTCTCTCCAAGCGACGATCGACCACAATAAGGCCGTTATCGGGCACTTGGAAATTCTCGTCAATGACACGTCGACAGGTTCCAAGGAAATTGACGCGCGCATTGTATCGATCATCGATTTGCTCCGCGAGCAGAATGAAAAGCTTCAGAGCATCAAGGACGGTCTGTCTGCGCAGTCGAGCGCCATGGCGAATGACGCTGCGGCTGTCTCGGGTGCCAGCGACGCTATCAATAATGCAATTCAGACCGGTGCGACCAACCTTGGCCAGGCTCAGACGGACCTGGGTCAAAACGCGCTGCCGAAGGTCTCGAGCGCACTTGATTCGTTTGCCGCCGTCTCGGGTGATCTGACGGGAATCGTGTCTGGCCTCACGCCTACTATTGCAAGTGCGCGCGGTACACTTTCGCAACTCAACGCCACGCTCGGTCAGGCCAAGACCACGCTGTCCCAGACCGATGCCTCGCTTGCCAAGGTCCAGGACAAGCTCGCAACCGCCGCCAACGACATCGCGGCGCTACAGACCTCCGAGTCCATGGGCGAGCTGGCCGGCCTGATGGGCGTCGACGTCGATGATGTTGCAGACTTCATGGCATCTCCGGTCGAGCTGACCTCAAAGTCAATTTACCCGGTCAAGAGCTTTGGTTCGGGCATTGCCCCGTTCTATACCAATCTGGCGCTGTGGGTG
Source organism: Collinsella aerofaciens (assembly GCF_015556945.1). Taxonomy (GTDB): domain Bacteria; phylum Actinomycetota; class Coriobacteriia; order Coriobacteriales; family Coriobacteriaceae; genus Collinsella; species Collinsella aerofaciens_AO. The sequence continues at coordinate 7,689 of NZ_JADNNH010000030.1, read as the reverse complement.
GGCGGCTACGTGCTTATCGCCATCTACAAGCTCGAGGTCGACCGCGAAGGCATCGGCAGCTTTACCGCGCGTCAGGGCTACTTTGGCCGCTGGTTGCTCCTGGTGATCCTGGGCGCGTTGCAGGCCATCATCGTTACGGTAGGCGATCTGGTGATCGGCGTGCAGTGCGTCAGCCCGCTGCTGTTCGTGCTGGGCGGCATCGCCATCTCGTTCACCTACGTCAATATCATCTATGCGCTGTCCACCACGTTTAAGCATATCGGCAAGGCTATCGGCGTCATTCTGGTTATCGTGCAGATCCCGGGTTCGTCGGGCATGTACCCCATCGAGATGATGCCAGGCTTCTTCCAGTGGCTGCACCCGCTGCTGCCCTTTACCTACGGCATCAATCTGCTGCGCGAGACGGTCGGCGGCATGTATTCGTTCAACTACCTGTTTAACCTGTGCATTCTGGGCGTGTTCTTGATCGTGGCGCTCTTTATCGGCCTGCAGCTGCGTCCGCTGCTGCTCAACCTTAACCTGCTCTTTGATAAACAGCTCTCCACGACCGGTATGATGATTTGCGAGTCCAACGACCTGCCGCGCCAGCGCTACTCGCTGCGCACGGCCATGCGCGTCATGCTCGATTCCGATTCGTACCGTCGCGAACTGCTCGATCATGCGGTCGCCTTTGAACATCGCTACCCGTACTACATCAAGGGCGGTTTTGCCGCCGTGGTGGGCGTTCAGGTCCTGCTCTTTGTCCTGTCGACGGTTCTCGATATCGACAATAACGGCAAGATCATCCTGCTTGTCATTTGGATCATCTCGGTTATTGCCATCTGCGGCTGGCTGATCAATATCGAATATATCCGAGCGAGCCTCAATACCCAGATGCGCATCTCGGCGCTTTCGGATGAGGACCTGCGTCGCGAGATGCGCGAACACACGGCCGCCATTCCTGCCGCCCGCCACATGTTTGGCCTCAACGCCAGCGAGCGTGGTGCCAAGGGCGGCGATCAGTCCACGGGTCGCTTGCCGCATATCGGCTCGCACCATAAATCTCAGGGCAGCGACAGCACAGCCACAAATGATGGAGATACCACCGCGCTTGGCAAGCACTCCAAAGGAGGTGAGGCATAAATGAAGAACATCCTGCATCTGTTTAAGCGCGATGTCCAAAACGTGTCTCGCTCCGTGATCGGCTTGGTTGTCGTGATGGGCCTCATTATCGTACCGTGTCTGTACGCGTGGTTTAACATCGCCGGCAGCTGGGATCCGTACGGCAACACCGGCAATCTTAAGATCGCCGTGGTCAACACCGATGAGGGTTACGAGAGCGATTTGATCCCCGTCGAGGTTAACGTGGGCGAAAACGTGACCGCCACCCTACGCGGCAACGAGAGCTTCGATTGGGTTGTGCTCAACAATCGCGAAAAGGCTATCGAGGGCGTTAAGTCGGGCGCGTACTATGCTGCCGTCGTTATCCCCAAAACGTTTAGCGCTGACATGATGACGCTTTTCTCGACCGACGTGAAGCATGCCGATATCGAGTTCTACGAGAATCAGAAGGCCAACGCCATTGCGCAGATCGTGACCGAGAAGGGTTCGAGCGCCGTCCAGAGCCAGGTTAACAAAACTTTTACCGAGACCATTACGACGATCGGTCTTAAGACGGTGTCCAGCCTGCTCGATTACATGAGCACCGACCAGGTGGGTAACTTTATCGCCAACCTGTCCTCGACGCTCGGCGATTCGATTGAGGACCTGCAGGACGTTCAGGCCAGCGCAACGTCGCTTGCGGGCATTTTGAGCTCAACGTCCGATTCACTGACATCGGCGGGCGGTATGCTCAAACAGACGGGCGCGGTCGATGAGTCGACTAAGCAGCTGATGGAGCATGCCAAGAGCGGTATGAGCGATTCCAAGGAAGCGCTGAAGGACGCCAACGACGCCATCAACGCCGCGATTGACGGAAGCGCGGGCTCGTTTGACAACGTGTCCGCCGAGCTTGCGAAGGCATTCGATGCCGCGAATCAACATGTCGACCTTACGGTGTCCCAACTCAACGATGCCGCGGCGGCGCTCAACACGCGTGCCGACGATATCGACGCCACTGCTGACCAGCTCCGCAGCTTTGCCGATCAGGTGACTGACGAAAAGCTTCAGGACAGCCTCAAGTCTGTGGCAACATCGCTGAGCAGGATCGCGGTGGAGTATCGCAATAACGCCAAGGACCTGACGGCAACCGCAAAGTCCCTTTCTGACGGCATGGCAGAAGTTAACAAGTCGCGTGCCGAGGTCGATCAGGCAATCGCGGATGCCAAGGCCGGCATCGCGGGTTCCAAGTCCGACTACGATTCCACGTTTTCGGTTAAGGCCAAGGAACTCAAGAAGACCGTCTCGGGGGTTCTGAATTCACTGAACAGCATCTCGGACGACCTGGATAGCGCCGTAGACGGCCTGACCGACGCATCTGGTTCGCTGGCAAAGGGCCTCTCTAAGGCCGCAAAGCTGGTCAACAAGGCTTCCGATCAGCTGGGAAAGGCATCGGACAAGATCAGCGCGTTTAAGGACGAGCTTGACGGTGCCCTTATGTCGGACGATCTGGCCACGATCAAGACAATGATCGGCAACGACCCCGAGGGTTTGGCCGCGTCGCTTTCCGGCCCCGTCGCACTCGACCGCAAGCCGGTCTACCCGATTCGCAATTACGGCTCTGCCATGGCGCCGTTCTATACCATCCTGTCGCTGTGGGTGGGCTCGATCGTGCTGGCGGCCATGATGAAGGTGTCGGTTGACGATGAGCTCATCAACGAGCTCATCCCCGTGCGCCTGCACGAGATCTACCTGGGCCGCTACCTGTTCTTTGGCGGTCTGGCACTGCTGCAGGCAACGCTCGTGTGCGCGGGCGACATCCTGTTCTTTGGCATCCAGTGCGACAACCCGTTGCAGTTTGTACTGGCGGGCTGGGTCGCGAGCCTCGTGTTCTCCAATATCGTCTACACGCTTACGGTGTCGTTTGGCGATATCGGTAAGGCACTCGCTGTCGTGCTGTTGGTTATGCAGGTCGGTGGTTCGGGCGGCACGTTCCCCATCGAGATGACCGGCCCCGTGTTCCAGGCGATCTATCCGTTCCTGCCGTTCACCCACGGCATCAACGCCATGCATGCCGCCATGGCCGGTGCCTACCATATGGAGTACTGGATTGAGCTGGGCATTCTGGCGAGTTATCTGATTCCGTCGCTGGCCTTGGGTGTGGTCTTCCGCCGCCCAGTCATCAAAGCCAACGACTGGATCATCGAAAAGCTTGAGAGTACTAAATTAATCTAGCGCAACAATGTAAACGCTGATGCTGCGGCAATGTCAGCGAGCGAGCCGCATTTGCGCCAAGGTGACGTGAAATGAAAGGGCGCTGACCTTCTGGTCGCGCCCTTGAAATTGAACGTCAGATTGGTGTGAATGCGGCTCGCGCAGCGTCGGCCGTTCCGCCGTTCGGTAGAACGGCGGAACAAGATGCTTTAGCGTAGTGAATTGCGCGGGCTGCTTGGTTGTTGCTACAGTAGCGGGGCGTGCCGGGGGTCCGGCGCGTCCCGTTTTTATTTGACCATGAGGCGGCACGCAGCCATACGCGTGCGGACACCACGCCCAGTTTGAGTGTGAGGATGTTCCATGGCCCAATACGCTGCCAACGAAATCGAAAACATGCCCGATAGCCCTGTTGCTCGCGAGGACCTGGGCGCGGGCGGCACCTCCCGTGGTGCTGGTGCTCGTTCGCCGTTGTTCTGGAAAGTTCTACTGCTTTCGGTGGCGATTATCTGGGGCTACTCCTTTACCACTATGAAGGACGCGCTCGACACCATTCCAGTGTTCGAACTGCTCTATATTCGTTTTCTTCCCGCAGCGCTGGTCATGCTTGTTATCTTTCGCAAGCGCATCGCCGCCCACCTTAACGCTCGCAATCTGATTGTTGGTCTGAGCATGGGCGCGCTCATGTGGGCAGCCTATGCCTTGCAGACGGTCGGTCTGGCTCAGACCACGGCGGGTAAGAACGCTTTTTTGACGGGCACCTATTGCATTCTGGTCCCGTTCGCGAGCTATTTCCTAAGCGGCGAAAAGCTCACTCGTTACAACTTAGGTGCCGCATTGCTCTGCCTGGCGGGCATTGGCCTGGTGGCGCTCGATAGTGTCGAGTTCAACATCGGTGATGCCATCACGCTGGGCGGTGCGGTTTTCTTTGCCATTCAGATGTCGGTGACGGCCAAGTATGGCCGAAAGATGGATATCAACGTCATTACGTTTTGGATGTTTGTGGGCAATGGCGTCTTGAGCCTTATCTCGTCGCTGTTGTTCGAGACCCAAGCGCCCGCGTCCGTGTGGACGCCGAGCTTTATCGGCGTGATGACCTTTCTCTCGGTGGGCTGCACGTGCGTGGCGCTGCTCATCCAAAACGTCGGCTTGGCGCACGTCCCGGCCTCGACGGGCTCATTGCTCCTATCGATGGAGTCCCCTTCGGGCGTGTTGTTTTCGGTGCTGCTGATGGGGGAGGCGCTCACCTCGCGTCTGCTTGCCGGCTTCGTCCTCATCTTCTTGTCGATCATCTTGAGCGAGACACATTTCGATTTTTTGCGCCGAAATAATTGCGCGCAATTGTAAACAACTTGTTGCGCCGCCCTCCTGGGGCGGCGTTTTTTATGTAACGCCCTTACAGTTATGCCTTGCACTTTAGACCATCAAAGTGCTTGCAGCACAAATAATACTGGAGGGCATCTATGGCACCAGCTCTGTCCGATTTTCAACCGCAACCAGCGCCCAAGGCCACCCCGGCAGCGCAAGCCGCTATCGGTGACGGTCTTGTTGCCGAGGCTCAAGCTTTTGCAGACAAGCTTGCTGCGTGGCGCCACGACCTGCACCAGACGCCCGAGTTGGGTAATCGCCTTCCGCAAACCTCTGCGTATATCCAGGCACGTCTGACCGAGATGGGCATCCCGTTTGTCACGCTCGTCGACGGCTCCTGTGTTGTGGGCTTAATCGGTGCCGGTGCGGCCGTGGCGGCCCAGGGCAACGGTACGTGCACGGACGATCAGGCCGGCACGGTCATCATGCTGCGCGGCGACATGGATGCCCTTCCCGTCGCGGAAGAGTCGGGCGAGCCTTTCGCCTCTGTCAACGGCTGCATGCATGCTTGCGGCCACGATATGCATGCGACGGCTCTGCTTGGTGCCGCCCGCCTGCTCAAGGCTCGCGAGGCCGAGCTTGTCGATGCCAATGCCACGGTTAAGCTGCTGTTTCAGCCGGGCGAGGAAACCTTTGAGGGCGCCCGCGCTGCCATTGCCGATGGCCTTCTGCAGAACCCGCGTCCCCAGGCGGCTTTCGTCATGCATGTTAACAGCCAATCGCCGCTCGGCTTGGTGCTCTATGGAAGCCCGGCGCTTTCGGGCGTGTACGGTTTCCGCATTACACTGCAGGGCAAGGGCGGCCATGGCTCGAGCCCCGAGATCTGCATCGACCCCATCACGGCCGGCGTCCATGTGCATCTGGCGCTTCAGGAGCTCATCTCCCGCGAGGTGCCGGCGGCCAAGGAGGTCGCGCTTACCGTTGGCAAGTTCGCTGGCGGTCAGGCGGCAAACGTCATTCCCGACACCTGCGTGCTCGAGGGAACGCTGCGTGGCTTCGATGTCGAGCTCATGGCGCATCTTAAGAGCCGCATTGCCGAGGTCGTCAATGGCGTCGCGGCAACGTATCGTACGCCGGCGACCATCGAGACGCTCTCGGATGTTCCGCCACTCGTACTCGATGACGATATGACCCAGGCATCGCTGGGCTATGTGGGTGCGACATTGCCCAAGGCAGCTTTCCTGCCGTTGTTCCACGCCATGGCGAGCGAGGACTTTGCGCTTATCTCGAGCGAGATCCCGAGCGCGTACTTTACCGTGGGCGCCGCTGTAACCGATACGGATGAGCATTTTGCCCAGCACCATCCCAAGGCGCGCTTTAACGATGCCGAGCTGCCGCTCGGTGCCGCGGCCTATACCGCCGTCGCTTTGGGCTATATCGCCGACCACCGGTAGCACCCAACCTTGCCTTTCAAGCCTGCGGGCATGGCCGTAAGGCCTATGCCCTTGTCTTTCAAGGCAATCTTGGGCACTACCGGCGCCCGGCGCCGGCTATTCGTTTGTTAAATAAGGAGCAGTATGTCCCGGCAACGCAAGTTCTTCCCCGGCTGGCTCGTGGTGGCCTCCGGCTTTGTGATCATGGCCACGTGCTACACGATTTTCGTCAACTGCATGAGCCTGTTCCAGCCGCTGATCGTCAGCGACCTGGGCATTTCCCTTGCGCAGTACAACATCTCCAATGCCATCTCCACCGTGGTGAGCGTTGTGGGTTCGCTTGTGATCGGCCATGTTGCCGATAAAGTAAGCGGCCGCGTTCTGGGCTCCCTCACCGTTATCGCCACCTCTGCCGTGCTTGTCGGCATGAGCTTTGTGGGCGAGCTTTGGCAGGTCTACGTGCTCTTTGCCGTCTCGGGCTGCTTCGCCGTGGCCTCGACCCGCCTGCTCATTAGCCTCGTCACTGCCAACTGGTTTACAGCCAAACGCGGTCTTGCTATCTCCATTGCGCTTTCGGGCTCGGGCTTTGGCGGCGCCATTCTCTCGCCGATCGTGAGCTCGCTAATCGTGAGCGTGGGCTGGCGTTCCGCCTTCTTGGTGCTTGCCGCCGTCTGCATTGTGGCGGCGCTGCCCATCACGGCGTATTCCTTCCGCACCAAACCTTCCGAGATTGGCCTGAAGCCGCTCGGCGAGAACCCGGGCGATCCGTCTGTTTCCACCGCGGGCGATAAGGACGAGCATACGGCCCCCGACGTCAGTGTTGGTTGGTCGCGCATTAAGAAGAGCCCGGCATTCTGGCTGCTCGTCGTGGCATTCCTCTTTATGGGCCTTGTCAATGGCGCCATCCTGCCCAACCAGGTTACGAATATGACGAGCGTCACCGTCAACGGCGCCAAGATCGTCACGGGCGGTCACGACCCTATGTGGGCAGGCACCGTGCTTTCGGCCTATATGGTTACCGTCGTTATCGCCAAGATTTCCCTTGGCGCCATCTATGATCGATTTGGCCTGCGTTTTGGCAATGTGTTGGGGTCCGTTGCGTGCATCGTTGCCTGCGTCGCCCTGTGCTTCCCCGCAACCGACCTCGGCCCCATCGTGGCTGCCATTAGCTTTGGTATCGGAACGTGCATGGGCACCATTACGCCCACGATCGCTGCGTCTAAGCAGTTTGGCATGGCCGACCTGGGTAAGGTCACGGGCACCATTACCTCGCTCGAGATGGTCGGTGGCACCGTGGGCGCCATCGTCTTGGGCGTGCTGTTCGATGCCACGGGCTCCTTTGTGAGCACCTGGATTGTCTGCTTGGCGTGCTCCGCGGTCATGCTCGTGTTCCTGCTGGCATCCGAGCCCATCGCCGCCAAGCTGCGCGCGAGCGTGGCGGGGGAGTAGACGTCCGTCGCTCTTTTCTGTTTGCCCCGTTCTGTTCGTGGCCGCCCTAGAAGCCGAATGGATGCTCGTACCATCATTCGGTTTCCAAGGCGGCCACGGGCCTACGAATGATCCGTTTTCCTCCGTCCCCAACGGATCATGTGATTCGAAGGGGACGGAGGAAAACGGATCAGCTGCCGCGGCGGCGCGTCTGGCCGAACGAGTCCCCATA
>NZ_JADNNH010000002.1:93766-133501 GCF_015556945.1 Collinsella aerofaciens | reverse complement strand
AAGTCATAGATGCGGGCGTGTTGGCTAAAATGGGTCGGCCGGGATTGGTCAATCTCGGCCGACTATATTTGGCTAAAATAATCCGACGCTAACAGCGTTGCGCCTACAGCGAGAAAGCAAAGGCCGAAGCCCTTCGGGACTTCGGCCTTATTTGTTTTCGGCTTGGTTGCTGACATTGCGCCGCAGGTTGGGCATACGTCAGCGAAAACGCCCCAGAGCGAGCAAGGTGACGTGAAAGAGGAGGGCATTGACCTTTTGGTCATGCCCGACGATTGAACGTCAGATTGCCGCTCTGGGGCGTTTGCAGCGTCGACTAGTTACGCGGTTTGGTGAAAACCGCGTAACCCTACAGTTGGCGCAGGCCCTCTTCCAGGCCGGTCTTGCTGTCGGTCTTCTCGTCGCGCATCTTGATGGCGCGGGCGGGGACACCGGCCACGACGGCGCCGGCGGGGACGTCCTCGACGCACACGGCGCCGGCGGCAACTACAGCACCCTTGCCCACGTGCACGCCTTCCAGGACCACGGCGTTTGCGCCGATCATGACATCGTCCTCGATGATGACGGGCGTGGCGCTGGCGGGCTCCACAACGCCTGCCAGCACGGTGCCGGCGCCGATGTGGCAGTTCTTGCCCACGGTGGCGCGACCGCCCAGCACGGCGCCCATATCGATCATGGAACCCTCGCCGATAACGGAGCCGATGTTGATGATGGCGCCCATCATGATGACGGCACGGTCGCCAATCTCGACGCGGTCGCGGATGATCGCGCCCGGCTCGATGCGGGCGTTGATGCCCTTAAGGTCGAGCATGGGGACAGCGGAGTTGCGGCAGTCATTCTCGACGTCGTAGTAATCGATGGAATCGGCGTTGGCGTCCAGGATGGCTTTGAGCTCGTCCCAGTCGCCAAAGACGGTCTTGCCGCGACGGCCGCCGTAGACATGTGCGTCGCCCCAGGCAACCTTCATGCCGGGTTTCTCGCGCACATACAGCTTGACAGGCGTCTTTTTAGGCGCGGTGGCGATGTAATTGATAATCTCCTGGGCATCCATCTCGGCTGCGTTGCTCATTCGCTATCTCTCCTTTGGGTGGATTCGGTTGATACCTGGTTAGGCAAACATGACCTGGTCGAACGTATAGAAGCCGGGTTCGCGGGCGACGAGCTTCTGCGCGGCTGCCAGGGCGCCGTTGACAAAGATCTGACGGCTCGTGGCGCGGTGGGTGAGCGTGACCTCCTCGTCCTGGCCAAAGAAACTCACTTCGTGGACGCCGGCGACAGTGCCACCGCGCAGCGAGTGCATGCCGATCTCCTTGGGATCGCGTGCTCCGCACATGCCCTCGCGGCCATAGACGGGGTGGTAGCCTGCCTCGGGCTCGGTTTCGACGACGGCATCGAGCAGCAATTTGGCAGTGCCGCTGGGGGCGTCGACCTTTTGGTTATGGTGCGTCTCGACGATTTCGCAGTCAAAGCCGGGCAGCTCGCGTGTGGCCTGTGCTACCAGATGACGCAGGGCTGCGATGCCGATGGAGTAATTGCCGGAGTGCATGACGCGGGCGTTCTGGCCCAGCTCGCGCAGGCGGTCCATCTGCTCGGGCGTGTAACCCGTGGTGCCCGAGACCAACGCCGCGCCCGTGCGCTCGACATAGGCGACGACAGCATCGAAGGTCGCAACGTTCGAGAAGTCGATGATGACGTCGGCTGCCGGGGCGCTCTCGAACTCGGACAGATCAAAACCGATCTGGGCGACGATATCAAAAACGGGCTGACCGGCGGCGTCGACAACGCCCTCGGCGGTGGTGCGGATGAGCGAGCCCATACGGCCCGTTCCCATAATGACGGTCTTAATCAAGCAGACCAGCTCCCTTCAGAGCATCGGTAAGTGCAGCGCGCGTGTCGTCTGCCATGGGGCACAGCGGCATGCGGTAGTTTGCCTCGATCATACCCATCTGAGCGAGCGCTTCCTTGACGGGGATGGGGTTGACCTCACTAAAGAGGGCGTTGATGAGCGGCTGAGCGGCAATTTGGATGTCGCGGGCGCGCTCCACGTCACCGTCCAGATAGGCGCGGCACATGTCGTGCACGAGCTGCGGCTGAACATCGGCCCACACGCTGATGGTACCCGAAGCGCCCAGGCTCATGAGCGGTACGGTAAGCGCGTCCTCGCCCGAGTACATGCGGAAGTCGTCGGACAGCAGGTGGGCGATCTTGGCCGCGTAGGCGACGTTGCCCGAGGCTTCCTTAATACCCATGATGTTGGGGTGCGCAGCCAAGCGCTCTACGTTGCGCTCGCTGATGCCGCAGCCGCAGCGGCCGGGGATGTTGTACAGGATGCAGGGGATGTCCACGGCATCGGCGACGGTCTTAAAGTGCTGATAGATGCCCTCTTCATTGGCCTTGTTGTAGTAGGGGGTAATGAGCAGCAGGCCGTCGGCTCCCAAGCCCTGGTAGGTGAGCGACTTGGTGAGCATGGTTTGCGTGGAGTTGGAGCCCGAGCCGGCAATGACGGGGATGCGGCCTGCAACTTGCTTGACCACGGCGGCGACAACGGAGTTATCCTCGTCATCGGTCATCGTGGCGCTCTCGCCGGTGGTGCCCAGGGTGAGGATGGCGTCGGTGCCGTTTTGCAGGTGGAAATCGATAAGGCGCTCGAGTGCGTCAAAGTCGACACTGCCGTCCTTTTTAAACGGCGTAACAAGGGCGACGATCGAGCCTTCAAGATTGCGGATGTCCATGTTCTTCTCCTTTGCGTCCGCGATCTGGATGCGCTTATTCCATTGGGCGGCGACTGCCAGGCGCTCGTCTTGGGCGCGACGGCGAGCACTTTCGGCGCGCGACTTGGCCAGCAGCTCTCGGCCGCTCGGCAGTACGTCGAGCGTGGCAAAGTAATCGCCCGGGCGCTCAGCACGGCGAATAAGGTCGGCCGAGCCATCGGGGCGCAGCAGCACCTCTGCGGAGCGCAGACGGCCGTTGTAGTTGTAGCCCATGGAGTAGCCATGCGCGCCGGTATCGTGGATCACGAGCACATCACCCATGTCGATATGCGGTAACTCGCGATCGATGGCGAACTTGTCGTTGTTCTCGCACAGATTGCCCGTAATGTCGTACGTGTTTGTGACGGGCGCCGCGGTCTTGTCGGAGCCACCCGGCTGGCCCATCACCGTAATATGGTGGTAGGCGCCATACATGGCAGGGCGGATCAGATCGACGGCGCTTGCGTCGACACCGATATAGTCCTTGTAGATTTGCTTCTCGTGGATGGCCTTGGTGACCAGGCAGCCGTAGGGCCCCATCATAAAGCGGCCCATCTCGGTGCAGATGGCCACATCGCCCATACCGGCGGGAACCAGGATCTCGTCGTAGGCCGTGTGCACCCCCTCGCCGATGGCGTGAATGTCGTTGGACTGCTGCTCGGGCAGGTAGGGGATGCCGACACCGCCGGACAGATTGATGAAGGCGACGCGTGCGCCGGTCTCGCGCTCCAGGCGCACGGCAAGCTCAAAGAGGATGCGCGCGAGCTTGGGGTAGTAGTCGTTGGTGACGGTGTTGCTGGCAAGGAATGCGTGGATGCCAAAGTCCTCGGCGCCCTTGGCCTTGAGCATGCGGAACGCCTCGAAGAGCTGCTCGGTGGTCATGCCGTATTTGGAGTCGCCGGGGTTATCCATGATGCCGTTGGAGAGCTGGAACAGGCCGCCCGGATTAAAGCGGCAGCTGACCGCCTTGGGGATGGGGCCTGCGACGCGCTCAAAGAACTCGATGTGGCTGATGTCGTCAAAGTTGACGATGGCGCCCAACTTCTCGGCGAGCTCAAAGTCCGCTGCCGGCGTGTCGTTGGACGAGAACATGATGTCGTGTCCCGTGATGCCCAGCGAGCGGGCGATCATGAGCTCGGTATAGCTCGAGCAATCGCAGCCGCAGCCGTATTCGTTGAGAATGGAGATGAGCGCCGGGTTGGGATTGGCCTTGACGGCAAAGTATTCCTTAAAGCCCGGGTTCCATGCAAAGGCGTCGCGCACCTCTTGCATATTGCGGCGGATGCCCGCTTCGTCATATAGATGAAACGGCGTGGGGAACTGCTCGACGATATGCTCGAGCGTTTCCTTGTCCACAAACGGCTGTTTGGCCGCATATGCCTCATTGGGGGTCAATGCCATGTCCCGTAAACCTCGCTATCCAGACGGCGCCATCTGCGCATCGAATCCGCATAGCGTGGACCCAATGTCCGGATAGCGCTCCCGCATTGCTGCAGACAGTCCTGCGGGTGTTTCCCGCAGGCCCACCAGGTTGTTCGTGCCCAAAAAACCCAGTTCGGCGGGTTTCGCCTCCCCACGGGGTCAAAGCCTGCCGGCTCGCCCGCGGTTCTTCGTGCCCGCGCCTCTATCAAGCGGTAACGACCCTACCACGTTGCACTTTACCAAACAAGAGTATTCGTATATAACGTTTAAAAAATGCAGGGATATGCTAGAAACAAGGGCGTCACAATTTTGCATCACAATATTGTGTGAACGGAAATGCCCCATGAAAGGATCCTTTATGACCGAGCTCCAAGAACTTCGTCGCTATCGTCGCGACCTGCATCGCATTCCGGAGCTCGATTTCGATCTTCCTCAAACCATAGCCTATATCGAGGGCGTGCTCGCCTCGCTTGCCTGTGAAGTGACCCATCCTTGCCCCAGCTGTGTTTGTGCTTTCTTCGACGCTGGCACGGGCGCCGCGCATGCCACGGCGATTCGCGCCGATATGGACGCGCTGCCTATCGCGGAGGCGACGGGTGCGGCCTTTGCCTCGACGCATCCCGGGAAGATGCACGCTTGCGGACACGATGGACACATGGCCATGGCACTTGCAGCGGCAACCTTTGTCGATCGCACGATTCGTGAGCAGCCAGGTGCCATCAAGCGTAACGTGCTCTTTGTGTTCCAGCCTGCCGAGGAGACGACCGGTGGTGCCAAGACGGTATGCGAGAGCGGTGTGTTCGAGCGCTACGGGGCCGACCGCATTTTTGGCTTTCACGTGTGGCCCGATCTGCCTGCGAACACGTTGGCGAGTTGTTCCGGCCCGCTGCTGGCGCGCTCGAGTGAGACGCACGTGCACATTCACGGGACAAGCATCCATATCGCCAAGACCTACGGCGTTCCCGTAAACGAATCGCACGATGCGGCGCTGGCAGCTGCCAAGTTCTTGGTTGCCGAGCGTGAATTGATGGACGAGTTGGGTGCCGATGAACCCTGCATTGGTAAGTTCGGCCTGCTGCAGGCCGGTACCGTCTGCAATGCGGTGGCGGGGGAGGCCCATGTTGCCGGCAGTCTGCGCGTGTTTACGGACGGTATGTTCGACCGCGCGCGCGAAGGCGTGCGCCGTGTACTCGACGAGGCGTGCGCTGCAACGGGCTGCACGTACGATCTCGACTTTGCCGAGGGCTATCCACCGGTCGACAACGACCCCGAGTTATTCGCCCGAATCGCGCCTGCTCTGCCCGAGTTACAGCTCGTGGACGAGCCGCTGCTGATTGCCGAAGACTTCGCCTTCTATCAGCGCCATCTGCCGGGCGTGTTCTTCCTTCTGGGCACGGGTATGCCAGAGGACCAAGACAACCCGAGTGATTCGGATGGCTGCCCCGCCTATGCCACAAGCGCTCTGCATACCGATAGCATGCTCTTTGACGAGGAAATCCTACTCAAAGGCCTCGATGTCTATAAACGATTGCTTGTGATGGAGTGACGATGGAACGACGCCGACAGTCTGCCGTATATAGTCCGGGTGGATGCGGGTGCGGTTTGCTGCTGCTTCCGGTTATTGCTGTGAGCATTGGCGTGATGTTTGCGCTTGCCGGGCTTGCCGCGGCGGCGCTCGTGCTGTTTATCACTGCCATCGGCGTGACGATTTGGCTCTGCCGCAATCGCGAGCAACGCCGTGCCGACGGTAAAACCAATGTCGGCTGGGTCGTCTTTCTGATCATTGCGTACCTGCTGAGTGCCAGCTACCTTGTTTTCTTTGTCCTGTTGATGATCAGTGCCTTTACCGGGGAATCCGTCACGGTGGGTTGATGCACTGCCAGCAGACGGTCGCGCGCAGTGCGTTTGCTCGGCGTTTGGATAACTGCATTGGTCGTTTACCGCAGCCTTAGCTCTCAGCTAATGAATTCAAGTTCAATCCTTCCTACGATGTGCTGTGTACCGGCACGGTAGCCGGATCGTAGGAAGGATGAATAATGGCAAAAGAGGGAAAGAAGCCGATCGGCAAGATTGTCCTAGGCGTCATCGTGGTGCTGGTTATTGTCGGTGCCGTGGGCTCTATAGGTGGCAATTCAACCGATTCGTCTGCGAGCGATTCGGCAAAGCCTGCCAAGGCGACACAGCAGGCTGAGGAGCAAAAAGAACCGCAAGAACCGTATACCATTGCTGACGAGGCTGAAGACACCTCCAATCAGTTTGCCTATAAGATCACGGGCACGCTGACCAATAACACGGACAAGGAAAAGAGCTACATTCAGATCGAATATGTTCTGTATGATGCCGATGGCAACCAGGTTGGAACGGCTCTTGCAAACACCAATCATCTGAAGGCGGGCGGCTCTTGGAAGTTCGAGGCGCTGGGTACGGTGTCTCCCGACCAGGTTGCTAGCTGGGAGCGTTCGGACGTAAGCGGTTTCTAGCATGTTGTATGCACTGGGGGAGGTGAAGTCGTATGCCCGATAAAAAGCTGACCGAGGAGTTGCTCAATGAGCTTCTCGACGCGCCAAACATCGATGGCTATATCAAAGAACGCGACTTTGCCGCCCCGTCGCTTTCGGACTACCTTAAGCAGCTGCTGCAGGAAAAGGGCTTAGAGCGCTCGCGCGTGGTGCGCATGGCCGACCTCAATGAGACTTTTGGTTATCAGATTTTTACCGGTGCGCGGCATCCGAGCCGCAATAAGGTGCTGCAGATTGCCTTTGCGATGGCGTTGACGCTCAAGGAGACCAACCGCGCCTTGACGGCTGCCGGGGCAAGCGTCCTTAACTGCAAGGACCGCCGCGATGCGATTATCATTTTTTGCATCGATCGCGGGTGCAGCCTCCAAAAGGTCAACGAGGAGCTGTATCGCTTTGGCGAGGAGACGGTGAGTTAGCGGCTGATATCTGAGCCGGCGGAGCTGCCGAACAACGATGCAAACGAACGGGGCGCAGATGCCATGGGGTGTCTGCGCCCTGCGCTATGATGGAGGCTATGGATACTCAGACCCCAACATATTCCGATGACGAGCTGACCGCAGCGCTTGTCGAGCACCTGGCGTCGCTCGATCGCGACGACAGCTATCGCGTGGAGCGTATACTTAAGCGCTCGTCCGTTGAAACAACCGAGCTCGTGTACTTTGAAGGAACCGGCGGTGGTTCGCTCGGCCCCTTTGTCCGTAAACGCATCGATGCTTCGGCTCAAATCGGAGGGGCATACGAGCGTCTATTTGCCGCTCAGCGGGCAGGCAGGCGTTTTGAGCACCTGCCCAGAATCGTCGATTGTCGTCGTGTGGGCGACGAGCTCAACGTGGTTATGGAATACATCGAAGGGGAGACACTCGGGGCGCTGGTGGACCGTCTGGGAGCCACCCCCGATTATGCGCGTGAATTGTATCCTGCCCTTTGCGACGCCGTGGGTGAGCTCCATGCCGGTTTTGCAATGGCGGGGGAGACGTCGGCGCCGGAGATCCATCGCGACCTCAAGCCGTCGAATATCATCGTGACAGGTGCCAACTATACGCCTAATGACGGCCTGACGTTTTCATCGCTGGTGATTATCGACTTGGGGATCGCGCGCGTATGGCGCGATGGCGCCGATGCCGATACCGTCAAGTTTGGCACGCGACCCTATGCGCCGCCCGAGCAGTATGGGTTTGGGCAGACGAGTGTGCGCAGCGACGTCTACGCGCCTGGCGCCCTGTTGTTCTTCTGCTTGACGGGAGTCGACCCTAAACCAGGGCTCGACATGCGCGAGCAATGCGAGGCGCGCGGCATTCCCACTCCACTTGCCGATGTCGTCTGCATGTCGATGGCGCTCGATCCGGTCAAGCGTTTTGCGAGTGCGGAAGCGTTGGGACGGGCGACGCGCGCGGCATACGATCTGAGTCGCCCCGTGCGGCCTCCTGCGCCTGTCCGTACTCCGGCCTCGGAGACGGTGTTGACGCCCCAAGGGCCCCGAAACCCCGCAGGGCTTCCTAGGCCCGCCGCCTCCGCTGCATGTGGTCTGCTCTCTCGCGTTCCGGAGTCTCTGGGGCGCATTTGGAATACGCTCGTCTGCTTCTCGCTGCTTGTGTTCTTTGTCGGAAGTCACTTTGCCGTCTTTCACCCCACCGGAGCAAACCAAAGCTACCCGACGTGGCTTCTCATAATCGAGTATTTTTTCTTTGTCGATGGCCTTATGGTGCTTATGCATTTTGCGCTGTTCGATAAGCGCCGTCTTCGTCGGCGATTCGCACTGCTCGACAGCTATCGCGGCAAGAAACTCGCGAAACTCTGGCTCAAGGCATTGGGTGTGCTGCTCCTATGCATGATCGTCATAGTCGCGGTTGCCAATGCGACCGGCGTCGTCGATACCTCCGCTACCTAAAAGAAAAGGGCCCCATTGGGGCCCTTTGCAGTTGCACTTAGATGCGGTTCATCTGAGCGGCGACTTTGTTGTACCAGTCCTGCCACGTGGGCGGGCAGTACTTTTTGGCCGCTGCCGGGGTAAGGGTGGAGCCATAGTTGGCGCCCAGATAGGCAACGTGAGCGGAGATGCCCTCGCTCCAGCTGCCAAAGCTGCGCCAACCGCCGCCACGTGCACTCCAGCCCCAGGCGTTGTAGGAATTGGCGCAATAAGCACCCTTGGTGCTCTCGATGCAGGCGATAGCGGGGGACCAACGGGGGTCGACACCGGTATTCCAAGCGGCGACGGCAAAGTTGTAGCCCTGGCCTGCCATGGGGGAGCCGGCGAGATAATTGTCGATGCGGCTCGTCCACTCATTAATGAACGAATCGTAATCGGAGCTACCGGTATTGGCGTTGTTCACCGTGGTGTCGATGGTGGTGTTGGTGTTGGTGGCCTGGCTGCTGGAATTGCTGCCGCTTACGCCCTCGCCCGAGAGCTTCTCGGCGGCAGCGGCCTTATCGGCCTCAAGCTTGGCAAGCTCAGCGGCATTTTCCTGCTCGGCTTTTGCCTGTGCCTCGCTGCGGAGCTGCTGGGCCTGCGTCAGCGCATCCTCGGCGTTTTTCTGCTCTGCCTCAAGTTGTGACTTGGCCTGCTGGAGCTCAGCCTTGTTCTGCTCGAGTTCGGTTTGCATGTTATTGAGCTCTTCGATCTCGTCGACGCTCGAGCTCGTGATCTGGTTGGTGTATTTGCAGGTCGTGATGAACTCACCCAGGCTCTGCGCGTTGACCAGGAAGCTCACGATGGGATTGGTGCCCTTCTGATACTTGTACAGATCGCGCATGGCGGAGCTTGCCTTGGCCTGCTGCTCGGGAAGCTTAGCCTCGATTTCCTCGATGCTTGCCTCATTGGAGTCAATCTGCTTTTGCAGGTCATCGAGCTTGGTGCGGGCGTCGTTGTAGGCGCTCGTGGCGGCTTCGATCTTCTGCTGGGCTGCGGAAAGCTGGTCCTGCGTTGCCTGCGAGGCGGCATACGCCGCAACGGGGGAGAGCATCGGCGTGGCCGTCAGCGCAACGGCGAGCGCGGCGCTCGTGATGATACGAGCCGGCGTCGACGCAATGAGCGCTGCGGTGCGATGATTCGAATGCTGCATCCAGTCCCTCTGCAATCAATCGTAGGTTATGGTTCGAACGGTATTCTACTACTGCTTTCGACCTCAACTTGAACCTTAAAGGTCCCAAAGGGTCAAGTTGAACTTGAGGCTTTGGCTTTGACCTGCAGTTATGATGAATTGTTGAGAAACCATAGAGTTCAACTTTAACGTTACAGAGCCCTGTTTGAGAGGAGTTTTGGGCTGTAAAAGCCATCTCAACGTGGGGTTTTATAACTACAGCGTGCCCTTCTGGCGAGCCTGCTCAATCTCTTCGATGGCCTCGGCGGGGGTGAACGAACAGGTGCCGTCGCCGAGTTTGATTACCTGGATATCGTCGCCGGCGTAGACCTCTCCGCCCTTTAGCACCACGCCGAAAACGCCCTCGTGGGGAAAGATGCAGTCGCCAGCGAGATAGTAGATGGCGCAACGGGTGTGGCAGACTTTGCCGATTTGGCTGATTTCGACGAGCACCTCGCTGCCTAGCTTGAGCTGCGTGCCCAAGGGGAGCGAGAGCAGGTTGATGCCCCGGGTTGTGAAGTTCTCTCCAAAGTCACCCTCGTGTACGTCGAGCCCGCGTGCCTGCGCCGTCTGGATGGACTCTGCGGCCAAAAAGGAAACCTGACGGTGCCAATGCCCGGCGTGTGCGTCGGAGGCGAGGCCAAATTGCTCTATGACGGTGTCGCGTCCATCGGCGACGGGCGACTTGCGCGTGCCCTTATGTGCCGACGTGTTGATCGAGACGATGCGGGCGGGTCCGTTGTAGGCGTCGTTTGCCGTGCACAGGGGAGCGGTCGCTTTCGCACGTTCCGCCAGCTCGCGCTTCGCAGCATTGAAGATGGGATTATCGGTCGGATGGTCTTGGGGCACGTGCGCGCCTTTCGCTCGAGGATGTCAATACACTGAATCCTACAACAATGGTAGGTTCATTGCCCGTCGTCATACAACGGTGAGCGCCGTCTTCGTGCTGGCCTTTGTGCTGGACGATTACGTCGATTGCCATAGATACGGTGGAGCTTTGGGCGCCGGCGACTTGGCACGCTAGAATAAATCAGTTGCGCAAAGACCGCCCGTTGTGTGGGCAGTTCATGATAGGAAGTTTCCATGGCATTGCAATTTACAGAGCGCGAGTTCATTCCAGTGCTGCTCGGTGGCGACATCAACGCCTATTCGGTGGCGCGCGCCTTCTACGAGGAGTACCAAGTCAAGAGTCTGGTCTTTGGCAAGTATCAGACGGGTCCCGCGTACCGCAGCCAGATTATCGACTACACGCCCAACGTGGATATCGACACCATGCCCGTGATGCTCAAAACCGTCAACGGCATTGCCCAAGCGCATGCCGACAAGACTATTGTCCTTGTGGGCTGTGGCGACAACTATGTCGCTCTCGTGGCTCAAGCCAAGGATGCTCATGAGCTGGCGGATAACATCGTCGCTCCCTACGCGCCCTACAGCATGCTCGAGCAGTGCCAGAAGAAGGAGATCTTCTACGAGCTGTGCGAGAAGCATGGCGTGCCCTATCCGCACACGTTTACCTTTACCAAGGCGATGCTTAATGCCCAGGGTGAGGCGCCTGCCGAAGTGCTCGACCAGATCGATTTTCCCTACCCGATGATCCTGAAGCCTTCCGACGGCATCATGTGGTGGCAGCACGAGTTCGAGGGCCAGAAGAAGGCCTATGAGATTGCCGACCGCGCCGAGCTGGAACAGGTCATTTGCGATTCGTATGCCAGCGGCTACACCGACGATCTGATCTTGCAGGACCGCGTGCCCGGCAACGACGAGTACATGCGCGTGCTCACCAGCTATTCCGACCGCAACGGTAAGGTGCGCATGATGTGCCTGGGCCATGTGCTGCTCGAGGAGCATCAGCCCCACGGTGTTGGCAACCATGCCTGTATCATCACCGAGCCCAACGACGAGCTCATGGGCGGCGTGCGCAAGCTGCTCGAGGACCTTCACTTTGTGGGCTATTCCAACTTTGACGTTAAGTACGACGAGCGCGACGGCTCGTTTAAGTTCTTCGATTTCAACACGCGCCAGGGTCGCAGCAACTACTACGTCACCAACAGCGGCTTTAACGTTGCCAAGTATGTGGTGGACGAGTATGTGTTCAACCGCCCGTTTGAGCCGGAGTTTGTGACGGCACAGGACGAGGCGCTGTGGATGGTCGTCCCCATGGGCGTCGTCGACAAGTACGTCAAGGATCCCGAGCTGCGCGCTAAGGTGCATCGCCTGGACAAGGAAGGCAAGGGCGCCGACCCTTCGTTTATGAAGGGCGACTTTGTCTTTAACCGCTGGCTGCGCATGTGGCACACCAAGCTGCGCCACTTTAAGCTGTTCAAGACGTATTACAAGTAGATGAGTGCGGCGCCCGTCCGGTTTACATCGGGCGGGCGCGGGTATGATACGCGCAATTGCGCAAGCGTCACCAAGGAGGCGGCGATGGAAAAGCTGGGAGTTATCGGCGGCATGGGCGCCGAGGCCACGTCGTATTACTACGACCAGGTGGTGCGTCATACGGCTGCTGCTCGCGATCAGGAACATATCGACATGGTGGTGCTCTCCAAGTCGACCATGCCCGACCGCACGCTGGCTATTAAGACCGGCGAGCATGCCAAGCTGCTGGCGACCATGAAAGAGTGTGCCCAGGCACTCGAGTCGCTGGGCTGTGCGCACATTGCCATTCCCTGCAACACGTCGCACTACTTCTACGACCAGATCCAGTCGTTTACGAAGGTGCCGATTATCCACATGCCGCGTGAGTCGGTGCGCTATGCTCTGGCCGGTGCGGTGATGGGGGAGTGCGAGTTCGACCCCAACCTGAGTATGCCGGCCGAGCCGGTGCACAAGATTGGCATCATGGGCACCGACGGTACCGTGGGCGCGGGCGTCTACGGCCGCGAATGTAAGGCTGCGGGTGTTGAGGTCGTCTATCCCAGCGAGAAACGTCAGAACGATGTGATGTCGCTTATCTACGATGATGTGAAGGCCGGACGTGAGCCCGATATGGATAAGTTCGACCGCGTGATGTGGGAGTTCGCCCGTAGCGGCTGCGACCGCGTCATTCTGGCCTGCACCGAGCTATCGGTGCTGCAGAAGTACCGAGAGATGCCCGAGATCACCCTCGACGCCATGGACGTCCTGGTGCGCGAATCCATCATCCGCAGCGGCGCCCCCTACCGCCTCTAGCTTCCGACCCGCCAAAAAGGGACAGGTTTATTTTGGTAGGTTTTATCTGGTGAAACAGTAAAGGCCTCGGCTCGTTTGGTGCGAGCCGAGGCCTTTTGCGTTGGGCGGTTGCTGTCGGTGGTGAACTAGAAGAGGAAGCCGATGGCGATGAGGGCGATGCTGACGATGAGCACGGCGATGTCCAGGCCCTTGATGGGGTAGCGCTTGTACGAGCTGGCGCGCGTACGCAGATAGAAGCCGCGCTGTTCTGCCGCCAAGGCTGTGGCATCGGTCTTGCCCACGCTCGAGATGAGCAGTGGCACACACAGTGGCAGCATGAGCTTAAGCTTCTTGATGGGGTTCTTGGTGTCGTATTCGACGCCGCGTGCGGTCTGCGCCTCCATGATGGCGTTCATCTCCTGACCAAACACCGGCACAAAGCGCAGCGCCGTGGTAAAGGTGAAGGCATAGCGATACGGCACGTGCAGCACCTCGACGCAGGCATTGGCAAGGTCGTTGAGCTTGGTCACCATGAGCATGAGGATGAGTGGTAACGCCACACCCAGCAGGCGCAGGCAGGCCTTCGATCCTGTGATGAGGCCCGTGTCGGTGACAAAGCCCCACACCACGTTGCCATCGCGCATAAAGGCCAGCTGGAGCACCAGCATGATAAGCGCGAGCGGAATCAGCAACTTGAGCAGCGAGAACAGACGGTCGACGACGCCGGCATAGGCACCCAGCGCAAGGGTGAGGGCTAAAAAGCCCAGCAGCGCCACGTAGGTGTCGGACAAGAAGATGCCGACGATGATGGCGGCGGCGAGGCCCAGTTTGACGACGGGATTCAGACGATGCAGCAGCGTATCGCCCGGCATGTAGTCGATGACGTTAACCACGGTGGACCATCTCCTTGGCAATTCGAACGACATCGGTGACCTCGCTCACCTGCGCAAAAGCGGGCGAGACAGAAGATGCCAGACGGCGCGAGAGCTCAATAACCTGGGGAGGCTCCACGTAGGCACGCCGCATGAGATCGATGTTCGAGAATAGCTCGTGCGTGCGGCCGCGGTCGAGGATGCGACCGTCGGCCATTACCACAATGCGCTCGGCAAAATCCGAGACGACTTCCATATCGTGGCAGACCATGATAACGGCGCAACCGCGCTCGGCCATGGTGCGCACTGTTTCCATGACGGTCATGCACTCGCGGTAATCAAGGCCGCTCGTGGGCTCGTCGAGCACGACGATCTTGGGCTCAACCACTACGACGGAGGCAAGCGCCACCATTTGTCGCTGGCCGCGCGAAAGCGAGAAAGGCGCCTCATCGGCAGGCAGGCCAAATCGGTCGATGACGAGCTGGGCGCGACGCAGTGCCTCGGCACGGTCGATGCCGCCAAGCTCCAGGCCAAAGGCGACCTCGTCGAGTACGGTATCCTTGCAGATCTGGCGGTCGGGGTTTTGGAAGAGGGTCGCGACCTCGCGAGCGATGCGGCTCGTGGGAACGGCTGCGGTATCCAGTCCCGTGACGCGCACGCTGCCCGAGGCGGGCTTAAGCAGGCCTGTGAGCAGTTTGGTGAGCGTGGTCTTGCCGGCGCCGTTTTGGCCGACGATGCCCACGAGCTCGCCAGGATAGAGCATCAGGCTAAGGTCGTGTACGGCGGCGCCGCCATTGGGATAGGCAAACTCAACATGGTCGAAGGTGAGTACGGGTTCGGCGTCCTTGGCATGAGGGCGCAACGACGGTGCATGCGGGGAACCGGCGGGCGCCTGGGCTTCGATAGCCGCGTGTGCGGGGTCGACGATGCCCGAAATCATGCGCTCGGTCTCATCGACATCCAAGCAGGGGGTACCGCTTACCAGGCCATCGGCCTCGAGGCTATTGAAGATACGCGTGACGCGAGGGCAGTCGACGCCGATGGCACGGAGCTCGTCGGTATGCGCGAAGACCTCGTGTGGCTCGCCCTGCAGCGCGATTTCGCCATGGTTGAGCACGAGCACGCGGTTGCAGTACTCCGAGAGCAGGGCGACCTTTTGCTCGACGACGACGATGGTGATTCCAAGTGCGCGGTTTGCCTCACGCAGCGTCTCGAAGACCAACGTGGAGCTGGCGGGGTCGAGTGCCGCGGTGGGCTCGTCGAGAACTAAGACGCGCGGACGCATGGCGAGGATGGCGGCGATGGCTACCTTTTGCTTCTGTCCGCCCGAGAGGGTGGCGATCTCGCGGTCGCGCAGGTCGCTGATGCCGACGGTCTCGAGCGTTTCGCTCACGCGCTGCTCGATCTGGTCGTGGGGAACGCCAAAGTTCTCGAGGCCAAAGAGCATCTCGTCCTCGACGACCGAAGCGACCATCTGCGTGTCGATATCCTGCAGCACACTGCCGACGATTTGCGACACGTCGGTGAGCGAGACTTCGCAGGTGTCGTGGCCGTCGACCATGACGGACCCAAAGAACGTGCCGGTGTAGTGGTGGGGCACGGCGCCCGACAGACAGGCGGCAAGCGTGGACTTGCCGGCGCCCGAGGGTCCGATGATGCCGATGAAATCTCCCTTGTTCACGCTGAGCGAGATGTGGCTGAGCGCCTGCTCGGTCTGCGTGCCATAGGAGAACGAGACATCGTCGACGTTGATGATCGTTTCCATGGATACCTTTCATAGTCATTGGGGACGTTCTTTAATGACTAGTCGTTTAAGAACGTCCCCAAAAGCTAGTCGTTTGGGACAGTCTTTGGTGGTGAAGCACGGAGACGGCTTTACGAGGGGCCCCAGGTTGGCGCGAGAAAGAGGAGCGAAGCGTACTTGGGTACGCGAGCGACGAATGAACGCCAAGATGGGGTGGCTCGTAAAGCCGAGCGGGTTAGTTGAGCCTAAGAGCCTTCTGGATGGGCAGGTAGAGGGCGCCGACCAGAATGGCGTTAAAGACGGCGGTCATGGCAACGACGGGCAGCATGGCGGCGGCGAGCTCGCCGACCACGCCGAGCATGGCCATCTTGATGATCATGAAGATGACGCCGGAGACAAAGGTGGTCAGGAAGGTTGCGACAATGGCGATGGCGGGCTTGACCTGACCGTTCTTGCCGGCGGCGTTGACGATGCCGGCCATGAGCATGGCGGCGATGCCCTCGGCGGCAAAATCGACAAACGGCGAGGTGGTGGTGATCTGGATCACGGCAGCCGAGATGAGGCCAATGACGAGCGCCTGGCCGATGTTGGGGCGAACGACCAGGATGGTGAGGCAGAAGGCCGAGATGATGAACTCGGGGCTGATCATGCCGCCCGAGATGCCCGAGATGGCCTTGCCGACGGTGAAGTTGAGGATGAAGCCGGCAGCGAGCAGGATGGCGAGCAGGACGAGGGCGCGGACGTCGAGTTTGCCGCGGTCGGCGGTCTGGACGGTGCGGGGCTGGGCGGCGGTGGTGTTCTGAGACATGGTGAAAATCCTTTCGGAAGGGGAGTGCAAGAGAAAAGCGGAGGCGCGTGATGCGAATGCGATCGGGCTCGAGATAGAAAAAGGCCCCCGGTCGAAACCGGAGGCCTTTCAATCACCTAGAGCGCAAAAACAGGCGTGAGGGACTCACTGTCGACCGATCGTATTCGCATCACGCCACCACCAGTTGTTGAGAGACTTCATCGTGTTCTTCATGTTGGTGGCTCCTTTCGTGATACCGTGGCACGGTCGCACCTAGTTGCTGTTGCGCTGCACTATAGCACAGCGAAGTGCGTGCGGGGAAATCTTTTTTGAAAAGATTTCAGGCGGGTTTCCCGCCGGTCAAAAGAGCGGGCTAAGCGGGCGAGGTGACTCATGTGCCCCGCCCGCTCAGCTAGGACATGAGGGTCTTAGGCCTTCTTGCGACGATAGATCACGTAGGCGCAGACACCGATGATGACGACGGCGCCAACGGCCATGGCGGCCATGTTGTTGCCCTCGGACTTCTCCTCGGAGACCTCTTCCTCTTCGGCCTCTGGCTCGGTCACGTCCTCATCGGAAAGGGCCTCGTCGGCGTAGGTGATGGATTCGACCAGGCAGTCGTTGTCGGCATCGTAGTCGCTCGGGACGAACTCCTCGGAGAAATCGCCCTCCTTGAGGTAGTCGCGCATCTCCTCGAGCATGGCCTTGCACTTAACATAGGTGTTCTTGGTTGCAGCCTTGCCGGCATTGTTGGCCAGGGCGGTACGGGCCTCGGTGCCTTCTTCGGCCTGCATGGCCTCGTCGACGGTCAGGTTCTGCTCGATGAGTTCCTTCTGCAGGGCGTCGAGATAGGCGCGGACGCCGGTGGCGCAGTGGTCGCGGTTCTCATAGGCGAGCGTGTTGATGTCCATAAGGACGTAGTTGATGGAGTTCTTGGGCTCCTCGTTGTTCACGACGTCTTCCTCTTCGCAGTGATCGAAGAAGACATCCTGATCGCTGAAGTAGGGGCTGACCTCGGTGAGCAGTGCGGAGTAGAAGGGGATGGCGACGGAGAATTCGGCGTTGGAGAGCATCTCCCACTGAATGGTCGCGATCTCGGGGTCCATGCCCTGACGGATCTGGAAGGTGTGGATCTCGGTGTTGCGGTTGGAGCCGATGGCATAGGCGCCGTCGGTGTTGGCGTTGAGGCCGGCGACATTCTCGCCGCGAGCGGCGAAGGAACGAATCATCTCAAAGGTGTTCCAGTCGGACTTGCCGGGCTGGAAGAACAGCGGCTGCATCTCGTGGACCAGAGCGCCGGTCGTGGCGCGAGCCTCTTCGCGCTCGTCCTTGACGATCTCGTAGTCGGTGCCCTCGGCAAGCGGAGCCATGAAGTAATCACGACCCTGGATATAGCGCGACCACTGGTGCATACCGGCCTCGCTAATCTCCTCGCCGTAGGTCTTGGCGACGTCGAACTTGCCGTCGGTGTACTCGGCAAAGCCCTTCTCCTTAGGCATGGACTCGATGCCTTCGGAATGGAGACAGTTCTCGGTGTCATCGAGGTCGACGTTATAGGTGAGGCTGCCGATGTTGGGGTTGAGCGAGGCGATGTCATCGGCGAGCTTCATAGCAATCCACTGATGGCCGGAAAGCGCGGCGAACAACCAGGTCTCGGTGCTGTCGGCGATGATGATCTGGTCGTTGGAGCAGACACCCTGCTCGTCGATCAGGCTGCCGATGAGCTCGACGCCCTCGCGGGCCGTGGCGCTCTCGCCCAGGATGACGCTGGCATAGCTGTATTCGCCAATGCCAGTCTCCTCGGTGATGGGGTCGGCCTCTTCGGCTTTCTCGTTATAGGAGGTGCTCAGCGTGGCAGAGCAGGAGACGCCCTTCTCGTTGATGCCTGCCTCGGAATATGCGTCGTAGCGATCTTCCCACTGCGAGGGGTTGTCGCGAACGAAGGTGTAGCGGTAGGTTGCGCCCTTGGACTTGTACTCAAAACCGGACTCGACCGAGGTGTACTCGTTGCCGTCCTTGTGTGCGGGCTCAATGCCAAAGTGCTTGACATAGCGCGGACCGAAGTCCTCGGAACGGCCGTAGTACGTGTTGCCGTCTGCCGTGAGCTTGCTGCCCATGTAGATCTGGGTGCAGGCGAGTGCCGAAGTCGGCATGGCCATGATGGCCGCTGCTCCAAACGCAAGGCCGCAGCCGAGCTTCTTGAGCGTGTTGACAGGATGAGTAAACCTCATAATCCCTCCCAACTGTTGAAACCCCGCGAAACCGTACGGAGTTTCAGCTAATAAATACATCTACTAGCCTAAAGGAAGTGTAAAGAGTATTCACTCGACAACAGCTTTTACTCGATGAGCGTGTGGAAATATACGATGAACGGATAATAATACTCATTTTATGGCTTTAGTTAAATAAAGGCACCCTGCATTTACTGTAGCTGAATAAAGCATTAGACGGCGCTCAAAAAGAAAACTCTCCCGCTGTTTAGGATTTGCATAAACAGCGGGAGAGTCGATAACTGGATGAATATCATACCAATGTAGAATTACTTCTTCCGGCGGTGGATCACGTTGATCGCATAGCCGACGAGCATGGCCAAAACGATGATGATAAAGCCGAGCAGGGGATTGTCGTTCATGGGGTCCTCCTATTTACCAAGCGGTGAGAATTCGTCGACGATGAGGTCGAGGCATTGCGGAAGCGCGCGGGCTCCAAAGACGCCCGAGTTGCTGGAGATAATCTCGCCATCGAACTGCATGCCCAGCGACGGCGTGCAGGTGATCTTGGCTTCCTTGGTCTGGATGATCTTGAACTGCGGGCGGCCGAGTACCTTGCCGGCGGGGTCGAGTGCGGCGGTGATCACAGTAGGCAACAGCTGCACGGTGCGCACGGGTTCGATGACCGCAATGTCGACCATGCCATCGTTCATGCGGCAGTCGGGGAACAGGTTGATGTCGTTTTGGATGACCGAGGTGTTGCCGGCCATGCAGCAGATGCCGTCGAGCTCCTCGACAATGCCGTCATGCTCAATGGTAAAGTGCGCTACCGTAGGGTTGGGCGTGGCGAGCGCAGAGAGGAAGTAGGCGATCTCGCCGATGTCGTTTTTGGTGGGGGCGGCCTTCATCATGATCTCGGCGTCGAAGCCCGAGCCGGCGATGATGATAAAGCCGTGGCGCTTCTCGTTGCCGTTCTCGTCGAGCCAAAAGAGCTCGCCCATGTCCACTTTGACCGTGCGACCGGCGCGGCAGGCCTTGGCAAGCGCCGCTGCCTCGGGGGCATTGCCGATGTTGTTAAAGAACAGGCAGGCCGTACCGGAGGGGAAGACGAGCGTGGGGACACCGCATCCGCGCATCTGGTCGAGCACGTTGGAGACAGTGCCGTCGCCGCCCGAAACGACCACGCGGTCAAACTCGCGCACGTCTGCCACGGCGTCCTCGGGCTCCATGCCATCGCCGATAAAACGCATCACGACCTCGTCGCCGCCCTGCGCGAGGGCGTGCGTGAATGCGTAGATTTCATCTGAGCTGGGGCCCGATGCCGGGTTGTGGATGATAAGGCAGCGCATACTTACGTTCCCGTTCTGTGACTAACCGAGTATAGTTGTAAGGCAATGCCGATATCCTACCCGTGTTTTTCGGGCCTAACCTTATTCGATGGGTTGATATGTACATTTCCACACATCAGGCTCTACTCGATTTTTGCCAGCGCGCCCGTGAGTTCGACGCGATTGCCGTCGATACCGAGTTTTTGCGCGAGCGCACATTCCATCCGCGTCTGTGCTTGGTTCAGATTGCCACCCCTGCCGAGAGCGTCGCGGTCGATCCCCTGGTAATCGACGACCTATCGCCGCTGGCCGAGCTTATGGCAGACGAGAGCGTGACTAAGGTCTTCCACGCCTGCTCGCAGGATATGGAGGTTATGCTCCATACCGTGGGCGTGCTGCCACGACCGATTTTCGATACGCAGGTCGCCGCTGCCTTTTTGGGTGAGCGCCAGCAGATTTCGTATGGCGCGCTTGTTCAGACGTTTTGCGGCGTCTCGCTGCCCAAGACCGAGTCGCTGACCGACTGGTCGCGTCGCCCGCTGACCGATAAGCAGATTGAGTACGCGATTGATGACGTCAAGTACTTGATCGTCGCCTATACCGAGATGATGAGTCGCCTGCGCGAGCTGGGCCGTGTGGACTGGGTGCTCGACGAGCTACGCCCGCTGGCTGACGAGTCGCACTATCGCGCCGACCGTCACGAGGCATTCCGCAAGGTCAAGCGCATCAACTCGTGCAGCCGCCACCAGCTGGGCATCGCGCGCGAGCTCGCCGCCTGGCGCGAGGACCGCGCCGAGCGCCGCAACATCCCGCGCAAGTGGGTTATGTCCGACGATACGCTGCTGGCCCTGGTTAAACGTAATCCCGTGCGTGTCGAGGAGTTCCGCAGCATCCGCGGCACCGATCAGCTGGGGGAGCGCGACGTGGACGGCGCGCTGATGGCCATTAAGCGCGGCGCGAGCTGTCCGCACGATCGCCTGCCGCTCATGGTGCGCGGGCACCGTCAGATTTCGCCGGAGTTGGAGAGCGTGACGGACCTGATGTATGCGCTCATTCGCCTGGTTGCCGAGCGCTCGGGCGTGGCGACCTCGGTCATCGCCTCGCGCGATGACCTGGCCGACTATATTGAGCACCCCGAGCAGAGCCCCCTGCGCGAAGGTTGGCGCTTTGAGCTTGTGGGCTCGCGTCTGGACGATCTGCTTTCCGGCAATATGGGACTCACCGTGAAGGACGGCAAAATCGAGCTTCTATAGTTACGCGGTTTTACCAAACGCTGTAAACGTCGTTCTAGAGCTGCAATGCCAAAACATCGATGGTGTCTCGTTGGCTGGGCGAGTGGGTAAAATGCCTCCAACGTGTAACTCGATTCGGAGGAATTCGCATGCCTTATTACTATGGATACGGCTTTGGCATCGACCCGCTGTACCTGCTGGTTGTTCTTGTCTGCACGGTGCTTGGCCTTGCCGCACAGAACTATATCAACTCGACATACAAAACCTGGTCCAAGGTTCGCTCGGACGGCGACACGGGCGCCACGGTCGCTCGCCGCATGCTCGACGCCAACGGCTGCAACGCCGTGGGTATCAAGGGTGTCGCCGGCGAGCTCACCGACCATTACAACCCGCAGGACAATAACCTGTATCTCTCGGATGCCAACCGTTCGGGCGGGTCGGTCGCAAGCGTTGCCGTCGCCTGCCACGAGGCGGGCCATGCCGCCCAGCGTCAAAGCGGTTACGCCATGATGAAAGTGCGTACCGCCCTGGTTCCGGTTGTCAACTTTACCCAGAACACTTGGACCATCGTGTTGCTCTTGGGCCTGTTTATGAACATTGCCGGGCTCACATCCCTCGCACTGATCTTCTTCTCGTTTAGCGTGCTGTTCCAACTGGTTACGCTGCCGGTCGAGATTGATGCCAGCCGCCGCGCCGTGGCGTACATCGAGCAGTCGGGCATGAGCTCCAAGCAGGTCAATGGTGCCAAGAAGGTCCTGACGGCAGCCGCGCTTACCTATGTTGCTGCAGCGCTCACTTCGATCATTCAGCTGCTCTACCTGATGGCTCGCTACAACAGAAACTCCAACCGATAACAAATTGGCTTGACAGGCGCCGCGGAGATTTGTGTCCCCGCGGCGCTGTACTATGTGTTGGACTTGAATTTGCGCAGGGCCGGAGCCCTTGTGCACGATAACGAAAGGAGGCTGCGTGGCAGGCTGGAATCTGACCGGCAATGCCGTTTCCGCCGAGTTCGACGGTTCGGACGAGCAGGAGCGTAAAGAACTCAGCGTGAGCCAGGCGGTAGAGATCGCCGCCGGTGCGCTCGATGCCATTCCGCAGCTGAGCGTTCTGGGCGAGGTCACGGGTTTCCGTGGCCCCAATGCCCGAAGCGGTCACTGCTACTTCCAGATTAAGGACGACTCGGCCGCCGTTGACTGCATCATCTGGAAGGGCGCCTACCTTAAGCGCACCTTCGACTTGCGCGATGGCATGCAGGTGAGCTTTAAGGGCAGCTTCAATCTCTATAAGGCCACCGGCCGCATGAGCTTTGTCGCTCGCTCGTTTTCGCTGGCGGGGGAGGGTCTGCTGCGTCAACAAGTGGCGCAACTGGCCGAAAAGCTACGCCGCGAGGGCCTGATGGACGAAGCGCGCAAGCGCCGCATCCCGGTGTTCTGCTCGAGCGTGGCGGTCGTCACCTCGCTTTCGGGTGCCGTAATCGATGACGTCAAGCGCACATTGCGCCGCCGCAACCCACTCGTCGAGCTCGTCTGCGTGGGCGCCAAGGTTCAAGGCGAGGGTGCGCCGACAGAGCTCATTGAGGGCTTGCACCGCGCCGCTTCCATTACGCCGGCGCCGGATTGCATTTTGCTGGTGCGCGGCGGCGGCTCCTTCGAGGACCTCATGACCTTTAACGACGAGGAGCTTGCCCGTGCGGTGGCAGCCTGTCCCGTACCTGTGGTAACGGGTATTGGGCATGAGCCCGATACCTCGATCTGCGACATGGTAAGTGACCGCCGCGCCTCCACGCCCACGGCGGCGGCCGAATCGGTGGCGCCGGCTATGACGGAGTTGGCCGATGTGCTCGAGGCGCGCCATCAGCGTCTGGGTGCCGCGATGGCATCGATGATTGGGTCGAATCAGGTTGATTTGGAGATCATCGATCAGCGTGGACGTCGTGTCTGGGATACCTATACGGCTCGTTTGGGCGACGCGCTCGATGCGGCCGCATGCCGCCCGTGCCTCAACGATCCTACATTTATGGTCGAGCGTCGTGAGTCAGAGCTTGCACTGACTGCCGATCGCCTGTCGGGCGCCATGGTACGCTCGGTCGGAGCTTTCCGATCCAGCTTTGAACGCCTGCCCGAGCGTCTGGTTGCAAGCACCTCGGGACTCGATGGCAAGCACCATGCGCTCACGCTCGCAAGCTCCCGTCTGGAGCATCAGGGACGTACGATGCTCAGCAAGCCCGCATCCGACCTGGGCCGAGCTGCCGCGTCGCTCGATGCCCTGTCGCCGCTCAAGGTGCTTGCCCGTGGCTATTCCATCGCGTACAGCGATGATGGTGTGGCTACGAGCGCCAAGACCTTTAAGCCGGGCGACGCCATCCGCGTGCGTATGGCAGACGGCAACGTGGCGGCAACGGTCGATACGGTCGAGTAGGCCGCGTTTCATAGTGATAGACCTTTAGGAAAGGAAACAGATATGGCAGAGAAGACCCCGGTCGAGCAGCTTACGTACAAGCAGGCCTCGCAGGAGCTGGAGCTCATCATCCGCAGCCTGGAGTCGGGCGATATGGAGCTCGAGGAGTCGCTCGAGAGCTATACCCGCGGCGTCGAGCTCCTCAAGAGCCTGCGCACCCGCCTGTCCGATGCCGAGCAGAAGGTCTCGGTGCTTCTTAAGGACGTCGACGGCAACGACGTGCTCGCCGACGGCGAACCCGCCAACACCGACGACAACCTCTCGTTCTAACCATCCCGACCAAATATAATTACCTTGGTCTGTGAGAAAGGAACCAACCATGTGCGATTGCATCTTCTGCAAAATTGCCAACCACGAGATTCCCTCGACCGTTGTCTATGAGGACGATCAGGTCATCGCCTTCGATGACCTCAATCCCCAGGCGCCGGTCCACACGCTCGTGATCCCCAAGAAGCACTACAGCGATATCGCCGATAACGTGCCGGCCGAGACCATGGGCGCCATGGCTCACGCCATCCAGGAGGTCGCTAAGGCCAAGGGCCTGGAGGACGGTTTCCGCGTCATCTCCAACAAGGGCGTCAACGCCGGCCAGACCGTCATGCACTTCCACATGCACGTTCTCGGCGGCAAGAGCCTGGGCGAGAACCTCATCTGAGGGCGCGTAGCCCGTCGACTTGGCTGCCTTTGGAGTAATCTATGCAGCTTTCTCAACTCGAATACCTTCAAGCGGTAGCGAACTATGGCGGCGTGCGCAAAGCGGCTCGCGCCGTTCACGTGAGTCCACAGGCCGTTTCGTCGGCAATAAAAAAGTTGGAATCTGAGTATCAGATCGTTTTGCTCAACCGATCGGCGGGGGAGGCTGTTTTGTCTCCGGCGGGCAGAGAATTTGCACGTCGTGCACGCGTGATCCTGGCACAAGTCGACGATCTCAAAAAGTACGCTCAATCGAGGGACGACGGCGTCTCGCCTGACGGCCATTTCCGTCTTTACGCCCCCTGCCTTCATGGGCGGGGGCGCCTTTTTGCCGAAAACTGGTATGACTCGTTTGAAAGCTCGCACCCTCAGATTCACCTTGATGTGTGGCATCAGCCAACGGCTACATGCTTTGAATCACTTGTGCTTGGCATTTCGGATGCGGCCATCTCATTTGAGGAACCAAGGGACAGTGTCCTTTCTTCATAATATTTGGGTGAAAAGGAGCTCAAGGTTCTTTCATGCCCAGCAGGTCATCAATCTGTTGACGCTATGACCATCCGTGAGTTACTGGGCGGCAGGCTCGCTGTTCCAATTAACTTGTCACCCTGTCTCAATGCAATCAATCAATGTCCTGAAGCTCAGCTGGTTAATTTCCGCTTCCGCGATGTCGAATACGGAAACAGGGCGCAGGCTGAGTTTCTTCAAGCCGGGGGATTGATATTGAGTTTTTCTGGCTCTTCTCTCGCATCAGATGGATTGGAAGTGAGCGAGTGCTCTATTGAAGGCTCGCATGACGTAGCCTTGCCCATCTACTTTTGCTATCGGCAAAATGCCTGGACCGATCGACATCAGACGGTATTTCTTCACCTATTGCGTCATCTTGCTTCGTGAGGCCATTTGGCCTCGTGTCGTCAAGTGAATGTTGACGCCTTGTAACACATGACTGACGGCTTTGCCCTCATGCTTTTCCAAGATTCCGATTTAGATTGTTGACTCTTGGAGGGCGGAGCATGAAAAACCGTACGGTTTTGCTTTATATGACGTTTGTTTTTCTGTCGAACTTCAGCACCATTTTGTATTTTCTGACGGTTTACCTTGAATTCGTCGGATTCTCGATGGTGGCGATTTCTAGCATGATGATTGCATATCAAGTGAGCAAGTTCATCCTTGAAGTTCCCACTGGCTATATTGCCGATAGGTTTGGACGAAAGACAAGTGGTCTCGTTGGCGTCGTGGGGATGCTTGGATACTACGACGCCCTACTCCTCGTCCGTTCTCCTCTGCTTTTAATCGGCGCGTTTGCTCTCAAAGGTTTTGCCGCTGCATGTGTGAGCGGATCCATAGAAGCGATTTACATTGACAGCGTTTCTCAGGACCAGCTCGTAAGACTTAATGTCGTTGAGCGATTTGTTTTCTATGCCTCTTTTGCCATCTCCGCTTGCGTGGGCGGTTTCATTTCGTCTGTCGGTGCATATCTCATTGGTCTTTCGGCAGATATCATCGCAATGGTGTTGACGCTGGTTGTCGTTGTCTGCATTCCTGAGATGCGAAGAGGGGGCACTGCGGGGACACCTGAGCGTGGAATTAGCCCGAAGATGATCGGTGCCGCTATTGCGTGCAATGGCATTCTTCGTTCAGCGTTCATCATGGACTGTTCTCAAGCATTTGCTTTTGTCGCCCTGGAAGACTTTTTCTCACTGTTGCTTGCGGGTCGCGGAATGAATGCCGTCGCTTCGGGCGTGACCATTGCGGTTCAGCTCCTTGCCTCCGCCTCCATAGGGTTTATTGTGCCCAGTGTGATTGCTCGTGTCGACAAGGGCCGTTTTGCGTGTATTTGCGGCATTGTGCGCCTTTCCCTGACTGCTCTGTTTTTGATTCCCTTTACTCCGGCTAATTTGCTGCCCGTGTTCTATGTGCTGCAGACGGTTGCGTACTCGTTGTTTGCCCCAATCAAATACTCAATTTTTCAAAATGCTGCTGATTCTTCGATGCGCT
This sequence comes from Collinsella aerofaciens, assembly GCF_015556945.1. Classification (GTDB taxonomy): domain Bacteria; phylum Actinomycetota; class Coriobacteriia; order Coriobacteriales; family Coriobacteriaceae; genus Collinsella; species Collinsella aerofaciens_AO. The sequence goes on along the minus strand of NZ_JADNNH010000002.1, from coordinate 107,262 downwards.
GTTCATTGATTTCGGTTCAAAGCCAGATGGTGGCGGTGGGTGCTGTTCTTTTCTATCTGCTCAACGCTGTGTTGAGCAGCGCTGCGGGCATTCAAGTCGTATTGCTTGTCGCGCTCGGGATTTCTTCTTTGGTGTATATTCCCGCGCTATTTCGTCTTACAAGCCAAAGGACATGAGTATTTAGGCACCGATAACTTATATATCAACGCCAATAAACCCGAGCGCGAGGGCGTTTGGGTTTATTATTGAAGCGTATGTAACCTGGCGGCGCCACACCGCCTGTTAGTAGGGAGACACATGAACGTTCTGGTCGTCAACGCGGGATCTTCGACCCTTAAGTATCAGGTCATCGATACCAAGTCCCACAAGGTGTCCGCAAAGGGCTCCTGCGAGCGCGTCTGCTTTACCGGCGGTACCTTCACCCACGCTGCCAACGGTTCCAAGAAGGTGACCGAGAACATCGAGTTCCCCGACCACAAGGTCGCCATCGAGGTCGTCCTGAAGGACCTCGAGGCCAACGGCGTCAAGATCGAGGGCATCGGCCATCGCATCGTTCAGGGCGGTTGGTACTTTGGCGACTCCTCCCTCGTCGACGAGGACGTTCTCGCCAAGATTCGCGAGGTCGCCCCGCTGGCACCGCTGCACAACAACCCCGAGGCCAACGTTATCGAGTACTGCCTCGAGCAGTATCCCGACCTGCCCAACGTCACTGTCTACGACACCGCTTTCCACTTCAACATGCCCGAGGTCGCCAAGACTTACGCCCTGCCCAAGGATGTTTGCGACAAGCTGCACATCCGTAAGTACGGTGCCCACGGCACCAGCTACCGCTACATCTCCAAGAAGGTCGCAGAGATGACCAACGGCGAGGCCCGCAAGGTCGTCGTGTGCCATATCGGCTCCGGCGCTTCCCTGTGCGCCATCGAGGACGGCAAGTGCATGGACACCACCATGGGCTTGACGCCGCTCGACGGCGTCATGATGGGCACCCGCTGCGGCTCCATCGACCCGGCCACCGTCTGCTACCTGCAGCGCGAGGGCGGCTACACCTTCGATGAGGTCGACGAGATGATGAACAAGAAGTCCGGCCTTTTGGCTGTGACCGGTGGCAAGACCAACGACTGCCGCAACGTCGAGGAGCTCGCCGCTGCCGGCGACCCCGAGGCTCAGCTCGCCTTCGACATGTTTGTCTACAAGATTGCCGCCAAGGCTGCCGAGATGGCTACTTCCATGTGCGGCATGGACACGCTGGTCTTCACCGCTGGCATCGGTGAGCACGCTCCGGCCGTTCGTGCCGGCGTTGCCGACCGTCTGGCCTTTATGGGCGTCAAGATGGATCATGCCCGCAACGCCCTGCGTGGTGACGGCGCTTGGTGCCTGTCTGCCAAGGATTCCAAGGTCAAGATCTTCGTCATCCCCACGGACGAGGAGTTCATGATCGCTTCCGACGTCGAGCGCATCGTCAACGGCAAGTAATTGCAAGAGGGGGGGCTGGACGACCGAGCGCCGTTCGGCCCCTCTTTTGCGCTCGTTGGGCGATATGCTGATAGCTATTTATCAAGATATGATAACTTCTTATTAAAATGCGGCCGCCTTAAGGGGTCTGCGTCGACCGTATTGCACTGCAAAGGAGTCTCATGAACGTACTTGTTGTTAACGCCGGTAGCTCAAGCCTCAAATATCAGCTTTTGGATACCGATACTCGCGAGGTTTTCGCCAAGGGCAACTGCGAACGCATCGGTTCGGACATGGGCATCTTTGGCCACTCCGAGAACGGTGGCGCCAAGCAGACCGAGGAGGTCTCTTTCCCCGATCATCGCTCTGCTATCGCTCGCGTGCTCGAGGAGCTCGAGAAGACCGACTTTACGATTGATGGCATTGGCCATCGTATCGTTCAGGGCGGCTGGCACTTCGATGATTCCGCGGTCGTCGACGATGAGGTCATGGCTAAGATCCTTGAGGTGGCCCCGCTCGCTCCGCTGCACAATTACGGCGAGGCCGCAGCAATCGAATATTGCCGCGAGAAGTATCCGGAGCTGCCCAACGTGGCCGTCTTCGACACCTCGTTCCACATGACCATGCCCGAGGTCGCCTACACCTACGCGCTGCCCAAGGACGTGTGCGATAAGTACCACGTGCGCAAGTACGGTGCCCACGGCACGAGCCACCGCTATGAGTGGATGATGGCCAAGGAGATCCTGGGCTCGCGCTGCCACCGTCTGCTTTCGTGCCATCTGGGCAACGGCGCTTCGCTCGCCGCCATCGAGGACGGCGTGTGCCGCGATACCACGATGGGCCTCACGCCGCTCGACGGCCTGATGATGGGTACCCGTTGCGGCTCCATCGACCCGGCTACCGTGTGCTACCTGCAGCGCGAGGGCGGCTACAGCTATCAGGAAGTCGATGACATGATGAACAAGCAGTCTGGTCTGCTTGCCATCTCGGGCATCTCCAACGACGCCCGCGACATCCGCACGCGCGCCTCCGAGGGCGACGAGCGCTGCCTGCTCGCCTTCGATATGTTCGCCTACAAGGCCATGCAGCAGGCCGGTTCCATGATCGCTTCCATGGCGGGCGTGGACACCATCACCTTTACCGCCGGCATCGGCGAGAACGACTGGTCGATCCGCAAGGCTTTCTGCGACTGCTTCGAGTGGCTGGGCGTACGCATCGACAACAACAAGAACCGCGAGGCCGTGGGCAACGGCCCGCAGGTCATCAGCGCCGCCGGCTCTTCCGTCACGGTCATGGTCATCCCCACCGACGAGGAATACATGATCGCCCACGACGTCGAGCGCCTGACCAAGAACAACTAACGCGCGCATTTGCAAGTAAACGAAAGGCCTCCAAAGCAACAGCTCCGGAGGCCTTTTTGCTAGCAGGTGGAAATTCCTGTCCCGAGGGGATATGTCCGCTACTCAGCCATCTGAGCCTGGACGGCGGTGATGGCCACGACACCCACGATGTCGTCAGCAGAGCATCCGCGCGACAGATCGTTGACCGGCTTGGCGATGCCCTGCAGGATGGGGCCGTAGGCGTCGGCGCCGGCGAAGCGCTGGACCAGCTTGTAGCCGATGTTGCCGGCCTCGAGGTCGGGGAACACGAGCACGTTGGCCTTGCCGGCAACGGAGGAGCCGGGAGCCTTGAGCTGGGCGACGGTGGGGACAATAGCGGCATCGAGCTGCAGGTCGCCGTCGATGGCGAGCTCGGGAGCCTTCTCCTTGCAGAACTTCACAGCCTCCTGGACCTTCTTGGCGACCTCGCCGCCAGCGGAGCCCATGGTGGAGTAGGAGAGCATGGCCACGTGCGGCTCAACATTGCCCATGAAGGTGGACCAGGAGTGAGCGGAGGCGATGGCGATCTCGGAGAGCTCGTCGGAGGACGGGTTGATGTTGAGGCCGCAGTCGGCGAAGATCAGCGTGCCGTCGGTACCAAACTGCGGGGTGTCGGTGCACATCACGAAGAAGGCCGAGACCAGCTTGGTGCCCGGAGCGGTCTTGAGAATCTGCAGTGCGGGGCGCAGGGTGTCGGCGGTGGAGTGGCAGGCTCCGGAGACCAGGCCGTCGGCGTCGCCCATCTTGACCATCATGGTGCCAAAGTAGGTGGCGTCCATCACCTGGGCGCGAGCCTGCTCGATGGTAACGCCCTTCTTGGCGCGGAGCTCGGCAAACTTCTGCGCGTACTCCTCGTGCTTCTCGGCATTGCGCGGGTCGATGACGGTAGCGCCGGGAACGTCGATCTCGTCGGGGTTGCCCAAGATGACGAGCTTTGCCAGGCCTTCCTCGATGATCTTGTTGGCCGCGACGATGGTGCGTGGGTCCTCGCCCTCGGGCAGGACGATGGTCTTAAGGTCGGCCTTGGCGGCAGACTTCATACGGTTTAGGAAATCGCTCATGTTACTCCTTACAAGCGTTTCGCTAAGCTCCAGGCCCTCGGCTGCACACGAATAAACCCGCTGCTAGCGGGTTTACCTTTCAATAATGTACGCCGCGGTGCTTGAGCTTTCCTTGTGTGGCAAGCTCATTATAGGACGCATTAGCGCTATAATCGCTCTGATAAATATGTCTCGAAGAATGTTCGAGAAAAGCCCAGCTAACGAGCCCGTGGCTTTTGACAAGGAGTATCGATGCAGATTACCTCAGGCCTGCCTGAAGGCTTTAATGCCGGTGCGTACGACATGATCGTTGTCGGCGCCGGATATGCCGGTGCCGTTTGCGCCCGCCGTCTTGCCGAAACTATCGGCTATCGTGTTGCCGTTTTGGAGCGCCGTAGCCACATTGCGGGCAATGCCTTCGACTGCACTGACGAGGCGGGAATCCTGGTCCACGAGTATGGTCCGCACATCTACCATACCTTTAACGAGCGCGTCCACAATTTCCTGTCGCGCTTTACCAAGTGGACGGACTACCAGCACAAGGTGCTCGCCAACATCAACGGTACCCTTATGCCCGTGCCCTTTAACCATGCGAGCCTCAAGCTCGCCTTTGGCGATGAGCGCGGCGAGGAACTGTATCAGAAGCTCGTGGAGACCTTTGGCAAGGACGTCAAGGTGCCCATTATGGAGCTGCGCAAGAAGAACGACCCGGATCTAGTCGAGGTCGCCGATTATGTCTATGAGAACGTCTTTTTGCATTACACCATGAAGCAGTGGGGCCAGACGCCCGATCAGATCGACCCCTCGATCACCGGCCGCGTCCCCGTCTTTGTGGGCGATGACGATCGCTACTTCCCGCAGGCTCCTTTCCAGGGCATGCCGCAGGACGGCTATACCGCGCTGTTCGAGCATATGCTCGATCACGATCTGATTGACGTATTCTGCGACGTGGACGCCCGTGACCTCTTTGAAATCGACGAGACCACCGTCAAGATCGACGGCAAGGTCTATGGTGGCGAGATCGTCTACACCGGTCCACTCGACGAGCTGTTCAACCTCGACCTGGGCGCGCTGCCGTACCGCACGCTCGATATGAAGTTCGAGACGCTCGATATGGACCAGTTCCAGCCTGTGGGCACCGTCAACTACACCACGAGCGAGGACTATACGCGCATTACTGAGTTCAAGAACATGACTGGTCAGGTCCTGCCCGGCAAGACCACCATCATGAAGGAGTACTCCAAGGCCTATACGCCCGGCTCGGGCGAGACGCCGTACTACGCTATCCTGGAGCCCGAGAATCGCGAGCTCTATGAGCGCTATCTTGAGCGCGTCCAGAACCTGACGAACTTCCACCCGGTGGGTCGTCTGGCCGAGTATCGTTACTACGATATGGACGCCGTGACCAATTCCGCCCTCGATCTTTCGGATGAGATTATCGCCTGCCATGCATAAAGTCATAACATTCGGTATTCCCTCGTATAACGCCGCCAAGGACATGGACCATTGCATCACCTCCATCTTGGAGGGGAGCAATTACGCCACCGATATCGAGATTATCGTGGTGGACGATGGCTCCAAGGACGAGACGGCCGCCAAGGCCGACGAGTGGGAGGCCCGTTATCCTGGAATCATCCGCGCGGTGCACCAGGAGAATGGCGGCCACGGCATTGCCGTTCTTTCGGGCCTGCGCGAGGCGCAGGGCACCTACTACAAGGTTGTCGACTCGGACGACTGGCTCGACGGTGCGGCGCTTTCGACCATGCTGTCGATTCTGCGTGGCTTTGAGGAGCGCGACCAGCGCGTCGACCTGTTTATCTCGAACTACGTGTACGAGAAGGTTTACGAGGGCACGCATACCGCGATTGGCTACAAGTTTGCCCTGCCGCGCAAAAAGATTTTCTCTTGGGACCAGATCGGACACTTCCGTCCCGATCAGAACCTGCTCATGCACAGTCTGTGCTATCGCACCGATGTGCTGCGCGAGTCCAATCTGCCTATGCCGGCACACACGTTCTACGTGGATAATATCTACGCATACGTGCCGCTGCCGCGCTGCAAGACCATGTACTACGCCGACATCGACCTCTATCGCTACTTTATCGGTCGCGAGGGCCAGAGCGTCAATGAGGCCACGATGGTCAAGCGCCTGGGTCAGCAGTTCCGCGTAACGCGCATCATGATGGAATCGTTCCACCTGTACCAGGACGTTGAGTCCTCGCGTCTGCGTTCGTACATGATGGGCTACTTCACCATGATGATGGCGATTTGCTCGGTGCTCACCAAGCTTTCCGAGGAAGATTGTGCCGATGAGCGTCTGAAGACGCTGTGGAAGGACCTGAAGGAGTACGACGAGCGCATGTATCGTCGCGCTCGCTACGGCGTGGTCGGATTCTTTACCAACCTGCATGGCCGGGCCGGAGACAAAACCACACTCGGCCTATACCATCTGGCCTCAAAGATCTTCAAATTCAACTAACTGCTGAGTAATCGCTGCTGATAGGTTGACTGGGCCCCTTGGCCTTTAGTTTGCTACTGCGAACAGTCCTGCTCGCACGGAAAGCACATTAAGTGCTTTCCGGCTCGTGCGGAACTTGTATCAAACTAAAGGCCAAGGGGCCTCTGCTATAAGAATCGATTGTCAGACTGTCTGAATTTGAAGATCTTAGACGCGCGGTACACAGGGGCCTGGGCTGAAAAGATCTTAGTTGGTAGTCGGTCGGGGACGGGCGGGCATTACGTTTGTCGCGAGTTCCGCATGCAAAGAAGGCCACTTAATGTGGCCTTCGTCTTGCATGGGACTGTAGAGCAGCAAACATAACCAAGACCCACCGGGCAACCGGTCGAGTAAGGTTACTTCGCGGCACCCGGGATTCCGTGGGAGGTTTTGGCGGTTTTGGCTCCGTTTACGATGGCGGTTTGCAAAGCCCTTACGGCGAGCATGCCCAACAGGTCCAAGGGAACGGCGGCGCTTGTCTGAGCGTCTAGTTTGCCGCTGGCGAGGGTGTAGATGGTGTCACCGTCGTTCGTGGTGTGCGTGGGGCGGATGGCGTGCGCATAGGCGTCTGCGGCCATCTGGGAAACCTTGGTGGCCTGGGCCTTGGTGAGCTCAACGTTGGTGACGATGCAGCTGATGGTGGTGTTGGTGCGGTCGAGCGGCATTTGCATGGAGCCGGCGGCGGCAAAGGCTGCGAGCTCCATGTCGACGATCTGGTCGCTATCGGCTGCGGCGCGCATGCCGGCAACCCACTCGCCGGTGAAGGGGTCGACGACGTTGCCGCAGGCGTTGACCGAAACCACGGCACCTACCTTAACGGGGCCGAGTGCCACGGCGGCAGCACCAAGGCCGGCCTTCATGCAGGTAGCGGGGCCCATAAGCTTACCCACGGTGGCACCGGTGCCGGCACCTACATTGCCCTGCTCGAGCGCGGTGGGGGTGTTGTCGAGCGCCTCGCGCACGGCGGAGATGCCAGCCTCAATGTCGGGGCGTACGGTGGGGTCGCCAAACGCGAGGTCGAAGATGCAGCTAGAGCACACGATGGGCACCTGAGTGGGGCCGACGGGAAGGCCGATGCCGCGGCTCTCGAGCTCGCGGGCGACGCCGCTTGCGGCCTCCAGACCAAAGGCCGATCCGCCCGAAAGGCAGACGGCGTGGACCTTGTCCACGGTGTTCTCGGGACGCAGCAGGTCGGTCTCGCGCGATGCCGGTGCACCGCCGCGAACGTCAACACCGCCGGTGGCGCCCTCGGGTGCCACGATTACGGTGCAACCGGTGCCGGCCTCCTCGTCCGTATAGTTGCCAAAGCAAAAGCCATCGACATCGCAGACGTCAATGGCCTCGAGCAGTGTATCCATGTTTAACTCCTATCGGTTTTCCGCCGCGCCTTGTGCCCGGTCGGGATCCGTACGGTACGCCGAAATTGTAGGCGCTGGGGGATACCCAGCGCCAGATGCAATTACGATAGTTTTTGAATCGCGCGTGCGACGCGTGCGATGGGCAGGCCCACCACGTTGTAGAAGTCGCCCGAAATATCATGCACGAGCATGCGCCCGCCTGTGCCCTGGATGCCGTAGGCGCCTGCCTTGTCCATGGGCTCGCTCGAGGCGACGTAGCGCTCAATCTGCTCGTCGGTGAGCTCATAGAACGTCACGTCGGTCACATCGACAAACGACAGGCTCTCGGCAGCGTGTGGGGCGGTGGTGTCTCCGGCTCTAACGATGCAGACGCCGGTTGCGACCTGGTGCGTGCGCCCCGAGAGCTCGTGGAGCATGGTGCGGGCTTCGTCCTCGTTTGCCGGCTTGCCCAAAAGCTTGCCATCGAAGGTGACGATGGTGTCGGCCGCGACCGTCAGCTCATTGGGCTCGGCATACTCGGCAGCAACGGCAGCCGCCTTGGCGCGTGCCAAGCGCTCGACAAGCGTGAGCGGGGCCTCGCCATCAAAGGGCGTTTCGTCGATATCCGCGGGAATCACGCGAATGTTGTAGCCTGCCTCGCGCATCAGCTCTATGCGGCGCGGCGATTGCGAAGCCAAAATCATAGTTGGATGCCCTCGGCGACCTTCTCGACGGCCTTGTCGCCGGCGAGCGTGCGCAGCAGCTCCAATGCAAAGGGGAGGGACTGTGCCATGCCGCTGGCAGTGATGATGTTGCCGTCTTGCGTGACCTTCTCGCCGGTATAGGCGCCTTCGGGGAAGCTTTTCTCAAAGCCAGGGAAGCACGTGGCATGGCGCCCCTCGAGCAGGTCGAGCTCGCCCAGGATAAACGGGGCGGCGCAGATGGCGGCGACGTGCTTGGTTGCGGCGAACTCGCAGACCACGTCGCAGACGCGCTGATCTGCGCGCAGGTTGGTGGCACCGGGCAGGCCGCCGGGCAGCACGACGCAGTCGTACTCGTCAAAGTTGATCTCATCAAAGAGCGCATCGCAGGTCACGGGGATCTGCAGCGAGCTTACGACCTCGCGCGTGGGCATGATCGAGACGAGCGTGGCACGCACGCCGCCGCGACGCATGACATCGACCATGGTCAAGCATTCAATAGTTTCAAAGCCATCGGCGGCGAGAACGGCAACGCTGGGCATGAGGGTTCCTTTCATAGGCGGCATACAATTAGCCGTCTTATACCCCGAAGACCTCCGCTTGCCACGCTCGATTTCCCAATGATTTTCTGAGCAATGATTAAGCGGCTAGTTGCGCCTAAGGTGGACGACGGTCTCGCAGTGGAAGGTTTGTGGGAACAGGTCGACTGGCGTGATCTTTACGGGGGAGAAGGTGCCTTCTTCGACAAAGCGCTTGAGGTCGCGTGCCAGGGTGGCCGGATCACAACTCACATAGGCGACATCGCGAGCACTCGTGCTGGCGATGAGGTCGATGGCCTCGGGCGCCAGGCCCGCGCGTGGCGGGTCGACCACCAGGACATCGGCATCCTGGTCGGGGAACTCGCGCACCGCGTCTCCGCCAATGACGTCGACGTTATCAAGCTTGTTGATCTCGAGGTTACGGCGCAGGTCGCGCACGGCCGGACCGTAGGCTTCGACGGCGGCAACAAAGTCGCAGCGGCGGGCGAGCGGCAGGGTAAAGGTTCCGGCACCGCAGTATAGGTCCACGGCCAGCTCGTCTTCCTGCGGGTCGAGGGCGTCCATAACGAGCTCAATCAAAATCTCGGCGCCCTTGGTATTGACCTGGAAAAACGACGGGGCAGATAAGCGCATCTGGCCTTCGGCGATATTCTCGGTCCACGAGCCCTCGCCGGCGAGCATCTCGACTTTGGAGACACGGCGGGCTTTCTTTTCGCCCTTGCTCATTACACGCACTACGCTCGTGGGGTGTGCGGCATCTGCCAGAACGCGCGAGACCTGTGAGCGCGGGAAGGAGCCTGTGGGCGTCCAGAGTGCGACCTCGAGTGCCTTGGTGCGGCGCGATGCGCGAATGCCCACGCGTTCGAGCCCCAAGTCATGGCTGCCGCTTAGATAGTTGAGTGCGCCGACGACCGATTTGAGTGCCTTCGGGAAGCGCTTATCGAACAGCGGACACATATCGACGGTCACGATTTTGCTGGGGTCGACACCGTGCATGCCAAGGCGCACGCGACCGTTGACGACGGTCGGTTCGAGCTCGATTTTATTGCGGTAGCCCCAGTCGTCCTTGGTGTGGCAGATGGGCTGTACCAACTCATCTGCCAGCTCAGGAGCGAACTTGCCGATGCGCTCGAGCGTGGAGCGCAGGTTTTGCTCCTTGGCGGCGAGCTGTGCCGTGCGTGAGAGATTGCCCCACGAGCAGCCGCCGCAGATGCCCACGAAGGGGCAGGGAGGCTGAATGCGATTGGGGCTTGGCTCCAGAATCTCGGTGGTGCGGGCGCGCATGAATGACTTGCCGTCCTGTACGACCTCGGCCTCGACGGTGTCGCCTGCCACGGCACCCTGCACAAAGACGGCCTTGCCGTTGTCGGCGTGCGCCAGCCCGTCGGCGCCGTAGGTCATCGATTCTATAGTGAGCTTCATATTCCTGCCTGTCATTCGCGCTGTTGTTCGCACCATGGTAGCAGGGAAAAGCGCCCCGCATCCGAGGCTTTCCTCAAATGCGGGGCGCTTCTACAAACTGCTTCTACAAACGACTATTTCGTCTTGCCGGTAATGAGCGTCTTAAGACCCAGGCCGATCAGACCCAGGCCCATGCGCACGCGGCCGGGGCGATGGCGCTCGATGGCCTTGGTCTTGCCAGCGGGCTTATCGCGACGGGCGCTCGTCTCGGGTGCGGGCTTGGTGACCTGCGGATCGGGCTGAGGTGCAGGTGCAGGCTCGGGCTCAATGACGGTCGCCTGGACCTCTTGGACCTTGGGTGCTACTGGCTGCGGCTCGGCCTCGGAGGCAGGTTCCGCCTCAATGACGGGCTCGGGCGCGGCCTCGGCGTTGCGATAGGCACGCTCCAGTAGAGCTTCCTGCGAGTTGAAGGGTTTCTCACCCTCTGCACGCTCCACGGGGACCCAGGTGCCGTCGCTCGTGAGGCTGCGGGCCTTCACGTTGTCCCGCAGCTGCATGCCCATGTACTCGTGCACTAGGGCGCGGCAGGTGGGGTCGAGCACGGGGAAGGCGATCTCCACGCGGTGCTCGGTGTTGCGCGTCATCATATCGGCTGAGCTCAGGTAAATCATGTCCGAGTCCACGCCAAAAGCGTAAACACGCGCGTGCTCCAAAAAGCGTCCGACGATGGAGCGGACATGCACGTTCTCGGTCTTGCCCGAAACGCCGGGCTTGAGGCACGAGATGCCGCGGATGATCATGTCTACGCGCACGCCGGCACACGATGCCTCGGCGATCTTGTCGATAACCTCGCGGTCGGTCAGCGAGTTGAGCTTAAAGAACACGCGGGCGGGCTCGCCGGCAAGGGCGCGCTGGATCTCGCGGTCAAGCCCGCGCATGATGAGCGGTTTCAGTCCGACGGGCGCCACACCCAGGAAGCGGTAGTCGCCGCGCAGGTTGCCCAGCGACAGATTGCGGAAGAACAGGTTGGCGTCTTCACCGATGCCGGGATGGGCTGTCATGAGCATAAAGTCGCTGTAGAGTTTGGCCGTCTTCTCGTTAAAGTTGCCGGTGCCCAAAAGCGTGAGGCGGGTGAGCGCCATACCCTCGCGATAGGTGAGCTGGCAGATCTTTGAGTGGCATTTAAAGCCCTCGGAACCATAGATGACGGTGCAGCCCGCTTCTTCCAGACGCTCGGCCCACTCGATGTTGTTCTGCTCGTCAAAGCGCGCGCGGAGCTCCATGAGCACCGTGACCTCTTTGCCGTTCTCGGCGGCATCGATCAGCGACTCGCATAGGCGGCTCTGCTTGGCCACGCGGTAGAGCGTGATGCGCAACGAGATGCACTCGGGGTCGTAGGCTGCCTCGTGTACCAGATCCAGGAACGGATTCATGGCCTCGTAAGGGTAGAAGAGCAGCTTGTCGTGCTGCAGCACCTGCTCGCGGATGGAGCGGGTCATGTCGATGGTGGGGTTGGGCTGCGGCTTAAACGGCGTAAAGAGCAGCTCGTTGCGCAGGTGCTCGGGAATCTTGCCCTCAATGCCAAAGACGTAGCCCAGGTTGAGCGGGATATCGCAGGTAAAGACAGAGCGGCGCGAAAGCTCGAGCGCCTTGCGGATAGTCTTGAGCGTCGCCTTCTCGAGCGACCCCGAGACCGCGAGCACTACCGGCTGCAGGCGCAGGCGCTTCTTGAGGATGCGCTTCATGTGCTGGCGGTAGTCCTCTTCCTCTTCGACGCCCTCGCCGTCCGGATCGATGTCGGCGTTGCGGGTGACGCGGATCAGCGCACGATCCAGCGGCTTATAGGAGCCAAAGCAGCTGTCCAGGCAGGCGAGGATGACGTCCTCGAGCAAGATGTAGGAGTAGGTGCCGGTGGGCGAGGGGATCTCGACCACGCGGTTCATCGAGGCGGGAATCTCGATAAGGCCCAGTAGGCTCTCCTCGTCGGTGGCGCCGTCCAGACCACAGGCCAGATAGAGCGCGCCGTTGCGCAGGTTGGGGAAGGGGTGGCGAGGATCGATGACCAGCGGCGAGATGACCGGCGACACGTAGGCCTGGAAGTAGCGGGTTACAAAGGTGCGCTCCTCGGGCGTAAGCGAATCGATGTGGGCGCGGTGAACGCCCAAGGTGTCGAGCTTGCCCTCGATGCTCTTAAAGATGGACTCCCAACGGGTAAGGAGCCCGGGCATTTCGGCCATGACAGCATCGACCTGTTCGGAGGCGGTCATATTGCTCTTGTTGTCGACAGGTTGTTTTTTGAGCTCTGCCAGATCGGACAGGCCGCCCACGCGCACCATGAGAAACTCGTCGAGGTTAGACTCGAAAATCGACACGAACTTTAGACGCTCGAACAGCGGAACGGTCTCATCGAAGGCTTCGTCAAGCACGCGGTTGTCAAAGCGCAGCCAGCTAAGCTCTCGGTTTTGCGTGTACGAAAAGTCGCGCGGCGGCTTGCGCAGCTTTGCGGCGGCTTGCTTCTTTTCGATTTTGCTCGGCATATGCATCTGTCCGTTCAGTCCCCGTAGAGGACGGTAGCCTAACACTTTTCACTATTGTCTCAATTTAGTCGACCGCTGGCACGGACGTATCGCGTGAACGGTATCTTTACCTACTTCTTACGCTGCCAAGGCATGCAACTAACTGCCCAACTCGTTTGGAAACAATCTATATCCATACTCAACTGGTGAGGATGTATGAATAAGAATGATTGCGAGCTGAATATAATCGAATCCAAATTGAATCATGGACAAACGACATATATATGCAGAAAACCGTTTTAGCTATGCAATTCCTAAACATGAAAATATTTGTGCAATCTAGCTTAATTCCTTAGAAAAAAGAACATTTACCTTTGAAAACCTGCTTTAGAGAACCGAAGTGCATCATGGGGGAATCATATGCGAAATACCGTTCATCGCACTTTGCTGACCGTTCGGGGGCGAGGTGGAATTGCGGGTGGAATTTGGATATAACTAGAGCTGTCAGCAAGCAGCGTCCCATACGGAGGGGCGCTGATACATTCGGCCAGTAAGGCCCGAAAGAAAGGTAGGAGGCCATGACGAAAGGTCTGCACGTGCCTTCCGAGATCGGCAAGCTCAGGAAGGTCTG
>NZ_JADNNH010000002.1:0-93666 GCF_015556945.1 Collinsella aerofaciens | reverse complement strand
GGCCCGAAAGAAAGGTAGGAGGCCATGACGAAAGGTCTGCACGTGCCTTCCGAGATCGGCAAGCTCAGGAAGGTCTGCCTGCACCGTCCCGGCGACGAGCTCCTCAACCTGCCGCCCGACGAGCTCGAGCGACTCCTGTTCGACGACGTCCCGTTCCTGGAGGTCGCGCAGCAGGAGCACGACACCTTCGCCCAGATCCTGAGGGACCAGGGCGTGGAGGTCCTCTATCTCGAGAACCTCGTCGCCGAGGTGTTCGACCAGGTCCCCGGCGCCCGCGCCGAGTTCACCGACCAGTACATCGCCGAGGCCGGCATCCGCGGCCAGCACATGCCGCAGATCGTCCGCGAGAAGCTGGACTCCATCGAGGACAACCTCGAGTTCGTCAAGAAGACCATGGCCGGCATGACCAAGTCCGAGATCGACATGCCCCTCACGGCCTCCACGACCCTCGACTCCCTGGTCAACTCCGAGTCCGAGTCCGACCTGATCATCGACCCGATGCCCAACCTCTACTTCACCCGCGACCCGTTCGCGGTCGTCGGCGAGGGCGTCAACCTCAACCGCATGTACTCGGTCACCCGCAACCGCGAGACCCTGTACGGCAAGTACGTCTTCAAGTACCACCCCGACTACAAGGACGTCTCGCTGTACTTCCGCCGCGACTGCCAGTTCCACACCGAGGGCGGCGACGTGCTGAACATCAACGAGAAGACCCTCGCCGTCGGCATCTCCCAGCGCACCCAGGCCGCCGCTATCGACGTCATGGCCCAGAACATCTTCTGGAACTCCGACTCCAAGGTCGAGCGCATCCTGGCCTTCGACATCCCGGTCTCGCGCGCCTTCATGCACCTCGACACGGTCTTCACCCAGATCGACGTCGATAAGTTCACGATCCACCCCGCCATCATGGGCACCCTGCGCGTCTACGAGCTGACCGCCGGCAAGAACCCGGGCGACGTGAACATCCGCCTGATCGAGGACACCCTCGAGCACGTCCTGGAGGACGCCACCGGCGTCGACCAGGTCAAGCTGATCCCCTGCGGCGGCGGCGACCCGATCGCGGCCTCCCGCGAGCAGTGGAACGACGGCTCCAACACCCTGTGCGTCGAGCCCGGCAAGATCTGCGTCTACGCCCGCAACACCGTCACCAACGACGTGCTGTACAAGGAGGGCCTGGACCTTCTCGTCGTGCCCTCCGCCGAGCTCTCCCGCGGCCGCGGCGGCCCGCGCTGCATGAGCATGCCCTTCTGGCGCGAGGACCTCTAGGGTCTTCTAGGACCCGTACAGGTCTTAATACATACATCTAGCTGCCATTAGATGTCTCCCATTGGGGCGGTGCGGGTTTTCGCGCCGCCCCAATCTTGTATGAGGAACGTCAACACGGTTGGATGACTGCTTTTGTAAGGAGCTTGGCCATGGACATCAAGACGATTGGCGTTGAGGAATGGCTCAACGTTTGGGAGAAGAGCGCCACGTGGGACATCGCCCAGTCGACGATCTCGTCGCTCACCATGGGCGAGCTGCGCGCGCTCGATGAACAGGACGGCGCCACGTTCTACGATCGCCTGGACCGCGAGAAGATGAACTACGGCTGGATCGAGGGCTCGCCGGAATTTAAGGCCGAGGTTGCCAAACTGTATCGTCGCGAGGTCAATCCCGACCACATCTTGCAGACCAACGGCTGCACGGGTGCGAACCTCAACGCCATCATGGCCGTGGTCGAGCCCGGCGACCATGTGATTGCCGAGTGGCCCACCTATGCGCCGCTCTACGAGATTCCGCGCACGCTGGGCGCCGAGGTCGAGTACTGGGAGCTTCGCGAGGAGCTCGGCTGGAAGCCCGATATCGAGGAGCTTAAGCGTCTGGTTCGACCCACCACCAAGCTCATCTGCATTAACAACGCATCGAACCCCATCGGAACGGTGCTCGATGCCGATACGCTCGGCCAGATTGCCGAGATCGCCCGCTCGGTGGGCGCCTTTGTGCTTTGCGACGAGGTGTACCTGCCGCTGGAGAACACCGAGGCCTTTATGTCGATGGCCGACGTGTACGAGAAGGCCATCGTCACCAACTCGGTGTCCAAGACCTATTCGACTCCTGCGGCACGCGTGGGCTGGGTCGTGGCAGACGAAGAGATATCCAACCGTATCCGCACTTATCGCGATTACACCATGATCTGCGGCGGCGTGTTCAACGATGCCCTGGCAACTTATGTACTCGAGCACAAGGACAAGATTCTCGAGCGCAACCGCAAGATCGTGTTTGGCAACCGCGATATCGCGCAGGCTTGGATCGATACGCAGCACCGCGTTTCCTGGACGGCCCCGCAGGGCGTGTCCACCTCGTTCATCCAGCTGGATATTCCCGAGAACGACGAGGAGTTCTGCAAGCGCCTGCTGGCCGAGAGGGGAGTGCTGTTGGTTCCCGGTAGCCGCTTTGAGCTTCCCTGCGGCGCACGCCTGGGCTACTGCGCGAGCGAGGACGTTCTGCGCGAGGGTCTGAGGCTTTTGGACGAGGCACTGGCGGAGTTCGATCGCTAGGATTCCGACGGCTCTCAAAGCCGCTCAAATCTGCCTGCGATTATCGATAACAGACCCGTTTCCCATGAAGGGAGCGGGCCTGTTTTTCTATACCGAGAAGTCAAGTTGTTACAAATGGAGCCGTAAAGCGAGACGGTATCCGCTGGGCCTTATACTGAGTTTCCGGTGAACGGTATCAAGCGTCTGGTAAACGGTAATTTATTTACCAGAAATGAATAGGACAAACTTTTTTCTGAATAAAAATGAAAATGGTTGAGACACGGTATGAACCGCTAATTCTATTCATAGCTTTATTGGAAATATGCAATATGAGGGTGGTTTAGCAAAGTTTAGTTCCATTTGATTTTAGGATTGAAAACGCGTTTAAGCACGTAAATACGCTTTATTAAGATGAAGTGTGCCATGCGTGAAGTATATGTGTATGCCGTTCACCCCCTATAAAAAACCGTTCGGGGGCAAGGTGGAAGTATGAGCTGATTTTGGATATAAATATGTCGTCAGCAATAACGCCTCACACGGAGGGGCGCTAACGAATCGGCCCTGACAAGGGCCCGAAAGAAAGGTAGGAGGCCATGACGAAAGGTCTGCACGTGCCTTCCGAGATCGGCAAGCTCAGGAAGGTCTGCCTGCACCGTCCCGGCGACGAGCTCCTCAACCTGCCGCCCGACGAGCTCGAGCGACTCCTGTTCGACGACGTCCCGTTCCTGGAGGTCGCGCAGCAGGAGCACGACACCTTCGCCCAGATCCTGAGGGACCAGGGCGTGGAGGTCCTCTATCTCGAGAACCTCGTCGCCGAGGTGTTCGACCAGGTCCCCGGCGCCCGCGCCGAGTTCACCGACCAGTACATCGCCGAGGCCGGCATCCGCGGCCAGCACATGCCGCAGATCGTCCGCGAGAAGCTGGACTCCATCGAGGACAACCTCGAGTTCGTCAAGAAGACCATGGCCGGCATGACCAAGTCCGAGATCGACATGCCCCTCACGGCCTCCACGACCCTCGACTCCCTGGTCAACTCCGAGTCCGAGTCCGACCTGATCATCGACCCGATGCCCAACCTCTACTTCACCCGCGACCCGTTCGCGGTCGTCGGCGAGGGCGTCAACCTCAACCGCATGTACTCGGTCACCCGCAACCGCGAGACCCTGTACGGCAAGTACGTCTTCAAGTACCACCCCGACTACAAGGACGTCTCGCTGTACTTCCGCCGCGACTGCCAGTTCCACACCGAGGGCGGCGACGTGCTGAACATCAACGAGAAGACCCTCGCCGTCGGCATCTCCCAGCGCACCCAGGCCGCCGCGATCGACGTCATGGCCCAGAACATCTTCTGGAACTCCGACTCCAAGGTCGAGCGCATCCTGGCCTTCGACATCCCGGTCTCGCGCGCCTTCATGCACCTCGACACGGTCTTCACCCAGATCGACGTCGATAAGTTCACGATCCACCCCGCCATCATGGGCACCCTGCGCGTCTACGAGCTGACCGCCGGCAAGAACCCGGGCGACGTGAACATCCGCCTGATCGAGGACACCCTCGAGCACGTCCTGGAGGACGCCACCGGCGTCGACCAGGTCAAGCTGATCCCCTGCGGCGGCGGCGACCCGATCGCGGCCTCCCGCGAGCAGTGGAACGACGGCTCCAACACCCTGTGCGTCGAGCCCGGCAAGATCTGCGTCTACGCCCGCAACACCGTCACCAACGACGTGCTGTACAAGGAGGGCCTGGACCTTCTCGTCGTGCCCTCCGCCGAGCTCTCCCGCGGCCGCGGCGGCCCGCGCTGCATGAGCATGCCCTTCTGGCGCGAGGACCTCTAAGTCTTTCCGTTTCCGGTGCGGTCCCCCTACAACCGCACCGGCTTCGCCCGTTAAACGGGCAACACTGATACTTACGTAATTCATTTCTTCGAAAGGAATCGAACCATGGGTGTTAACCTCTCCGGCCGTAGCTTCCTCAAGCTTCTCGACCTCACCACCGAGGAGATCGAGTACCTGCTCAAGCTCTCCAAGAACTTCAAGGATATGAAGCGCGCTGGCGTTCCGCATCGCTATCTCGAGGGCAAGAACATCGTTCTGCTCTTCCAGAAGACCTCCACTCGTACCCGCTGCGCCTTCGAGGTCGGCGGCATGGACCTGGGCATGGGCGTGACCTATCTCGATCCCGGTTCGTCGCAGATGGGCAAGAAGGAGTCCATCGAGGACACCGCCCGCGTTCTCGGCCGCATGTATGACGGCATCGAGTTCCGTGGCTTTGCCCAGGACGACGTCGAGGAGCTCGCTGCTAAGTCCGGCGTGCCCGTGTGGAACGGCCTGACCACTGAGTGGCATCCCACCCAGATGCTCGCCGATATCCTGACCGTCCAGGAGAACTTCAACTACGACATCAAGGGCAAGACCCTCGTCTTCATGGGCGACTGCAAGAACAACGTCGCTCGCTCCCTCATGGTCGTCTGCTCCAAGCTCGGCATGAACTTCGTGGCCTGCGGCCCCGAGGAGTGCATGCCCGCCGACGACGTCATCGAGGCCTGCAAGCCCATCGCCGAGGCCAACGGTTGCACCATCAAGCTGACCACCGATGTCAAGGACGGCGTCACCGGTGCCGACGTTATCTACACCGACGTGTGGGTCTCCATGGGCGAGCCCGACGAGGTCTGGGCCGAGCGTATCGCTCAGCTCACCCCGTATCGTGTTACCTCCGAGGTCATGGCTATGGCCAACCCGGGCGCCATCTTCCTGCACTGCCTGCCCAGCTTCCACGACACCAACACCACCATTGGCGCCGAGAAGTGCGAGCAGTTCGGCATCACCGAGCAGGAGGTCACCGACGAGGTCTTCGAGAGCCCCGCTTCCAAGGTCTTCGACGAGGCCGAGAACCGCATGCACACCATCAAGGCTGTCATGTACGCCACGCTCAAGTAAGAGCATCTAGCATCTCGCTCGGGGTGTCTTGCTGCACACCCCGAGCGGCTTTGTCTGGTAAATATCTCGCACCAGGCGGCAGGCACGGCACGGAAGAGCCGCTTCGGGCGAGATCAGTAAATGATTTATGAAGGGGGGATGAGAACTATGACTGAGACCGCTAAGAAAAAGCGCGGTATGCCTTCATCGTTCACCATTCTTCTTGCTCTGCTGGCAATTGTCGCAGTGATTACCGTTATCGTCTCCGGCACGTCCGGTGGCGCGGTTACTGCCGCCCGTCTGAGCGATTTCTGCACCGCCCCGATTAAGGGCTTCGCTGACGCTCTGCCCGTCTGCCTCTTCGTTATGATCCTGGGCGGCTTCCTCGGCATGATGACCGAGACCGGCGCCCTGGACAACGGCATCGCCGTCCTGGTGCAGAAGCTTAAGGGTAATGAGATCATGCTCATTCCCGTGCTGATGCTCATCTTCTCCCTCGGTGGTACCACCTATGGTATGTGCGAGGAGACCGTTCCCTTCTACGCCTTGCTTGCCGCTACCATGATGGCCGCTGGCTTCGACCCGATGGTCGGTGCCGCCACCGTCCTGCTCGGCGCTGGCTGCGGCTGCCTGGGCTCCACGGTTAACCCGTTCGCCGTCGGCGCTGCCGTCGACGCTCTGACCGGCGTTGGCATTGAGGTCAACCAGTCCATCATCATCGGCCTCGGTGCCGTCCTGTGGATTGTTACCACTGCTATGTCCATCTTCTTCGTCATGAGCTATGCCAAGAAGGTCAAGGCTGACAAGGGTTCCACCATCCTGTCGATGCAGGAGCTCAAGGACGCCGAAGAGGCTCACGGCAAGGCTGCTTCCGAGGTTCACAATGAGGTCAAGCTCACCGGTCGTCAGAAGGGTGTTCTGATCGCCTTTGCCTTCACCTTCGTCGTCATGATCGTCGGCTTCATCCCGCTGGCCGACCTCAACGAGGGCGTCGCCAACTTCTTTGACGCTGGCGCTGTCTACGATGCCGACGGTAACGCCGTCGTCCAGGGCTGGTCTGCCCTGATCACCGGCCTGCCCATTGGCCAGTGGTACTTCGACGAGGCTTCCACCTGGTTCTTCCTCATGGCTGTCCTGATCGGTATCATCGGTGGCCTGTCCGAGAAGCAGATCGTCAACACCTTCATCACCGGCGCTGCCGACATGATGTCCGTTGTTCTCGTCATCGCCCTCGCTCGTGGTATCTCCGTCCTCATGGCTAACACCGGCCTCGACGTCTACGTCCTCGACGCTGCCGCCAATGCCCTGGCTGGCCTGTCCGGTGTGATCTTCGCTCCCATGAGCTTCCTGGTCTACTTCGGCCTGTCCTTCCTGATCCCCTCGACCTCCGGTATGGCCACCGTCTCCATGCCCATCATGGGACCGCTGGCTGTTAAGCTCGGCTTCTCGCCCGAGGTCATGGTCATGATCTTCTCCGCCGCCATCGGTGTCGTGAACCTGTTCACCCCGACCTCCGGCGCCATCATGGGCGGTCTCGCCCTGGCCAAGATCGAGTGGACGACCTGGCTCAAGTTTGCCCTTAAGCTCATCGTCGCGCTCTCCGTCGTCTGCGCCATCATCCTGACCGTCGCCTGCGTGTTGCTCTAAGTACCCAACGGGTACCCCACGGAAACCTTGACGATCCTGTAGAGGATCACCTGGTCATCGTCTGTCCGGCGGGGTAAACCCACCGGTAGACTCCTACCTTTAGCCCCCTTCCGTTCCGTGCGCGGGAGGGGGCGCACTTATGTTGCGCGGTTCTACGAACCGCGCAACCAGTCGACGCTGCGCGCCGCCCAGGACGACAATTTGTCATTCAAAAGGCAAGGCATGACCAGAAGGTCTATGCCTTGCCTTTTTCATGCCAACTTGTACGTCCTGGACGTCGCTCGCTGACTTATGCTCAACCTGCGACGTTTCCCTTGTTGGTGCAAAGGTGTCAGGTTACTTTGCACCATGCCCTCCTCTTTCACGTCACCTTGCTCGCTCTGGTGGGCTTTCGCTGACTTACGCTCCAGTTGTGACGTTTCCCTCGTTGGTACAAAGGTAACTGATTTGGGGTGGGGCTTTTTGGCTGTCCCTCGTTCATGGGCAGTCAAAATAGCCCCACCCAAAATTAGCCACCCCGGGTCCCCGGTGGTTGCGGTGGGCGTGTTTGGTTGGTGCCTGTTGATGGTCTGGGTATCGGGGAGGGCGGGCTCCGTTATAATCGCCTAGAACATTAAATGGAAACGGGACGGGAGCCATATATGCGCCAGGGTTTCGACAACGCGAAGTATATCGAGCTGCAGGCTGCTCACATTAAGGAGCGCATCTCACAGTTTGGTGGCAAGCTCTATTTGGAGTTTGGCGGCAAGCTGTTCGATGACTATCATGCGAGCCGCGTGCTGCCGGGTTTTGAACCGGACAGCAAGTTCCGCATGCTCAAGAGCATCGCCGACGATGTCGAGGTTATCATCGCGATCAACGCGAACCACATCGAGAAAAACAAGGCTCGTGGTGACCTTGGCATTACCTATGACGAGGATGTGCTGCGCCTGGTTGACCTGTTCCGCGGCAACGGCTTTGCCGTCGCGGCTGTGGTCATCACCCAGTACGCCGGCCAGCCTGCTGCCGATGTGTTCCGCAACCGCTTGAACGCGCTCGGTATTCCCGCCAAGCTGCACTATCCCATCGAGGGGTATCCGCACGATGTCGATCTGATCGTGTCCGACGATGGCTACGGCAAGAACGAGTTTGTCGAGACCACGCGTCCGCTCGTTGTCGTGACGGCACCCGGCCCCGGCTCGGGCAAGCTCGCTACTTGCCTCTCGCAGCTGTATCACGAGCATAAGCACGGTACCGCCGCCGGCTATGCCAAGTTCGAGACCTTCCCGGTCTGGAATCTTCCTCTGACGCATCCGGTCAATATTGCCTACGAGGCCGCCACGGCTGACCTCGACGACGCCAATATCATCGATTCGTTCCACCTTGAGGCCTACAACAAGACCACGGTCAACTACAACCGCGACGTCGAGGCCTTCCCGGTAGTCCGTGCCCTGATGGAAAAGATCCTGGGCAAGAGCCCCTACCAGAGCCCTACGGACATGGGCGTCAATATGGTCGGCTTTGCCATCACCGATGACGATGCCTGCCGCGACGCTTCCAAGATGGAGATTGTCCGCCGCTACTTTACCGCGGTCGAAAATGTGCGCCGTACCGGCGTGGGCGATGAGCAAGTCGACCGTCTCAAGATTATTATGAAGAAAGCCGGCATCGATAAGAACTACTCACCGGCGCGCTCGGCGGCCCTCACCAGGGAGCAACTGACGGGTGGTCCCGTGGGTGCCATGGTCATGCCCGATGGCTCCGTGGTGACCGGTAAGACCTCCACGCGCCTGGGCGCCGCAAGTTCGCTCATTATGAACGCCCTCAAGCACGTCTCGGGCGTCGACCTTGAGCTCGAGGTTATCAGCGATGAGGCGATCGAGCCCATCAGCAAGCTCAAGACGCATTTCCTGGGCAGCAAAAACCCGCGCCTCCACACCGACGAGACGCTTATGGCGCTGTCGATCACCTCGGCCACGAGTGAGACGGCCGCTCGCGTCCTTTCGGGCCTGGAGCAGCTGCGCGGTTGCGATGCCTTCTTTAGCGTGATTATCTCGCCGACGGACGAGACGGTACTGCGCAAACTGGGTATCAACGTGTGCTGCGAGCCCAAGTTTGAGCGCCGCGGTTTCTTCCATCGCTAAGTTTGAAGCACCGCGGTAATTGCATTGCATTTTGGCCGTATCGGGTTAGCGCCCGGTACGGCTTTTTGATCAATAAAGCGCCTATTTCGGCGAAAAATAGCTGTTTACCTGCCTAGAAACAATTTGAGCGGTATACAATAACCGTAACTGTTTCATCCTTAGCGGGATGCCGCATGATGGATATTACCTGCCATCGTGAGGTGTGTCGGTCGCGCACGGCGCGTTAGATGCTCGTGCTCGGTTTGAGGAGGCTGCTATGGCGGGCAAGGGTCGTGCGAGTGTCAACGATATGAAGCGTGTCGAGGTGCTGGTGTTGATGGAGATCGACCAGCAAACCGAAGACAATGGCGGGCCGTATGGTTTCTCGCGCAAAACGCTTGCCGAGCGCGTGGGGGTTTCGCCGTATCGTGTCCGCGCCGCAATCGATCGCTTGGATTCCGAAGGCATGATTGATGTCGTCTCGCGTTATAGCGACGACGGCGGTCAGCTTGCAAATGGCATTTGCCTCACCGAACGTGGCGAGTGGTATCTTGAGGGCGTCCGTACCGGCATGCTCGTTCAAGAAATGCTTGAGGACGAGGTTGCTGATCGATAGCAGCATGTAACCCTTGCCACAGCGACGCCGCCTGGGAAACCGGGCGGCGTTTTGTTTCAAGATTGAGAAATGCAATCGCACGCGAGAAAAATTGCGAACGGTCCGCGGCGCGAGTATTACAATGAAGACCCGTAAGATGTGGATAAACAACTTCTACGGGAAGCGCAGGTAACTCAATATGACCAAGCATGTGTTCGTAACCGGTGGCGTGGTTTCGTCCCTGGGCAAGGGTATCACCGCGGCCTCGCTGGGCCGTCTGCTCAAGTCGCGTGGCTACAAAGTAACGATGCAGAAGGCCGACCCGTATCTGAACGTCGACCCCGGTACCATGAGCCCCTTCCAGCATGGTGAGGTCTTCGTTACCGAGGATGGTTACGAGTCCGACTTGGACCTGGGTCATTACGAGCGCTTTATTGATGAGAACCTGACCCGCGATTCCAACTTTACGACCGGCGCCATCTATAAGAGCTTGATCGCCCGCGAGCGTCGCGGCGACTTTTTGGGCGGTACCGTGCAGGTGATTCCTCACGTCACCAATGCCATTAAGGACAAGTTCCGCCGCATCGAGGAGCAGACCGGCTCCGATGTAGTCATCACCGAGCTGGGCGGCACGATCGGCGACATCGAGTCGCAGCCGTTTGTCGAGGCCATCCGCCAGTACCGCAAGGAGGCCGGCCCCGAGAACGTCTGCTACATCCACGTGTCGCTCGTTCCCTATATCGCCGCCGCCCACGAGGTCAAGACCAAGCCCACGCAGCATTCCGTCAAGGAGCTCCGCAGCTTTGGCATCCAGCCCGATATCATCGTGCTGCGCTCCGACCACCATATCGATGACGCTATCCGCGGAAAGATCGCAAGCTTCTGCGACGTCGACACCGATTGCGTCTTTACCAACGAGGACTGCGCGAGCATTTACGATGTTCCGCAGCTGCTTGCCGAGCAGGACTTTGACCTGCGCATTTGCGAACGCCTGGGTCTGGATCCGCGTGAGCGCGACATGAGCGAGTGGAACGAGTTCCTGCGCAAACAGAATCACGCCAACCATCACGCCGACAAGGTGAAGATCGCCGTCGTGGGTAAGTACACGCAGCTGCCCGATGCGTACCTGTCGGTTATCGAGGCCCTGCACCATGCGGGCGTCTTCTACGATCGCCATGTGGACGTCCAGCTGGTCGACGGCGAGAGCCTCGACGAGCAGAATGTCTCCGAGGTTTTGGGCGACGCCTCGGGCATCCTGGTCCCCGGCGGCTTTGGCAAGCGCGCCCTGGAGGGCAAGATCCTCGCGGCCGAGTTTGCCCGTGAGCACAAGATTCCGTATCTGGGCATTTGCCTGGGTATGCAGGTGGCCGTGTGCGAGTTCGCCCGCAACGTCGTCGGCCTTGCCGGCGCCAGCTCCTCCGAGTTCGATCCGGACGGCCCGTTTAGCGTCATCGATCTGATGAGCTCGCAGGAGGACGTGACCGAGAAGGGCGGCACCATGCGCCTGGGCGCCTATCCGTGCAAGCTCGCCGCCGATACCCTTGCTCGCGAGGCATATGGCGAGGAGCTCGTCTACGAGCGTCACCGTCACCGCTTTGAGTTCAACAACGCCTTCCGTGACCAGCTCGAGGACGCCGGTTTGGTTATCTCGGGTCTGTCGCCCGACGAGCGCCTGGTCGAGATGGTCGAGCTGCCGCGCGACGTGCATCCGTGGTATGTGGCAACCCAGGCTCATCCCGAGTTCAAGAGCCGCCCGACCAACCCGCAGCCGCTGTTCCGCGAGTTCGTGCGCGCTTCGATCGGCCAGCACGAGGGTGTCGACCGTCTGCAGGTGACGCCCATGAACCTCGCTACGGACTAAGGGTGCCGGCGAATAAGGAACATACCGAAGCTACTCCCTCGTCGCTCGCCGTGGCGGCGGGGGAGTATCTCGATTACCTCGCGGTCGAGCGGGGTTTGGCGCGCAACACGATTGCGGCCTATCGTCGTGACCTGACGACGTACTGCGCCTATCTGGAGCGGGCGGGTATTGTGTCTTTTGAAGAGGTGACCCGTCAGGTCGTGGAGGGCTTTGTTGCCGACCGTCGCGATGGGGGCTATTCCGATGCCTCGGTGGAGCGTGCGCTTGCGGCCGTGAAGGGCCTGCATGCCTTTTTGGTGCGCGATGGGGCTGTGGCCCAAAATCCAACGGCGGCGTTGCGCCTGCCTAAAAAGGCTGAGCGTTTGCCGGAGTATCTATCGGTGGAGGATGTCTCGGCGCTGCTCGATCAAGACTTCCCCGAGGGCGAGATGGGCTTGCGCGACCATGCCATCTTGGAAGTGCTCTACGGATGCGGTTTACGTGTGAGCGAGTTGGTGGGGCTCGATGTGGGCGATATCCATATCGACGATGGCTTTGTGCTCGTTCGCGGTAAGGGCTCAAAGGAACGCCTGTCACCGCTGGTGGGAAGCGCGGCGCGAGCTCTGACGCTCTATGTAACTGAGGGGCGTTCTCGCTTGGCGGCCCATGCCCGCGGAACCGAGACCTCGGCGGTCTTTTTAAATAAGAACGGCCGCCGTCTGTCGCGCCAGGGCATTCATGCCATCTGTGAGCGCTGCGGGCGCCAGGTGGGGCTGGTGGGACTCCATCCCCACACGCTGCGTCACTCCTTTGCCACCCATATGCTTGCGGGCGGCGCAGACCTCCGTGTGCTACAGGAGATCTTGGGACATGCCGATATATCGACCACGCAGGTCTACACGCATGTCGACCGAACGCAACTGACCGAGGTCTATCTGGCGGCGCATCCGCTAGCACATCGCTAGCACCTCGCTGACCTGCATATTTATAAATATTAAATGGGACGGGCCCCAGATTGCCGAGACGCACTTTTGCGCGCATGGGCAATCTGAGGCCCGTCCCATTTTTCGCCAGACACCGACGCGGTGGTGGGCCGTGTGTACCGTGGGCGGGGGAGTTTGGGGGCGATGTGAACGGCGTGTAAAGGGACGTAAAAATCGCCTCAAGGTCAACTTGAAGGTTGAGGTTCGCGGGCGTGGTTCTACAGGTGGCATCACGCCTTTGCTGCAAACACAACATATTGTGTTTTCGAACATATGCTCGGGGGTGTTTTACAACATATTGAGGGTGGAGTGGTGGGGCGGGGTGGGGGAAGGGGTGGGGACAGGTGTTGAAAAATGGGGCGGTTCCCCATATTATTGATGACGTCGACAGGCGGGGTGGTTCCCCGCGTACGTGCCATCTGAGTAACCGAGGGGAGGGCGCACATGGGAATGACGGGTGCATACGAGCGCAATCTCGATGCAAAAGGTCGTCTATCCCTGCCTGCACCCCTTCGCGAGGAGCTTGGAGAGCACGTTCGCGTGTTCAAAGCCCTGGATGTCGATGCTCTGTACGTGTTCTCTGCCGAGGCCTTCGATAAGTGGGTCGAAGGACTCTTCGCGGGTCGTGAGGGCCACGAGGGTTTTAACCCGCGTGACATCAACGACCAGAAGCTCATGAGGGCGATCAACAAGCGCACCACGTCGATGGACGTGGACAGCGCCGGTCGTATCGGTCTTTCCGAGTCTCTCCGCAAGCAGGCGAACCTCGACCGCGAGGTCACGGTTGTGGGCAACTACGACCACCTTGAGGTTTGGGATCGCGCCGCGGCCGATGAGGACGATGACGATGAGGCCCTGCTGGACCTCTTCTTCTCGTAAGGGCAAGGCACGGGTAACGGATGGAGCGTGGGATCTTGACACAAGAATATCGGCATGAACCTGTCATGCTCGGCGAAGTGCTTGAGTCGCTGCGGCTAAAGAGCGGCTCCGTTGTCTGCGATTGCACCCTTGGCGGTGCCGGCCATTCGGTAAAGATGGCCGCGCAGGTGGGGGAGACGGGCCTTTTGCTCGGCGTCGATCAGGACGACATGGCCCTCGAGGCCGCTGGCGCCCGTCTGGACCGCGAGGTTCCCGGCGTTCCGCACCAGCTGCTGAAGGGCAACTTCGGCGACTTGGACGAGCTGCTTTGCTCGGCCGAGGTGCCCGGGGTCGATGGCTTCCTGTTCGATTTGGGCGTTTCGTCGCCGCAACTCGATATCCCTGGCAGGGGCTTTTCG
The DNA here is from genome assembly GCF_015556945.1 of Collinsella aerofaciens. Classification (GTDB taxonomy): domain Bacteria; phylum Actinomycetota; class Coriobacteriia; order Coriobacteriales; family Coriobacteriaceae; genus Collinsella; species Collinsella aerofaciens_AO. The sequence continues at coordinate 79,788 of NZ_JADNNH010000002.1, read as the reverse complement.
TATAACGAGGACGCCCCATTGGACATGCGGATGGATCCGGGTAATAACACCTTAAACGCAGCTGAGGTCATCAACACCTATAACGAACACGACCTCGCCCGGATTCTACGCGTCTACGGCGAAGAGAAGTTCGCCTCGCAGATCGCGCGCGAGATCGTGCGCCGCCGCGAGCAAGAACCGATCGAAACCACCGGCCAATTTGTCGAGATCATCAAGGCGGGTATCCCGGCTGCCGCTCGTCGGCATGGTGGACACCCGGCCAAGAAAAGTTTCCAGGCCATTCGCATCGAGGTCAATCACGAGCTCGATGTGCTCGAACGAGGGCTTGATGCCGCCACCAGGTGGCTCAACCCGGGCGGACGTATCTGCGTCATCTCGTATCACTCGCTCGAGGACCGTATCGTAAAGAACCACTTTAAGGAGATGAGCCAGGGGTGCACGTGTCCGCCGGAGATTCCGGTGTGCGTGTGCGGCAACGTGCCGATACTCAAGGTCATCACCCGCAAACCCTTGGTTGCCCAGCCTGATGAGGTTGAGCGCAACCCTCGGGCGAGATCAGCCAAAATCCGCGTGGCGCAGCGTCTGTAGACGCGACCGCGCGATATTGGACCTCCCGCTCGCACCATAAACGAAGCTTAAACACACTACCAACGTACTCGGGATGGGAGGCGGCATATCATGGGCTACAACACTTCAAGCGCAGCACTCGCCTATGATATGAACGCCATGCCCGCCTATCGTGAGACGCCGCAGGCGCCCGTTGCTCCCCGTGAGCAGCGCGCGCCGCGCTTTGATGTCTACACGGGCGCGGGCCGTCAGGCAAACCAGGTGGTAAGCCCGGTTTTCATGAGCGTTCTTAAAACGTTTTGCATCATTGCGGCTATCTTCATGACGATCGGCGTCGCCCGCGTGGCGCTCGCCGGCGTTACGGCCCAGGTGCTCAACAGCAACGCCGAGCTTACCAGCACGCTCGAAAAGGCGACCGATGAGAGCTCCGACCTGGAGGTCATGCATTCGGTCTATGGCGCCGACACGCGCATTCGCGACCTTGCGGGCGCTTATGGCATGGTGGAGCCCAGCGAGAGCGTTACACTTGACTTTTCGCAGGATGCAGCCGCGGGCGCCAACGCGACCGCGACCGCTCAGTAGCAAGACGGTAGCTGAGTATGACAAATGACTATCGCCGCGGTTCCGATGGGGGCCGCGGTTCTGGACGTCCCTCGTCGCGGGGACGTTCTGGTTATCAAGGAACGGGTCGGCAATCTTACAACGCCGGGCAGTCCCGTGGCAACGACCCGGCGTCGCGACTTCGCGGCTCGGACGGCCCTCAAATGCATAACACCAGGTCGCGCAAGAGTTCGTCGACCGAATGGCTCACAGGCACGCCTCTGCCTCGCCGCAAAGCCATCATGGGCTTCATCGGGCTTGGTTTGAGCTTGGGCGTCTTTCGCCTTGCCGACTATCAAATTGTCGAAGCCGATAAACTGCGCGAGCGTGCCGATGCGCGCCGCCTGCTTGCACAGACCCTCTATGCCAAACGCGGCACCATCTACGACCGCAACGGTAACGTGCTGGCGTCGTCGGTCGAATGTCGCAACATCGCCGTGAACCCGCAGCTTGTCGAGGATGTTGACAAGACGGTGTCGGCGCTGGTCAAGGCAACTGGAATCGATAAAAAGACCTGCCGCAAGCTCGTCGAGTCCGATGGCACCTGGGTGTATATCAAGCGCCAGGTGGACGAAGACGATGCTGCGGCGCTGGAGAAGAAGAACCTGCCCGGCGTGCTTTTTGAGCAGGCCATGAAGCGCGTATATCCATACGGCAATCTGGCATCGCAGGTGCTGGGTGTAGTGAATGTAGACAACGACGGCTTGACGGGTCTCGAAAAGCAATACAACAAGCTTCTGACCGGCACGAATGGTACCCTCGTGCGCGAGCGCGCGAGGGACGGCAGCTATATCGCGGGCGGTGCCTATAAAAAGGTGGCTGCGGTCGACGGCGTTGACATCGTGACGACGCTCGACGTCAATATGCAGCGAGCGGCTGAGGATGCTTTGGCGGAGGCTGTCGAGAAGACAAAGGCCAAGAACGGCTCGGCTTTGGTCACCGACCCCACGACTGGTGAAATTCTCGCCGCCTGCTCGTACCCGACCTACGACCAGACCGATCTGGAAAACGCCAAGACCGAGGATATGAACTTGCGCCTGGTCACCGACGCCTACGAGCCCGGCTCGGTCTTTAAGACGCTCGTGGCGGGCGCCGGCTTCGACTTGGGCGTCGTGCGATCGAGTACGTCGTTTGAGGTGCCGGCGAGCATCAAGGTGGGTGACGATACCGTCACCGATGCCGACAAGCGCGACTATGCCATGACCATGGATGTGCGCGAGATGATGCGCCGTTCGTCCAACGTGGGCTTTGTCCTGGTGGGGCGCAAGATCGGTGCGGATGACTTTGCCGCCTATGTGGACAAGTGGGGCATAGGTCACAGCTCCGGTGTCGATTTTCCGGGCGAGAGCCTGGGCATCGTCAAGGAGCGTGACCAGTATGACGGCGCCACGCTGGGTTCGATGAGCTTTGGACAGGCGCTGTCCGTCTCGCCGATTGAGATCGCACGTGCCGTGGGCGGCATCGCCAACGGCGGCGTGATGATGACCCCGCACTTCTATAAGTCCAGCAAAGGCGACGAGAAGGACTGGGGCGAAGGCGAGCGCGCGATTTCGGAGGACGCCGCATCCCAGGTGACATCGTGCATGCAGACGGTCGTGTCCGAGGGAACGGGCGTTGGCGGCGCGGTTGACGGCTATGACGTGGCGGGTAAGACCGGTACGGCCGAACGTGCCGACGAGAACGGCGGCTACCTCAAGGAGAACTACATGTCGTCCTTTATGGGCTTTGCACCGGCACAATCGCCCAAAGTGCTGTGCTATATCACGCTCGACGGAACGCCGAGCGGTTCAGATGCCGCTGCGGTGCCGTTCCAGTCCATTATGGCCAACGCGCTCGACGTGCTGGGTATCCCGCACACGAAGTAGGGGGTTACAATCTTTGGGGCGTTGTTTGTTGTCCCATATGAGGGTGTTCACATGCCCTGCACCACGCATGTGCGGCGCTGGGATACAATACGCCGATAGCATTATTAGGTTTACAGGGGAGCTGCAATGATAGAGATCGCCGTCAACAACCTCGCGGCCGCAACAGGGGCCCGAACCGTGACGGGAGAAGCCGATCGGGTATGCCGCGGGTGCGTTATCGACTCGCGCCAGGTCGAGGAAGGGACGATTTTCGTCGCCTTTCCCGGTGAAAACGTCGACGGCAATGATTTTGCTTCCCGTGCCGTCCAGTCGGGTGCCGGCGCCGTCGTGATGACGCGTGAGCCCGAGGCCGAGCTGGTCTCGCTGGCGCAGGACAAGGGGTGCGCCATCCTGCTGACCGATGATCCCGAGGAGTTTCTGCTGCGTTTGGCGCACACGTATCGCCTGGAGCTTGGCTGCCTGGTCGTTGGTATTACCGGTTCCATCGGCAAGACGACGACCAAGGACGTGCTCGCCGCCGTGCTCGCCAAGCGCTATCGTGTCTGGGCCACCAAGGGCAATTTCAATAACCTGATCGGCATGCCGCTCACGGTGCTTTCCGCTCCGGCCGATACCGAGGTCCTGGTGCTCGAGATGGGCATGAACCATTTCCACGAGATTGGGCGCCTGTCCCAGTCCGCCAATCCCAACCTTGCCATCGTGAGCAAGATTGGTACCTCTCACATCGGCATTTTGGGCAGCCGCGAGAACATCGCCCGCGCTAAGGCCGAGATTGTCCAGGGTATGTGCGCCGCCGGCGACTTCTTGCCGCTGCTGGTTTTGGGCGGTGAGGACGACTTTACGCCGTTCATTCGCGATACGTTCGCCCAGCCTGCTGGTATCGATGTGATGCTGGCCGGCGTCTCGGACGATGATGAGGTCCGTGCCCGCGACATTCGTGTTGATGACGAGGGCCGTCCGGTCTTTACGCTCGATTTTGGCCAGGGTGAGACGACCGATACCATGCTTGCCATCCCCGGCGTGCAGTCCGTCCCAAATGCCGTTAAGGCCGCCGCAGTTGCCTATCGCCTGGGCGTGACGCCCGAGCAGATCGATGCTGCCTTTAGGGGCCTCACGATCACCGGGCACCGCCAGGAGATCAAGCGCGCCAAGAGCGGTGCCCGCGTCATCGACGATTCCTATAACGCCAGTGCCGAATCCATGGCTGCTGGCCTCGATCTGCTGTGCTCGCTTTCGTGCACGGGGTCTCGCATGGCGATCCTGGGCGAGATGGGCGAGATGGGCGATGAGGCTCCTCGCATGCATGAGCTCGTGGGCGCCTATGCCGCCGCCAAGAAGCTCGACATGCTGGCGTGCGTGGGTGGTGAGCTGGCCCAGCTTATGGCCGATGCCGCGCGCATGATGGGCATGGACGAGGACCGCATCCAGGTGTTCTCCGATTATCAGCAGGTGCTCGACCGCATGGGCGGCGCGCTTGAAAAACATGATGTTGTACTGGTCAAGGGTTCCCGTTTTGTTGAGCTCGACCGCTTTGTGGAAGGTGTGTGCTAGCCCATGTTCGGCAATCCCTCGTATCCAACGTATCAGGCTTTTTTGGGGCTTGGCATCGCCGCTGCCATTGCGCTGCTGCTCATGCCGTGGTGGATCAAGCTGCTCAAGGTCGAGGGTATCGGCCAGCAGGTTCGTGCCGACGGCCCCAAGCGTCATTTGGTTAAGCAGGGAACGCCCACCATGGGTGGCGTTGTCATCCTCGTCGCGATCTCGCTGACCTGCCTGCTGATGGGCAAGCTCACCACCGAGCTCGTGCTCGTGCTGCTCGCCACGCTGGCGACCGGCGTGCTGGGCCTGATCGACGACCTGACCTCCGTTACGCACGGGCGCTCGCTCGGTCTGACGCCTCATGCCAAGATGATCGGCCTAACCATTATCTGTGTCACCTTTACGGTACTTGCCGTCAACTGGTGCGGCGTCGCCCCCGAGATTCGTTTTCCCGGCGGCCTGACGATTGACCTCGGTGTTCTTTCGACCACCATCTGCGGCCTTTCGTTCCCGTGGCTCTACATTGTCTTTTGCTGGCTGATGATCGCCGGTCTTTCTAATGCCGTGAACCTGACCGATGGCCTTGACGGTCTTGCTGGCGGCACCTCCATGATCGCCATGCTCGCCATGGCTGCCATGGCGTTTTTGCACGGAGACGTGAACCTGTCCATCTTCTGCACCGCGTGTGCCGGTGCCTGCTTGGGCTTTCTGTGGTTCAACTGCTATCCGGCGAGCATCTTTATGGGCGATACCGGCTCGCTTGCCCTGGGCGCCGCGTTTGCCTGCACGTCCATCATGACCAACACCGAGGTCGTCTCCCTCATCATCGGCGGCCTGTTTATCGTTGAGACCCTGTCGGTCATGATTCAGGTTGTCTACTTCCACTTTACGCACAAGCGCGTCTTCCTTATGGCGCCCATCCATCATCATTTCGAAAAGAAGGGCTGGGCCGAGACCAAGGTCGTCATCCGTTTTTGGATTATCGCTGCGGCCTTTGGTGCCGTTGGCCTTGCTTTGTTCTTCCAGTTGGGATAGTGGTCTTTCATGCCTCTTGCTGATGTCTTTAGCCTGCTCGTTTTGGGTCAGGGCAAATCCGGTCTCGATGTCGCCCGCTGGGCGCTGGCAAATCCCGAGCGCGTAAGTGCCGTTACCGTGTATGGCGGTGGCACCTCTGAGCCCAATGACGCCACGCGTGCGCTCGAGGCTGCTGGTGCGTCGTTTGTCTATGGGACCGAACAGGTCGAGGGCGCCTATGACGTGTGCGTGACATGCCCGGGTATTTCGGAGTTCTCGTCCTTCTTTAAGGCGGGGCGTGAGCATGCCGCTCAGATTATGGGCGAGCCCGAGTTTGCCTATCGCTTGTCTCCCCAAAATTGGATTGCCATCACGGGCACCAACGGCAAGACAACTACCACGTCGCTGACTGATTATCTGCTCAAGGCCGCCGGTGAAGCCAGCGTGGCCGTCGGCAATATCGGTGAGCCGCCCGTGAACGAGATCGACGGCCGCGCACATAATGAGTGGTTTGTGGCCGAGCTGTCGAGTTATCAGATTGCTACGACCGCCGAGCTTCATCCTCGCGTGGCGGTGCTGCTCAACATCACGCCCGACCACCTGGGCTGGCACAAGAGCCACAAGAACTATGCGCTTGCCAAGATCAAGTTGTTCGAGAATATGGTCGACGACGACCTCGTGGTTATCGACGTTGAGGATGCCGGCATCCATGAGTTCGATGAGTACATCTACATGCCGGGCCGCCGCATCTGCAAGGTCGCTTTTGACGAGCCCGAGGGTGCAGACGCCGCCTTTGTGCGCGACGGCAAGTTGGTCGTCCGCCTGAAGGGCGTCGAGACTCAGCTTGTCGCCACTTCCGAGCTCAAGATCTCGGGCCATCACAATGTCATCAATGCCCTATGTGCTGCCACGGCTGCTTTGGCCGTCGGTGCCGATCCCGAGGGCATTTGCCGTGGTTTGGCATCGTTCCAGCCGCTGGAGCACCGCGTTGAGCCCTGTGGCGAGATCGATGGCGTGCGCTACGTCAACGATTCCAAGGCGACTAACACCGATGCGGTCGAGAAGGCACTGACGGCATTTCCCGATGACGACGTGATCTTGCTGCTCGGCGGCCACGATAAGGGTACGCCGCTTGCGGACTTTGCCCGCGTCGTTATGGACAACGTGCGCTCGGTCGTTTGCTTTGGCGATGCGCGCGAGCGCTTTACCGCCGCTATGGACGAGGCCGATGTCGATGGTGACGTGGATATCGCCCAGGCGGATGACCTGCGCGATGCCGTGGACGTCGCCCGTTCGCTGTCGAGCCGTGGCGACGTGATCTTACTTTCTCCTGCCTGCTCTTCGTTCGATGAGTTCTCGGGCTATGAGGAGCGCGGCCGCGTGTTTAAGGACTATGTGGCCCAGCTTGCCGCTGCGGCGAAATCGCAAATGGAATAGGGGTTGCCGGTGAGAGAGGAGAGCCCCCGACAAGGTATGAGGAGGCCCGACTCGGACCGTGCTTCCTCGCGGCGCAGCACACCGCGTTCCGGTCGCGGCGGGCAGACGTTTAGCGAACGCTATATTGCCGGCGTTCCCGCCCGTATCATGCGCCCCCGTTTGATATTCATGGCCTGCCTGTTTACCTTGGTATGCTTTGGCCTGCTGATGGTGTACTCGGCGTCTTCGGTCGAGGCGCTGCACGAGAATGGCTCGGCGACGTTTTTTCTGTTTCGACAAGCCGCGTTTGCCGGAGTTGGCGTGCTGGCTATGGTTGCCATCGTGCGCATCTTGCCGGACAGTTGGTTTGGGGAAGACGTGCTCAGGATCTTCCTCATAGGCATGATAGGGCTACTGTTTCTGGTGTTCTTGGTGGGCAGCGGCAGCCGTGGCGCCACGCGCTGGCTCAACATTGCCGGCATTCAGTTCCAGCCTTCCGAGTTTTTAAAGCCATTTGCCATTGCGTATTCGGCCATCATGCTTGATCGTTTCTTTTCGCCCGGTGGCAACATCAACGAATTCCTTCGCAAGATGGGCATCTACTTGGGCATTTCGCTCTTTCTGATCTTTATCCAGCCCGATTTCGGTACTGTCCTGATCATCCTGTTGACCCTCATGTGCATGGCGTTGTTTGCGGGTCTCGACCCCAGATTTATCATCGGCGTGCTAATCTTCGGCATTCTCGTGATTGTGATTGCGCTTGTTGCAGAGCCGTACCGTATGGTGCGTATTCAGGTTGCCTTGAACCCTTGGGCCGACGAGTATGGTGACGGCTATCAGGCTACGCTTGCCATCATGGCCTTTGCCTCGGGCGGTCTGTTCGGCCGTGGCATCGGCAACTCAACCATGAAGTACTCGTATCTGCCCGAGGCGCACAATGACTACATCCTGGCCATCATTGGCGAGGAAGTCGGTTTTGTCGGAACCGTGCTGTTCTTCTCGGTGTTTGCGATGCTGATCTATTCGGCGTTTCGCATTGCCGAGCAGGCGACCGATCGTCGGGGCGCGCTTATGGCGTCTGGCTCCGCGGTCATTCTCGCGGTGCAGTTTTTGATTAACGCGTTGGGCATCCTCAACGTGTTTCCCATGACGGGCAAACCGTTGCCGTTTATTAGCTACGGCGGTTCGTCGATTATTGTGTCGCTTATGCTTGCCGGATTGATCCTGCGCGTTTCGTACGAGAGCGCCCGTCGCGATGAGTACGACCGTCGCCGCGAGAGCTTTGCCGTTATGGATGAGAGTACCGCTGGCGTGCCCCACGTGCGCGGCGAGCGATCTTCGCGTAACGGTTTTACCGTCCTGGATGGCTCTGCGACCGAGCCGGCAGTCCGCCCGCGTCAGCGAACGGCGCCGCAAGGTCGTCCTCAGCGCCCCAGCCCTCGCAACGCGGGCGGCGGATATAATCGAATCGATTTGAACTCGGACCCGTCGGCGCGTCTGCGCACCGACGACCAGGGACCGCGTGTACGAAGGGACTACCATGACCGATAAGATGACCGTTGCTATTGCAGCCGGCGGCACGGCAGGACACATCAACCCCGCGCTCGCCTTGGCCGAAGAGCTGCGTGATCGTGGCCACCACGTTGTGTTCGTGGGCCAGTCGCGCAAGCTCGAGGGTCGTCTGGTCCCCGAGGCTGGGTTTGATTTTGTGCCCATTACGGTCACTGGCTTCGACCGCTCCCGTCCTTGGACGGCGCTGACCTCGCTGTGGCGCGTCAACAAAGCCAAGCGTGCGCTCGCCAGTCATTTCTCAAAGGTCGGCAAGCCCGATGCCGCCATTGGTTTTGGTGCCTATGTCGAGGTTCCGCTGCTGGGGTGGTGCAAGGGCGCGGGCGTTCCGTATCTGCTGCATGAGCAGAACTCTGTTCCGGGCCTGGCCAACAAGATGATGAACTCCCACGCCGCCCGCGTGTGCATCTCGGTGCCGGCAGCGCGTTCGGTCTTTGAGCGCGAAGGTGACCCTGACCACGTGCTCATGACCGGCAACCCCGTACGTCGCTCGGTGATCGAGGGCGATCGCGCTCGCGGCCGCAAGGCACTTGGCGTTCCCGAGGACGCTACGCTGCTGCTCGTCTTTGGCGGTTCACTTGGCGCCCAGCACCTCAACGAGCGTGTGGCTTCGCTCAAAAACGAGCTGCTTTCGCGCAAGAACCTCTATGTGTTGCATTCGACGGGTGCCGACGGCTTTGAGGAGACCGAGCGCGCTTTGGCGCTGACGCCCGAGGAGGCGAAGCATTACCGCGTCCAGCCTTACATCGACAACATGGGCGATATGCTGGCTGCTGCCGATTTGGTGCTCTCGCGTTCGGGCGCATCGAGCGTGGCCGAGATCGCTGCACTCGCCGTGCCTTCGGTGCTCGTGCCGTACCCGCATGCGACGGCCGACCACCAAACCACCAATGCCCGGTATCTGGTCGACGCCGGGGCCGGCGTGCTCTGCGCCGATGCCGATATCGACGGTTCTGCCTTTGCCGATGAACTGCTGCACCTGGTCGATGACGCGGCGGCGCGCGATGCCATGCGTCAGGCGGCGCGTGGTCTGGCTCAGGATAGGGCCGCCGCTCTTCTGGCGGATGCGGTAGAGGGTTTGCGTTAGTTAGACGGGATATCGTCGGTCGCCCTCGCGCTGATGCGGTAGGTGCGGTACAGTTAACGGGTTACAGGCAGTGTTTACGCAAGGAGTACACGAGCACATGGCTGATTCCCAGACTGCAACCTCCGCGCCCGAGTTTAAGAGCGCCCACTTTATCGGTATCGGCGGCGCCGGCATGAGCGGCATCGCCCTCGTTCTGCACGAGCGCGGTTATGCCGTTACCGGCTCCGACCTTAAGACGTCACGTTATATCCGCCAGCTTACCCGCGCTGGCGTGAAGGTGCATGTGGGCCATGAGGCCGCCACGATCGACGAGGTCAAGCCCGACGTGGTTGTTGTCTCCACCGCTATTCCGGAGTCCAACCCCGAACTCGTGCGCGCTCGCGAGCTTGGTATTCCCGTGTGGCCCCGTGCCAAGATGCTCTCTGCTTTGGGCCACGGCTACACCACCGTCGCTGTTGCCGGCACGCATGGCAAGACCACCACGTCTTCGATGTGCGCCACCATGCTCGACCGCATGGGTCTGGATCCGAGCTTCTTGATCGGCGGCATCGTCGAGGGCTATGACACGAACGGCAAGAACGGCTCGGGCGACTACTTTGTCGCCGAGGCCGACGAGTCCGACAGCTCCTTCCTGTTCCTGAACCCCAACGTAGTCATTGTGACCAACGTCGAGGCCGATCACCTCGATCACTACTCGGGTATCGAGGAGATCGAAGCGACTTTCGCCAAATTCATGAGCCTGGTGGGCGAGGACGGCACCGTCATCGTCTGCGGTGAGGACCCGCATCTGGTCGAGCTCGCCAAGTCGACGGGCCGTCACGTGCTTTCCTACGGCTTTGCCGAGAGCAACGACATCGTCTGCATGCACCCGGATGTCAAGGGCATCCAGAGCGACTTTATCGTTCGCTTTGAGGACGGCACTGAGCACGCTGTGGAGATCAAGAGCAATCCCGGTCGCCACAACATGCTCAACGCCACGGCGGTGCTCACCGTCGCCCATGTCCTGGCCCTTGACATCGACGCCGCCGCCAAGGCGCTCTCGAGCTTTGAGGGCGTCCGCCGTCGCTTTACCCACGTGGGCGATATCGATGGCATCACCGTGGTCGATGATTACGGCCATCACCCCACCGAGATCAAGGCGACGCTTGCTGCCGCTTCGTCGCTGGGCTACAAGCATGTCGACGTCGTGTTCCAGCCGCACCGTTATTCGCGTCTGCAGGCCCTATGCGACGACTTTGCCGATGCATTTGCCAATGCCGATAAACTGCTGCTGATTGATGTGTTCTCGGCTGGCGAGATGCCCATTCCGGGTGTTACCTCTAAGATGCTCGCCGATACCGTGCGCGCCAAGCATCCTGGCAAGGAGGTCGTGTACTGCTCCAGCCGTCTTGAGCTCAATCAGGAGCTCGAGCAGATGGTGGGCGAGGGCGACCTGCTGCTCACTATGGGTGCCGGTGACGTTACGACCGTCGGTCCCGAGTTCATTGAGTATCTGACTGCCAAGAAAGACGCTTAACTCTAATGGGTCTGTTTAACGCCGTCATGGCGCTCTCGGGCATGATCGACACGGATGTGATCGAGGACGAGCGCCTTGCGCGTCATACGAGCTATCGTATCGGCGGCAAGGCCGACCTCTTTGTGACGTGCCATAGCTATCATGCCCTTCGCCGCGCCGTGGCGGTGCTCGATCGCGAGCAGGTGCCGTGGGTCATCATCGGCAAGGGCTCCAATCTGCTGGTTGCCGATGGCGGTTATCGCGGCGCCGTCATTTCGCTCGGACGTGAGTTTCAGCGCACGGTTGTTGCCGATGACGGTTGTACGCTGACGGTCGGTGCGGGCGTGATGTTTGCGCGCCTGGTCAACGATGCCCTGTCGCGTAGCCTCTCGGGCCTTGAGTTTGCCGTTGGCATCCCTGGCTCGGTTGGCGGTGCGATATCTATGAATGCCGGCACACGGACCGAGTGGATTGGCTCGCTGGTTGAGGATGTCGTAACGTTTGACCCGGCATCCGGTATCAAGCATTATGCGGGGTCCGAGATCACTTGGGGCTACCGCGAATGTAGCCTTCCCCGCAATGAGATCATCCTCGAGTGCGTGCTCAAGCTTAAACCGGCGCCCAAGGCCGACATTCGCGAGCGCATGGAACGGTACCTGACGAGGCGCAAGCGTACGCAGCCCATGGGTCGCGCATCCTGCGGGTCGGTCTTTCGTAACCCGCCCGATGCGAGTGTGGGCAAGCTTATCGAGGATTGTGGATTAAAGGGTTTTTCGATTGGCGGCGCGGAAGTTTCGCCCGTTCACGCTAATTTTATCGTTAATAACGGAACTGCCTCGGCCGATGACGTTGCCGCGGTTATCAGACATGTGCACGGAAAGGTGAGGGAGGCGTATGGCATCGAGCTCAGACCGGAAGTTAAATTCCTCGGCTTCTAGAGCATCGAAACCAACCTTCCGCCGCGCCGGAGGGCGTTCCGGCGCACCTGCCCAGCCTCAACATAAGCCCGCCATGCCCTCCAAGTCTGTTGGGCCCGTTCGTCCTGCCAAGCGCCCGGTCGTCGGCTCGCAGCTGGGAGGACGCCCCGCTTCTAAAAAGACGAGTCGTCCGGCTCCGCGTCCTTCAGTGACGCCCAAGCCGGCGATGGGCACCAAGACCTCCCGACCCATGGCGACGCCCAGACCTTCGCTGGGAGCTCGTGCGCCGCATGCCGGCCGTACGTTGGCTGGCGCTAAGCCGCGTTCACTGACATCGGTGCCCGCTGCCAAGGCGTCTTCGGCAAAAAAGGGCATCAATCCTCTGTCATCGCTTGGTGCCATGGCAAGCAAGACGACCGACGTCGCTTCTGCCATTAAAGGTAAGGGCAAAATCGCGGGCGGCATCCTGGCAGCCTTGGCCGTACTTGCCATTGTTGCCATCGTCGTCATCAACTCCGGCTTGTTCGCCGCCACCGATATTCAGATTCATGGCAGCGAGCATGTGACCAAGCACGACGCCATGCAGCTCATCAGTCTTCCCGAGAACACGTCGCTCTTTAACGTGGATCCCGATCAGATTACCGAGGGCCTCAAGCAAAACCCGTGGGTCTCGGGTGTGGATGTCCAGCGCCAGTTTCCCCATACGCTTATCATCACGCCGACGGAGCGTAAAGTTATCGCCATTGCGTATATCAGCTCCGACGACCTTGCCTGGGCTATCGGAGACGATGACACCTGGATCGCTCCGCTGTCGACGTCTGTCGAGGTGGACGACCAGGGGAACGTCATTACATCGGGGGAGGGTGCCAACACCCTGACCGGCATCGATGCGGCCCTGGCGCTTGCCAAGCACTACGGCGCCGTGCCGTTGACTGATGTCTCGGCCGATGTCGCACCGGTTTCGGGTCGGGCGGTGAGCTCCAAGGCCGTCAAGGCCGGCCTGGATTACGCACGCGGCTTTTCGAGCGAGTTCTTGGGCCAAGTGAAGGATATTTCCACGCCTTCCGTTGAGGCTATCTCGGCAAATCTCGACAACGGCGTCGAGGTGTCGCTGGGCGATTCGGACGATATCGCCAAGAAAGAACGTATCGTGACCAAGCTGCTTTCGCAGGTAGAGGGCGTAACCTATATCAATGTGCGCTCTCCGGGCAACTACACGTTTAGGAACGCACCGACCGCCTAGCATCCTAAACGGCTTTGTTAAGGGGCCATACCACGCCGTTTATCTGGTTTGTTTGGTTTTCACGGTCAATTATTTGACTGAAACACTCATAATGTGCAAACATAATACGGTTTACCTTTGCATTTACTTTCAACCTGAAGGTTAATGTGCGCAGGGGTCAACCCATGCTATGGCTATAACCTTTGTTCGGAGGACCGACATGCACGAGACAGAGATCAACAACTACCTTGCCGTCATTAAGGTGGTCGGCGTCGGCGGCGGCGGTACCAACGCGGTCAATCGAATGATCGAAGAGGGCATCCGCGGCGTCGAGTTTGTTGCCATCAACACCGATGCTCAGGCGCTCGCGATCTCTGATGCCGATATCAAGGTGCACATCGGCACCGACCTTACCCGCGGCCTGGGCGCCGGCGCCAACCCCGAGGTTGGCCGCAAGGCTGCCGATGAGTCCCGCGACGATATCGCCGAGGCGCTCGCTGGCGCCGACATGGTGTTCATCACCTGCGGCGAGGGTGGTGGTACCGGTACCGGCGCCGCTCCCATCGTTGCCGATATCGCGATGAACGAGGTCGGCGCGCTGACCGTCGCCGTCGTGACCAAGCCCTTTACCTTCGAGGGTCGCAAGCGCAAGAAGAGCGCCGAGGAGGGCATCAAGACCCTCTCCGATTGCGTTGACACCATGATCGTTATCCCTAACGACAAGCTGCTCGACATCGCCGAGAAGAAGACCACGATGCTCGAGGCCTTCGCAATTGCCGATGGCGTCCTTTCTCAGGGCACCCAGGGCATCACCGACCTCATCACCGTCCCGGGTATCATCAACCTGGACTTCGCCGATGTTAAGACCATCATGAAGCAGGCCGGTACCGCCATGATGGGTATCGGTACCGCTTCTGGGGACACCCGTGCCGTCGACGCTGCCCAGCAGGCTATCTCCAGTCCGCTGCTCGAGAGCTCCATCGATGGCGCCACGCGCGTCCTGCTTTCCATCGCCGGCTCCAAGGACCTGGGCATCCAGGAGATCAGCGACGCCGCCGACGTTGTCGCCAATGCTGTCGACCCCGAGGCCAACATCATCTTCGGTACCGTTGTTGACGAGTCCCTGGGCGACCAGGTGCGCATCACCGTTATCGCTACGGGCTTCTCCGACTCCAACGTCAACCGTCAGGACGAGCTCTTCGCTGCCCAGCAGTCCCAGAGCAAGGCTGCTGCTTCTGCTGAGCCGCAGCGCACTGCTCCGGCTGCCAGCCCCGCTCAGGCTGCCCCGACTCGCAACGTCGGTGGTACCGAGCTGCCCAACTTTGGCAACGATCAGTTTGAGCTTCCCGACTTCCTCAAGCGCGGCAGCTTCTAAGTCGTTCTTCGCATTGTTTTGCACAGGGGCGCGTCCGTATGGATGCGCCCTTTTTGTTTCTCGTTTGTAAACGAAAGCCTCCAATCTCCTTACGTTCCCTTTACGTTTGGTCCCTACCGCTGCGGGTATGCTTTTAAAGAAGTATGGCAGCCGTATGACACGGACTGCTGCGGCTTCGCCGCGATACTTGTGTTATTAGGAGGCTTTAGTATGGCAGCACGTGCGGACAACGTTTCGCGTGTCGACCATGATGGAGTTACGTTGGTAGAGGGCGCGACGCACGATGTCCGCTTTGCCTTTACCGAGCGCACCGGTGGCGTTTCCGAAGATGCGTACTCCTCGCTCAATCTGGGCTCGCATGTTGGCGATGACCCCTTTACCGTTCAAGAAAATCGTCGCCGCGTACTCGAGGCCATGGGTGCCGCCGAGTGCGAGCACAACTTGCTTGTCCCCAATCAAGTACACGGTGACCATGTCGTGACGGTGACCTCGAACGGCGCCGAAGATCTCGAGAACATTCGTGAGCAGATTGCCGAGGGCTGTGATGCCCTCGTCTGCACGGCGCATAAGGTGCCCGTGATGCTCTGCTTTGCCGATTGTGTTCCCGTGGTGCTGGTGGCTCCCGGCGGCTTTGCCGTGGTGCATTCTGGCTGGAAGGGCACGATTGCACGCATTTCCGCCAAGGCCTGCCAAGCACTCTGCGAGGCGGCTGGCTGCACGCCGGAGGACATCTCTGCTTATATTGGGCCCCATATCCTGGGCGACGAGTATGAGGTGTCCCAAGAACTTATGGATCGCTTTGCCGCCGAGTTCGCGTGCATCGATGCTACCGCTTCCCGTATGCTCGATCTTTCCGCCGCCATTCGCGAGGCGCTGGTGGATGCCGGTGTCGATGTGAATGGCATTGTGGACACCAAACTTTCCACCGTGCGTCAAAACGACCGCTTTTATTCCTATCGCAACGAGGGCGGGACCTGTGGGCGCCATGCTGCGATCGGCGTGATGCTATGAGAAAGATCGCATCGGTCCTGAGTGCAGCAGTGCTCGCGCTCACGCTGTGCGCCTGCTCCTCGGGATCTTCTACTTCTTCTATTACCGTGGCCGGCTCGACCACCTGCCTTCCCATTGCCGAGATCGCGGCCGAGGGCTTTAAGGAAGAGACCGGCATCGACGTGCTCGTCTCCGGCCTTGGCTCATCTGCTGGCATCGAAGCTGTTAGCGCCGGCACCGCCGACATCGCCAGCTCGTCTCGTGGCCTCAATGCCGACGAGCAGGATTTGGGCCTGACGCCTATCGTTATCGCACACGACGGCATTGCAGTCATCGTGAACGACGACAACCCGGTCGACAATCTCTCGACCGAGCAGCTCCGCGATATTTACGCCGGCAAGATCACCAACTGGAAAGAAGTCGGCGGAGAGGACCTGAAGATTCAGGTTATCAACCGCGACGAGGCGTCCGGTACGCGCGAGGCCTTCCGTACCATCGTGATGGACGGCACGCCGTTCGATCGCCGCTCGGCTGTTCTTTCGGGCACGGGCCAGGTGCGCGATGTCGTGTCTCGCTCGCGTGGCGCCATTGGCTACATCTCGCTGGGTTTTGTCGAGAGCCTCAACGCCAAGACCTCGGTCAAGGCCGTTTCGGTCAACCATGTCGAGGCATCCGAGAAGACGGTCGCAAGTGGCGGCTATCCCATCTCGCGTGACCTTTACTTCTTTGTGAAGGGGACGCCTTCGCAGCAGGCGCAGGATTACATCGACTATGTGACGTCCGAAAAGATGGACAAGCAGATTCGCGAGGCGGGCTTTATTCCCGTCACCAACGACGGAAAGGGGAGTGAGTAGCGTGGAAGCACAGGAAACCCCCCAGATTGAGCAGGAGACCCGGGTGCCCAAAAAGCGTGAGTTGGCGTTGGTGTCGCGCAGCACCTATCTTAAGGAGAAGGCGCTGCAGTGGATCTTCTTTGCCTGCGCGTTCTTGGCGGTCGTCACCGTCATCCTGATTTTTGTCTTTACCACGTACTCGGCGCTGCCGGTCTTTACCGACATCGGCCTGGCGGACTTCTTTAGCTTTACATGGGCACCCTCTGAGGGCCACTACGGCATTATGTCGCTGCTGGCGGGTTCTGGTCTGGTGACTGTCGGTGCGCTCGCCATGGGTGTGCCCCTGGGTGTGGGCACGGCTGTGTATCTGGTCGAGATCGCCAGCAAGCGCGTGCGCAGGCTCATCAGCCCCGCCGTCGACCTGCTGGCGGGCATCCCCTCCATCATCTACGGCTTCTTTGGCATGGTCATCATCCGTCCGTTTATCGCGCAGCTGACCGGCGGTCTTGGCTTTGGCGCGCTGACGGCGTGGTTCGTGCTCGCCATCATGATCGTTCCCACCATCACCACGCTCACCATCGATGCCCTCAATTCCATTCCCATGGGCATTCGCGAGGCATCCTATGCCATGGGTGCCACCAAGTGGCAGACCATCTACAAAGTCGTGCTGCCGGCCGCCAAGCTGGGCATTGTGGACGCCATCGTTTTGGGTATGGGTCGCGCCATCGGTGAGACCATGGCCGTACTGATGGTCGTGGGCAACGCCCCGGTCATTCCGGATAGCATCTCGAGCCCTATCTCAACGCTCACGAGTCAGATCGCGCTCGATATGAGTTATTCCTCGGGCCTGCACCGCTCGGCTCTGTTTGGCATGGGCGTTGTCCTGTTTATCATCTCCGCTGCACTGGTGGGTATCGTCCGCCTGATTTCCAAGAAGAGGGGGTAGGCTATGTTCGATTCCGTTGACACGACGGTCGATACGACCTCGTCGCGCGAGCGCATCAAGCGTGCCCTTTCCCATGGCAAGAAGGGCCGCATCAACAAGGACCTCTCCAACAAGATCATGCTCGGCGTGTTTCGCGCCGCGGCCTATATCACCACGCTGGTGCTGATCGCCATCATCGCCTACGTGGTCATCAACGGCCTGCCGCATATCTCGCTCGACTTTATCTTCGGCTGGCCGCAGGGCGTCAACGCCGAGGGCGGCATTTGGCCCACGATCGTCTCGACCATCTACGTGACGGCGCTCGCCATGCTCATCTGCACGCCGGTTGCCGTCCTGGCTGCGGTCTATCTGGCCGAGTACGCCAAACAGGGCAAAGTCGTCGGCATCATTCGCTATGCTGCCGATGCCCTGGCCTCGGTGCCCTCCATTGTTATGGGCCTCTTTGGCTATGCCTTGTTTGTCGAGGCTATGGGCCTGGGTCTTTCGATGGTTTCGGCCGCCCTGGCGCTGGCGCTTCTGATGCTGCCTATTGTCATGCGTACCACCGAGGAGGCAATCCGCGCCGTTCCGCGCTATATCCGTTGGGGTGCATATGGCCTGGGCGCCACCAAGTGGCAGGTCGTCTCCAAGATCGTGCTTCCTTCGGCTTTTGGCCGCATCGCCACCGGCATCGTGCTTGCCATCGGCCGCGCCATCGGCGAGACCGCCGTGGTGCTCTACACCATGGGTCAGGCCATCAACCTGCCTATTTCGCCGCTCGATTCCGGTCGTCCCATGACCGTTCACCTTTATCTGCTTGCCAATGACGGCATCAACATGAACGCAGCCTACGGCACTGCGCTTTTGCTGATGGCGATTATTCTGGCCTTCAACCTGTTTGCGCGTTATCTGTCGCGCAAACGCCGCTAGTTAAGGAGTCCCATGTCCGTCTATCAGTCCGCTCCCACGCCGGAGCAAGCGGCCATCACGGCCAAGGATTTCAACTTTTGGTACGGTGACTTTCATGCGCTGACGGGGCTCGACCTCAACATCGCCAAAAACGCCATCACCTCGTTTATCGGTCCTTCGGGCTGCGGCAAATCGACGTTTTTGCGCTGCATCAACCGTATGAACGACCTGATCGAGGGCACCCGCGTCGAGGGCACCATGACGCTCGACGGCAACGATATCTATGCCGAGGGCGTCGACCCGGTCGACCTTCGCCGTCGCGTGGGCATGATTTTTCAGCAGCCCAACCCGTTCCCCAAATCCATCTACGAGAATGTCGCTTTTGGCCCTCGTCTGCAGGGCGTGACTAGCAAAAGCGACCTCGATGACATCGTGGAAGAATCGCTCAAGCGCGCCAACCTCTGGAAAGAGGTATCCAATCAGCTCAACAAGGACGGTTTGGCGCTCTCGGGCGGTCAGCAGCAGCGTCTGTGCATTGCGCGTGTGCTTGCGGTGCAGCCCGATGTCCTTCTGATGGACGAGCCCTGCTCCGCCATCGACCCCACGTCCGTCTCCAAGGTCGAGGATCTGATGGCCGAGCTGGCGCCCGAGATGACGATCATCATCGTCACGCATTCTATGCAGCAGGCCGCTCGTATTAGCGACTACACCGCATTTTTCTTGCAGGAAGTTGCCGGCGAGCCCGCCACGCTCATCGAGTATGGTCAAACCGACGCGATCTTCACCAGCCCGGTGGATTCACGGACGGAAGACTATATCACCGGCCGCTTTGGCTGATCGGTGCGACTAGTCCCAAGCCGATCGGACCTGGTCCGGTGCGTATTCACTGTGCGGGCGGCATGACCGCACCCAACTGATTGGAGTGAACCATGCGCAAACTGTTTTCCCGTCAGCTCATCGAAGCCCGTCACGAGATGCTGAGCATCTACGAGGCTGTAGACCTGGCGCTTCACGACGCCGTGAAGGCCTATGTGACCGACGATCGCAAGCTCGCCACCAAGACCAAGAAGCGCACGCTCTCGATCGATGCGCGCTGCGCCAACTTGGAGGCCGTGTGCTACAACCTGATCGCTACGCAGTCGCCGGTCGCCTCCGACTTCCGCTTGCTGCAGACGATCATCTACGTCGACTTTAACCTGCAGCGCATGACCGATAAGGTTCGCCAGATCTGCCGCGCCACGCGTCATATGGTCAAGGCCGACATCTCGCTGCCCCAGGAACTCGTCGCTACGGTCGAGGCCGAGGCCGAGGCTGTTTACCAGGTGCTGGGTTCGTCACTTTCTGCGCTCGTCACCAACGACATGTCCATCATCTGCAACCTGGCCGGCGAGGACGAGCCGGTGCATGCGGCGTACGAGAAGTTCTTCCGCACCTTTAACCGCATGGACACGGGCGATTTTATGGACGACGACAGCAACTATGACGACCTGCGCCGCGCCATCATGGTTTCGCGTTACCTCGATCGTATCGCCTCGATTTCGATCGATGCCGCCTGCCGTCTGACCTTCCTTTTGACCGGACAGCGTTTGACTGCCGGCGATATCGCCCGTACGGACGAGGATGAGCTTGAGAGCATGCGCGTGCCTTCGGGCGAGGGTGTCATCATGAGGCCTGCCGTCGATGCACACTATGTTGCCAAAGTGCCCGCTAACGAGGTGAGCGAGGGTCTCCGCTACCTGCTCGAGCACCTCGAGGACGAGGACGACGCCGAGGACGACGAGGAGTAGGGCGGCCCCGTTCGTCGAAAGATTGTAAATACCTAAGTGAGCGCGGCCTTGCACATGCGAGGCCGCGCTCTTGCGTTAGCATGGGACTACTTGTTTGGCTGTCTGCGGAGGCGATTGGCAATGGATAACTATTTGGACTTGATACGCGCTCGCCGCGAGCAGATTCTCGAACGTTTTTATGCAGCACTCGATCGCGCGGGCCGTCCCCACGATGCCACGCGCCTGATTGCCGTCTCCAAGACTGTTGGCGTTGATGAGACCGTTGCCGCTATTCAGGCGGGGTATCGCCATTTTGCCGAGAACCGCCCGCAGGAGCTCGTTCGCAAGCTTGCGGGCCTCGTAGAGCATCCGGAGCTACCCGAGGTGCGCTTCGATATGATCGGCAACCTGCAGACCAACAAGATCAATGCGGTTCTGGGCTCGGCCGAGCTGATTCATTCGGTAAGCTCGCTGCATTTGGCGCAGGCCATCTCGAGCCGTGCGGTCCGCAAGATTGAGGCGGGCGAGCTCTCCGGCCCCCAGCGCGTGCTGCTCGAGGTTAATGTGAGCGGCGAGGAGTCCAAGGGCGGCTTTTCGCCCGACGAGGTTCGCGCTGCCGCAAGTGAGCTTGCAGAGCTTGAGGGAATTTGTGTGCAGGGCCTTATGACTATGGCACCCCGGGGGAATAAGGATGTGGCGCGCCGCACTTTTGCCGGACTTCGCGAGCTAAGGGATGAGCTTGAGGCGACGCACTCCGACCTGAGCCTGCCCGAACTTTCCTGCGGCATGAGCGAGGACTTTGAGCCTGCCCTTGAGGAAGGCTCTACGCTCGTTCGCCTGGGCAGGGTAGTATTTAGCCCGGAGTTTGCAGTAAAATAAGGCTCTGAAGTGCGCACTGATTATCGGAGCGCCTGCACTAAACCGCGAGAGGACACAACCATGGGCTTCCTTGACGAGATTAAAAATAAGATGCACCTGGGCGGCCAGCAGGGTTACGACCAGGGTTATGGTCAGGACGACGACTACGGCTACGATGACGGCTATGACGATGGCTACCAGAACAACGGTTACAGCGGTGCCTCGGGCGAGGGCTTCTACACCCAGGATGAGCCGAGCAACGGCCTGCTTGGTCAGACGCGCCGCGGCGAGGCCGAGTCGGTGGCCGTGTACACGCGCTCCGGTCAGCTGGTCGGCGACGATTCTCGCCACGCTACGACCTACAACCCGCCGTCGCGCTCGCAGGAGACGGTTGCGGGCGGTTATCGTCCCGGTGCCTACGACACGCCGTCGAGCTACGCCGAGAGCACGCGTGCCCGCGCTGCTGCCCCCGCACCTGCTCCCTCACCGAGCGATGCCTCGGCGTATGCGAGCAACATCATCAACGCTACGCCGCAGCTGCCGGCCTATGTCCTGCGCCCCGAGAGCTATGACGACGTAGAGACCGTCGTGCGTCGCGTGCGCACCAAGCAGCCTGTCGCGCTGATTTTTGTGGGCGTTCGTACCGAGGTCGCCAAGCGCGTCCTGGACTTCTCTTACGGCTTTGCCTGCGGCCTGGGCGCCACAGTCAAAGAGGTGGGCGATCGCGTGTTTATGGTGCTGCCCGCCGGTTGCGAGGTCAAGGATTCAGACCTCAAAAAGCTCCGTGCCGACGGCTACCTTAAGTAAAGACAAGACGAGGAGATTCTCATCAACATCTACACCATTGTCCAGCTGGTCAATACGCTGTTCAACTTTTACTCCACGCTCATCGTGGTCTACTGCCTTATGACGTGGATTCCCATGAAGCAGGGTGGATTGCTACAGGATATCGCCGCTGTTCTCGATAGCGTGTGCGGCCCGTGGCTCAATTTGTTCCGCCGGTTTATCCCGCCCATGGGCGGCGTCGATTTTTCACCGGTCGTTGCGATTATTGCGTTGCAGTTGGTGCAGAAGCTGGTTCTGCAACTTCTTATAGGTATACTCATATAAAACTGGCTTAGTAACTCACGTCGGGCGCACGGCGCCAAGGCGAAGATAAAGGAGAACTTGTTATGGCTATTACCCCTGCAGACATCCAGGCTCAGACTTTCTCTGAGGCCAAGCGTGGCTACGATCCTGCTGAGGTCGACGTCTTCTTGGAGACGCTGTCCTCCGAGGTTGACGCTATGCTCGCTAAGATCGTCGACCTTAAGGGTCGTCTGACTGCTACCGAGCAGCAGCTTGCCGATGCGCAGACTCAGCTTGCCCAGGCTCAGGATGCCACCGCCCAGGCCGCTCCTGCCGCCCCCGTGGCTGCTCCCGCCCCTGACTTTTCCGCTCAGGAGCGCCAGATTTCCGCTGCCTTGATCGCTGCCCAGCAGACCGCTGAGACCATCGTCAACGATGCCAACGAGAACGCTGAGCGTATCCGCAACGAGGCTGACGCCAAGGCCCGCGAGGTTATCCGCCAGGCTCTGACTGAGAAGCAGGCTGAGCTCGAGGAGATCGATCGTCTCAAGGCTTCCCGTGAGGAGTTCAAGGCCGAGTATCTCAAGCTCATCCAGCACTTCATGGACGATGCCCAGAACTCCTTCCCGGCCGATCTCATGGCCTCCACACCGGTCGGTTCTGCCGCTTCTCCTGCGGTGACTGTTCCCGCCGAGCCGCTGCCCGTCGCTGACCCGGTTGTCCCCGTGGCCGATCCCTTCGCCCCGATCGACAACTTCGCTGCCGACGACCTGGACTAGCGCCAGAGCTACAATCTAGCGCCCTTAAGAGGAGCTCGCACTTGCGGGCTCCTTTTTATTAGATTTTTGGGACATGCCTTAATTCCTATCATTTATCAAATTAAGAATATCGTGCTCTTCGGAACGCCTGCCAGGGACTTAATTTGCATGAGAGACAGGCCAATACATTTCACTGAAGGCGAAAGCTCTCACAATTATTGACAAATTTCGATATGTCCAAAATTCATATTACGTATACGGATAAAATCATATATAGCATCGCTCAAGCAACCTAAGTAGCCGAACCGGGGCAGAAAGGTGTGCAAACAAGCCGCGACGAACAGCTTCTTCCGCATTTCCTTAGGCAAGCGAAAAGAGGGATGGCATGATGGCTAAGAGCTACGTAAGGATTGTAATTGTTGTCCTTGTAGTTGGTCTTGCAATGGCGCTATGTGCATCATTTGCGACGTATAGGTCCGAGCAGTCGTTCATCGATGGTGCTGAAAATGGGTTTGGCATAGACGGGATGTATGTCAGCGATGGCGCGACCAGGACGTCTATGGCGATTCTTGCAGGCGAAGACATGGAATGGCAAATCTGTAATGACGATGGCTCTTGTCTGAGTGGTCGTTTGGCCGCAACGAGCGATCCGAATTCGTTCGATCTTCTCGACAATGATGGAGCGGATTGCGGTTCTGTTCACCTGTCATATGCATCGCGAGATGGGATGGACGGCATTCTCTATGTCTCTCACAAGATTGGTGATTTCAAGATGCGCAGGACTAACCGCGTTCCGGCTTTTATCGAGGAATGATGGTTGCCGTGTTAGTCGCCCACGGCTCGGCCATGTATTCGTGAAAGCTGTTCCACTTGCATTTCAATAGGGAAGCGCGTGCGCCCTGAGCGCGAAAACGCCGAGCTCTGTGTACGATAGGACAGAACTCGGCGAAGGGCGCGTGGCAAAAGGTGGTTTTAGGGCATGCGCCAAAACCTACTTGAGGAGGAAGTCGGGGAGGGGAATGGTACGGGCCTCGCGATGCTCGGGATCGGCGATGTGGTCGGCAGGATAGCCGCAGACGAGCATGTGATAGGGATAAACGCCCTCGGGCAGGTTGAATTGCTCACGGGCTAGCTCGGGCTTAAAATGGCATACCCAGCACGTTCCCAAGCCCTGCTCCTCGGCCTCCATCATCATCTGATCGCAAACAATCGAGGTATCGATAGCGCTGGAGTTCATCTGGTCATAGGGACGAACCCAAGCGTCGTCGGTAACGCTGCAAATGAGGAAGATGAGCGGAGCGCCAAAGATGGATCCATCACGAGCAAACCGAGGCTGACAAGCAGCTGCCTTCTCCAGAAGCTCAGGCGTATCCAACACCATCACACGGGCTGGATGGTTATTACAAGCAGAAGGAGCAATGCGTCCAGCCTCAACAATGGCATCCACCACAGCCTGCTCCACAGCCCGAGCCTCAAATTCACGACAAGAATACCGACCCCGAGCCAGATCCAAATAAGACATACAAGCCCTCCAACAATTAAAAATCAAACAAACCCAAAGTAACCCAAACAGTACCCAAAGCAGCAATCAGCCAATCGCTCATCGAATACCAAAGTAAAACCCCGAGCAATCAAGGGCCATCACAGCAAAGGCCCCACCACGCTCAACCCCTCAGCCAAAGTTCCCAATGGTGGTACGTAAGGGAGCGGGCCCGACCACTAATACCTTTTAAACGACTCTGCTTGCAGCCGGAGTGAAAAAGGTATTAGTGGTCGGGCCCGCGACCGGTGGGATACGTACCCCCCAATTAACTGTTCTTCATGACAATCGAATCCACAACATCGGCCACATTCTCGCAGCAGTCGGCGCAGTACTCCAAGAAGGCGTACACGTCACGCCAAGCGATGACCTCAAGCGGATCCTTGCCATTGACGTGCAGGTTGCGCATGGCGTTGATGTAGAGCTCGTCGGCCTCGGATTCGATGGTGTTGATCTGGATGACGAGCTCGCGCAGGGTCTTGGACTTGCGGTAGTTGGGCAGCTCGACCATCAGGTCCTTCATGGCGCGGCAGGCGTCGGTCACCTTGTGGGCGATGACAATGGCATCGGGGTGGATGCTCTGGATGTTGGTGAAGTAGACGCGCTGCACGACGCCTTCGATACGGTCAAGCACAGTGTCGAGCGCGCAACTCATCAGGTCCAGATCCTCGCGCTCAAGCGGGGTGATAAAGGCAGTGAGCAGGGCATCCTCGAGCTCATGGTGCTTCTTGTCGGCCGCATGCTCAATCGCATGCATCTCCTCGAGCATGTCGTGGATTTGCGCGGGATCAAAGTTCTCAAAAATCTTGATGAGCAACTCTGCGGCCTGGACAGCAAGGTCGGCGCAGGCGACGTAATTGTCAAAGTAGAACGAATCGGGTTTCTTTGCCATGAGTGGGTCCTTTCGAGGCGAAGACGGGCAGGCGAGGTATTACGGTCCGGATGGACGCTCGGTTTGACTAGATGAACATCATGAACAGCTTGGCCATGACAAAGCTGATGAGTCCGCAGGCGGGGAAGGTGAAGAACCACGTGAACATCATGTCCTTGACCACGCCGAAGTTGATGGCCGAGAGGCGCTTGACGGCGCCGACGCCCATGATGGCGCAGGTTTTGATGTGCGTGGAGGACACGGGGATGCCGGTAAGGGTGGCAAGTAGCAGGTTCGCGGCGCCCGCCAGGTCGGCTGAGAAGCCCTGGTACTTTTCGAGCTTGACCATGCTCTGGCCGACGGACTTGATGATGCGCTCGCCGCCCACGCTGGTGCCGATGCCCATGGTTGCCGAGCACAGCAGCATGATCCAGATGGGGATGCCGGCGTCGCCGACGCTCGTCTGCCCGCTGGCAAAGGCGACACCTAAAAAGAGCACGCCGATGAACTTCTGTCCATCCTGCGCGCCGTGCATAAAGCTCATGGCCGCAGCGCTCGCGATCTGAGCGTATTTAAAGAAGACGTTGGCGCGTCGCCTGTTGGCGGCGGCGAAAAGAATCGAGACGAGCTTGCACAGGACCCAGCCCATGACAAAGCCCAGTCCGATGGAGAGCGCCAGGCCGTAGATGACCTTCATCCACTCGTGGACGTTGACGCTGCTGGCGCCACCGAGGGCGATAGCAGCGCCGGTCAGGCCGGCGATGAGGCTGTGGCTCTGCGAGGTGGGGATACCAAAACGCGATGCCGTGGCACCGTAGACGACGATGGAGAACAGCGCCGCGCATAGGCAGGCGAGCGCCATGGTGCTGTTTCCGCCAAAGTCGACGATATGCGAGATGGTGTTGGCGACGCTGGCATTAAAATGCGTCATGATGAGCACGCCCAAAAAGTTGAACGCGGCGCTCATGAGAATGGCGGCGCGGGCGGGCATGCAGCGCGTAGTGACGCAGGTCGCGATGGCGTTGGGCGCGTCGGTCCATCCATTGACGAAGATGGCGCCCAACGCGAGGATCACGGTGACGGCAAGGACTGGGTTCGACACAATTTGGCCGAGGAAGGTTGAGAACGTTACGTCCATATATGGGCTTTCTCGAAGTTTGCAGACACGTTACAAAAACATGATAAATCGTATCACCTCCTGCGGGTTTCTTTACCGAGTTCTGATGGGAGAAGTGAACTTTTTGGCACTAAATTTGAATATTAGCCCTGTTGACCGCGGGTGTTCTTTTTGCTAACACGCCATGAGGACACGTGCGCGCGCCCCAACACCCCAAAACCACAGTCTGTTCGCTTTACAATACGCAAACATGCGTTCGATAATAGGAGGCATGGAATATCGACAGACAGACGGCAAAACTCGACGCGTGCACAAGCAGTATGTGGACGTCGTGGCTCGCATCCTCGCGGGCGGACAGGTCGTGCCGGTTACCGTCTGCTGGGTCGATGGTCGTTGCTTTACGATTGACGAGATTGTCTCGTCCACCGGTTTTGGCCTGACGGTCCACGGCATTCGTACGGCGACTTATAAGGTTCGTTTTGGCGGACATGCGACCGAACTGTATCTGGAAGAACAGGCACGCGAGCGACCGGATGGCTCGCAGACTCATCTGATGCGTTGGTGGGTGTGGGCGTTCGACCGGACGCTTGAGAGCGAGCGTCGCAGGTAAGAACGCGTGGCGTTCGGGTACAATGGCAGGAAACTTGTCAGCTACGGCGCCGTCGCGGCGCTTTTTGAAAGGACGAAGTATGAACGATATCCAGGGCTATCAGAACGGCCCCATAGAAACCGGCGCAAGCCGTGCCAAGGAGATGTCGCCGCGCGCGTACAACCTTGTCATGTCTGCCCTGATCTTTTTGGGCTTTTGCGCCATGGGCGCCGGTGCTTACTTTACGAGCACCATGTCGTTTGCGCGCATGATGATGAGCGGGGCCGCTTTGCCGCTGGTCTTTGGCTCATTTATTTTGACCATCGTCGGCATGGTCATGATGTCGGCTGCTGCCAGCAAACAGTCCGTGGGCCTGTCACTCGTGGGCTACGTGGTCTTTGCGAGCACCTTTGGCCTGACGGCGTCGTTTGGTCTTGCCAACTACGACCTGCCTACCATTAACACCGCCTTTATCGCCACGGCCGCCATCACCTTTGTCTTTGGTGCGCTGGGCGTGACCTTCCCCAAGTTTTTCCAGCGTGTGTATGGCATCGGCTTTGGTATTCTGCTTGCCACCATTTTGGTTGAGATGGTTCTGATGTTTATGGGTGTTTCGCAGTCCATCACCGACCTGATCGTGATCGTGGTGTTCGCCGGCTTCATCGGCTACGACACCTATGTGGCAACGACGGTGCCGCCCACGCTGCCCAACGCCGTGCTTATGGCCTCTAACCTGTTCGTGGATATTATCAACGTGTTCCTGCGCATTCTGAACATCCTTGGCCGTCGCGATTAAAGCGCGGCATTGCGACGCTTCCTGCCGGACACGGTAAAACGATGCGAAAGGCGGTCCTTCGGGGCCGTCTTTTTTGTGCGCGGCGGGGTATCATGGATGGGAAAAGCCGATAGCGGCAGCGACAGGAAAGGTGGCCACGTATGGCAGACGTCGACAACAGGAACCGTAACCGCAGGTCCAACCGAGCGGGTCAGCCCAATCCCAAGCGCGAGGCGCGTGCCAAGGCCGCCGAGCGCCATGTGGCGGCTGTGTCCGAGGTCTGCGCCAAGGACATCGAGCGTTCGCTTGCCGGCGTGCGCGAGTTCGATGGTATGCCTGCCGGTTTTGTCGCGGCGATGAAGGCCAAGGCCCAGAAGGCAGCGGCTGCTGAGGAGCAAGCTGCCGAGGAGTCTGAGGCCGCCGAGGTCGAGACCGCTGAGGTTGCGCCCGTCGAGACCGAGGCCGTGGCCGAGCCTGCGCCCGCAGAGGAGGCCGCGGAGACCGAGTCCACGCCTGCCGCCGAGGAGCCCGCTTCGGTCCTGCCCGAGGTCACCGTGCTTGACGCCTCTGCCACGCAGGCCATTTTGGATAACGGCCGAGGCTACGCGCAGTTCTGCGACATGGCTGTGCTCGCCTTTGCCTCGTTCACCAACCCGGGCGGTGGCTACATCCAGGGCTATCTGGGCCAGGAGGCCACGCTCTGTGCCGATTCGTATCTGTACAACGTCCTCGATAAGCAGCGTAAGTGGTACGGAGAGAACCGTCGCCGCAACATCAACTGCGAGCTGTACCGCAACCGTGCGCTGGTGGTGCCCGCTGTGCGCTTCGACCGCAACCATGTGCACGCCTACGCCGACGTAATCGTCGCCGCTGCACCCAACGCCAAGCGTGCTCGCCAGGAGTACCGCGTGAGCGACGATGCCTTGCTTGACGCTCTGCGCGACCGTATCCGCTTTGTGCTTGCTGTCTGCGACGAGCTGGGCCGCGAGAAGCTCGTACTGGGTGCTTGGGGCTGCGAGAACAACGGCTTTGACGCCGAGGCCGTGGCCGAGCTCTTCCGCAAGGAGCTCGCATCGGGCGACTTCAAGGTCAAACAGGTCTTCTTTGCCGTGCCCTCTACGCGCTGGGACGAGGATTTTGCCAAGTTCGAGCACGTGCTGGCAAACTTCCCCGAGCGCAACGAGGAGTCCTATGCCCAGGTTGCCGCCCGCGCCGCAGCCGCTCGTGCCGCCGAGCAGGCCCGGGCAGCAGCCGAGGACGATGAGGACGAGGACGACTGGCGCAAGTACCTGTAAGCGGTGCGTGCGATGTGATATGCCAAGCCGACGGGAGGGATCGCCCCCGTCGGCTTTTTACGGAATAGGGAGCTCAAGATGAAAAACGTTCTGTGCTTTGGTGACAGCAACACCTATGGCTATGATCCAGCGGGTATGCGCGACAGCACCGCAGTGCGCTATGCGCAGGATGTGCGCTGGTGCGGTGTGGTGCAGCGTGACCTGGGTGAGGGTTGGCATGTGATTGAGGAAGGCCTAAATGGTCGCACGACGGTGCGCGATGATATGTGCCATCTGGACACCAACCTCAACGGCATTCGCGCGCTGCCGATGCTGCTCGAAGCTCATAAGCCGCTGGACGCGATCGTGATTATGCTGGGCACCAACGACTGCAAGACGGTCTTTGGCGTGACGGCCTCCGATATTGCCCGCGGCGCCATGGCGTTGATTCGCACCGTCCGTGCGTTTGCCTGGACCGATGCCGCGCCCTGCCCACGGATTCTGCTGATGGCGCCTATCAAGATTAAGCCGCAGATCGCCGACGTATATATGACCGATTTTGACGAGCATTCCGTAGAAGCCTCGGAACATTTTGGTGAGTACTACGCGCATGTGGCTGAGCAGTTTGGCTGCGACTTTTTGAATGCCGCCGATTTTGCCGAGCCGGGCGATATCGATTATCTGCACATGATGCCCGAGAGCCACGAGAGCTTGGGACATGCCGTGGCAGCCAAGCTCCAAGAGATGCTCGGTGAGTAGTGCAGCCCCAAACCACCACAAAGGGGACAGGCACCTTTGTGGTGGTTTTGCCCGGGTAAACGAACGGCTTGGCTGCCATATGGGCATGGACGAGCTCATCGACCTCTTTGCCGAAGGCGATGAGCACGTTTCCAATACCGCTTTTGAGGATTTGGATCTTGCCTATGACGTTGCGAACGGCGCGACCTTCGATGGCGTTGTGTTCCGGTCTTGCGAGTTCGATGGCGTTGACTGGAGCGGCTCGACGTTTCGCGACGTGGTGTTTCGCGGTTGCCGATTTATCCGCTGCAACATGGAAGGCTGCTGGCTCAACCGCTGCGACTTCGTTGACTGCTCGGCGCCGGGGCTCAACTTGCTCAGGGCGCGTCTGTCGAGTGTATCGTTTGCATCGTGCGATTTGAGCTATGCGAACCTTTCGGAGGGACGCATTGGCCCCATGGCTGCGCGTGACACGCGTTTGACCGAGGTCGCCCTCCAGGGGGCAAAGCTGGGGCAATTGCGCTTGGACGGCTGCGACCTGACGCGAATCGATGTGTTCAAGACGCCGCTTTCCGGCATGGATGTATCGCGTTGCGCGTTCGCGGCCCCTGTCGTCTCGGGCGACTACCGTGAGCTGCGGGGCCTGACGGTCAATGCCGAGCAGGCACTTGCGCTCTCGGGCCTGCTCGGCATCCAGCTCGCCGACGACTAGACGTCAAAAAGGAAAAATCACCGCAAAGGCGCCTGTCCCCTTTGCGGTGGTTTTGGGCTGCGAATCTTAATACTGCCACTATTAACAACGCCCGTTTTACCTGCTGGTTTGTTGGGAAATATCCCAATTTATCCCAAGCGCGTCGCAAACGGAACGCGCCACCTGCTCACGGGAGGGACGAATATAATGTCGCCCCGACACGCCCGGCAGGGAGTGGCCCATGAGCATTTCCATGAGGTCCCAGGGCATGTGCAGCTCCATCTCGCAGATGGTTCGCCACGAGTTGCGGAGGTTCGACCATGGGATGTGCTCGACGCCCTCGGCCTCGCACCACTTCTTCCATCTATGATTGCACATCCCTCGATTCATGGGCAGTCCGTCCCCGCGATCTGCTAGCCACTCGGAGCCTGCCGCGCGGCGCTCGCCTGCAATTTCGAGCAGGCGCCCGGCGGCATCCGGCAGCACCACGACTGTGCGTATGGACTTCCGCGTCTTGAGTACGCCGTCCGCCGTGGGCTCGATGCCCGCTTGCTCCATCTGGCGCACGAGGTCGACCGTCGCGAGCGTTGTGGATTCCGCCGCGAATGGCATGACCTCATCGGTGCGGATGCCCAGCGACTCACCCGAGCGGCATGATCCAAAGCACGCCATGATGAACGGCGCCTCGAGCGAGGTCCCGTGCAGGCGCCCCAGGATGTCCTTGGCTTCGGCGAGCGTGTACAGGCGCTTGGAGCGCTCGCGCGTCTTGCGCGTGGGCATGGTGTATTTCACGGTGGCGGCAAACGGGTCGATGGGCAGCACGACAAAGCCCGACACGGTTCCGTATATCTTGCGCAGGGTGAGTAGGGCAGTGTCCGCCGTTGCTGCGGGGAGAGTCAGAAGCCATTCCTGTAGATGCACGGGGCGCAACTGGTCGACCGGCATTGAACCCCATGTGGGGCCGACGTAGTTCGCCCACGACCTTGTGACGAGGTTGCGGGTGTTCGGCGCGAGCGTGCCGGCGGCTACCTGCGCTGCCATGGTCGGCTCGAGCCATGTGCCGTACGCCTGGGCGATGGTCGGCACCGGCTTGTCATCGGCGCGCTCGACGTGGATGCGGTCGAGCTCGGCGCATGCCTCGCGGTAGGTGCCGTATACCGTCTTGGTCTTACGTTTGCGTCCGCACGGCGTGTTCTCCTGCCATCGGAGGATGTATTTCTTGCCGCGCTTGGCCTCGGTGATTGAGCCCCACGCGCGGCGCCTCTGCTTGCGTGTCATATAATGTCCCTAGGTTGCCCGGAGCTATCTCCGTATTACTCCGGCATCCTTGTTGTCACCCCACCGCGCCAAGGTTCCAGCCGTGCGCGGTGGGGTTTCTTTATTTCTGGAGTTGCCAAAGATTCCTTGACAACTTGGGCGTCCGCTTGGATTTTCCGGAAAAACCGAAAAACCATGTCGCGCCGCGGGCCATAATCGCGTTGAATGCCGTTGCAGTCTCCAATCTCCATAACCGCTCGATTTACAACAACGCCAATTAGTACGATAATCACGGTAACGAGACGTACCCGCGAAGGAATACGGCTGGGTTCCCGAATGGGAGTAGGCGGTTATTTCCGCTTAGAATCCTTTGCCCCTGGGGTCGTCTCGTTTTGCTTTTTAGCGAGCGCCTGCTTCAGGGAGTCGACTACGCCCGACGGGTTCTCGCGGATCCTTTCCACAATGAAATCAACGGTTTTCATCGAGTATGTGTACGAGCCGTTCCTTCCGACCTCGTGCTTGTAGGCGAGTTCCTTGTTCGACTTGATGTCGTAGAAGTTCAGGAACAGCTTCCAGTCATTGGCGGTGAACAGTTTCGGTTCGCCATTTGCCATGAGTACGATCCCGAGCCTGCCGAGCCTTGAATTGACATGCTCGAGCACTTTCTTCATCGACAGCGGGTGCGTGTTCTTGGGGTCCTGGAATACCTTCGCGGTGCGGATCGTCCTGTCAGACGAGTTGTCGATGGCGACGGTGAAATCCGCATTTTTGGGGTTCTTCGTTATCGCCATCTCGGTCAGGAAGACGCACGAGTACCTTTGGTTTTCCTGAAGCTGCTGCTCCTGTTCGATCTCCGACTCATCGAAAAGGAACTTCGAGGCTATCTCGACTGGGTACTTGGCGCGTATCACCTCCGGCGTGGCGGGGTTGGCGCTCATCGACAGCATCAGGAAATGCTGGGGGATGATATCCGACATCCTTCTCCCGTGGAACTCGTACATCTTCTCGTCGAAGTTCGTCACGCACGACTGGAACAGGCCGACGTAGATCTGCTCGTATTCCTGGACGATGAAATGCGTGCTCGTGTTGCGCAGGCGGATGATGTCCTCGAGGTTGCGCCTCAGCGGGTCCTTGTCGTTTGTGAAGACCTGGGAGATGCAGCGCTCTAGCGTGATCGTCCTGTCGGTGTTGTCCCTGTAGTAGACGGCCGATATGCCCCTGTCCGCTATCAGCTTCGCCTTGAGCATCAGCTCCCACGCGTTGCAGATAAAGAACGAGAAGCCCTCGACCCTGTATTTGATGCTCGGTCTGTTGTAGAGCTCGATGGCGAGGACGAAGGCCTCGCTGGATTTATCCAGCAGCCGGTTGTACGTCTGCTCGCAATTGCCTTCCATTACTCTCCCTTCACCCATTTTCGTGACGTTACGAAAATGGGAAACAACTGGCGTTTTGGTGCGTGCCTGCACCCGTTTGGGTTTTTTCGGAAAAACCGAAAAAACCTAGCCGCGCCGTGAGGTGCCCGCAGACCGGGCAATGGGTCCTCATCGGATATATGGGCGTCTAGAGGAAGCCCGCGATCTTCCAGCCGACAGCTAGAATGGTTCATAAAAGGTTCCCTCCCATCGATACGTACCCCCGGGTTCTTCGCTTGGCGATAGTTGGGAAGGTCGGATAGGGCGTGCCTCCGGGTGCGCCCTATTCTTTTAACTAGCGCCTACGCCCCGAGGAGCGCCGCGAGGGTGCCGATCGCCTTGGCCACCTTGGGGACGAGCCCCGCGGCCTTGGATGCGAGGGCGAGCGCGTCCTTTGCCTTCTCGGCGAAGCCTCCCTCGTCCTTCTCCTCGGCGGCAAACCGCAGGTCGGCGAGGGCAAGCTTCACGGCGGCGAGATCCTTGGGCGACAGGCCCTGGCTGTTCGATATCTGCTTGATGGTCTGGTTGAAGTCGACCGTGACAGTCGCCTCGACGGCGGCGGTCGCCCTCGCCTCGATCTGGTCGGCAGTCGCCTTGGCCATCATGTACTCGTACTCCATGCGGTCCCGGTGCGCGAGCAGCAGCTCGCGGATCGTCTCGATGGACGTGATATCGATCATGTCGGGACTGGTATTGCCCATCACTCTGGTCCCGGTCTCGCGCTCGATGATTTCCCCGAATGCCGTCATATACCGTGCCACCACCTTCTGCCTGAGACCGGGCGGGTCGCTCTCGATGACCTCGTCGCACAGGTTCACCAGGCGGTCGATTGAATCGTACATTCCCATGTTATCTGCCAATCTCGCAGGTGGTTCCTCTGAATGCCTA
Organism: Collinsella aerofaciens; assembly: GCF_015556945.1. GTDB lineage: Bacteria > Actinomycetota > Coriobacteriia > Coriobacteriales > Coriobacteriaceae > Collinsella > Collinsella aerofaciens_AO. The sequence continues at coordinate 45,863 of NZ_JADNNH010000002.1, read as the reverse complement.
CGCGGACCTTACTTGATCCGCTTCCAGCCCTTCGATTTCAGGCGCTGCAGGTTGATTTTGGGACAGCTCGGCCTGGTCGCGTGCCGTCTCCAGGATCTTCGAGCGCCTCTTCTCGGTGCTCTGCCGGTAGCAGGTGATCAGCTCGCCCTCCGCGCCCGCCGGCGCCGTCGGCCTGTCCTCGGGATGCTCCTCGTACCAGCCGAGGAGGTCGTTGGGGTCGGTGTGGAGAACCTTCGCGCACTTCCAGAGCTGCTCAATATCGGGAAGGGTCTTCCCTCGTTCCCAGTTGCCTACCGTTTTGATGTCAACGTTCAACGCGTTTGCTAGATCGGCCTGTGAATATCCGTTTTCTTTCCTAGCCTGCTTAAGTTTTAAGTTCATCGTCACCTCCAATATGGGGAAGTATTTACCGAGGATTCTATAGATACACAAAAGAAAAGGCAAGAAAAGCCCTAGTTTGCTATTGCAATCGGGAAAAGATTACCTATACTCTGAATTGCACAGGGAAGAAGTTTCCTATTTCAGAAGGAGGAAAAGATGAAATTTTCGAAGGACGAGTTCGGAGCGAACCTGCGCGCCGCCCGTGCTCGCGCCGATATGTCTCAGGAGCAGCTGGCCAACAAGGCGGGGCTCTCGGCATCTTCAATCATCGGCTACGAGAACGGCTCGATGGTCCCGGGTGTCGACAAGGCGTACGCCATCGCCCAGGCCCTCGGCTGCACGCCCAACGACCTGATGGGCTGGAACACGGACGAGGCCGCATAGGGATGGGGGAAGAGGAATGACAGGCAAGAGCTACGAGCTGCCCGACGACATCACGACGATGGGCGGCATGGTGACGTGGGCCGACAAGGATGCCGAGTGGCACACGGAGGTGTTCGAGTTCCTGGCCGACGCGCGCTACGCGTTCCGCGAGCACGTCCGCATCGGCGACCCCGCCTACCTCGCGCGCCTGGTCGCGCTCGACCGCAGGCAGGCGCTCGACCCGGTGGCATACGACGTCATGGAGATCGACCCCGCGCCGGGCGAGTGGCCGTTCGGCCGCGGTCGCGAATGACCCGGGCGCTGCTCGCCTCGGCCGTCGTGATGGACGCCGCCGGCTGGATGTGCACCGCGCAGGGGGCCTACGGGCTGGCGCGGGTGTGCTTCTCGGCCGCCGTGCCGTTCATCGCGGCGTGGGCGCTCGCCTCGCTCCGGGGCTGAGGTCCCTTCCCCGAGGCGGCACCGGTCCCGGCGGGCTCCGTTAACCATCCGCCGGGCGTTCCAGCCGGTGCCGTGTCGGGGGAGGGTCCGCCCTACGCCCGACCCAAAAAAAGAGCCTCCCGCAGCGTTAGGACCGTACGCGGGAGGCCGACCTAAAAGGAGGTCATCCATGGATGATACCAGTAAGAAGCCCCAGACGTTCAGGGCACTTGCGGCCGAGCTCAAGTTGCCGCGCAAGCTGCTGTACACGCTCGACGAGGTGTCGCGCGTGCTGGGGGTGCCCTACAACACCCTTCGAGACGAATGCACCGCGCGCAGGCTCACCTACTGCCTGCCCGACGGCCGCTGCCGCGGCTACCTGGTGCGCCCCGAGTGGGTCGACGAGTGGATCGAGGAGGGAACCCATGAGCGAGATTCTTTTGCTGCTTAGCGACCGGGTGTCGGCCTGGTGGGGGACGTTGTCCGAGCGGACGCAGAGCGTCGTGTGCGCCCTCGTGATGCTCGCGCTCTTTGCCATCGCCGGCGCCATCGAGGGGACCGAACCGAGCGGGATGTACTACTAGGAGGAATGACATGCAGTTTGAGAAGAGGCAGGTTCGCCTGGGCGATATCCGCCCCAGCGGGCAGAACCCGCGCGAGGACTTCGGCGACATCGGCGCCCTGGCCCGCAGCATCGAGGCGACCGGCGGCGAGCCGCTGAACCCGCCCGTGGTCGTGGCGGACGGCAACGTCTACCGCATCGTCGACGGGGAGCGCCGCTACCGCGCGCTGTCGTCCATCTACGGGGAGGACCGCGAGGTGTCCGCGCTGGTGGCCGACACCATGGACGAGGCCAACGAACTCGTGGCCATGCTCGCCACCGACGACAAGCGCCAGCTGACCGAGGCCGAGCGCGCACGCGGCGTGCAGCAGATGCTCGTGCTGGGCGTCGACGAGCAGCGCATCGAGCGAGCGAGCCGCGCCACCGCCGGGCAGATCCGCGCTGCGCGCAAACTGCGCGGGAGTATCGAGGGCCGCCAGGTGACGCTCGACCAGCTGGAGGCCGCGAGCGCCTTCGACGACGAGAAGGACGTCGAGGCCGTGCTGGCGGCCGGCGAGGGCTGGGCGGGCAAGGCCGACAGCATCCGCCGCCGCAACGAGCGCGAGGAGGCCAAGGCCGAGGACTACGACGCCTTCGGCGATGCCGCGATTCACGTGGTGAAGGAGCGTCCCGAAGGTACGAACTATGTGCTCTGGGCGCGCTACGGCTGCGTGGCCAAGGGGCTCGAGGAGCTGGACATCGCCCCCGGCACCGTGGTGGTGGATACCGGCGGCGGCTGGTATTTCTATGAGCCCGACGATGGCTCGGGCGATCAGGCCGAGAAGACCGAGGAGGAGATCATCGCGGAACAGGAGGCTAAGCGCGAGAAGGCCGCGCTCGTGGACCTGTACAGGCGCATGGTCGACTTCGTCCTGCACGAGGCCCCGGGACGCACGCGCGAGTTGGAGGACACGGTCCGCGCTGCACGCATGAAGCCGTCCTTCTACGTGGACGACCTGCTTGACGACGGCGGCGACTACGACAGCGCCGAGGCCGCGGTCATGGAGGCCTTCTACGGCAGGTGCGCCACCTCGTCCCCGAGCGCCTACGAGATCGGCTGCTGGTGGCTGGACACGGCGCGCAGCATGCGGATGCTCAACAGCCGCTGGCGCGGCGATGACGCGGAAGGGTGGCTCGAGCACTGGGAGGTCGTCCGCAGTGCGGGCTTTACGCCCAGTGCCGAGGACGAGTGGATCGAGGCGAGGGTGCGGGAGAGCATCCGGGAGGAGGAAAAGGATGAGTAGCGAAGAGAAGGTCAGGGTGACGGTGGAGGCGTGCGGCGAGGTCCGCGCTTTCGAGTGCCGCTGCGCGACGGTCTCGACCGGCAACGGCGACGGCACCGGCAACGCGTGCTTCGTGGGCTCGGGCGGGCTTTCCGACCTCCTCATGCTCACCGGCGCTTGCGCCGACACGCTCTACGAGGCCTTCCGCCAGGCTGGCGCGCCGGCCGACATCGCTCGCAAGCTCATGCTCGTCGCCGTGCTCGGCGCCGACCCCCACGGGCACGCCGACAGCGTCCAGACCCTCGACCTGGACGCGCGCAGGGAGATCCGCGACATGGCGGCGGAGCTGGGCGTCGATGCCGGCTTCTAGCGAGCGCCGCGCGGTCGTGCAGCGCGGGGCGGACGGCCGCTGGTTCGCCCGCCCCTACATGGGCACCGACCGCGTGACCGGCAGGCGGATCAGGCCGTACAGGTCGTGGGACGCGGAGCTGACGCGCGAGCAGGCCCAGACCGAGTGCGACTCATGGGTCGCGACCTTCATCCCGTCGTCGGCCCGGGACAGCTCCAAGCGCCTCTCCTCGATGCTCGAGACCTATATCTCGGACCCCGTGAACGGCCTGTCCGACAACTCGGTGGCCACGTACCGCAGCGTCATCAGGACGATGGTGGAGCCGACCATCGGCCGCCTGCCCTACGACCAGCTGGAGCCCTGGGACGTGTCGGCGGCGTACCGCATGCTGCTAGCGCCCAGGACGGGGAAGGGCGTGAAGCCCAAGACGCTGCTCAAGATGCACGCGCTCCTCAAGGGCGCCTACCGCTCGTGGCGGCCGGCGCTGGGGCGAGACATCATGCTCGACGTCCCCGCGCCGTCCGCGCCGCCTTCGGAGCCGTTCGCCCTGTCCGAGTGCGACGTGGACGAGCTGTCCCGCGCGCTCGCCTCCGCCATGTCCTCGCGATCGGCGTCGGGTGCCAACATCGCCCGGCGCACCGAGGCCATGGCGGCCTACCTGGCCCTCAACACGGGCATGCGGGTCGGGGAGGTCTGCGGGCTGCAGCGCCGCGACTGGCGCCACGCGCTGCACGACCTCCACGTGGCGGGGCAGGCGGTCGAGAAGCCCGAGCTGCACCGGCAGGCGTACACCAAGGGCAGGCGGCCGCGCAACGTTGCCCTCGCGCCGGCCGTCGAGGCGCGGCTGGAGCGCCACCTGGAGTGGCAGGGCACGTGGCTCGCGCGCAAGGGCCCGGCGGCGCCCGTGGTGACGTTCAGCCCCGCCGGCACGCTCGCGCGCCCGTCGACCGTCACGCAGCGCTTCAAGGCGCTCGCGCGGGAGCTGGGCCTGCCGCTGGAGACGACGTTCCACACGCTGCGCCACACGCACGCCACGTGGCTGCTCATGAACGGCTTCGACATGAGGACCATACAGGAGCGCCTGGGGCACGCCGACGTCAAGACGACGCTCGAGACCTACGGCTCGGTCATGCCGGGCCGAGACCAGGCCGCCGCCGCGGCCTTTACCGATTCGATATCACACGGAGGTGAGACGGATGACGATACTTGATTCCCTCGTCGAGGGCGCGCTGTGCCTCGGCAACAGGCGCGAGAGCAACGAGCTGCTCGGCATGATGGTGCGCTACCTCGTGACCGGAGAGGCGCCCGAGCCGCGCACCGACGCCCAGAGGATGGCCATCACGCTGATCATGCCGGTCCTCGAGAACAGCCGCGCCAGGGCGGAGGCCGGAAGGAAGGGCGGGCTGAGCCGTGGCAGCGCAGCAAGCGGAGCCGCAAGCAAAGCCGAAAGCAAACAGACAAGCAAAACGGAAAGCAAACGCGCAAGCAAAGCCGAAAGCAAACGAACAAGCGAAGAGGAAGAGGAAGGGGAAGGGGAGTTAGGAGTCTGGATTAACCCCTCAGATTCTGAGAACAGAGGGGGAGGTGGCGCAGAGTTCGTCCCGCCTACCCTCGAGGAGGTCGAGTCGTATTTCGCGGCGAACTGCCTGCGCGGCAGCGCCCGGAAGTTCTACGACTACTACGAGGCCAACGGCTGGACCAGGCAGGGCTTCCCCATCGCGAAATGGGAGCCGGTCGCCCGCAGCTGGTCCGACCGCGAGCGCGGCTACGACGCCGAGCGCAAGGCCCGCGGCGGACAGACCTCGCAGGAGGTCGAGCGCGTGGCGGTGTGGAAGCCAGCCGAGACCGAGGACGACGTCATCGCCGCCCTCGAGCGGGAGCTGGGTGAGGCGTCGTGATCACCCTCAGGGAGATGCTAGACGGCTTCGACCCCGCCGCCGGCCGCCCGCTCGACGCGACGCGGATCTACATGGCCAACGTCATCAGCGCCGACGAGGGCGCACGCCTGGCCACGAAGCAGAAGCTCGACGAGTACCGCGCCCGCAAGCGCGCCAAGGAGGACCTGCGGATGGACATCGCCGCCATCGCGAGGGGCGAGGAGCCGAGCTGGAGGTATGCCAAAGGTGTGCCAACGGCGGCGGGGCAGCTGGGCCAGCAGGCGATGGGGTTCCCGCCGCTAGGCAGTGGAAACGGCGCCGGCGGGGAAGCCCCCGCGGCAAAGAACACCTAATTCTTTTGAGAAGGAGAGTGAGAGAGGTTTTGACCGAGATCTCAGCGGTGATGAGGGCCTACCGAGATGCCCTCGACAGGCACCAGATCCCCTGGGCCGACGACACGTACGACACCGAGAGGGTGGGCGGCTACAGGCTGCGCGTGGAGCGCACCGAGACCATCCTCGACGAGCACAGGGTGAGCGTGACCTGGGGCTACCAGTGCCTGCCGGGGCGCGAGCCCACGGGCGTGACCATCGGCTACCCGAACTACCTCGAGGTGCAGTACGACCCCGTGAGCACCGAGCCGTTCATGGCCACGCCGGGCGACATCCTGGCCGACATCTTCGGCGTGAGGGGTGAGTCCCGATGAGCTACGCGTGCGGAGCGGCCGACTGGATCGACCTCGCCGTCGGCAGGCTCGAGGACGCCAAGAGGTCGCTCAGGGAGTGCGACAGGCTGCGACAGGGGTGCGACATCTGCGTGGAGCTGCGCCAAGCGAGGCGATGCCTCAACAAGGCGCTGATCATGGTCGCACAGGAGAAGGAGATCGTGAAGGAATGGAGCGGGAAATGAGAGACAGGAACGAGTGGTTCAAGGACGTTAAGAGGCTCATACGGGGCCTCGAAGTCGAGACTGTGGAAAACCCTTTCGCATGGCCGACTGTCACGAGCGTCGCAGATGGGGAGGATGTCCTGCACGCACTCGGGCTTCATCCGTCCCGTGATGTTTGCGGCATTGTGAACGTCGACATCGATGAGGTGCATGAACTCGTCCGGCTCATAGAGCCCGAGCCCGTCACGGGCGCGACGTCGGACGGGTACCACACGTTCGACGAGCTCTACCATCACCGTGCGGTGCTGTTCTCGGTGATCGTGGCCATGTTCCGCGGGCTCTCGTGGAAGTCGCTCCACCACCATGACGGGACGATGTACGACGGCATGTTCATCGTGGGCATCGACACTCCCGCCGGCCCCGCCACCTACCACTACGACGTTGAGCCTTACTGGGACATGTTCCCGTGCGAGGTGCTCGACCGCGCGCCCGAGTGGGACGGCCACACGCCCGACGACGCGATCGAGCGCATCGGCACCCTGCGGGACATCCTGCAGGCTGAGGTTAAGGCCGAGAAGGGTGGTGACGAGTGATGGGGGAACGTCTCACAGTCGACAGCGTGATGACGCCGGACGGGGAAGTGATGCCGTTGGGCCCTGTCGACAAGGAGGGACGCAAGGTCTCCCTGTCGACCGCGACGCTCTTTGCGGACAGCGGCATGGAGTGCACGGTCAAGAGATATGAGTACCTGCTCGGCGCTGGCGTTTGGCGTGCCAGCTGCGATGAGGGGGTCGTGAGGGTGGACGAGATGCACCTGATCCGCCCGGATACGTTCGGCGCCCTGATGAACGATATCGAAGTTGCTATGAACTGCCCTGCCAGCGAAGAACCGACGCACGCCTACAACGTTGTCTCTGGGATGTGCGATGCCTGCGCTGACAGGTGCGGCGGCACGTTGTGCCAGGCGAGAGCGCTCCACAGCATCTGCTACCGCATTCACTCCTTGCTCGCGGGTGATGGCGAATGAGCTGCTACTTCTGCGGAGGCTCGCGCATCGCGTCCATCCACTCTGCCCCCGACCGAGGCGTCTGCAACTGGTCCGTTGGTTCCATGACCCTGACGCGCCGATATGACGGCGAACCGATCGTCAGGGTCGAGCTGGATACCAGCGTGTCGCTCGACGTATCGGTCAACGGCTTGTGCGGCGACACCGTCAGCGCCGATGTGACGGCGGACGCCTACATCGAGGATATCAAGTACTGCCCGTTCTGCGGAGAGGAGCTTTGATCCGCTCGGCGGTGGAGCTGTTCCGCGCGACCGCCTGGCGCATGGTGCCCGATCTGGTTTCGGGCCCCGCGCGCCGGGCGCTCGTTCACGGCCGGGCAGACGCGCCGAGCGTGTCGGCGAGGGAGATCAGGGACGCGGAGCGAAGGGCGAGGGCGCTGCAGCGCGACCAGGCCCGCGCTCTCAAGAGGTCGAGGAAGGCGAAGCGATGAGGTTGTTTGAGAAGTTGTGGCGGATGCTCGCCGAGAACCGCCGCGTGCGCAAGAGCATCGAGGCGCGCCGCGCCCGCAGGTGCAGGAGGTCGATGAGATGACCGTGATGTGGGATGTGCAGGAGAGGAGCTGCGCGGTCTGCGGGAGAATCTTCATCCCCCAGGCGCCGAAGGCCAAGTACTGCTCTGAGGAGTGTCGGCGAAAACACGAGCAGGACCGTGCGAGGGAAGCGAGGCGCAAGGGTGCCAAGCCCAAGCGCGACAGGGTCGACCGCTACCTGGCCGGGTCTGGTGCGGTGCACGACGAGATCATGGCCATTCGGCGCGAGGTCGCGATGAGATTTTAAGTTTCCGCAGGTAGACATAGGTAGATATATAATTAAGGCCGCTGGCGTAGGAGCGCCGGCGGCCTTTGGCAAAGACGCCTCCCGGCATCCTCTAATGACAAATGCATGGTACCACGCGGGAGGTCACATGGACGCACGTGAATATTTTGAGACTGTACGGGCCGCCCAGCGCGGCATCGACCGCCGCCTGGCGGTCATAGAGTCGATGCAGGCGCGCGAGCAGGTGCGCGCCCAGCGCTACGACGCCGTTGGCAAGGGCGCGCACGGCACGGACTTCATGAGGTCCACCGACGACCGCATAGACTACGAGCGCCGCAGCGGCGCCGAGCTATCCGAGCTGCGAGATGAGGTGGAGCGGGGCCGCGAGCTCTGCGCGGGCGTGCGCTCCGCCAACCCGGGCAAGCGCTGGGGCGACGTTCTGGAGCTGCGCTACTGCGAGGACCGCACCTTGCAGGAGATCGCGGGGACGCTCGGGGTGTCGGTGAGGTCGGTGCATTCCGATATGTCATCCGCCCTGGACTGGATTGACATGGTGGGCATCGCCACCGCGCGGTCCGGACTGGGCCGAGCGGCAATATAATTAGATAGCTGGTTCGCGTCAGCATGTTTGCCCCGGCCGCCCGTGCGGTCGGGGCTTTCTGTCTTTATGGGGCTGCAGACAATTGCAGACGATTGCACACTTCTGCAGACAATTGCAGATAGTTGCAGACGATTGCACACAATTGCAGACCGTTGCAGGTTTCTTCTGGGATATAACTAGGGTGTCGATTCGCAGCGCCGCCCGCGCGGCTTGCGGGTCGGATGTGCGTGGAAGCACAGATGAGTGGCCGGGGTTCCCTTCAGCAGTTCAGGGACTCCGGCCTTTCTATTAAGCAACAACCTAATGAGGTGGGTCTGTGGTCACACGCGAGGCTATCGTCCGCGCCGCAAGACGGTACGACACCGTTATGGCGTGGGCATTCCGCCGCGCCCTAGGCATCGCCCGCCGTGCGGGCGGGCGCAAGTGCAAGGCCGCCGGCAAAGCGGTCGAGAGCCTGCGCTACGCGGGGCTCGAGGGATGCATGGCCAACAGGGGCCGCTCCCCGGTGGAGCGCTAGCCTTGGCCACCAAGACCCGCTACGCCAACGGCCACGCCCGCCGGCAGGTGCGCGCCTGGCTCAAGGCGCAGGGGCTGCCGTGCCACATCTGCGGCATGGCCATCGACTACGACCTGCCCGCGGGCGACCCGATGAGCTTCGAGGTGGACGAGATCGTGCCCGTGTCCAAGGGCGGCTCGCCCATCGACCGCGCGAACGTCGCGCCGGCGCACCGGATCTGCAACGAGCGGCGCGGCAACAAGAGCCTCGCCGCGCTGAACGGCTCGATATCGCCACGCCCCCGCGACGTGGGCTGCTCGACCTCGCTGCCGTGGTGACCCGACCCTGGGGGATGGCCCCTCCCCGGGGGCCGAAGGCTCGCCCGCCGGCATTGCGCCTTTTTTGCGCAGGCCCCGAAACCGAGTCCATACCGGGAGGTGCATGGAATGTCCACGAAGTCCACGAAGCCGAGGGGCAAGCCCTGGACCGCGGACGAGCGGGAGTTCGTCAAAAACGCGTACCCGGCGCTCGGACCTGCGGCTATCGCGAAGAAACTCAAGAGGTCGCGCTCGGGCGTGTGCGCCCTCATCAAGAGGATGAAGGAGAGCGGCGAGATCGCGACCGACGAGTCCACGGGGGAGTCCGCGGGCGCGGGCGTCTCGGCGCCTCCCGCGGACGGCCCGGACGGCCGCCAGGACACGCTCGGGAGGCTCCGGTGGGTGCGGCAGATCATCGAGCGCCAGCTCTACGACGCCGAGCCCAGCCAGGCGGCACGGCTCGCCAAGGAGTACCGCGAGACGCTCGAGCAGATTGAACGAATAGAGGGGGCTGGGGAGGACGGTGGCGACGATGTCATCATCAACGCCGTCTCGGTCCTGCGCGACGTCCTCGGCTAAGCCGAGGCTCCGCCTCGTCCAGCCCTACGAGAGGTCCCTCGGCCCGCTCGCGGTCGAGCTCGCCCCGACGATGGGATACAAGCTCGTGCCGTGGCAGGAGCAGCTCGCCCATGACATCGGCGCCGTGGACGCCAACGGAAAATGGGTCCACCCCCGCGTCGGCATCTCCATCCCGCGCCAGCAGGGCAAGTCCGTCGACCTCATCGTGTGGGTCGCGATCATGGCGGCGCTGGCCGGCTACAAGGTGCTGTGGACCGAGCACAACTACTCCACGACCATGGAGATGGTCGCCCGCTTCCGCAAGATCTTCGGCCGCCGTGTCGGCGACACGTCCGAGGGGATCCCGCGCTGGCGCAAGCTCCTGGTCGAGGTCTGCTCCCAGACCGGCCAGGAATGGATGCGGTTCAGCTCCGGCGGCGTCATCCAGTTCTCGACGAGGACCAAGTCCTCTCGCCTGGGCTTCTCCTTCGACATCGTCATATACGACGAGGCCCAGGAGCTCACGGGCATCCACACCCAGGTCGTCAACCCGACCACGGTGTCCGGCGCGAAGCACAACCTGATGATCGTGTACGCCGGCACGCCGACCCGCGCCGGCAACCCCGCCGAGGTGTTCAAGAACCTCCGGCAGCAGGCGTGGGAGGGCGGCGAGAAGGCGTCCGACCTGCTCTGGCTGGAGTACGGCGTCGAGGAGGTCGGCGACATCTGGGACGAGAGCCGCTGGCCGGAGGTCATGCCCTCGCTCGGATACCATGCCGACATCCGCGCCATCCGCACCGGAATGAAGGACATGGACGAGCTGGGGGCCGCCCAGGAATACCTGGGCTATTGGCTGCCTCCGCAGAGTCAGGTGGAGGAGCCCGTCATCGGAGCCGTCGCGTGGGGCGAGTGCCTCGTGGGGAGCGGCCCCGAGCTGACCGCCGGCTGCAAGATCTGCGCCGGCGTGAGATTCAGCGCCGACGGCTCGACCGTCGCCGTGGCGTGCGCCGTGCGGCCGCCCGGCTCGCCGACCGCGCACGTTGAGCTTCCCTTCTGCAAGGACCCGGAGCCTAGCACGGATTGGCTGGCCTACTGGATTGCCGCGAGGGCGAGCAGGTACGCCTGCGTCGCCATCGACGGCAAGGCGGGCGCCGGCGCCCTGTGCGACAAGCTCGAGGGCATGGGCATGCCCAAGGACTACATCCTGCGTCCGAGCACCGACCAGGCCGTGACTGCCGCAAGCCTCATCTCGTCCGGCGCGAAGGCGGACTCGGTCACGCATATTGCGTGCCCGGCGCTCGACCTTTCTGCCGAGACCTCGCCCAAGCGCAAGATCGGCTCGTCGGGCGGCTGGGGCTTCGGCGGCGACAACGCCGCGCCCATCGAGGCCGCGGGGCTGGCGCTGCTCGCGCTCAACACATCGAAGAGAAAACCCGGAATGAAGGCGAGGGTCACTTGATCTCGATACCTTACGCCGTGGCGTCCGCCGACGGCCTGCTCGAGGAGGACCGCGAGACGGTGCGCTGCCTGCTCAACAGCTGGCAGACACATTACAGGGGCAACCTCCTGCGCTCGGACTACTACGAGGCGCGCAACATGCTCAAGGACCTCGGCATCGCCGTGCCCGACTCGCTGCGCGACCTGGAAGTCGCGTGCGGCTGGGGATACAAGTGCGTGGAGGTCATGCGCGACCACATCGCCTTCGACGGGTTCACGTGCCCCGACGACGAGGACTTCGACGGCCTGCTCACCTCTGTGGCCAAGCGCAACAAGATGGCCACGCGCGTCGGCAAGGCCGTCAACTCCGCACTCAAGTACTGCTTCTCCATGCTTGTGGTGACGGCGGACGAGGACGGGCACGCCCGCATCTCGGCGTATCCGCCGACGCTCTGCACCGGCATCTGGGACGACGTCCACGAGTGCCTGTCCTCCGGCATGTTCGTCGTCTCCTTCGCCAAGGACCGCGGGCGGCCCACGGACCGCCCGGACTGGGTCAACGTGATGCTGCCGGACCGCATGGTGCGCATCCGCGAGGTTCGCCGCAACGAGTGGGCGGCGGAGTACGTGGAGCACGGCCTGGGTGCCGTGCCCATGTTCGTCATGCCGCACAATCCCGATGACGACCGACCGTTCGGCGTGTCCAGGATCAACTCCGAGGTGCGCTGGAACATCGACTGCGCCATGCGCGCCAACGTCAACGAGGAGATCGCCGCCGCGTTCGCCGCGTCCACGCAGAAGTACCTGCTGGGCACTGACGGAGACGCGTTCGCCGACAAGACCAAATGGAGCGCCTTCATCGGCTCCATCTTCGAGGTCACCAAGACCGAGGACGGCACGATTCCGCAGTTCGGCCAGCTCACGCAGCCGAGCATGCAGCCCATGACCGAGCACTTCGGCAACCTGTGCAAGCGCATGAGCGCCGCGACCGGCATCCACGTGGGGCAGTTCGGCATCATGAGCGACAACCCCAGCTCTGCCGAGGCGATCTACGCCGAGAACGAGCCGCTCATCCTCAAGTGCAAGAGCTTCATCCGCGAGGCCAAGGCGGCGCTGGCGAATGCCGCGACCGCCGCGATCGCGACGGAGCTGGGGTGCTCCTACGAGGAGGCCGAGGACGCCTGCGGCGTGTCCGTCCACTTTTTGAACCCAGCCATGCCGACGCTGGCCCAGCAGACCGACAGCTCCATCAAGCTCGCCTCGGTGGTCGAGGGCTTCGCCGGCACGCCGACCTTCTGGCGGCTCAACGGCCTCGATGACGACGAGGTGCGCAACGTCTCGTCCGAGATCAGGCGCAACGTGACGCGCTCGGCGGCGCTCGACCTGATGGCGGGCGTCACCCAGGCGGCGGAGCCTGCGCCGCCCGCCGATGATTAGCGCGGCTGAGTTCGCGGCCTACAACCGGGCCGTGGCGAAGATAGGAGACAGGGCGGCATCCGACGTGGAGGCCGCCGTGCTCGCCTGGTGCCGCGCCCACGAGGGCGCGACTGTCGCCGAGAAACGCGAGGCCGCGAAGCTCATCATGGAGGGCTTCGTCCAGGGGTACGACGACGTCGCGGCGGAGTTCGCGGCGCAGTGGTACGACGATCTAGCCGAGCGCAACGGCGTCAGGCTGCAGCAGGCCGTCACCATGACGACGTACAAACCGAAGTCCGTCGACGAGGTGGCGCGCTACCAGGCGAAGAAGCTCGTGAAGGGCGGCGACGCGGCGTTCGCCAGGGCGTGCGGCGAGTACGCCCGCAACGACGCGTTCCGCAGCCTGAACGAGACGATCATCTCCAACGTGGGCCGCGACAAGGACAGGGGCGTGCGCTTCGCACGCGTGCCGACGGGATTCGAGACCTGCACCTTCTGCATCATGCTCGCGAGCCGCGGCGCGGTCTACCACACGCGCAAGTCGGCCGGCGAGTTCAAGCACTTCCACCGGCACTGCGACTGCAAGGTGGTCCCCGGCTTCGAGGACAACCCGGACGCGGAACTCGTGGAGGGCGTGCGGCCGGAGGAGCTACGCGACCTGTACGTGCAGTTAAATGAGATAGACGAGGATGCGGGCCTAAGCGCCAAGCAGAAGGAGGCGCTCAAGTGCAGGGCGATCAACCTCGCCGCCGTAGGATCTGACCCATCGACCGGCTACAGGGCAGACAACCTTGACCTGTCTGCGTTGGTGCCTGGCGAACTCAAGAAGATGCAGAAGAAGAACCCGCTCGAGTGGGAGAGCTACGTGCAGCTGTCCAGACTCGGGTATAGGCAGAGGTTGCTCCACGAGCAGGGAAGCGCGACGGCGAATATCGACATTGAGCTCTATCTTGACGGAATGTGGAGATATTGGGATATGAAGACGATCGAAGGTGGGGTCCATGCACTGAAGAAGCGTATGACCGAATGCCATTCAAAGTGGGTGCGGCTCTCGTCGGAGGGGGCCGTCCTGCCAGACGGAATCAATATCGAGCTCCTTGATAACCCGCGTGTTGTCATCGACAACAGGTTCAGCAAGATTACCGATGCGGAAGCTGAGGCGCAGATAAGGAAGTCGGAAGACTATCTAAGCGGCAAAAACGGATTCAACTTTGAGCGGGCGCTTCTCATCTGCAAGGACGGTACTGCAAAGCTGATTGAATAAAAAAGGCGGTTCCAACCCCAGACCGAGCCCAGGGCGGAACCGCCAAGCAACTGCATTTTATCACACCGGGGCGTGGCGGAATGGCAGACGCGCGTGCCTCAGGAGCACGTGGGCATCGCCCGTGCGGGTTCGAGTCCCGCCGCCCCGACCAAAACGTTGAACCAGGCCATCCGCACGGGTGGCCTTTTTCATGCCGAAAAGCGCCCCGCACGGGGCAAGACGATGCCCCGCACGGGGCGGAAATGGAGGGAGCATGGCCCAGAAGACCACGCCCGCCGAGACCGATCCGATCGACCCTGCACAGGGCGGAAAGACCGATCCGGCGCCCGACTACAAGGCGCTCTACGAGAACGCGCTGAAGGAGTCGCGCAAGTGGGAGAGCCGCTCGAAGGCGAACCTCAAGGAGCTCGACGAGCTCAAGGCAGCCGCGACCAAGACCGACCCGACCGTCGAGGAGCGCCTGAGCGCGCTCGAGAGCGAGAACGCCGCCCTTAAGGCGAGCGCCGCCCGCTCCGCGCTCGTCGACTCCGTGGCCAAGGCCACCGGGCTCGACCGCTCCATCGTGGCCACGCTCAACGGCGAGGACGAGGACGCCCTCACCGAGCAGGCCAAGGCCGTGGCGGCCATCACGAAACCGGCCGGCGGCGCGCCGAAGGCGCCCGAGGCCGGCGGCAAGCCCAAGCCCGGCAAGCCCTCCAAGAAGGACATCCTCGGAATCGAGGACAAGAAGGAACGCATGGCGGCAATCGCCGCCAACATCGACCTCTTCAAGTAAGGGGAGAAAGGGGCCCCAATGCCCGATATCAAGACCCTCGCAGCCGCGCGCAACGTCGACCTCGTGAACACCTTCACCAAGTCGCTGGAGAAGCTCACGGCGATGCTGTCCACCTGCGCGCCCATCCACGCCGCCGTCGGCGAGACCCTGCACCAGAAGAAGATCACCGGCAAGCTCTCCGAGGCCGAGTACACCCCCGGCCAGGACATCCCGCTTTCCAGCTACGCCTACGAGGACGTCACGACCTTCGAGGTGACGCTCAAGCCCTACCGCAAGCAGACCACGCTCCAGGAGGTCAAGAAGCGCGGCTACGACGGCGCCGTCGACAAGACCGACGCCGCGATGATCTCCGACATGCAGCGCAACATCAAGAAGGACTTCGTCGCCGCGCTCGGCGCCGAGGGCACCACGGCCGCGACCGGCAAGAGCCTCGTGGCCACCGCCGCCAACGCCTGGGCCGCCCTGTCCAACCTCACCGAGGAGTACGGCTTCGGCAGCGGCGAGACGGTCTACTTCGCCAACCCGGTCGACTTCGCCAAGCAGATCGGCGAGTCCGAGGTCTTCAGCGCCTTCGGCATCTCCTACATCGAGAACTGGGCAGGCCTGGGCACGCTCGTGTCCACCGGCTCCGTGACCGCCGGCACGATCTACGCCACCGTCAAGGACAACATCAAGGTCTACGTCGCACCGACCGACGGCGACGACCTGTTCGGCTTCTACTCCGACGAGAGCGGCTACATCGCCGTGTCCCACTCGCCCGAGCTCAAGAGCCTGACCTACGACACCGTGGCCTACGTCGGCCTCGTGTTCTTCGCCGAGTACATCGACTTCGTGGTCAAGGGCACCATCGCCCCGACCGCCTAGGCAACCCTAAGGAGCATCCATGATCGCTTTGGTCACCTACCCGTACCGTGACCGCGAGACCCTCGCGGTGCATTACATGGGAGAGGAGGTCGAGCTGACCGACGAGCGCTTCGCGGAGCTGTCCGCCCTCGGCCATGTTGACCTCCCGCCCGCCGAGCCCGAGGTTAGCGCGGAGCCCGTCGAGGACGAGGCGGACGAGGGCGAGGACGTCGTGGACAACGAGCCCGAGCAGCCCGTGCACGAGAAGCCTTCACCCGAGATGACCGTGCAGCAGCTGCGCGATGCCATCGAGGCCGCCAACGGCTTCGCCCCGCGCAAGGCGACCAAGGCGGAGCTCATCGCCATCCTGGAGACGCTCTAGTGGGCGCCTTCGCCACCGTTGCCGACTACGAGGCGCGCTGCGGTGCCGCCGAGGACGAGGCCAGGGTTGCCGCGCTGCTCGAGGATGCCTCGGCGTACCTGCGCGGGGCATATCGGCGCCGTATGGGTGTCCAGTACCTCGCCGGCTCGAACCCCACGTTCGATGAGAACGTGAAGTCCGTCTGCGTGGCCATGGTCGCCCGGGCGGTCAACGCGCCCGGCGCCATGGCTGGCATCACCCAGCAGTCGCAGACGACCGGCCCGTACTCGTCGAGCGTCACGTTCGCCAACCCGACCGGAGACCTCTACCTGGGGCGCTCCGACCTCAAGCGGCTCGGCCTGGCCGGGTGCCGCGTGCGCAGTATCCAGCCCATGACCGCCGCTGACCGCTGGGAGGAGGCGTGATGCCGATGGCGGGGATACCGACCGAGACAGTCGCGATCATCGTCCCGATGGCTGGCGATGACCATGTTTAGCCTCATCCCCACGGAGCCGGTCACCGTCATCCGCCCGAGCATCGAGCGCGACGACCTCGGCGAGCCCGTCGAGGTGGGGGCCGAGCGCGAGGAGGTGCGCTGCGTCGTGTGCCCGGGGGCGACCTCTGACATGGACGCGACGCGCCCGGAGGGGGTCACCGTGGCCTTCACGCTCCACTTCCCCAAGACTTACGCCGGGAGCCTGCGCGGCTGCTCGGTCGAGGTGCGCGGCGAGACCTACGACGTGGTGGGCGATCCGCAGCGCACGACCGAGGCGGCGACGCCCGGCCCCTTCAACATGGCTGCGGAGGTGACCCGCGCAGATGGCTAGCGTCAAGTTCGGAAAGTTCAAGGCCAACAGGGCGGGCTACAGCGCCGTCAAGAACTCAAGTGCCGTCCAGGGCATGCTCCGCGGCAAGGCCGAGCGCGTGCGCTCCCAGGCCGTAAACATTGCCGGGGGCAACGGCGAGGTCCGCGGCCCCGCGAGAAACCACCCAAAGGACATCATCGCCTACCCGGGGTCCGAGTACCGCAAGCCGCCGTTCGTGATGAAGCCCGTCGTACTCCCGAAGAAGGGCGACCACGCGTACATCGTGGCCACGGGTACGAACCACGGGCGCTACAGCGAGGCCAAGCACAAGGCTCTCTCGAAGGCGCTCGGCGCGGCGAGGGGGTAGCGCATGGACATCGAGGCAGTGGTGGCCAGAAGGCTCTCCGAGGCGGCCGGCGTGCCCGGCCGCGTTGAGGCCACCGGGGACGCGCCCGAGAGTTTCATCAGCGTCGAGCGGCTGGGCGGGGGAGGCTCCATGTTCGAGCCCGTCCAGCTCGCCGTCGACTGCTGGGCAGGAAAGAAGCAGCGCAAGGCGGCGCAGGCGCTCTCCGAGAGGGTGGGCGCCGCCGTCTACGACCTCGACGAGGAGCCGAACGTGTTCCACCCCGAGGTCACCAACACCTACCGGCAGAACGACCCGGACACGGGCCGCTCTCGCTACATCGTGCAGATCCAGCTGTGGGTCTGCGAGTAGACAAGAAAGGGGCCTGCGAATGGCAGAAACCAACACCAACAACCAGGCGAACGTCAGCTCCGCAAAGGGCGTGAAGGGCGGCTACATCTTCTCCGCGCCCGTGGGCACGGACCTGCCGACCGACATCGAGACCAAGCTCAACCCCGCGTTCAAGTGCCTCGGCTTCATCTCCGAGGACGGCTACGTGGAGACGGTCGACGAGGACTCCGACGACATTCCGGACATGAACGGCGACGTCATGGACTCCACCAACTCCAACCGAGTCGAGTCCGCCCAGCTCACGCTCGCTGAGATCAAGGCCGAGACCCTGAAGCGCCAGTACGGCGAGGACAACGTGACCGACGCGGGCGGCCTCATCACCGTCAAGCACAACTCCGACTCCCACCCGACCTTCGCGTACGTGCTCGAGCTGGTGCTCAAGAACGGCCGACGCTGGCGCAAGGTCGTGCCGAAGGGCAAGTCCTCCGAGCTGGACGACCTCACCATCGCGAGCTCCGAGCTGTGCCAGCGCGCGCTGACGATGAAGTACCTGACCGACGAGCAGGGCAACACCTGCTACGACTACTACGAGTCCACGGAGACCACCAAGGCCGCCTAGGGCCGTTGACGGGCGGGCGCGCCACGCCCGCCCATTTGCCGACGAAGAGACAAGGAGCGGCGAATGCCGACTAAGAAGAAGCACGACACCGTCAAGTTCGATTTCCGCGGGCTGACGTTCGAGGTGGACAAGACGGCGTTCGCGTCGCTTAAGATCCAGACGGCCCTCAACCTCGGCGAGCGCGATCCCAGGGCCGCGAACGAGGCAATGGACATCGTCTGCTGCGGCCACCTGGTCGACTACATCGGGCGCATCCCCGACGCCGATGGCAACGCCCCCGACGAGCTGGGGTGCTCCGCCGAGGACTGGGCGGCCTTCACCTCAGCGATGGCGGAGGCCATCTCGGCAAAAAACTGACCGGCTTCGCCCGCGACTGGCTCTGTCACCGAGAGGACACGGTGGCTGACTTCAGGCAGTTCTACGGCATCGACCTCCCCCTGGAGGCCGGGGACGAGGACTGCACCCGCTGGGCGATGCTGTGGCACGCGCTGCCGCGCGAGTCGAGGACGGCGAGGCGGCAGAGCCCGGCGCTCGAGTGGAGCGAGGGCGAGTACATGCTCAACCAGGCGGTCTACTACCTCAGGCTCCTGGCGTGGAGGCAGTGCACCAAGGACGGCCAGAAGGGGCGGCGCGCCCCTCAGCCGCCGAAGACCCCGGGCGAGAGGGCGGACGCCGAGCGGCGTCGCGCCAACGCGGAGCGCTCGCGCGACGAGATAGACAGGATTCTCGGCATCCCGGAAGGGGGTGTGTAGATGGCAGTTAACGTCGGCTCGGCGTCCGTGACGATCATGCCCACCATGTCGGGCTTCGCTGCGAAGATGGACAGGGAGCTGGGCGGCGCGGGCAAGTCTGGCGGCGCGGCCTTCTCCAAGGAGTTCGGCGGCGCAGCGCAGCCTGGCGGTGGGTTCCTCGGGAAGTTCAGGAGCGCGGGCACGCAGGCGGGCTCTTCCATGGGCGAGTCCGTGGGCAAGGGCATCTCCGCCAAGGGAGCGGCCATCGCGGGCGCGCTCGGCGGCCTCGCCTCAACTATCGGCTCGAAGCTCATCGGCGCGGTGCAGGGTCTCATGGGAGAGATCGCCGACGCATCGGACTCCGCGCAGAAGTTCGCGAGCACGCTGAGCTTCGCGGACCTCGACGACTCGACCATCAGGCAGCTCACGGCCTCGACGCAGGCCTACGCGGACGAGACGGTCTACGACCTCTCCGACATCCGCAACACGACGGCGCAGCTCGCCGCGAACGGCGTGGACAACTACGCCCAGCTCGCCGAGGCGGCGGGCAACCTCAACGCCGTGGCCGGAGGCAACGCCGACACGTTCAAATCCGTGGGCATGGTCATGACCCAGACTGCGGGCGTGGGCAAGCTCACAACCGAGAACTGGAACCAGCTCTCCGACGCCATCCCGGGAGCCTCCGGCAAGCTGCAGGAGGCCCTGAGGGCGAACGGCGCGTACACGGGCAACTTCCGCGAAGCCATGGAGAAGGGCGAGATCTCCGCCGAGGAGTTCAACCGCGCCATCATGGACCTCGGCATGACCGACGCGGCCAAGGAGGCGGCGACCTCCACCGCCACCATCGAGGGCGCCATGGGCAACCTCGAGGCGGCTGGCGTCAAGGCGGGCATGGTCCTGCTCGACGCCCTCAAGCCGCTCATCACGGGCGGCATCAACGGCGCGACCGACGCCATCACCGCCGTCACGGACGGCGTGTCGGCCTTTATCGACTCGTGCGCGCAGAACGGCGCGGCCCAGACCCTATCGGACACCATCGGGCAGCTGGGCACCGCCGCGGGCAACGTGGGCGGGGCGCTCGGCGGCCTCGCGCTGTCCCTGCTCGGCGTGGAGCCGTCCGGGGACGCCGCGAAAGACGCGGCGGACGGCCTGAAGAATGCGCTTGACGCCGCGAAGCCGGTCGTCAAGGGCGTCTCGGACGCCACCGGGTGGCTTAAGGACCACGCTAGCGAGGCCACGCCCTACGTGAAGGGCCTCGCCGTCGCGTTCGCGGCCTTCCGCATGGCCAAGGGCGTCGCGGGCTTCGTCTCCGCCTTCTCGGCGGCCGTGGGCGGCATGGCCGTCGCCTCTCCCGCGGCGGCGGCAGGGACGACGGCGCTCGCGGGCGGCGAGACCGCGGCCGGCACCGCCGCTGGCGTCTCGGCGGGCCAGATGCTCGCCTTCGGCGCGGCCGTGCTCATGGTGGGCGCGGGCGTGTTGCTCGCGAGCGCGGGGCTGCTGGTCCTCGCCAACGCGGCCGTCATGATCGCGTCGTCCGGCCCCGCCGCCGCCATCGCCATGGCGGCCATGGTCGGCACGGTGGCCCTGCTCGCCGTGGGCGCCGCCGCCCTCGGCCCCGCCCTCACGGCGGGCGCCGTCGGCATGGTCGCATTCGGCGCGGCCATCGCCCTCGTCGGCGCGGGCGTGCTGCTCGCGGGCGCGGGCATCCTCGTCCTCTCGACGGCGCTCCCCGCGGTCTCCATGTACGGGGCGTCCGCCGCGGTGAGCATCGCCGCCCTCGGCGCATCGATGCTCCTGCTCGGCCCGGGCGCCATCGTGGCGTCGGCGGGGCTCCTGGCGCTTTCCGTCGCCACGGTCGCTGTGGCGGTGGGAGTGGCGGCGCTGGCCGTCTCGGCCGTCATGGCGGGCGTCGGGCTCCTGCTCCTCGGGGCCGGAGCACTCGTGGCGGGCGCGGCGCTCTCGCTCTGCGCGTCGGGAGCGCCCCTCGTTGCCGCGTCCGTCATGGTCATCGGCCCGGCTTCCATCCTCGCGGGGACGGGCCTCATCCTCCTCGGCGCGGGGGCCATGGTCGCCTCCGCGGGCGTCATGCTCCTCGCGGGAGGGGCGACCCTCGCAGCGGGCGGCGTCACGCTCCTCGCGGGAGGCATGACCGCCCTCGCGGCGTCGGTGACCACCGTGGCCGCGGGGCTCAAGACGTCCGCGTCCTCCCTCAAGACCATGGGCACCGCGATGCCCAAGGTGGCCTCCGGCGCGCCGGGCGCCGCGGCGGGCCTCGCCGCAGTCGCCGCCGCGGGGGTCGCCGCCGCCCCGGGACTCCTCGCGGGGACCCCGGCCCTCGCGGCCTTCGCCGCCACGTGCGGCACCGCCGCTGCCGTGGCGCTCGTGCTCGCCGCATCCATCGCCTCCGTCGGGGCGAACGTGCGCTCGAGCATGTCCTCGGCGTCCTCAGCGGTCTCCGGGTTCGGCAGCAAGTCCACGAGCGCCTTCCGCACCTTCGCGACCTCCGCGAGGACGGCGGCGAGCGTCGCGAGGCTCGCGATCATGGGGGCGTGCCGCCAGATGAGCGCGCAGGTGGGGTCACTCAGGCTCACCCTGCCGCGCATCCAGGTTGGCGCGCTGCCGCACTTCTCCATGAGTGGCAAGTTCGACGCACAGTCCGGTTCCGTGCCCTCCGTGCACGTGAACTGGTACGCGTCCGGCGGCGTCTTCTCGTCGCCGAGCGTCATCGGCGTCGGCGAGGCCGGCGACGAGGCCGTCATCCCGCTCAGGCCGAGCGTCCTGCGCGGTATCGGCGAGGGCATCGGCTCGACCGGGGGAGACCCATCGGAGGTCATCGAGTGGCTGGACCGCAACCTTCCCGCGATCATCCAGAGGTACACCCCGGTCACGCTCGAGCGCGACCTCGACAGGCACATCAGGGCGGTGGCATATGCATAGGATGCACTACGTCTCGTCCTCGGGTGAGCGCGTCGACCTCGACGGCGACGGCATCTTTGTCGGCACCGCCGCGTGCGTGCGCTCGCGCGAGTGGAGCTACGAGCTCTCATGGCGCGGCATCTACGGCATCTCGCGAGACGCGAGGGAGGCAACGGTCGATGCCGTGCTGTCCTCGGCGGCTGCCGACAGGCTCAGGCGGCTGGCGGACAGGGATATCTCCGTCCGCGAGCCCGGCCGCCTCGTCGTCGACGGTGTTTGGTACCAGCGCGCCTATATCGCGAAGTCCGAGACCTCGCAGGTCTACGGCAGGCGGGGTATCGCCGCCACGCTTACCGTGCTGCTGCTCGACGGGTCCTGGCGGCGCGAGGTCGTCCAGGAGTTCTACGCCCGGGAGGACGAGGACCAGACCGGCCTGGACTTTCCCCATGACTACGAGTACGACTACGGCGGCTCAGTCGCAAGCCGGACGGTCACCGTCGACGGACTGGTGCCCGCCGACCTTAAGCTCACGATCTTCGGTCCCGCGTCGTCCCCGCGCATCACCGTGACGCAGGGGGACTTCATCAACGTCTACTCTGCGGACGTTGAAGTGCCTGGCGGCTCCAGGCTCATCATCGACGGCTCGAGCTTCCCCAAGACGATCAAGCTCGTCGGCATGTACGGTGAGACCGAGGACCGCTTCGCCGACGGCATGCGCGGAGAGGGCGCCGGAAGCGGTTCCTACTGCTTCGAGCAGCTTCGGCCCGGCACGTCCTCTGTCGCGTGGGACGGCTCGTTCGGCTTCACCATGACCCACTATCTTGAGGAGGGGGAGCCGCCTTGGAGCTCATAGTCGCCGACAGCGCCGGCAGGACGCTCTTCCCGATTTCTGACTTCGAGCTGGATATGGACTCGGGCTGGGGCGACGGCGTCGACAACTCGTTCGATCTCGTGGTGCGCGACTCGTCCGTACCGTTGCCGGAGGCCGCTTGGCGTGTTTTCGCCGACGGCCTGGAGATCGGCGGGCGCGTCGAGGGGTTCGAGCTCAAGACGCGCCGCACCTCGTCCGAGCTGCACTGGACCGGGTCGACCTGGACTGGAGTGCTCGAGAAGCGCCTTCTTTGGCCCGATCCGGGCCAGGACTACCTTGTCCTCTCTGGGGACGCTAACGCCGTGCTGCGGTCCGCGGTTAAGCGGCTCGACATCGGCTCCCTCTTCACGGTTCCCGATGCCGACGCCGGGGTGAACGTCAGTTACCGATGCAGCAGGGACGCACCCGACGCCTGGACCAACCTTAGGCTGGCGATGCGCTCCGCAGGCCTTCGCCTCGATGCGAGGTGGGTGGGCGGATCGTGCAGGCTTCAGGCGGTGAAGGTGACAGACTGGCGCGGCAGGGTCGACTCCGATCTCGTAAACTTCGACCTCAAGAGCGACCTGCTCGTCACCAATCACCTCAAGGCGGCCGGCAAAGGTGAACTTGCGGCCAGAGAAGTCGTGGACGTCTACGCCGACCGGGAAGGCAGCGTGGGCACCGTGAAGGCGATGACCGGCGTCTTCGAGCTCGAGGAGTACTACGACGCCAACAACACCGAGGGCGACGATCTCCGCGACCAGGCATCCAGCCGACTCGAGGACGAGCAGTCCGAGGGCAGCGTGACCGTGACGGTCAACGAGGGCGTCGAGTTCGGCCTCGGCGATATCGTTGAGGCCAGGCACTATTCGCCAAACGTGACGGTCTCGGTCGAGATCAGCAGCAAGATCGTAAAGGCCGCGGGGTCGGGCTACAGCGCCACGTATGGCGCATCGCCTGGTGCGGTGGGGAGATAGGAGACTGCCATGAAGCAGATAGAACTCATCGGCTCGCCCCTTTACCAATGGGATACGGGTCGGCGCGTTCATATCGCGTTGCAGGGGGTGACGGAGGCACATTTCGCCGTCGCCGGATCGGAGCGCGCATTGGTCGTCCCGGTCGTGGGCGGCGAGGCCGTGGTGCCCTCGCTCCTGCTTACTGCGGGCGTTGACATGGCCGTTTGGGCGAGCGATGGGCGCGACACGCACGCGCGCGCCGTGCTCAAGGTGCGCCCGAGGGCCAAGCCGGACGGCTACATCTACACCGATGACGAGGTCAAGACCTGGGCTGATGTCGAAGATTGGGTGCGAGAGCAACTGAAGTCCGCAGGCGAGCCCGGCACGAAGTGGTATGTCGGGGGCGGCACCCCCGCCATAGGTGGCCGCGTTGGGGACCTCTACCTCGACAGTGAGACCGGCACCTATTATCGCTACGGCGAGAAGGAGTAACAAATGGCAAACACATGGAACCAGGTCGGCACGCTCATGGGCCCGCAGGGGCCGAGGGGCGCGACCGGCGCGACCGGCGCCAAAGGCGGTAGCGTCAGGGTCGCGAACATCGACGTGAAGAGCAACAGCGACGTTGCCTTCTCCGCGCTCAAGCCTGCCGACGGCGTGCAGGTCGGCGACGTGGTCATCGACGCCAACGGCGACGTGTACGCTATCGCGTCCGTGGACTCGGCGGGCAGCACCGCGCACGTCGGCGAAGCCGTCGAGGGCGTAAGCGTCAAGGGCCCGCAAGGCCCCAAGGGCGACGTGGGCGAGAAGGGCGCCGACGGCACGTCCATCACCGTCAAGGGCGCCGTCGCCGACAAGAACGCCCTGCCTGCAGATGCGGCGGTCGGCGACACCTACGTCACGAGCGATAACGGCCACATGTGGGTCAAGACGTCGATGTCCGGCGACGCCCAGTGGACAGACCTCGGCGAGATGAAGGGCCCTAAGGGAGACAGGGGCGAGAAGGGCGCCACGGGTGACAGGGGCGAGAAGGGCGCCACGGGCGCGCCGGGCCCGGCTGGTCCCGGCATTACCTTCGGCCAGGGTGCTCCTACGTCCGCCTCGCAGGAGGGCGCGGTCTACATCGACACCGCCGACGGCTTCAAGGTCTACCAGTACGGCCAGACGGCCTAGCGAAAGGAGCTCATCATGGCATGGACGAACATCGGCTCGCTCAAGGGACCCAAGGGCGACAGGGGTGCTACCGGCGAGACCGGACCGCGGGGCCCGCAGGGAGAGAAGGGCGTCACGGGCTCCCAGGGCCCGACCGGCCCGACGGGCCCGAAGGGCGCGGACGGCACCTCCGTCACTGCGGGAACCGGCGCCCCGAGCGGCGTCGCGGTGGTCGGCTCGGTGTACATCGACGCCTCGACCGGAAACCTGTACACCTATAAGGCCTAGCTGGGGTTGCGCTATGGCCTGGACAAAGATAGGCAACATTAAAGGACCGACCGGGTCTACGGGTCCTCGGGGCCCGCAAGGGCCACAAGGCCCCGAGGCCTCGACCGCCAAGGTGTTCCTCGCCGCCCATCCCGTCGGATCTCTCTACATGGAGAGCCAGGGGAAGAACCCCGGCGCCACCTATGGCGGCAAGTGGGCCATGCGAGACAGCCAGAACGGCTTTATATGGGAAAGGACGGCTTAAATGGAGATTGTGACCGGCAAAGCGGGCGTGCCACACGTCAGCTCGGCCGACGACGGGCGTCGCATTGCGGGCGAAGTCGGCACTGGCAGCTATGTGCTGCAGACGGGCGGCAAACTTGCCCCATCTCTCGTCGACGCGAACACCGTCCGTATCGCGACCGGCGACATGATCGTGCAGGGTCGCCATATCGGTGTCACCGCGCCCGAGGACGTCAAGGTGGCGAGTGGCTCGCAAGGCAAGAAGCGCATGGACTACATTTGCGTCCATTACACCCGCGATGTGAGCGGGTCCAGCCCGACCCTTGTCGAGACGGTTGAGTGGAAGGTTCTCCAGGGAACCCCCGGCTCGAGCGCCGTCGCGCCGTCGGTGCCGAAAGGCTCCATCCTGGACGGTGATGCTGACGTGACGGTCCCGATCTGCTCGGTGACATTCGACGGATTGACGACGGGTCAGCCTAAGCTTCTCATCCCCGAGCTGACTCCCCTGGCAGACCTCGGGGATTCTGTATCCCAAGGCCGCGACCCGTCGCTCGACCGCAGCGGGACTGCCGAGGGATGGAGCTATTCACTTGTTCATATCGAACGCGACAACTATATGCTGACGATCCAGCGTACCCTGAACCCTACGCCCGCGTACACCGAGTTCATCCTTCCGTTCCATCTGGAGACCGCTGTTCGTCTGTATGGCAGGCTCATGGTCGCCACCACATACGTCGGGGCAACGACGGCATCTATCAATACCAACGGCCTCGTGCGCGTCAGCGGAAGCGGCTATGGGGCGCCGGCGACTACCGACCTGTACGGTCTGGTTATCCTCGCCTAGGCCCCCAATGTGATGATGTAATTCAGCCTTATGGCGCCGGTCGTGCCGCTCAGATGGGCATCAATGTGCTTCGTGTTCGGGTCGTAGATGACGCCCATGACGAGGGCGCCGGTCGCGTTACCGTCCGCGTTTATGACCGAGATGCAGTCTTTGCTGTTGTCGAACGCCCTCCCCGCGATCTCCTTAAACTGCTCCGGGCCGAACACCATCACAGCATTGAAGCCACTTGCGTTGCGCACCACTGAGCCGCATATGACCTTGGGATACTCGTTTTGGGATACAGAATGCTATACGTTTACCGTTCCCAGCATTCTGTATCCCCGACAGTGCTTTACTCGGATGGTTCGTGGCTCGTAGTGAGCTCCGGGATGCTCGGTATAGCCATCGCGAAGAATGTCAAGGTAACCGGCAGTGGTTGGACTATGACAAAGTGTCCTTACATCCTACCGCTGGATAAGAGGCCGAAAACAGGGTTTCAGGCCCCTGCGTATGCCTACCCAAACGCCAATGTTCGCATCATTATCGATGACACGGGAAAGATTACGATCGGTAGCGGAGACAGTTACAACATTGATTCGATTGTCTACGCGTTCGCTGTGTGGATGGTCGGCGTGTAGCATTCTGTATCCCAGGCTAGGATCAACTGGAAAGTCCCTTACTCTAGCAGCACGATTCAGCTGGAACGTATAGGCAAAGCCGTTTTCTGCCACGGGAACGTAAAGTTCAGCTCTTCAGGACAGTGCAACTACTCCACGGCCAGCGAGACGCTTCCGGTTGGATTCCGGCCGCTCTCCGGCAATACCCCTGCGGTTTTCTCGTTGGCCGGCAATTTCGCCCTGCTGTTCGACGAAAACGGCAAAGTCTCGATGTTCGGAAACCCAAACAGCGCCTACGCCTGCTGCACTGGCTCATGGGTCACCGGCGATCCTTTCCCTGCTTAGTCGGCATGAGGGCCGATGTAAAGGACGTGTGGCTACTTCCATCTTCCGCGAACAAAATAGCCTACAGGGATGTCCCCTCTCTCCTTTGCATCCGCAACAGCGCAGCTGACAGTGCTAATTGACGCTTTATCTGTCGGGTAATACGGGTACAGCGCCGGCGCGAAGTAAGCGCCACCAGAAACAATCACGGTGAAGTCATCGTATGAGTTGACAGGCTTGACCAGTGTAAACGGCAAGCTTATCTCAGGTAGCCAGAAGGTTCCTGTCCGAGTAAGGCTGTGCTTTGCCGTGCCGTGGCATTCGGCGGTGCCGTCTGCGTACTTGGTATACGTCCATATGCCACTCGTGCCCCTCTCGACGATTTGGGATACAGAATGCTAAGAAGGCAGAACATCACGTTTGCTGTTCCCAGCATTCTGTATCCCAGGCCGTCGTCACAGCTCCAGCCAACGGCGTCACTTGTGTTGGCATCGGGCGCATCGTTGTCGTCCAGCTGAAAAACATCTCTCTTACGGGACATACCGGTCGCACCGTTTGTCAGCTACCTTTTAAACCGGTGACGGAGGCGTTTGGATGTCTTAACGTGGGCAGTGCCTCTGGCTACGTCAAGATCAATACAAATGGAATCGTCTTCTGTTTCTCCATGACGTCTGGTGACTTCTCCGGTCAGGTCGTGATCTGCACCTAAAACACCATGAAAACTGCGCTATATGTTGAGGCTTCGGCCATGAGGAATAGCTTGCCGTCCGTATAGTAAGCGTGGACATCAAATTTAAAGTTACCAGTGCTGTAGCAGCAGTCAGCGCACATTCCGGCGTTGGTGCATTCCTCGGCAAACATTGACGTGGAGAACAAGGTCGATGCTAGAGGGCGCCCTTGATAGACGCAGACGAGCGCCGCCATCCTGTTTGGCGGCATGTCGTAGTTGAATATCTGATAGTTCTTCCCCATATTCGTCTTTGCCACAATTCTCGGGGATACAGAATCACCCGGCTAGTATTAGCCGCTCGACCTCGCGCTGCGCATCCTTGCAGATGCGCGGCCTCGGCACGATGTAGTGCTCGTATGCCGTGCCGATATCGGTGTGCCCCAGCATCATGGCCACAGTCTCGATACCCACGCCTGCCTCCACGGCGAGCGTCGCCCACGTGTGGCGGCATTCCGTCATCGAGGTCCAGGCGGCGCCGGCACGGCGGCAGGCGGACTTAATGTGCCGAGCGATGGCGTCGGGCGACAGATCGCACAGCCAGCCCGAGCGGCCCTTTCGCAGCGCGCGCAGGCGCTTGACCGCGAAGCGGGGGAGCCAGCAGGACCGCGCGGAGCGCTCGGTCTTCGGCGCCTCGACGACCTCATTGCCGCGCACGACCTGCCTCGAACGGCGGATGCGGACCTCGCCGGTGCGCAGGTCGATGTCCGACCACTTGAGGCCGCACGCCTCGCCGCGCCGCAGCCCGAGGGTTACCGAGCAGATCGCGACCGCCTCGCACTCGTGTCCCCACAGCGCGCGGAGGTAGGTGCGGACCTGGCTTGCCTCCATCGTGCGGGGGCGGTGCGCCGGCTTGCGCGGCAGCTCGACACCGGCGGCGGTGGGGTCGTACATCCGCACGCCGAGACGGCGGATGGCCCAGCGGATAACCTGCCGCAGGGTCTTGTATGCCTTTTCGGCGGCCCCCGGCAGCTCAAACGAATCGATCCAGCCCTGTATGCCCTCGGGCGTTATCGCCTCGAGTTCCAGCTCGCCCCAGCGAGGTAGGACGTGCAGCGCTAGCGCGCTCTCGTATCCGGCCAGGGTGCAGGCGCGCAGCCTGCCGCGCTTGTCGTCCATGTACCTCGAGGCGGCCTCTGCAACTTTCATCATGCTCTCCAATCCCGTAAATCCCAGACGCGTGGGCTCTCAAGGAGAGGATACGCGCGTGGGATTTCTGCCACGAGAGGTCGAGAGAAAGGAGTCTAAATGGCATTGATCGGGACCCTTGTCGGGCCCGCAGTGCGCCTGGCGACAGACGGGAGGGGTCTCCCGATTCTCGCGTCTGATGAGCCTGAGGTCCCCGAGGGTTTCAAGGCGGACATGGCGTATGAGCAGCGGGGCGGTTCCATCTACCAAGTATGGAGTGTCGTGCCGGACGGGGTGCGCGATGACGCGGTTCGGCTTGCTGCCATGTCCGCCGAGACTCTCGGTGACGAGGACGCGCTGAAGGTACCCCAGCTCATCCGGCCGTGGTATGTGGGTGAGGCCTCGTATGCCGCCGGCGCGCGCGTGGCATATGGAGGCGACCTGTACAAGTGCCTGCAGACGCATGCGCCCCGTATCGGATCTGAGCCCGATACGGCACCGGAGCTTTGGGAAAGAATCAACCATTAAGGAGAAAAATGTTTTACGGGCAATTTGTATCTGGGTCTGTCTACCTGACCACGGACGGCTCCGGCCTGCCGATTCGCGAGGCGGCGGAACCCAACCCCGGCGCCGGTTACCACACGGTGCTCTCCTATGAGCAGCATGACGGCGCCATCTGGCAGGTGTGGACTCTCGTCCCCGATGAGGGCACGCCGCAGGACGCGGCCCTCATGCTCGCCCAGATCCAGGCGGCCGCCCTCTCCGACGATGATGCGTTGAAGGTTCCGGCGCTCTATCCGCTCTACGCATGCGGTCACGTCTATGCGCAAGGAGACCGCGTGCTCTGGCAGGGCGCGCTCTACAAGGCTATTTCCGGCCACACAGCGACTGCGGCGGATCCCGCTTCCGACCCCCAGCACTGGGCGAAGGTCGTGGCGTCAACGGCCGGTGGCGAGAGCGTTCCCGAGTGGGTCAGCGGCAAGTCCTACGCCAAGGGCGACCGCGTCACCAAGTACGGCCAGGTCTACGAGTCGCTGATGGACGGCAACACAATCGAGCCGGGCACGTTCGGCAGCGAGTCTGCATGGAAGCAGCTGACGGCCTAGTGGGGGCATGCGAATGGAAGAACTAGCCAGCGCGGCCGTCCAGTGGGCCGTGCCGGTTGTCCTCGCGGCCCTCGCGGGTGCGCTCATGCGCCTGTACCGGCTCATGGACGCGATGCAGGAGGGCACTCGGACGATGCTGCGAAGCCGCCTCGTGGACCTCCATGAGCGCTACGTGGTCAGCGGCAAGGGTTGCCCCGACTGGGTCAAGCAGGAGGCCTCGCAGGTCTACGGGGCCTACCACGGCATGGGCGGAAATGGCACCGGCACCCACTACTACCAGGAAATCGTCAACGCCCCCATCAGGGGAGAATCGGAGGACTAGCATCATGGAGAAGTACGAGGAATGGGCAATCGCGGCCCTCACCCGCGCCGTCAAGACGGCTGCTCAGACGGCGGTGGCGCTCATCGGTACCGGGAGCGTCGGATTCACGGACCTCGACTGGGTGCAGGTCGCGAGCGTGGCGGGCGTCGCCGCCGTCGTGTCGCTGCTAACCAGTGTCGCGACCGACCTGCCAGAGGTTGGCGGCGCGCAGCCGGGACCGTCTCACGAGGGCGGCGAGGAATAGCGTGGCCAAGCTGTTCGTCATCTGCGGGCACGGCGCCGGCGACCCCGGCTGCTGCGCCGGCGGGTACACCGAGGCCGAGCGCGTGCGTGCGCTCGGCAGGCGCATCAAGGAGCTTGGCGGCGATCAGGTGGTGCTTTGCGACACTTCGCGCAACTGGTATGCGGACGGCGGGCTGAACAGCCTCAAGGCTGACGGTCCCGTCGTTGAGCTGCATATGGATGCCAGCGGCCTCAAGACACCTCACGGTGCCCATGTGATCATCAGCTCGAAGTTCAGCCCGGACTCCTACGACAAGACGCTGGCGGACAAGTTGTCAGCATTTATGCCGGGACGGGCGCAGAAGCTCGTCAAGCATTCCGACCTCGCCAACGTCAACAGGGCTGCCGCGCGCGGCATCAACTACCGCCTCGTCGAGAACGGCTTCATCGACAACGGCGGCGATTTGCAGAAGTTCAATGAATACCTCGATGACCTGGCCCGAATCTACCTCGAGAGTTTCGGAATCAAGGTATCGAATTCCGCACCCGTTCAGCAGGCTCCCGCGAAGCAGCCGACCCAGCAGGCGACTGAGACCGAGAGCTTCGGAGGCCGCTACCGCTGCACCGTCTTCAAGCTCAACGTGCGCTCGGCGCCGTCCCTCTCCGGGTCCGTGGTGGCCTCCTACAGCAGGGGGCAGACTGTCGTGCTCGACGACTGGTATAAGTCCGCGGACGGCTTTATCTGGGGACGCTACACCGGCGGCAGCGGGAAGATCCGCTATGTTGCCGTGGGACGCGCCACTGGCAAGCCCGAGGCCGACGACTACCTCGTCAGGGAGTGACATGAAACCGAGAGAGAAGATGCTCAGCCTCGCCTATGCGATCGCGTGCCTCATCGCAATGTCTGCGCTCATCATCATCGTCTGCTCAGCCTTGGCGCCCAAGAATGCCCAGGCGGCATCTGACATGACTGTCATGGACCAGTCGGAAGGCCCCCTGTACGATCTGCCTGGTGGAGTCAATTCGTACATCGCGACCGAGCGCTCGACGAATCGAGCCTACATCGTGGTCGAGAGCGACCGCGGCATCGCGATCACGCCGTACCTCGACGAGGACGGCGACCAGGTGGTTATCGCCAGACCATAAGGACAGGCCCCTCCCCGGTAGTCCCGGGGAGGGGCCTCTTTGTGTTAATAAATGGGGATATTTCGGGCGCACGCCCGCGTGGCTTTCATATCCCCAAATTATCCTAAGTGCGCGTGCTAACCCGTTTTTACGCGCTTCTGCCGTTGTTGTCGTACTTAAACCAGCAGGTAAACGGCGTGTTCGTTTTTGTCGTTCCTACAGGTCAGTACTGCCACATATGGTTGACGGGGCCGGAACCTTTGCCCATGTCAAAGCCGGCGGCGAGAGCGCCGGTTAGGTAGGCCTTGCCGGCGTTGACGGCGTCGGCAAGATCCATGCCTTGGGCCAGCGCGCAGGCGATGGCGGACGAGAGCGTGCAGCCGGTGCCATGCGTGTTGCTGGTCTCGATGCGCTTGTGGCGGAACCACGTGGTGAGCGGATCGCCCAGGTGGTTGCCCTCGTCATCGAGCGGTTCGGGCTCTGCTAGCACATCGTTGGCCTCGTTGACAAAATGACCGCCCTTAACGAGGGACGCGCAGCCAAAGCGGCGGGTGAGGAGCATGGCAGCGTTTTGCTGCGTGCGCTCGGAATCGACCTCGTAGTCGAGCAGCGCCATGGCCTCGGGAATGTTGGGCGTGATGACGGTCGCTAGTGGGAACAGGCGACGTGTGAGCGCCTCGGCGGCATCCTCGGCAATGAGGCGAGCGCCCGAAGTGGCGACCATAACGGCGTCGACGACGATATTTTGTGCGTTCCAAGTACTCAGGCGGTCGGCGATAACCTCGATAATCTCAGCAGAGGAAACCATGCCGATCTTGACGGCGCTGGGGCGAATATCGTCAAAGACGGCGTCAATTTGCGCAGCGACGATATCGGGGGAGATATTCTGCACGGCGGTGACACCGAGCGTGTTTTGTGCGGTGATGGCTGTGATGGCTGTCTCGGCATACAGACGGTGCGCCGTGATGGTCTTGATGTCTGCCTGAATGCCGGCGCCACCGCTGGAATCGGATCCTGCGATGGATAGAACGGCTGGTACCTTACTGCGATCCATGTTCGCTCCCTTGTCCGGTCGAATTCAAATGGGTCTTTTACCCCGCATTATAAAGTTGCCCGGGCCGGCTGTATGCCGATCCCGGGCGGGCGGTGCAACCTTTACGTAAATGTAAGAAAATGTTCACATGTCAACAATTGACGAACACCTTGTGGCCGTTTGTGGCTCCGGTGACGAGTTAGTCCTCCATGCCGAGGTCGATCGTCGTGCCTTCGAACACCTTGTTGACGGTGCGGACGGCGCACATCTTGCCGCACATGGTGCAAGTGCCCTCGGTGGCGGCGGGGGATTCCTCGTAGCGTTTTTTGCCGGTGACCGGGTCGAGGGCGCACTTCCACATGGCGTCCCAGTCGAGCTTGCGGCGCGCCTGGCCCATCTTGTCGTCCATGTCGCGGGCGTGCGGCACCTTCTTGGCGATGTCGGCGGCATGCGCGGCGATCTTGGTTGCCATGAGGCCATCGAGCACGTCCTGGGCGTTGGGCAGGCACAGGTGCTCGGCGGGCGTCACGTAGCACAGGAAGTCGGCGCCGGAGCTTGCGGAGATGGCGCCGCCGATGGCGGCGGTAATGTGGTCGTAGCCCACGCCGATATCGGTCACCAGCGGCCCCAGCACATAGAACGGGGCGTTGTGGCACAGACGCTTCTGCAGCTTCATATTGGCGGCGATCTCGTCGAGCGCCATGTGGCCCGGCCCCTCGACCATAACCTGGACGCCGGCGGCCCAGGCGCGCTTGCACAACTTGCCGAGCTCAATCATCTCGGCGGTCTCGGTGGCGTCGTTGGAGTCGTAGAGGCAGCCCGGGCGGCAGGAGTCGCCGAGCGAAATCGTCACGTCGTACTCATGGCAGATTTCGAGCAGCTCGTCAAAGTACTCGTAGAAGGGATTTTCGTTGCCGGTGACCTCCATCCAGCCAAACAGCAGCGAGCCGCCGCGGCTCACGATGTTCATCAGGCGGCCGGTCTCCTTAAAGGTCTTGGTGACCGACTTGTTGATGCCGCAGTGAATGGTCATAAAGTCCACGCCGTCCTCGGCGTGCGCGCGCACGACCTCGAACAGGTCGTCCTTGGTGAGTTTGACCAGCGGCTTTTCCATGTAGCCGATGGCGTCGTACATGGGGACGGTGCCTACCATGAGCGGCGTCTCGTCGATGAGCTGCTGGCGGAACTGGCGCGTCTTGCCCGAGTTGGAGAGGTCCATGATGGCGTCGGCACCGTAGTCCTCGGCGATCTTGACCTTCTTCCATTCCTCGGCGGCATCGGCCTTGTCGCCCGAGATGCCCAGGTTCACATTGACCTTGGTGGACAGGCCCTCACCGACGCCAAAGGCGCGCATGCCCTTTTTGATGTGCACGATGTTGGCGGGGATGGCGATGCGGCCGTCGGCCACGCGCTCGCGGATGTACTCGGGATCGCGATGCTCACGCTCGGCGACTTCCTTCATCTGCGGTGTGATCTGCCCGGCGCGGGCGAAGTCGATTTGCGTGACGAGCTTGGGCTCGGTCTGTGTGCTCATTGGCACGGCTCCCTTCGTTGGCATTACCCATATCAGGTTTGCGGGTCAGGGCGGGCGCGCCCAATCTCAGCCTGCCGTCTTGTCCCGCAAGCTCCCCGTTTATGTAATGGGCTCAAGTATAGCTCGAATGGGTACGATTGGCCTAACGAGCGTGCCTGTGAGGAGGCGAACATGGAAGACAAGCATCTATATCGAGAGACGCAATGGGATGTATCGGCCGAGGAGGGCCGTGCGCACCATGGGTTGGTCGCGATTGGCTTTGCGGTGCTTGCCGTGCTGGTGATTGCCTTTTGTATTTGGACGTTTGGCGGTCGCGGCGGCGCTGCCTGGGAGTTTGAGGCCGATGATAGCCTAGCGATTATGGCGGTGAGGAGTACTGGCGGTAATGCCAATACGCTCGCCATTCCGGGCGATTATTGGTACCCGCGCGATGAGTTTGTGCAGTTGCAGCTGAGTGGTGGGTCCATTCCAGGCGAAGAAATCGAACGCGTGACGTTTGACGCGGCGCTCAAAACGCTGACGGTGAAGCTCAAAGATCAAGGGGATGTGCCCACGACGATGGATATCGCGCTGACGGAATGGCGCCTGGAGCCCCCGTCGGGCGTCAAGGTGTCCGAGGTGGAGCATGTCAAGATTACCTATCAGGACGGCACGACAAATGAAATTGCCAAAGCCGACGGCTTGGCGGAATAGACGTCGTGCCTAGGCAGTACATTCAAGAGTAGCGGTGGTCCTACAAGGCCTGTTCGTTCAGGAAGACCAAAGTGTTTTTATTTGAAAGCTCGGGAAGGTGACGATAGCCAACGTCGAACGCGGTGAGCCCGCTTACATCCTCGAGCTTGTTTTCTGCCATCCAGCGCACCATGGAGCCGCGCGCCTTTTTGCTGGCGGTCGAGCGCTGGATGGGCTTGCCGTTGCGGATGCCTTCACCAAAGAGGCATGTGACGACCGTGACATCGGTGGTGAGGTGGGGCAGAACGGCTTTGGCGTATTCCGCGCTGGCGAGATTGACGATCGTAGCGTTGGAGCTCGCCGGAGCGATGGTCCGTGCGAGCTTGTCGCCCCAAAACGCGTAGAGGCCTCGGGCATCGTCGACGGCAAGCTTTGCGCCCATCTCCAGCCGATACGGTTCAACGGCATGAAAGGGGCGCACGCATCCGTAAAGGCCCGAGAGGATCCACAGATGGTCCTGCAGCCAGTCGAGCTGTGCGGCATCCATCACCTCGGGCGCCATACTCTGGTATTGAATGCCGTGATAGGACATGACGGCAGGGGAGAGGTGACGGGCGAGTGCAGGATTGTCGAGATCGCCGTTTTTCAGGATGGGCCCGAACTCATGCAGGGTGTTGAGGCAAGGCCCCAGCAGTTTGTCACTCACGTTCCATAGCGTCTGCAGGCCGCCGCTGCCTTCATTTCGTTCGATATCTAGCAGTGCGCGGTGGAGGCGAGCCGTCTCGTGCGCAAAAGGTGGAATGCCCAGGACTTCAAAAGCATCTTGGGCCGCGCGCATCTGCTTGGCGGGCGAAATGATGACCTGCAGCATGGACTCTCCTCTGCCAAAAAGGAAGTTGCGGTGGAATACGGTCTGTTTTGGCCGTTTATGGGCCAGTTTAGTCCGTATTTCACCGCAACTGATGAAGGGTTGGTTAGGCGCGCTCGAGGAAGGCCTTGTAGCCGCGGTAGGCCTCGTAGATGTCGGCCTTGTTGGCGACCTCCCACAGGGCATGCATGGACAGAACTGCAACGCCGGAGTCGATGACGTTCATGCCGTACTTGGCCATGATGTAGGCGATGGTGCCACCGCCGCCTGCGTTGACGCGGCCGAGCTCACAGGTCTGGAAGTCCACGCCTGCCTCGTCCATGATGTCGCGGACGAGGGCCACGTACTCGGCGTCGGCGTCGTTGGAGCCACCCTTGCCGCGGCTGCCCGTGTACTTGTTGAAGCACAGGCCGCGACCCATGAAGGCGGCGTTTTTGGTCTCGAACTTGCCGGCATAGCCCGGGTCGAAGCCGGCGGACACGTCAGAGGATAGCATGCGGCTGCGGGCGAGTGCGCGGCGCAGGGCAAGCGGGCTGTCCTCGCCGGCGAGCGTCATGATCTCGGCGACGGTGTTCTCGAAGAAGCGACTCGTCATACCGGTGGCACCCACGGAGCCGATCTCCTCCTTGTCGACGATGAGCGTGATGCTCGTGCGCTCCACGTTGGCGACGTCGATCTGGGCGAGCATGGAGGGGTAGGCGCAGACGCGGTCGTCGTGGCCATAGCCCAAAATCATGGAGCGGTCGAGGCCCATGTCGCGGGCGGGGCCGGCGGGCACGACCTCGATCTCGGCGGAGAGGAAGTCCTCCTCCTCGACGTCATACTGCTCCTTGAGGATGTCCAGGAACATCTGCTTGACGGGCTCCTTGGGGGCGTCCTTGTCGTCCTCATCGAACTTGACGGGACGGCCGCCCACGATCACGTCGAGGATCTCGGCGTCGACGGCGTCCTTGGCGGGCTTGGCCATCTGCTCGCTCGAGAGGTGGATCAGCAGGTCGGAGATGGTAAAGACCGGATCGTCTGCCTTGTCGCCGATGTTGATGTCGACGGTGGTGCCGTCCTTTTTGCAGATGACGCCCACGAGTGCAAGTGGGGAGGCCACCCAGTGGTAGCTCTTGACGCCGCCGTAGTAGTGCGTATCGAGGTAGGCCATGTCGCCGGCCTCGAAGGCGGGGTTCTGCTTGAGGTCCAGGCGCGGCGAGTCCACGTGGGCGCCCAGGATGTTAAAGCCCTGCTCGAGCGGGGCGGTGCCCAGGTTGACGAGCATAAGGTCCTTGCCGTGGTTGGCGGCGTACACCTTGTCGCCTGCCTTGAGTTCGCGGCCTTCGGCAATCACGGTCTCCAGATTGACGTAGCCCGCCTCCTCGGCCATCTTGATACCGGTCTTGACGCACAGGCGCTCGGTCTTGTTCTCGCTCAAAAACTGCTTATAGCCGCGGCAAAGCTCCTCGAGCTCCTCGATTTGCTGTGGCGTGTACTTTTTCCATGCGCAGGGACGCTCCATGACGCAGGCTCCTTTCGGATCGATCGTGCTGGTTGATGTACCGTGAGCCATCGTATCACGCGCGGGCCCGCGGCGGCAGGGAAGCCTGATGTGCGGTGGCCGCGGGGCGGGGAGCGTGTAAACTGGAGTGAGCAAACCGTGCCCAGCCCAAAGCGAGGTATTCAATATGTCTGACAAGCGCCGTATCTTTGCCGTTATCGACGGCAACTCGCTCATGCACCGTGCCTTTCACGCCGTGCCGCCGACCATGAACGCGCCGGACGGTCGCCCCACCAACGCGATCTTCGGCTTCCTGAACATGTTTCTCAAGATGATCGATGCCTTTAACCCCGACGGCGTGGTCGTGGCGTTTGATAAGGGCAAGCCACGCGTGCGCATGGAGATGCTGCCGCAGTATAAGGCGCAGCGCCCGCCCATGGACCCCGATCTGCACGCGCAGTTTCCGATGATCAAGGAGCTGCTCACCGCGCTCAACGTGCCGATTCTGCAGTCCGAGGGCTGGGAAGGCGACGATATTCTGGGAACCATGGCGCGCCTGGGTGAGGAGGCCGGCTGCGACATGCTGCTGGTGACCGGCGACCGCGACATGTATCAGCTCGTGACCGAGCACGTCAACGTGGTCTCGACTCGCAAGGGTCTGTCCGACGTGGCGATCATGACGCCCGAGAGCGTGGATGACCTGTATCACGGCATTACGCCGGCGCTCGTGCCCGATTTTTACGGTCTGAAGGGCGACACGTCGGACAACATTCCCGGCGTACCGGGCATCGGCCCCAAAAAGGCGAGCGCGCTCATCGCGCAGTACGGCAGCTTGGACGAGGTCATCGCGCATGCCGACGAGGTCAAGGGCAAGATGGGCGAGAATCTGCGTGCGCACATCGACGACGCACTGCTGAGCCGCAAGGTTGCGACCATTCGCACCGATGCGCCTGTCGAGCTCGACTTTGACGCGACGTCATTCCCGGCGTTTTCTGCCGACGAAGTGTCCGCGTCGCTCGGCACGCTTGGCATTACGGCCATGCAGAACCGCTTCCTGGCGCTGATTGGCGGCGAGGGTGGGGCTGCGGCCGCTGTCAGCACGTTTGAGATTCCCCCTGTTTTGCGTGCCGCCGACGGCGATGCCGAGGCGCTCGCTGCCGCTGCTGCCGAGATCGCTTGCGCGATCGAGACAGGCGAGTGGGTCGCCGCCGTGGTGGACGATGACAAGGAGGAGGGCGCGCTTTTTGGCCTGACGCGTACGTTGTGGCTAGCGACGTCCAAGGGGCTTTTTGCGCTCGAGGAGGCCGATGGCGGCACGCCCGCCGCTGTCGAGGGCTTCAATTTAGCCCACGGTGTGATCGCTGGTGTGCTCGCGCGTCTGTTTATGGAGGGCCGTGTGGCGAGTCCGGACATGAAGGCGCTGCTGCACGAGCTTTCGCCTATCGATTCCTCTGAACCCGAGCTCATGGATTCGCTGTCTGCCGATTCCACGCGCATCTTCGATACCGTGGTTGCCGCTTACCTGCTGGATTCCGACCGCTCCGAGTTCGATGAGGCGTATCTGGCCGATACCTATCTGCAGATGGCGCTTCCTGCGGCGCGCGGTGCAGAGGGTGCCGGCGAGGACGCCCCCGCGCCTGCCGCTCGCACGGCGGCCTTGACGCTGGCGCTGGTCGCACCGCTGCGCGATCGCATGACCCGCGAGAACGCCGCCAACGTGTTCGACGGCATCGAGATGCCGCTTGTGCCGGTGCTTGCCAAGATGGAGCGCGCGGGCATGCTCGTGGATCCCGATCGGCTGCGCAGTCTGTCCGAGGACCTGGCGACCCAGATCACCGAGGTCGAGCGATGCATTCGCGACCTTGCCGGTGACGAGACCTTTAACATCGGCAGCCCCATGCAGCTCTCGCATGTGCTGTTTGATGTAATGGGCCTTCCGACCAAGGGTCTCAAAAAGACCAAGCGCGGCTACTATTCGACCAATGCCAAGGTACTGAGTGATCTTGCCCGCGACCACGAGATTGTTCGTCTGATCTTGGACTGGCGCGAAAAATCCAAGATCAAGTCCACCTATCTGGACACGCTGGGCCCGCTGCGCCGTGGTGACGGCCGCGTGCATACCACGTACAACCAAACCATTACCGCAACAGGGCGTCTGTCCTCGAGCGACCCGAACCTGCAGAACATCCCGACGCGCTCTGAGCTGGGCCGTACCGTCAAGACGGCGTTTTCGGCAGGCGAGGGCAGCGTCTTTTTGGCGGTGGACTACTCGCAGATCGAGCTGCGTCTGCTGGCGCATCTTTCGGGTGACGAGCATCTGGTACGCGCTTTTAACGAGGGCGAGGACTTCCATGCCGAGACGGCCGCGCGCGTGTTTGGCGTTCCCGTGTCCGAGGTAACGCCCGACCTGCGCAGCCGCGCCAAAGCCGTGAACTTTGGCATTGTGTACGGTCAGCAGGCCTACGGTCTGTCGCAGTCGCTGCACATCTCGATGGCCGAGGCGCGTGGCATGATCGACCGCTACTACGAGGCCTACCCGGGCGTGCGCACGTTCCTCGACAACGTGGTGGCGCGCGCCAAGGAGACGGGCTACGCCGAGACCATGTACGGCCGCCGGCGTCATATTCCGGAGCTCAAGGCCAAAAACCCGCAACTCCGCGGCTTTGGCGAGCGCACGGCCATGAACCACCCCATGCAGGGCACCGCAGCAGACATCATCAAGATCGCGATGGCCCGCGTTAGCCGTCGCCTGGAAGAAGAGGGCTTTGCCGCCCACATGATCTTACAGGTGCACGACGAATTGGACTTTGAATGCCCCATCGACGAAGTCGAGCGCCTGACGGCCATGGTCCAAGACGTCATGGAACACGTCGTAGACCTACGCGTACCCCTCATCGCCGAAGCCAGCACCGGCATAACCTGGGCCGACGCGAAGTAAAGGCCCATCCACAACCCCAAAGTAACAAAAGCAGAAGGGGGCTCCTTGCCAACAAGGAGCCCCCTTCATCCAATTAAAATCAGCCAAGTATCTAGACACCCAAGCCGCCATCTCGGCGGCAAGCAAAGTCAACATAGCCATGCCCGGGGCCGACCGTTTGATTTTTGTAGATTCCGCACGAGCCGAAGGCCACTTAATGTGGCCTTCGAGCGAGCCCAGGACCTGACCGAGCAAAAATCAAACGGCCGGTCCCGGGCATGGCGACGAGATA
Organism: Collinsella aerofaciens; assembly: GCF_015556945.1. GTDB lineage: Bacteria > Actinomycetota > Coriobacteriia > Coriobacteriales > Coriobacteriaceae > Collinsella > Collinsella aerofaciens_AO. The sequence continues at coordinate 5,427 of NZ_JADNNH010000002.1, read as the reverse complement.
GATTAACGAGCCGCCAAGATGGCGTCGATGAGCGTCAGTACGCCCCCGTCGTTGTTGCTCGGAATACGCCACTTGGCATGCGCGTTCATGTGCTCCTCAGCATTGTCCACGATAAAGCTGTGACCGACGCGCTCGAGCATGGGGATGTCGTTGTAGGTATCGCCCACGGCAGCGGCGTCGGCAATATCGATGCCCAGGTGCTCGCACAGGTGCGCGACGCCGGCGCCCTTGTCGACGCCCAGGTTCATAAAGTCGATCCACTCGCGCCCGGCGTTGGTGACGTAGAGCTTGTCCGAGAACTCGGGGCTATAGGTCTCGCGAAACGCGGGCTCGGCGTCGTAGCCGGGGAAGAAGACCGAGATCTTGTTGGACTCGATATCAATGCCCTCAAAGCTGTCGACATAGTTGATCGTGTTGTAGTAGACGCTGATCTCGTCGTGGTATTGATGGTCGCGGGCGAGCACGTAGAACTCGTCGAAGCAGCACAAGACGGGGACAGCGCGAGAATCCTCCGAGGCGCGGCTCAAGACCTGCTGGTACAGCTCCACGTCGATATTGCTCTTATAGATATAGCTGCCGCGATAGATCACGCACGCTCCGTTGTCGGGACAAAAGGCGAGGCGGTTCTTGATGCCCTCGAACATCTCCTCGAGCTTGGGGGCGGGACGTCCGCTGGCGGGGCAGAATACGATGCCGGCGTCGGCGAGCTTGTCCAGGCGCTCATCAAGACCCTGCGGCAACACGCGCTCGTCGGTGAGCAGCGTCTTGTCCATGTCGACGGCGATGAGTTTAATGTTGCCGATGTTGGCGTCTGATTCGTAAGTCTGCATAAAATGCGCCTTTCCGTTTCCAGATTGTTTCGGGCGTAATGACCCTCTGCCATGTAATCGTGCGTATTTTCGCAGGAATGGCGCGTATTTGCACTGCAATTCACAAACTAATGAAAAAACTTTTCAGAAATTTGAATTTGTCGCTTGTGCAGCAAGCACTTTATCGTAATATAGCGAACATCGAAAACGGAGACGGCAAAAGAGCCGCTTACCGAGGAAAAGGTACCGTTTACGATATTAGAATTGCGCCCGGCGATAGGTGAAAGGAGAGGCAGATGCAGTTCGTAAAGATCATCACTACTGCAGACAATGCCATCCGACGCCAGCGCGCAATTTCCCGACGACGATAACAATCGTCTCTGTCCGCATGGGGCGTAACGCCTCAACAGAGTCATTTTGAGGTCGTTGGGTTTTAGCACAACATAGCTGCATGTTTCTAGGGCATGTATGTGCTGATTTTTGCTATTTAACCTGATATTGCACGGTATATGACCTTGAAATGACTTGCAACTGACCGATGTTCTAACTAGCTACCAAGGGCGAAAGGAAACAGCCATGAGCAAGGAAAAAGTCGTTCTCGCATATTCCGGTGGTCTTGATACATCCGTATGTGTCAAGTGGCTCCAGGACGAGAAGAATCTCGATGTCGTTTGTGTCTGCGGCAACGTGGGCCAGGAGGAGACCGGCCTGGATGCCAAGAAGCAGAAGGCGCTCGACCTGGGCGTTCTCGATTGCCAGGTGCTCGATCTGCGTGACGAGTTCTCCGATGAGTTCCTGACCAAGGCCATCGCCGCAAACTCCATGTACGAGAACAAGTATCCGCTGCTCTCCGCTCTTTCCCGTCCGCTGCTCGCCAAGAAGCTTGTTGAGGTCGCCCACGAGTTTGGCGCGACCTACGTCGCCCACGGCTGCACCGGCAAGGGTAACGACCAGGTCCGCTTCGAGGCTGCCGTCAAGGCCCTCGACCCCGAGCTCAAGGTTATCGCCCCGGTCCGCGAGTGGGACCTGAAGTGCCGTCCCGACGAGGTCGCCTACGCCCATGCTCACAACGTGCCGGTTCCCGAGGGTGCTAACGACAACCCCTACTCCATCGACGACAATCTGTGGGGTCGCGCCATTGAGTGCGGCCACCTGGAGGATCCCTGGAACGAGCCGCTCGACGACGCCTGGGTTATGACCAAGAACCCCGAGGACACGCCCGACACCCCGACCTACACCGAGATCGAGTTTGAGGCCGGCAAGCCCGTCGCCGTCGACGGCAAGAAGATGAAGCTCTCCGAGATCGTCATCGCCCTCAACAAGATCTCCGGCGATAACGGCTTTGGCCGTCTCGATCTGGTCGAGGATCGTCTGGTGGGCCTCAAGAGCCGCGAGTGCTACGAGGTTCCCGGCGCCCTGACGCTCATCACCGCCCACAAGGCGCTCGAGGACATCTGCGTCGAGGGCGACCTGCTCAAGACCAAGATCAAGCTCGAGCAGGATTGGGCCACCGCCGTGTACAACGGCCAATGGTACAGCCCGCTCAAGAACGCACTCGATGCCTTTATGGCCGATACCCAGAAGTTCGTGACCGGCACTGTCCGTCTGAAGTTCTTTAAGGGCAACTGCCATGTCGTCGGCCGCAAGAGCCCATTTAGCCTGTATGACTACGGTCTGGCCACCTATGACCGCGACACCACGTTTGACGAGAAGGCCAGCGCCGGCTTTATCGAGATCGATACGCTGTCGCTCAAGACGTGGGCTAAGGTCCAGGGTCCCAGCTCCGCTGCCGCTCAGGCCTAGCGCCTCCTTCCCTTGGTATCCGCGCGGCCCATCCGCGTGATACAAAACGGGCGCACGGGGTCCCTACCTTTCGTTATGCTTGCTGACACTTCTTAACATCGGTGGCCCCTACGTTCCGCCCGCATATATGATGCCGCGTCTGCGGCTGAGTCCGAGCCCCGCCGGGGTTGTCCGGCGGGGCTCCTTCTATCAATTTGGCGGCTCTGTGCCTATATATATGAGGAGTATCCATTATGTTCAATGCTATCGCGCATGCTTTGCTTGCCCTTGCGCCCGAGTTCGATGCTGCAAAGGTCGAGGACGTTCCTACGAGCCTGAAAGCCTGGATCGATGGATCGCAGGGCAACATTCGGAGGGAGACGTTGGGCGCCAAGTGCATGGCGCGTCACTTCTTTGCAAATTAGCTACATGGCCCCGTGCACGGTGGGGAATGTGCAAAACTAGCGGTTGAAAAATCGCTTTAGCGACATGGCGCATTACTTTGGGCGCTTGTTTTGGTATTTGGAGAAAGGGGACGGTTCCATGGCTCTTTGGGGCGGTCGTTTTGAGGCGGGCGTGGCCGAGGTCACGCAGGAGTTTGGCGCGTCGCTGCCGGTCGACAAACATCTCTATAAGCAGGATATCGCCGGCTCTAAGGCGCATGCCAAGATGCTGGCGGCCCAGGGCATCATCAGTGCCGAGGACGAGCGGGCGATTGCCGAGGGTCTGAGCGGAATCGAGCAGGACATCGATGCCGGCAACTTCACCTTCGATATCAACGACGAGGACATTCATATGTCCATCGAGAGCGAACTGACGCGCCGCATCGGCGAGGCCGGAAAGCGCTTACACACCGGGCGTTCGCGCAACGACCAGGTGGCGACCGATACGCGCCTGGGCGTCAAGGCGCTGGCCAAGGAGCTCATGGAGGCCAATCTTGAGCTGCGCCATGTGCTGGTGGATGCGGCCAAGAAGTACGGCAAGGTGATTCTGCCGGGCTACACGCACTTGCAACATGCTCAGCCCGTGCTGCTGTCACATCATCTGTTGGCGTATTCCTGGATGTTCGCGCGCGACTTTACGCGTTTGAAGGCCGCCTTTGATGCCGCTGACAACTGCCCGCTGGGTGCTGCCGCGCTTGCCGGTACGAGCTATCCGCTCGATCGCCAGATGACGGCTGCCGAACTTGGCTTTGCGGGTGTGATTCCCAACTCGCTCGATGCGGTTTCCGACCGTGATTTCCTCCTCGACCTGCATTACGCCGGCTCCGTCATGGCTATGCACCTGTCGCGTCTTTCCGAGGAGATCGTGCTGTGGTCGAGCTCCGAATTTGGCTTTATCACGCTTTCCGACTCCTATTCCACCGGCTCGTCCATCATGCCGCAGAAGAAGAATCCCGACTTTGCCGAGCTTATCCGCGGCAAAAGCGGTCGTGTGTATGGCAACCTGGTGCAGCTGCTCGTGACCATGAAGGGCCTGCCGCTTGCTTATAACAAGGACTTGCAGGAGGACAAGGAGGGCGCGCTCGATACCGCTCGCACGCTCATGCAGTGCCTGTCCGTTATGGCCGGTATGATTTCGACGTGGACCGTCAACGAGGACGCCATGGCGCGCGAGTGCGGCGTGGGGCACCTTGCCGCCACCGATGTTGCCGATTACCTGGCTAAGCGTGGTCTGCCGTTCCGCGAGGCACATGCCGTGGTGGGCCATCTGGTCCTGATGTGCGAGAAGCGCGGCTGCAATCTTGAAGACCTGCCGTTTGAGGTGTTCCAGGAGGCAAGCCCGCTCTTTGAGCGCGATATTACCGAGGCGCTCCACATCCCCTCGATTGTCGCCGCGCGCACGACCGAGGGCGGTACCGCTCCTGCCGCCGTTGCCGTGCAGCTTGAGCGCGCCGAGGCGCAGCTCGTGGCCGACGAAGGCGTGTTTGGATCGCTGACCAAGGTCGTCGAGATGGGTCACGGGGCAAAGTAGAGGTTTGGCTGAAGCCGTTTTGGCCATGTATTGATAAATCGGTTTCGCCTTACGGGCGCCTGCTGATGTGGGCGTCCGTATTTTGTTGCTATGGGGGAGGGGCTTGTCGAGAACTTCTGTAGGACCTTTGGGCAGGTTGTGAAGGGGATACGTTCGCGGGCGGCAATCGACCGTCTGCTCTGCTCGGTGCGGTTGATGGACAGTCGGATGGTACTCTAATCGGGCTTCGAAACAGAAGTGACACATATGGAACGCTTCAATAAATTGCAACGTTTCAATATACAGCTTTTTGTTTAACAGCAGCTAAAACTCTGTTACGATGCAGTCCAGGCGGGTGCCGGAATGGGACTTGGGCACGCGCGAACCTACTTGAAAGGCTACCTTATGGCTATCGAGAAGACCTTCATCATGATTAAGCCCGACGCCGTGCGCGACCGCAAGATCGGCGAGATCGTCGCTCGCATTGAGCGTAGCGGCCTTGTCATCGAGCGCATGGAGATGACTACGCTCGAGCGCGCTACCGTCGAGGAGCACTACGCCCATCTGGCCGACAAGCCCTTCTTTGGCGGTCTCTGTGACTTTATGACGAGCGGTCCGGTCGTCAAGATGGTCGTTTCCGGTCTCTCCGCTGTCTCCAAGATGCGCACCCTCATGGGCGCTACCAACCCGCTTGACGCTGCCCCCGGCACCATTCGCGGCGACTTTGCCGTCGATGTCAACGCCAACGTGATCCACGGCTCCGACTGCCTGGAGAACGCCGAGATCGAGATCAAGCGCTTCTTTGGCTAAACCAGCTTTGACTCCTTAAAGCTGTTAGCGTGTGGCTTGGGCGCCGCGGAACTCCATCCGCGGCGCCCTTTTA
>NZ_JADNNH010000029.1:0-30175 GCF_015556945.1 Collinsella aerofaciens | reverse complement strand
CTTTCGGGTTCACCATCCATGATGGGGCGCGTTTCTAACGAAGCCGTAACGGCCGTTGGGCTCTTTTGGCGCCAGCCAATCTCGACCCGCACGCATTTGCTTAAAGCAACAACTTTCCCGATCGATGTAATCACCGAATCAAAACGTGTACACCAGCCACCAAAGATGCCGAAAAATGTCGCTTTTGGAGGCTGATGTACACAAATGCAGAATCCAGCGCAGCCCAGAGGCGCCCTCCACATGTCTGGACTCTCTATGCTTACGCTGGATAGACATCGCCGGAACGGGTATAGTATCGAAAGTTTTGTCGTTAACCAGCGGGGGAGTCCTGTGGGCATCAAAAAGAAGATCAAAAAGGAGCTTATCGGCACTTCCGATTACCCGTCGAATAAGATCTTTACGATCTCCAATTTCATCACCTTTACGCGCCTGATCCTCACCCTGGTATTTCTGTACCTGTTTGTGACGGACAACAACCGCGTCATCGCCATCGTTATCTACGCCGTTGCCGCCTCCACCGACTGGATGGACGGTCAGATCGCTCGCATGACTAAGACGGTCTCATGGCTCGGCAAGGTCATGGATCCCATTTGCGACCGTGCGCTGCTGTTCACCGGCGTCTTGGGGCTGGTGGTCCGCGGAGAGCTGCCCATCTGGGTCTGCGTGCTCATTATTGGCCGCGACATCTATCTGGGCATCGGCACGCTTATCGTGCGCCATTATCACCGTCGCCCCATCGATGTTGTCTTCCCCGGAAAGATTGCCACAGCGCTGCTCATGACCGGCTTCTCGCTCATGCTGCTCGGGTTCCCCGTTATTGACGGCCTGCATCTTTTACCTTCAGCCCTTACGGCCTTCCCGGGCCTCAACGGAAGCTCGATGCCCCTCGGCATCTTCTTTGTGTACGGCGGCGTGATCTTCTCCATGCTCACCGCTGTCATCTACTCCATTAAGGGCGGAGCGGCCATTAAACAGGCTCTCACGCATCCCGAGGACGAGGACATCGACTTTCTGAACCCTGAAATCGAAGACTGATTCGTTGGGGTATGATTACGTACGGTTCATTATTTGCGGCACGTCCGCGATAAGTTAGGGGTTGTCATGGACAACATGGTTAACAATATGCCTCAGAATGATAAGACTGCTGACGCTACCTGCGTATTCCGCGTGCCTTCAAGCGACGTCACCGTTCCCGACCTCATGGCCAACGTGCGCATCACCGCCCCCGTTCTGTCCATCGTCAAGGGTCCGCAGACTGGTGCCGCTTTTGAGCTCGAGGATGACGTGACCACCATTGGCCGCGATCCCGCGAACGGCATCTTCCTCAATGACATGACCGTTTCGCGCAGCCACGCGCGCATTATTCGCGAGGGCCTCGGCGCTCGCATCGAGGACTTGGGCTCGCTCAATGGCACCTGGGTCGACGGTGCCATCGTCAATGCAGCCCCGCTGCACGACGGTTCTTCCGTCCAGATCGGTACGTTTACGCTCATCTACCACGAGAGCACGCCGGAGCGCATCGAAACCGGTGAGTAGGGCATGGCCGAACGCAACTATCTGAGTATCGGCCAAGTCGTCAACCTACTTCGAGGCGCATACCCCGATCTTTCGAACTCAAAAATTAGATTTCTAGAGGATGAGGGGCTCATTACCCCTCATCGTACGCCTAAGGGATACCGTCAGTACTCCAAGGAGGACGTTGATCGCCTGGAGGTCATTCTGCACCTGCAGAAGACCCGCTATATGCCACTCAACGTGATTAAGCAGCGCTTGGAAAACGCCACGGACCTGTCAACGCTCGCTTACGAGGTGGGCTTGCTGTCCGATGCTCCGCTCAAGACGGAGCCCAAGGAGACTAAGCGAAAGCTGCATCCTATCGAGACCATTCCCGATATGCTGGGCGTCGAGATTTCGTTTATCCGCTCGCTCGCCGAGAACGACCTCATTCGCATCATCAAGAGTCCGCAAAATCGTGAGCTCGTCGATGGTCGCGATTTCCCGATCATCCGCTACTGCTCCGAGCTGTCACGCTTCCATATCGAGCCGCGCAACCTGCGTCAGTACGTGTCTTCCGCCAACCGCGAGTCCTCGATGTTTGAGCAGGTGCTCGTGAGCATGCTCGGCATGGACACCTCCGATGACGAGCGCGACGCCAAGCTCGAGCGTGCGTTTAAGAAGCTTCACGACCTGACGGAGGGCGTGCACACCGCGCTGCTCAAGAACCGCGTTTTTGAGTCGCTCAACGCCGTGGTCGAGGACGCCGACATCGATGCACTCGATGAGGAAATCACTCGCTCCGAGTCAACCAAGGCCAAAAACGAAGAGATAGGCGCGCCGGCTTCGCACGAGGATTCCCTCGTAAAGCCGCTCAAGGTCGTCACCCCTTCGCAATCCGGCACCGCCACCGCGGGCAAATAACAGCTGCCGCTTATCCGGCAACCCATTGAAAGGTCATGCAATGTACGACTTCGAATCTCAAATCGTCGACATCCCCGACTATCCCGAGCCCGGAGTCATCTTTAAAGACATCACGCCGCTCTTTGGCAATCCCGAGGCGCTCAAAGCCATGACCGATGCCCTCGCCGAGCACTTTGCCGGCATGGGAATCACCAAGGTCGTGGGTCCCGAGGCTCGCGGCTTTATGGTTGGCGTACCGGTGGCTGTAGCCCTTGGCGCCGGCTTTGTTCCCGCACGTAAACCTGGCAAGCTACCACGCGAGACCGTAAGTCAGAGCTACGAGCTCGAGTACGGCACCGATTCAATTGAGATCCATGCCGACGCTATCAGCTCTAAAGATACCGTGTTGATTCTGGACGACTTGGTCGCGACGGGCGGAACCGTCGAGGCAACAGGTAAACTGGTGCGAGATATGGGCGCAAAGCTTGTCGGTTACGGTTGTATCCTTGAGCTTGCGTTTCTCAACCCGCGCGAGAAGCTCACACCGTCTAATGACGATGTGGAGCTCTTTAGCCTGGTGACGGTGGACTAGCCGTTACCCTTAGTTACTGGAAAGGAAGCTACATGCGCACAGCAAACACGCACAAAAACATGGCACGCTGCGCTGCTACGGCAACCCTCGCTTGTGTTTTGGGCTTGGGCCTCGCGGCTCCTGCCTACGCCGATACCGCATCCGACCTTGCCGCTGCTCGTACGAAGCTCGAGCAGATCGGTACCCAAACTCAGCAGATTTACGATGAGCTCGCCACGCAGACGCAGGCGCTCGATCAGACTGCTGGCGAGATCACGCAAAAGCAGCAGGAGATCGCCGATGGTCAGGCCAAGCTCTCGACCTATGTCGCCGGCGAGTACAAAACCGGCGGTCTGAGCCTGCTTCAGGTTCTGACGGGCGTCGATGACCTGAGCGATATGCTCAACCGTCTGTTCTACTACGGCAAAGTTTCCGATAAGCAGGCTCAGACCATTCAAGAGGTCAAGGAGCTCAAACAGCAGCTCACCGATAAGCAGGCCGAGCAGGAAAAGAACGTCGCCACCACGCAAAAGAAGGTCGACGAGCTTAACGCCCAGCAGGCTGAAGCACAGAACGTCGTAAACTCTCTGGATTCACAGCTGCAGGCTGAGCTTGCCGCTGAGGCCGAGGCCAACGCCGCGCTGCAGGCCGGCATCAACGCCAGTACCGCCGAGAAGGCCACGGTGAGCAACGAGACTGCCGGTGCGACCGAGAACACCAACAACGGTGGCCAGACCAGCAATAACAACAACCAGGGCGGCAACACTCCGGCTCCTACGCCGGCACCTGCTCCGACACCGCAGCCCTCCACGCCTGCCCCGGCTCCGACGCCTTCTGCTCCGAGCCAGTCCGTCGATGGCGGTTCTGTTGTCTCGCGTGCATACAGCAAGCTTGGTTGCGCCTATTCTTGGGGCGGAATTGGCCCGAACAGTTTCGACTGCTCTGGTTTTGTTAGCTATTGCCTCACTGGTCGCTATTGCCGCCTGGGCACCACGGGCACCTTTATGGGCTGGACGCGTGTGTCCGATCCGCAGCCCGGTGACGTTGTGGTCAACTCGTACCACACCGGCATTTACATCGGTGGTGGTCAGATGATTCATGCTTCCGACTACAACACGGGTGTTATCATCAGCTCCGTTGCCGCCGGCATGAACAACAACTACATTTTCGTGCGCTACTAAGTATTCAGATAAAGCAAACGGATATGGACCTCGTGGCTTTGAGTCATGGGGTCCATTCTTTTGCCTTTAGTGCAGTCCGCTATCTAGTTTTGAATACTAGATAGCGGCCCAATCGGTCTGCAAGATGGCTATAATTGAATGGGAACGATTAGAAAGGACCCTCTATGAGCTGGGCACTTATCTCCGATTCAAGCTGCAACCTCCGCGATTGGCAACCGATCGCACCCCATACCACCTTTGCATTTGCTCCCCTCAAAATTCGAGTGGGGGAGCGTGAATTCGTCGATGACCTTTCGCTCGATGTTCATGAGCTCAACTGCGCTGTTCAGGCGGAGACGAATGCCTCTTCGAGCGCTTGTCCCAGCGTGGGGGAGTGGGCCGAGCTCTTCAAATTGGCAGACAAGACCATCTGCATGCCGATCTCTGAGGGCGTGTCGGGCAGCTACAACGCGGCAGCCACGGCTCGCGATATGGTTCTTGCCGAGGAGCCCGACCGACAGATTCATCTAGTCAATTCACGCGCAGCTGGCGGCAAAATGGACCTCATTTTCTTGCTGTTCGACCGCTATCTTGCAAGCAATCCGAATGTCTCATTCGAGGATGCTTGCGCATACTTCGATAGCCTTGAACAGAACAGCAAAATCCTCTTCAGTTTGTGCAATTACGAAAACCTCGCCAAAGCCGGACGTATCCCTAAGGCAGCCGGCGTCATTGCCAACAAGCTCAATATCCGCATTTTGGGCACGGCGAGTGAGGCCGGTAAAATCGAACTCGTCGGGCACACGCGTGGCGAAAAGAAGATGCTCAACAAGATCATCGACACTATGGAAGCCGAGGGCTTTACGGGCGGTGAGGTCATCATCGATCACGTTGAGAACGAAGCTGGAGCCCAGGCGCTTACTGATCGCATAGTCGAACATTGGCCCGGCTCCAAGACCATCATCATGCCCTGCAACGGCCTGGATTCCTATTACGCCGAGATGCACGGCCTAATCATCGGCTACGGCATGGGCGTAGCTTCGGGCAAATAAAGTCCAACCAAGCAAAAAAACGGGCGGGACAAAGCGACAGATGGCTCTTTGTCCCGCCCGTTTTATACGTCGGCTAGCTATTAAACCCGTTGAACTTGAGATAGCTCATCAAGTAAGCCTTCGAAACGAAGGATGAAACCGCGCTGCGCACAAGCAGCGACTCACGCGTTACCTGATGCGCCGTATCGGGAACCGGCGTCTGCTCGACGGAAAACGCCGAACGAATCGATGCCTCGAGCTGATCGACCACATAATCAAAGGCCGTCGGGGCATCGTAGCTCAAACGCTGAATGTTAAAGAGTGCCTGCACCGCAGCAATAGGTAGCACCTGCTTAAAGATGCAGATAGCGATCAGGCGGGCAATCTGCTCGCGGCCATATTGCTTTTTGACCGGAGCAGGCACCAGGCCGACCTTCACGTAGTTATTGATCATCGATGGCGTAATGACAGGCTGCTCAACGCAAATGGACAGCGGCTCCATCCACAGCGCAACATACTCAATAACCTGGTCGCGGTAGAGCGTCACATTGGGCAACTGGTTATAGCGCGGCAGACTCAACGTATTAAGTTTGCGCACGATATCGGACTGAATAAATGCATCGGGCAGCACAGTGGGCTGAATATCCTCAGGCTTAATGCTGACCGATGTATCGGACATCGGGATAACGCGTTTGGCGTGGTTCATAAGGATCCTCCGTTCATTAGCTATATTGTATTCTAGGTTATCTAGTTTTGCATACCATATAGCCGGCAAGTAAAAGTGGTTGGACAGCACATTGATGCACCGTCCAACCACTTTGTTTTAAAGATAGCAACCTTACATAAGATATATTATCGTACTTATCAGCGTAGAAAAGCGTATGCGCTGGTAGCCGCTATGGCTCCGTCCGAAACGGCGGTCACAACTTGACGTAAACGCTTGGAGCGGATATCGCCGGCGGCAAATAAGCCAGGTGTGCGGGTGGCCATCGATTCGTCGGTCACAATACCGCCGTCGGGCGCCAGATCTACCAGATGCTCTACAAGCTCAGTATGGGGCTGCGTGCCAGCAAAGACAAAAATGCCAAACGAACCAGGATCAAAGGACTCGGCGTGCATTTCACTAGTCGCATTGTCCTTAAACGTGATTGTCGTGGGCATCGCCTCACCAGAAAGCTCAACAATACTAGTTTGGTACCTAACTGAAATATTATCTTTTGCGAGTACCTTTTGAACCACGCCATCGGGGGCACGGAACTGATCGCGGCGCAAGACGATAGTCACGCTGCTGGCGATTTCTGACAAGAACAGGGCTTCCTCGCAGGCAGCATTACCGCCACCGATGACAAAGACCTGTTTACCGCGAAAGAACATGCCATCGCACGTCGCGCAATAAGAAACGCCACGACCGCGATACGTATCCTCGCCAACAAAACCAGCAGATCGCGGCGTGGCACCCATGCAAGCGATAACGCTCGAGGCCAGCGTATCGCCCATATCGTGATGCACCGTAAACAGCGCCGCATCCGCATCGTAATCGATACCCGTAACCATGCTCCATGCAACCTGTGCTCCCAGGCCCTCTGCATGTTGCTGAAACCGCTCGCCGAGTTCGGCGCCACTCAAGAGCGGAATGCCCGGATAGTTCTCGACCTCATTGGTTGTGGCGATCTGTCCTCCCGACATGCCCTGTTCAATCACAGTCGTCGTGAGGTTGGCGCGCGCCGCATAAATGGCTGCGGCATAGCCCGCAGGGCCGCCGCCGATAATAGCAACATCGATCGGCTGATGGGTAGTCATGAAGAGACCTCCTGTCGAAAGATTGGCGTTCTTTGCGCTCATACCCAAATTTATGCGAACGTGACACTCATGCACTACAATGATTCTTTGTGAAACAAAGATGAAGGGGAGATATCGATGGATCAGACGCAGACGAGCGACGACGCTCCCCTGCTCAAGCACAGCACTCCCCAATCGGAACAAACCACGCTCTTGGCTCAGCAAAAACCTCTCGTGACTATCGTGCACGCCTCGGTCGGCTCGGGCCACAAGGCCGCCGCAAATGCGATTGCACAGGCATTCGACCTCATCCGCGGCACCAATGGCATCCCCGAGGATGTTGAGATTGAAGTGCTCGATATCCTTGATTTTGGACGCATAAAATTCGACGGCAACAAAACGGCCGCCTCGTTTACCGGCGCCACGCGCCCAATTTATGACTTGACCTGGCGTTATACCCTTACCGGACACCTGCTTTGGGGCGGCGGCACGGCATGGTCGCGCATCATGTTCCCCGCATTTAACGAATACGTTCGGACTCGTAGGCCCATTGCCGTGGTCGCCACGCATATCACGGCAGCCAACGTTGCCGTCGGCGCGCGCGTCATTACGGGCATCGACTATCCCGTCATTTGCGTACCGACCGATTACGAGGTCGAGGGTTGGTGGCCCCATAAGGACACCGACCTATTCTGCGTGGCAAACGAGTTTATGGCCGAAACACTCCGCCCCCGTAAGGTTCCAGAGGCAAAGATCCGCATTACGGGCATCCCCATTCGCGCCGGGTTTGATACGGACTACAACCGCGAGGAAGAACTCGAGAAGTTCAATCTCCCCACAGACAAGCTCGTTGTGTTGGTCATGGCCGGCGCCAGTTTGCCTCAACCGTACGTTCGCTTTCGCGCGGAGATGGACCGCACCCTCCCCTTCCTGCGCAGCTTCGAGGACATGCACTTTGTCTTTTTGCCGGGCAAGGATGCCGAATATGCCACCCGTCTCAAAACGCTTTTCGATGCCATGAAACTCGAGAACGTCACGGTTCTTGACTACGTCGATGACATGGCAGCGCTTATGCACGGCTGTGACCTAGCAATTCTCAAATCGGGCGGACTCACTGTTACCGAATGCCTGTGCGCACACCTACCAATGATTCTGCTGGGCAAGTCCTATGGCCAGGAAAAGGCCAACACCACCATGCTCACCGGCATGGGCGCCAGCATGCATGTCACCACCGCACGCGAGCTCATCGTGACACTGCGCCATCTCCACGATCATCCCGAATCGCTCAAGGCACTGCTCATTAACGGCGAAGTGCTGCGCCGTCCACGCGCAGCCGAGGATATCGCCATCGCAACCATGGAGCTTACAGGCAAGCCCCAAAAACGTAAACGAGCCTTCTGCCGCTTCTACTGGGGCGAAAAACCCGCACATATCCGCTAGCGTCGGACTGTCCGCTTGTCTGTGGGGGCATATATATCATCCCGTGCTCAAACATTCTCGCTTCGCTGCGAAACTGCGCGCGGGACGATATATATGCCCCCACAGACAAGCTGCGTTTACGTACTAGCAGCTAAACTAGATTCCCCTCCAGTAGAACCAACAAAGGCGAAACCGGAAAGTATAAATACAGTAAGCCGACGCGACAAAGGGACTATTCCTTTGTCGCGTCGGCTTACTAGAATCTATAACACATTCCTAGTTAGGATTTGCAAGGATGTAATCCAGCTAATGGAGAGTCGGAACAACAAACAAGTCGTAATTATATTGATGAGGCCTATCGCGCAAGTCGAAATGCATATTCAAGCATGTGGCCTCTCACCCGGGGCCCACACATATCGTCCCGCGCGCAGTTTCGCAGCGTAGCGAGAATGTTTGAGCACGGGATGATATGTGTGGGCCCCGGGTGAGAGGCCAACCCTGCATCTTGAAAATGATTAAGCAACGCCGCTGGAGCCGAAGCCTCCGTTGCCTCGATCAGTTTCGTCTAGTTCGTCTACCTCTACGAGATTGACCGTGGGAACTTCTTGGATGACGAGCTGGGCGATGCGGTCGCCTTTGTTGATCTGGATATTGTTGGTGGGATCCAGGTTGATGAGGATGACCTTAAGCTCGCCTCGATAGTGGGCGTCGATGAGACCGGGCGTGTTGACTATAGACAGGCCCTGCTTAATGGCTAGACCGCTGCGGGGCTGGACAAAGCCGGCGTAGCCATCGGGCAGCGCAATGGCCAAGCCAGTGGAGACCAAACGTCGCTCAAAAGGCTTGAGGGTGCAGTCTTCGTTGGCACGGAGATCCAAGCCGGCATCTGTAGGATGAGCGTATTTGGGAAGCTCGACCGTGGGATCGAGACGCTTAATGTTAACGGTAATGTTGGACATGAAATCACCTTAGCTTGTCGAGCTCTTGCAAAAACTCGTCGACGTCTTTGAAATCGCGATAGACCGAGGCAAATCGAATGTAGGCAACCTTGTCGATCTTGGCCAAGCGCTTAAGCACCATATCGCCCAGTTCGTGGGACGTTACAGCCGTCAGCGTACGGGAACGCAGCTCTACCTCAATATCATCGATGATCTCATTGAGCTTTTTCGTGTCGATATCGCGCTTAATCGTGGCACGCATCAAACCGACCAGCAGCTTGTTGCGATCGAACCGCTGCTTTGATCCGTCGGATTTGATGACCTCAATGGGATCTTCGCAACGCTCGAACGTCGTAAAACGATAATTGCACGAACAACATTCACGACGGCGCTTGATAGTGTTGTTCGACTCCTGCATACGGGAATCGACAACGCGGGTATGTGCCTTGCCGCATTTGGGACAGCGCATGGTACCTCCTCCTAAACGATAACAAGGGTACCATGCGACCGAGCCGAAATCTTACGAACGAGCCGGAACTTTCAGAACTGCACCAGCATCAAGAGAGCCGCGATCGAGGTGATTGACGCTACGAATCATGTCGGAAGTCTCCTGCGTGGAAAGGCCATCGATGGGATGCTCCTGGGCAAGCGACCACAGGGAATCGCCGGACTGCACACGAACCGACTCGTAGGTAACGTTAGCTACGGAATCGGCATATGCTGCGTGACGAGCAGAAAAAACTGACGTGGCAAGCACGAAGAACAGGGTAAACGCTACGGCTACAGCAACGATCGTCGAGGCCTTCAGGGCAACAGGAGCCGAAGCAACGGACGCACGCTGGGTGCGAACGGGCTTAGTGGCCACGGCCTGAAAATGAGAGCGTCCGCCCTTCACGACCGTAAAGGCAGGCGTGGCGGGCGCCTCGAGCTTAAGAGCGAGGTTTCCCTGGACCATATCCGCTGCGTTCATTCTGTTCTCCTCTCGTTTGTTTTGACGAGAACTGTTTTATCAAGCCGCGGGGACAAAAAAGTCTAGCGCGGGAACGAGTGTTCGGTTATTATTATCTTCGAACAGTTGTTCCTGTCAAGCAAAAATAGAACATTTGTTTGGTATGGGTAGAGAGGAACCCCTGATGGCTCGCAAAATTACCAAGCGTCAGCAGCAAATTTACGACTTCATCAAGGAATATCAGCAGGAGAAGGGTTATCCGCCCAGCGTGCGCGAGATGGCTTCTGCCGTGGGCCTTTCCTCCCCCAGCACCGTGCACGCCCATCTATCTGCTCTGGAGGCGCGCGGGCTACTCAAGCGCGATGCCACCAAACCGCGCGCCCTGGAACTCTTTAACGAGGACGGTTCCTCTGTCTCAATTTCTAAATCTGACGAGCCCACCGCACCTCGCGGAACGGTCTCGCTACCGCTCGTTGGTCGCGTCGCGGCTGGGATTCCCATTCTGGCCGAGCAGAATATCGAAGACACTTTTACTATCCCGACCGAAATCGCCACCGATCAGGGTTCCTTTATCCTTGAGGTGCATGGGAGCTCAATGATCAATGTCGGCATCTTCAATGGCGATTACATCATCGTCCGTGAACAAAAGAGTGCCATGAACGGCGAAATTGTCGTGGCCATGATTGATGGTTCAGCGACCGTCAAGACGTTCTACAAGGAGCAGGGACGCGTACGCCTGCAGCCCGAGAATGACACCATGGAGCCTATCTATGCAACGAATCCCGTTATCTTGGGCAAAGTCGTCGGCTTGATGCGCCGGTTCTCGTAATGCAAAAACGCATCACTATCTTTGATACCGTCCGCGGGTTTACGATGATTTCAATGGCAGGTTTTCACGCTTGCTACGATCTCGCCTACCTGTACGACTGGGATATGCCCTGGTTTACCCAGACTGTCTTTCAAGACATCTGGCGCGCCAGCATCAGCTGGGTATTTTTGTTTATCGCGGGTTGGATGTGCACCCTTTCGCGCAACAATGCTAAACGAGCGGCCAAATACGCTGCCGCAGCTTTGGTCGTCTGGATTGCAACAACGCTCGTATCGGTCGACGATTCAGTGAACTTTGGCATCATTTATTGCATGGCGACGTGTACCGCTGTGGCAGCCGTAGCACGACCGATGCTTAAGAAAGTGCCTAGCACGTGGGGCATTACGATATGCCTCGCTCTCTTCGCAGCGACATGGGGCATCCCGAAATCGACCTATTCATTCTCCTATTTGGCGTGGCTAGGATTTCCCGGCCCCTGGTTCGTTTCAGGCGACTATTATCCAATCATCCCGTTTATATTCATGTACCTCACAGGATACTTTGCTGCGCGCACCGCTCAAAGATGTGAACATCCCGCCCCAAGCTGGGCCTACGCCAATCCCGTCCCGGCGCTCGCCAGCCTTGGACGTCATGCACTCCCCTTTTATCTGCTGCATCAGCCCATTATTCTGGGCTTTTTGGAGCTCGTCTACTCGGTGCGATAACGCTTGAGCCGCGGCGCGATACGAGCCGGCAGCTTCGCAACAATACGAACGCCGCCCTCAAGATATTCCTCGTGCAAAAGGGTTCCCTGTTCATGCACCAGCGTGATGAGGGCGCCCTCGCGATACGGGATTTCAGCGGAGAGCAACACATCGGTGGCAGCCGCCTCGCGAGCAATACGGTCGACGAGATCGTCGAGTCCCTCGCCCGTCTGGGCCGAGAACAGCACGGCCTCGGGATAGCGACGACGGAAACTCAATCGATCAACGCTATCGAGAAGATCGATTTTATTGAACACCGTAAGCGTCAAACGCTCGCCGGCACCGATCTCGTCAAGAACGCGATCGACTGCCTCGAGCTGGCGCTCGTAGTCCTCGTCAGAGGCATCCACAACTTTAAGGATCAGATCGGCACCAAGAACCTCAGACAGCGTGGACTTAAAGGCATCAACGAGACCATGCGGTAGCTTTTGAATAAAGCCAACAGTATCGGTAATCGTCATGCCACGACCGCCGGGCAGGCGATACGAACGCGTCGTCGGGTCGAGCGTAGCAAACAGCTTGTCCTGCGAAAGCACCGTAGATCCGGTCAGACGATTGAGCAACGACGATTTACCCGCATTGGTATAACCGGCTAACGCGACGCGAAACGCCGGTGACTCAATGCGGCTCTTGGATTGAACATCGCGACGCTGTTCAACCTGCTTGAGCTCACGACGAAGCGCAGCGATCTTATTACGAATGAGGCGACGGTCGACCTCGAGCTGACTTTCGCCCTGACCAAAGCGTGAGCCGATGCCGCCGCGCGTCTGTTCCTTGGCGAGATGGCTCCACATGCCACGCAGACGAGGCAACAGATATTGAAGCTGTGCCAGCTGTACCTGTAGGCGTCCCTCACGCGTCTGAGCATGCAGGCCAAAAATATCCAAGATCAGTGCCGTACGATCGATAATCTTTACCGGCTCGCCCACGGCTTTCTCCAAATAGGATTGCTGCGAGGGCGTCAGGTCGTCGTCAAAAATAACGACATCGGCATCCATGCGATGCACCAGGCCGCGCAGCTCTTCAACCTTACCGGAACCGATAAACGATTTAGGATACGGCTTTACCAAACGCTGTGACAAGCGTGCCACGCACTGGGCACCAGCCGTGTGGGTAAGACGCTCCAGCTCATCAAGCGAGCGATCGAGCGGCCATGCATTGTCGCGCCACTCAACACCAACTAATATGGCACGCTCGGGCTCGGGTGCCGTGGGAACAAGGGGGAAACGGGCCATTAGGCAGCCTCAATACGATGCAGGATGTCCTCAACGACCTCATCGATCGTAAACTCGTCCATATCAAACCACACGATACGGTCATCGCGCTTAAACCACGAAAGCTGACGTTTGGCATAGCGACGCGAACGCATCTTGATGAGTTCGCGAGCCTCATCCATAGAAATCACGCCATTGAAAGCATCAATGATCTCTTTATAGCCAATTGCCTGCATCGAAGTCAGGGCATCTCCCAGCCCCTGGTCCATAAGACCGCGAACCTCATCGACAAGACCCTGCTCAAACATCAGATCGACGCGCAGGTTAATGCGCTCGTAGAGCACCTCGCGATTACGCGTCAGACCAAACCATAGAGCATGATAATGCTCGCGCGGAACACTAAACTGACTTTTTTGCTGTGCATAGGAAATACCATCATCATGCATCTCGAGCGCACGAATCACACGGCGCACATTATGGGGATGAATAACAGCAGCCGATTCTGGGTCGCGCTCGGCAAGCAGGGCATGCAGCTCTTCCTCGCCAATACGCTCGGCAAGCTCCTGATAGCCCATACGACGATCGTCCTCAAGTTCACCCGAGGGAAAGTCCATCTCATCGAGGGCGGCCTTGAGATACAGCCCCGTACCTCCGCAAAAAACCGGCAGGCAACCCGAACCAAGGAGACGTTCAACATGCGCGCGAGCGTCAGCCTGATAAAGCGCAGCAGAATATGCCACACCCGGCTCTACAATGTCGACGAGACGCAGCGGCACCGTACACTCATCGGGCGCCATCTTTGCGGTACCGATGTCCATGCCGTGATAGATTTGCATCGCATCGCACGACAGCACTTCGGACGAAAGACGAGCTGCCAAACGGTCGGCAACATCACTCTTACCAACCGCCGTCGGACCGACGATCGCAACGGCGGAAAGTCCTGCCCTGGGAGAAACCATTAGCGCGGCTCGCCCACAACGGAGCCGGACAAATACCAGGTCTTGGCAACGTCAACGTCAACATCAACGATCTTGCCAACAAGCTGATCGATGCTGTAACCCTCGGGGATAGGCGCATGCACGGTCTGATTCTTGGGACTCTTGCCCAGCAGGACCGCGTCGTTCTTTTTACTCGTTCCCTCAATGAGCGCCGGCACCACAGTATGAAGCTCACCCTGGTTATACTCGTGTGCCGTAGTCTCGATAACCTTAACCAGGCGGTTGAAACGCTCGAAAATAACCTCATGCGGCGTAGGATCGTCAATCTCTGCGGCCGGGGTACCGGCGCGCTTGGAATAGATGAAGGTATAGGCCTGAGCATAGCGGACCGTCTCGGCAAGTGAGAGCGTCTGCTCAAAGTCCTCTTCAGTCTCGCCCGGGAAGCCAACGATAATATCGGTCGAGAGCGCGATATCGGGCATGCGGTTGCGAATGCGATCGACCAGGCCCAGATAGTCCTCGCGTGTATAACGGCGATTCATCTCTTTGAGGATACGCGTGGAGCCCGACTGAACGGCCAAGTGAAGCTGCGGCATGACGGCGGGCGTCTCGGCCATGGCGTCGATGGTCTCGGGCAGCAGATCCTTAGGATGAGAAGAGGTAAAGAAGATGCGCTCCACACCCGTATCACCCACGGCACGCAGCAGATCGGCAAAACGCGGCTTGCCAAACAGATCGCGACCATATGAGTTAACGTTTTGGCCCAGCAGCGTAATCTCGCGCACGCCCTGGCGCACCAAACCGGTCACCTCGTCGACAATTTCCTCGAAGGGGCGGCTCTTTTCGCGACCGCGCACGTACGGCACGATGCAATAGGTACAGAAATTATTGCAGCCCGTCATAATGGGCACCCAGGCGTGATACTGGGTCTCGCGATGCCACGGCATGCTCATGGCATCCGTATCCTCATGCTCATTGGTGCGGATATGACGCTTGCCATCAAGGAACGCCTCGGCAATGAGCTCTGCCACATGTGCGATGGAATGCGTACCAAAGATGACATTGACGTTATCGACGTTGGTGAGCAGGCCCTCGCCATCGCGCTGCGCGATGCAACCACCAACGGCAACCACACGCTTGCCCGAAGGCGAAGGCGGCAGGCTTTTACAGGAATTGCACTGGCCGTACAGGCGAGTATCGGCGGCCTCGCGCACGCAGCATGTCATGAAGACAACAATATCGGCATGCTCGGGATCGAGCGCCATGAGGCAACCATACGAATCGAGCAGACCGCTCACGCGCTCGGAGTCGTGCTGATTCATCTGGCAGCCAAAGGTGCGGATAAAGTAGGTTTTACCGGCAAGAATATCGCGTACGGAACGCTGGTCCATGTGCATAAGTCCTAACGATGGAGAGGGGGGGCGAATCGAGGCAAGCAGAAGCTATGCCACAGGCTTAACATCATCCATGACGACGTTATCCATAGCAGCTCGATTGATCTGGTGAACGTAGATAGAAAGGCGAATGGCCGTGCGCGACTCCCCGTTAATGAGGATGTCGGAGAACACGGGCGCGCAGGAAATATCAAAACCGGTTGGAATCAAAAAACCGCGCGCGATAGCCACGGCCTTAATGGCCTGGTTGACAGCACCAGCGCCGACACACTGGATGTTGACGCGTACACCATCCTTGACCATGCCGGCGATGGCGCCGGCAACGGACGCGGGCGATGATTTGCTTGATACCTTCAGGCAATCCATGAAGAAACTCCTGCGTTTAAAAGTACGTTTTAACTGCAATAACTGTATCGTACCGAGTGGACTCGGTAAAGGCACTATTCCTCTTTGGCAAGATCGAAGGTCACAGTGATTCGATCACGCGAAACACGAATCTTTGGGTCGCCACAAAGGTTGAGATAGTACCGGGCGGCAAGGTCATTAAAGTCACGCTCCACAGCACGCGAAAACTGTGCCATGTCATCCTTGGCAATACGTAGCCCGCGACGATCCTTCGCAAGATCGACAGGAGCCGGCGCATGCGAGGACGAATCACGCTCGCGCAGCAGACGCGCGGTCACACCGCGAACGGGCTTAATCTGCCCTGCCAAAATGCGATGAGCAGTGCGCTCGGACATCTCAAGACCCAAACCCGAACAGATACGGATAAAGTCCTCGGCATCAGAGGCAAGGCCTAAACGATCGACAACCGGAAGCTCACTCTCGTCATCAATGAACAGGAGACGCGACGTATCGAGCCGACTTGACGCCTGAGCATAAAGGGTCGCGGCAATCTCAGACGGAGAACCAAGATAGACATCGCAACCACACAACTCCTCGAGCGCAAACTCACAAGCAGCGCGAATAATATTATGCGGGCCGCGAGCACAGACATAACGTCCGTCCTCATCCCTGACGGCCTGGGGCCAGCTGGACTGATCGGCACGCTCACTGAGGCGGTCGGCCGCAACGCTCACCTTAAAGGCCGAGCCAAGGTCGACACCAGACGTGACCACACGGGCCTCGTCAGTGTTCTGCTTGATCGAAAACAATGCCATGCCACGACCGTGAACGCCCCAACGGTCCATCTTCATGCTCTCGAGCTTGGAGGTAACGCGGGCATCGAAGATTCGCTCTTGCATATCCTGTGGAACGCCCGAACCGTTATCCAGAAAGACAAGCGTGCGGACGCCATCTTCCTTGGTCGTGGCGAGATAGACCTTGTCGGCACCAGCATCGCGAGCATTACGGAGCATTTCGATGACGATATCCTCGACATGCTGAATGTCGTGCTTTGCCTGGCGCCGCTCGGCCTCCGAAACGCGGAGGCGGACATACCCCTCGCCAAGGTTCTCCTCGACGCGAAGGTTGCCCTCCCCCGACATCGACGCGATAAATGAGATGAGCTCGTTCGCGTCGCTCATGTTATTTAGCGATATCGACAGCGCGGCTCTCGCGAATCACGACGACGCGCACCTGACCGGGATACTCCATCTCTTCCTCGATCTGATGGGCGATATCGTGAGCCAGGACCGTGGACTGGGCATCGGAGATCTTGTCCGGCTGAACCATGACGTGTACCTCGCGACCAGCCTGCATGGCATAGGTACGCTCGACGCCTTCATGGGAGTTGGCGATCTCCTCGAGCTTCTCGAGACGCTTGATGTAGTTCTCGGCAGACTCGCGACGGGCACCGGGGCGAGAAGCAGAGACAGCATCAGCGGCCTGTACCAGGACATCGAGCACCGTGTTAGGGTCGACATCGGCATGGTGAGCCTCGATAGCATGAACGATAACGGGCTTCTCGCCATAACGGCGGGCAAGCTCGGCGCCGATGACGGCATGCGGACCCTCGACGTCGTGGTCAATTGCCTTGCCCAGGTCGTGCAGCAGGCCGGCGCGCTTGGCGGTCACAACGTCCAGGCCAAGCTCGGAAGCCATCACGCCGCACAGGTCAGAGACTTCGAGGGAGTGCTGAAGCACGTTCTGACCAAACGAGGTACGGTAGCGCAGGGCACCAAGGGTCTTGACGATCTCGGGGTGCAGGTCGTGAATGCCGGTATCGAAGGCAGCCTGCTCGCCAGCCTCGCGCACGCGCTGCTGAACCAGGTCGGCAGCCTTGTGATACATCTCCTCGATGCGGGCGGGGTGAATGCGGCCGTCGGCGATGAGGTTCTCGAGGGCAACACGGGCGGTCTCACGACGGACCGGGTCGAAGCTCGAAAGAACGACGGTCTCGGGCGTGTCGTCAATCACGAGGTTGACGCCGGAAACCTGCTCGAAGGTCCGGATGTTGCGACCCTCGCGACCGATGATACGGCCCTTGAGGTCATCAGAGGGAATGTGCACGGAGGTAACGGTGACCTCGGCTGTGTGGTCGGCAGCGCAGCGCTGAATCGCCAGGGACAGAATCTCCTGGGCGGTCTTGTGGCACTCGGCGCGAACCTGCTGCTCGGACTCGCGAATGATCGTGGCGGCCTCGTGGGTGACCTCGCCGCGAACCTTATCGAGGAGCTCCTTGTGGGCATCCTCGCGGGTCAGGTCGGCGATACGCTCGAGCTCGGAGGTCTGCTTGGCGCAGAGCTCCTCAAGCTCGCGGGAGCGTTTCTCGACCTGACCGGCCTGGCTGGACAGCTGGTGCTCACGCTTGTCGAGAGCGTCGTTTCGGCGATCGAGGGACTCCTCGCGCTGCATCACACGGTTCTCGAGCGTACGAATCTCGCTCTTACGCTGCTTGTCCTCGGCCTCGGCGGCCTGTTTGTTCTTGATGATTTCCTCTTTAGCCTCGAGCAGAGCCTCTTTTTTGAGGGTCTCGGCCTGACGCTTAGCATCACCGATCAGGGACTCAGCCTGTGCGTGTGCCGACTGAATCTTTTCGTCGGCCTCGTGAAGACTACCCTGCTTGGCGGTGCGCATGAAGGCAATGGCGGCGATGGCACCCAAAACGATGCCAACGAGCGCTGCGATGATAGGCATGCTCACTCCTTTTTATGGATTCGTTACACAACAAAGCGAACCATCCTTACGAACGGCTCGCGACATTTGAGTAATATGGGCGCAGCTTATGCGGGTCGGATACAGATAAACATATAAACAAACTCATCACAGATGAGCACATATCACAAAGCAAATGACAGTGTTTATCGTACGTTGAACCACAACAACTGTCAAATAAATGGCCCCAGCACGGCGGCTAAAACGCGGTGAACGGCAGGACCACAAAACGCATATGCCTAAACCGCACATTCCTCGCATTCGGCATCGAGGCGTGCCTTAACGGCATCGGCGGCGATGTGATACGAGAAGCCCTTGCCCATCAAAAACCGAACCAGTTTTTCGAATCCGCGCGTCTCTGGAACACGTCGCTTGGCGAGCAGGGCTGACGCACGCGCCAAATCGTCTTCGACGGCAAAATATTCCTCGGGATAACCGGGAATGTCATCGAGCACGACATGACGACGCTTGAGCTCGGTCTCGATTTTGCGCTGTCCCCAACCACGCCGCTTGCGTTCCTCGATAAAGTACGAGCAAAAGCGGTTCTCGTCTAAAAAGCGATACTCGGTGGCGCGCTCGACGGCGAAATCAATCGCTGTCTGGTGAAAGCCGTAGCAAGCCAGCTTGTCACGGATCTCACCCGTCGCATGGTCGCGGCGCGATAACATCTCGGTCACCATGGTAAGTGCACATTTACGCTCGATGAGCTGCACCGCCTCACGAAAGTTGTCCCAATCACAGGGAAGATCTGGGCGGTTTTTGACATACAGGCGCGCGACCCGCACGGGAATCCAAATAGAACGCTCAAAACCGCCCTCAAGCTCACAATCGATATGTGCGCAAGGCTTTTTGGACGCATACCCGCTCGAGAACGAGGAGGCCGCCTTCTTATCGGGAAAGACGACCGTGGCCTCGGTCACCGTATACGACATGAGCGTAACCGCTACTCGTCGTCATCATCGAGCATGGCGGAACCATCGATGGCGTAAAGCTCGTCAAACTCCTCAGGCGCAGGCTGATCGGTCAGCTCGACCTCGGACGGAGCATCGTCATCAAACTCAAGTCCGCAGGCAAGGCGGACCTTATGCTCAATCTCGTCGGCGCAATCGGGGTGTTCGCGCAGGAAAGCCTTGGCGGCCTCGCGACCGTTGCCGAGCTTGTCCTCGCCATAGGCAAACCAGGAGCCCATCTTCTTGCAGATGCCGCACTCGACAGCCATGTCCAGAATCGAGCCTTCCTTAGAGATGCCCGTACCGTACATGATGTCGAACTCAGCAGAACGGAACGGAGCTGCCACCTTGTTCTTAACGACCTTGGCTCGCACGCGGTTACCGATAACCTCGTCCTTAAGCTTAATGCTGTCGATACGGCGAATGTCGATACGCACCGAAGAGAAGAACTTAAGGGCGCGGCCGCCCGTCGTTGTCTCGGGGTTGCCGAACATGACGCCAATCTTCTCACGCAGTTGGTTAATGAAGATGCACGTCGTGTTGGACTTGGACAGCGAGCCGGCGAGCTTGCGGAGCGCCTGGCTCATCAGGCGAGCCTGAAGACCGACCGTAGTGTCGCCGATCTCTCCCTCGATCTCGGCACGCGGGGTCAGCGCGGCGACGGAGTCGACGACGATGGCATCGATGGCGCCGGAGCGCACGAGCATGTCAACAATCTCGAGCGCCTGCTCGCCCGTATCGGGCTGGGAAATGAGCACCTCGTCGATATCCACGCCGATGCGCGCGGCATACGTGGGATCGAGCGCGTGCTCGGCATCGATAAATGCAACAACGCCACCCATTGCCTGGGCCTCGGCCAGGATCTCGAGCGAAAGCGTCGTCTTACCGGAGGACTCGGGACCGTAGATCTCGACGATTCGGCCGCGCGGCACACCGCCGATACCCAGAGCGGCATCGAGTGCCAGAGCGCCCGTAGGGATGGCCTCGACCTCGAGCTCGGGGCCACCGTCGCCGTACCTCATGATGGAACCCTGGCCGAATTTCTTCTCGATCTCGGCCTTGGTGGTGGCGATCATCTCATCGCGCTCTTTACCCGTCGTGCGAGCATGAACGGTACGTACGGGACCTGAATTCTTGGCCATGAATAGCCCTCCTCTTAACAACCTGCATCGATAATAAACGAACGGCTGTTCGTGGTCAACCGTTCAGATAAATCATATGCAGCCGACCTTTCCAAAACCCAACCAAACGCCGACCAAACACTGACCAAATGCTTGACCACAAAGGACCAAAAATGAACAAGGCAGGCAAAAATACACCCATGAACAGCACAAACGCTAAATTCTTCTGAGGTCCCTATCTCCACAATTAAGGGGCCCGGAGGCCCCTTAAAACACGTCTATTCCATAGAGTTGAGCACAAGGGCAATGCGTCCCAATGCCTCCGCGACCGCATGGGCACGAACACACGAACGGTCGCCCTCATAGTGGCAGCGCACAGAGTCCACGACCGGCACGCCCCCATCGGCGGAGCGATACGCCCAGCCAATATAGAAAGTGCCCGCCGGATCTTCCTCAGTGCCACCGCCGGGGCCGGCATAACCCGTTGCGCTCACTGCAATATCGCTCTGGTACAGCTCCAGCGAACCCGCCGCCATCTCGCGCGCGGTCTGATGCGACACCGCGGTATAGCGGTCGAGCGTCTCCTGCTCAACACCCAGAACGCGATGCTTGATCTCATCGCAATAGGTCACCGCACCGCCACGCAGCACCGCCGAGGCGCCCGGGATATCGGCAATCGTCGAGGCGATCATACCCGCCGTCAGCGACTCAGCCGTCGAAACCGTCACGCCCCGAGCGCTCGCGCGCTCGACAATATCGCGCGCCAGCTCCTCGTTATGTGCGGAAATCTGCTCAAAAGAGTCCGTCATACCCACCAGGACCTAGACCGAAAAGACGATCTTGCGGCAGTTCCAGAAGTACTGGGCGCCCGAGATAACGGTCAGGACAACGGCAACGGCGTACAGGAAGCGCGACACCGAGTAGATGCCGAGCGTCAGCGCCACCGGGCCAAGGTGCAAGCCGGCCATCGCAAAGACGCACAGATAACCGCAGATGGAGACCATCGTGGTCGCCGTCTTGTACTTGCCGAGCTTATCGGCCGCAACGACCACACCAGCAGCACTCGCGACCATGCGAAGAGCGCTCACCAGCAGCTCGCGGAACAGGATAATGAACACGGACCACACGGTCACCGCGCCAAAATCCAAGAACAGCAGCAGGGCCGAGAACACGAGCAGCTTGTCCGCGATGGGGTCCAAGAACTTGCCGAAATCGGTGATCTCGTTGCGCGAGCGCGCCAGATAGCCGTCGACCTTATCGGTGCACGACAGAATCACGTACAGAATAAAAGCGGCGGCGGCGAGCGGGCCGTCGAAGGTGCTCCAATCCGTACCGGCAACACTCGTGTGAGACAGCGCCGACACAATCATGAACACCGGGATAAAGACGATGCGCACGCACGTCACGATATTGGCGGGCGTCCAAACACCCGTCAGTTCCTTATTGCTCTCGTTTGCCACGACGCTCTCCTACTCCACAACATGGCCGATAAGCTCATAGCAGAAGCTATCGGTAAACTCGACAGTCAGAATATCGCCCACGGACGCCTCGCTGGCGTCCAAGTGCACAGCGCCATCGGAATCGGGCGCCTGGAACCAGGCATGGCCGATCAGCTCGGCGCCGTCCTCGGTCTCTTCGATACCGTCGACGATCACCTGGGCGCGCTCGCCCACATGTGCGGCGGTAGCGGCAAAACCGAGCGACTCGGCCAGATCCATGGCCTCCTGGGCGCGCTCAAGCTTGACCTCTTCGTCGACCTGACCCTCCATCTTAGCGGCCAGGCTGCCCTCCTCCTGCGAGTAGGCAAAGACGCTCGTGTAGTCAAAGCCGACGGTGTCCATAAAGTCGATAAGATCACGAAACTCGTCGTCGGTCTCGGTCGGGAAGCCGACCATGGCCGTGGAGCGAATCACGATACCGGGGATGCGCTCGCGAAGGTCGCGGAACAGATCCTCGAGCTCCAGGCGCGAACCGGAGCGACGCATGGCCTTGAGGATGCGCGCGTCGCAGTGCTGCACGGGGATATCGATATAGGGCAGCACCTCGGGCGTGTCGCGTATCGTCTCGATGAGTTCGTCAGTCATGCCCTCGGGCTGCAGGTAGAGCACGCGGACCCAGACGTTGTGCGGGCGCACGGCCTCAGCGACGGCACGCAGCAGCTGTGCCAGATTGCGCGGCGCGCCCTCGGCGAGGTCCTCGTCGGCGAAGTCGGTACCCCAGATGCCCGTGTCCTGACCGATCAGAACGATCTCGCGGACGCCACCGGCGACCAGGTCGCGTACCTCGGAGATGATGCTCTCGGCATTGCGCGAGTGGTAACGACCGCGGATATACGGGATCATGCAGAAGCTGCAGAAGCGGTTGCAGCCATCGGAAATCTTGACGTAGGCGACAGCACCCTCGACGGTACGTTTGACCTGCGGGATATAGGCTGCAATCTCACGCTCGACACCCAGCACGCCATCGATGACCGCCACGATGCCATCTTCCTCGTCGGCCTTCACAAAGGCAGCGACCTCGGGCAGCTCGTCAGGCAGGTCATCGCCATAGCGCGACGGCACGCAGCCGCACATGACGATGGGGCAAGAACGAACGCCGTCCTGAACCTCGTTGGCGAGCTCGAGCGTGGTCTCGATGCTCTCGGACGTTGCGGAGGCGAGGAACGAGCAAGTATTGACGATGGCGATATCGGCATCCTGCGGGTCGAATGCCTCCTCGTAGCCCGCGGCGGTCAAAAGAGAACGCATGCGGTCGGTGTCAACCTCGTTCTTAGCGCACCCGAGGGTGATGTAGAGCACGGAGCCCAACGGTGTATCCATGTTGGAGAGCGGTCCTTTCGATTGATATTAGCGGTAGTTGGTGAACTGCAGCGGCTGGCCGTAGTCCTGGTCGCGCAGGAACTGAATCACGGTCTGCAACGCGTCCTTCGAAGCAGAGGAAACACGCAGCTTGTCGGCCTCGATGGTCACCTTGACCTTGAGCTTTTGATCCTTGATGTCCTTGTTGATCTTCTTGGCGGTCGCCTGGTCGATACCCTCGACGATATGGCCGAGCACGCGCACGGTGCCGCCCGATGCCGCCTGCGGAGCATCCCACGAGACAGCCTTGAGGTCGATGTCGCGCTTGATGAGCTTGGAGCTCAGCACGTCGACAATCTGTTTGGAGACAAAGTCGGCCGGGGCGTTGATCGTAAAGAGCTTGTCGCCCTTCGAAAGCTCGATCGTGGCGCCGGAATCCTTAAGGTCATAGCGCTGGGAAATCTCGCGCGTGGTCTGCTGGAAGGCGTTGTCGACCTCTTGCATGTTGACCTCGGACACGACGTCGAAGCTGGAATCTTTAGCCATGATGTTTCCTTTCGCGTACGAGCGGCCTAGTAGCTATCGTACGAATTGTCGGTAGAATCGGTGGGTGTCTGACCGTCAGTTGCGGTATCGGCGCCATCCGTGGACTGGGCATCGGTACCGTCGGTGGTATCGGTACCGTCGGTGGTATCGGTACCATCGGTGGTGTCGGTACCATCAGAACTTTCACCATTCTCGGAATCAGACGTCTCCTTCTTGGGAACGGTGATCGTCACACGCGCCACGCCCGAGGTCTTGGTATCGTAACGAACCTTTTCACCGTTCTTGGTAACGGTGACATCGGAAGGCTTGGACGTGGTGATCTCGATCGAAGACTCGGGCGTGTACTCCTGCTCAAAGGGGCCAGTCGCCTGGGCGCCATAGACCGACTTGCCGTCAACCTTGACCTCAATCCACGCGGTCTTTCCCTTGGCAACGGAGACTTTGACCTTCGTGACCTCGTTCTCTTCCTTCTTGGCCGTCGTCTTGGTGGCGTCCGAATCAGTCGACTCATCCGTCGCCTCATCGGTGTCATCGTCCTCGTCGACCGTTTCGGTCTTCTTAGAAGACTTCTTGGTCGTCATCTTGGTAGCAGTGGGCGTCTCGGGCGTGTTCTCGGGCGCCGAAGATGCGCAGCCGCGCAGAAGCACCACGATGAGCACAATCAACAGCAGCACAACGGCACCGATGCCGGCGTAGACGATACGCGGATCGAGCCCGTTGTTTTGAGGAGTACGTGATCCGCCGCGTCCACGACTGGAACTGCTGCGGCCGCCTCCCTGAGGCATACGACCACGATTGCTATCGGAACGGCCGCGATAGCCACCCTGGCCCTGAAGGCTGCGCTGACCCGAGCGGGGCGCAAGTTCACCGCGGCCTTGATAGCCACGCTGGCCCGAACGCGGAGCCGAAGAGCGCTGGCCATACGGCTGTGATTGAGAGCGAAGACGCGGCGTCACCTGCGTGGTATCGGCATCCGCATAGCCACCGCGAGAGCGTCGGGTGGAGGCACCACGGTAACCGCGATCGGAATAGCCGCCGTCGCCGTAGCCGGCACGAGGGTCACGCGCTACACCGCGGGCAGCGGGAAGTGCACGGTCCTCGGGCATCGGCGTACTGCGGAACCGGTCACGCTGCGAGCGAATCTCCTCGCCCGAACCCGTCTCGGTAATATAACCGGCCTGCTGAGGACGCTGTCCATAGCGGGTCGAACGACCGCCCTGAACCATCAGGAAGCGCCCGTTATCGACCGAGGAACGCGAATTGACGTAGCCGGCGGCGTCCTGAAAACGACCGCCCTGCTGCGACGTCTCACGTTCGTATGCCATCAGGTCGTCAAAGTAGGCATTGACGACCTCACGCGGATTGAGGCCCAAAAAGCGAGCATAGCTCGAAATCATGCCCTGCGCATAGCCGCGCGGCGGCATCGAAGCAAAGTTACCGGTCTCGAAAAACTCGATGATCTGCGGCCTGATTTTGATGGTGTTGGCGACCTGCTGAATGGAAAGGCCCATTCGGCGACGCTGCTCGAGCAGCATGTCACCAAAGCGTGCAGCCATCAGAATCCTCCAAACTCACGATCTTCACGTGCCATCTCGGCGTCGACAGATTCCAGCGCGGCAAGCCCCTCCTCGTCCAACAGGACCTCGCGCGGCTTGGAACCGTCGGGCGGGCCGACGACACCCTTTTCTTCCAGCATGTCCATAATACGCCCGGCACGCGCATAGCCAACCTTCAGACGACGTTGCAGGCCAGATGTGGAGCCAAGCTGCGATTCCACCACAATATGGGCGGCTTCCCAAATGAGCGGATCATCGTCTTGCGGCTCGGCTACTCCGGTGCGGACAATGCCGCCGCCACCCGCCATGGACATGGAAGCGGGCGCCACGGCAGACAGGATCTCCTCGTGGTAGTCGGGCTCGCTCTGCGACTTGACGAACTCGACAATCTCGTTGATTTCGTCGTCCGAGACAAAGCAGCCCTGGATACGGCGAGGCTTGCCCCAGTCGACCTTGGAGAACAGCATGTCGCCCAAACCGGTGAGCTTTTCGGCACCCATCTGGTCGATGATGACGCGCGAGTCGATGCCCGTGGCGACGTTAAAGGCGATGCGATTGGTGATGTTGGCCTTGATGAGGCCCGTCACCACGTTTGAGCTGGGACGCTGCGTGGCCACGATAAGATGAATACCGGCGGCACGGCCCAGCTGTGCAATACGCACGATCGAGGCCTCGACATCCTTACCGGCGACCATCATTAGGTCCGAGAGCTCGTCAATGATGATGACCAGGTAGGGCATCTTTTGCGGCGGGTTGTCGTAGTGTTCAAACTCGCCGGCGGCCTGCTTTTCGTTGTAGGTCGAAATCTTGCGAACGTTGAGACGCTCGAAGACCTTCAGGCGACGCTCCATCTCGGACACGGCCCATTGCAGAGCGCTCGCGGCCTGCTTGGGCTCGGTCACCACGGGCACATAGAGATGCGGCAGGCCGTTATAGCCCGCAAGCTCGACGCGCTTGGGGTCGACCATAATCAGGCGAACGTCCTCGGGAAGGGCGCGCATGAGCAAGGTCGTGATGATGGAGTTGATCATGACCGACTTACCGGAGCCCGTGGTACCGGCGATCAGCAGGTGGGGCATCTTGGCGAGGTCGGCGACGACCGGCGTCCCCTCGGCATCGCGGCCGATGGCGAGCTCGAGCGGACCGCCCTTCACATAGGGCAGCACGTCGCCCAAGTTGACGTTCTGACGTTTGCGGTTGGGAATCTCGATACCCACCAGCGAGGTGCCGGGAATCGGCGCAAAGATACGCACCGACTGGGCAGCGAGCGAAAGCGCGATATCGTCCTCGAGGCTCGAGATCTTACTCACGCGCTCGCCCTCGCCAGGTTGCAGCTTAAAGGTCGTCACCGTGGGACCGGCGATCCAACCGACCACGCGGGCACTGCGGCCAAACTCAAGCAGCGTGGACTGCAACGACTCGGCAGTCTGCTCAAGCTCCTTGTCCGAAGACGCGGCGGAAGCAGATTGCGGGTTGGCATGCAGGATTTCGAGCGGCGGAAGCTTGAGGCCGTCCTCTTCTTCGCCCTCGTTATCTGCGGCGCCGCCGTCCGCTCCCCCATCGCTAGCCGCAGCCGATTCGACAGCACTCGAGGCAGGCGCATCGGCAACCTTGGGATGCTTCAAGAAGTCGGGAATCTGAGGTGCAGCCGAAACAGGATTCACGGCAAACGGCGGCTCGGACTCGTCGATTTTATCGGGGTCGTCTTCCATCGAAAGCTGGCCGGTTACCTGGTCGCGCTTTGCATGGCGACGCGGCAGCAAAGTTGTCTTAGCGGTCTCGATCGGAGCCTCATCATCCTCGTCATCACCCTCGGTAAGCTCAATCTCACTCTCGGACCAGGACGGATCGGGCTCACTTGTATTCAACTTGGGTGTGGCCTTGCCCTTCTTGACATGACGGCGCGGCATCAGCTTCGTCTTAGCGCGCTCGGCCTCCACGGCATCGGATACGTCGACAAACGGATCCTCGTCCTCGTCGTCATCGTCCAAAACCGGGTCTACATCGTTACCCATGACCGTGGTCACGGCAGCATCAGAGCCCTTTTGACGAAGAATGCTCAGGTGCGGTCGGGCAACGCCGGGCACCGACAGGGCTTCGTCGTCACCCCACGGACTCGCGTTGACGTCGGCACAACGGCGCTCGGCAAAATCGGCCGCACGGTCGCGAGCAGAGCGCAGCACGCCACCAACCGAAAAGCCGATAATGACAAAACCAACGACGGCCAGACCCAACAGGACCACCATCGCGATAGGCTTACCCAGGGCATTCTGCAGCGCACTCGCAATAAACGCACCGATGTAGCCACCCGAGGCGGACAAATTTTGCGGCGTGAACATAAGGTCACACGAGTCGCTCGTACCCGGCACCATCAGAGAAAGAATGGAGACGACGGCGATAAAGACCACGGCTCCGCCCGCGACCGAGCGAATGTTGAGCGGCGAGTCCTCACCTAAAAAGAGCGTGGCGGCAAACAGCAAAATGACGATCGGCAGCACGTAGGCGCCCAGACCAAAGCCCAGGTGGTAGAAACCGGCAACCGCAGCCGTAACGGGTGCGGTCGCCGGCGAAATCACGGCAATGAAGGACGCAATCGCCAAAACGGCGATGACCACGCCGGCGATATCGCGGTTGGCCGAGGGCTCGACCAAGGGCTCAAAATCGTCGAAGTCGGCCTCGTGGCCCTTATTGGCACGCAGATGGGAACCGGCACCCTTAGCAGATGCCGGTTGGTTATTGGCCTTATTGCCTTTGGCGTTTTGTGCAGATCCGCGCGCCAAACTAAACCTCCATGACGACCGGGATGATCATCGGACGGGTGCGCGTACGGCTCCAAATAAAGTTGGAGAGCGAATCGCGCACGGCCTTGCGAATGGCATCGGAACCGCTGCTCGTAAAGCTAAACTTGCCCTTCTCGATCGTCTTCATAATGGACGCGGAGGCATCCTCGGAGAACTGGTCGTCGATGGCAAACGAGACGCCGCGGCCCGAGAACTCGATGGCCTCGATCTTCTTGTGCTTGAGCGAGACGATAGCAACGGCCGTGACCATGCCGTCGTTGGCGAGCTTCTGGCGATCGCGCAAGACGATGGGGTCGGTATCGCCGATACGCAGGCCGTCGACGTAGACGACGCCGGACTCGACGGGCGTACCGCGTTTGACGATACCGCCGCGCATCTCGAGCGTGTCGCCGTTATCGAGGATAAAGATATGATCGTCCTTGATGCCCATCTTGCGAGCCAGCTGGGCATGGGCGCGCAGATGCACGGCTTCACCGTGAACCGGCATAAAGTACGTGGGCTTGGCCATGGCCATCAGGAGCTTGAGCTCCTCCTGGCTACCGTGGCCCGAGACGTGGACAAGAGCGCGGTTCTTATCCCACACGTCGCAACCGAGCTTGGCCAGGCTGTTGACGACCTGCTGGACGGCCTTCTCGTTGCCGGGAACAGGAGTTGCCGAGAGGATGACGGTATCGCCCTCGTGGATAGAGAGCGTCTTGTGCTCGCCGTTGGCCATGCGAGACAGGGCCGACAGCGGCTCGCCCTGCGAACCGGTGCACATGACGACGATCTTGTCGTCGGGCAGGTTATCAATGTCGAAGGCATCGATAATATCGGCATCGTCGATGTTGAGGTAGCCCAGCTCGCGCGCCACGCGGGTGTTAGTGAGCATGGAGCGACCGGTCACAACGACCTTACGGCCGCACTTGCGGGCAGCATCGCAGATCTGCTGCAAACGATGAATGTGGCTCGAGAACGACGCGACGAACACGCGACCCGGGGCGTTCTTGATGGCGTGCAGCAAGTTGGGACCGACCTCGGCCTCGGACTTGGTAAAGCCGGGAACAGTGGCGTTGGTGGAGTCGGACAGCAGCAGGTCGATGCCCTGCTTGGCAAAGCGGCTGATAGCGGCATAGTCGGGCGTGACACCATCGATGGGCGTCTGGTCAAGCTTAAAGTCGCCGGTGTGCATAACGGTGCCCTGGTTGGTGCGGATGAACACGCCCAGAGCGCCGGGGATGGAGTGCGTCATCGAGAAGAAGTCGAGCGAGATGCCGCCGAGGTTGACATGGCTGCCGCCCTTGACCTCGCGGAACTTGGGCGCGCGGATGCGGAACTCGGAGAGCTTGCCCTCGATAAAGCCGAGCGTAAGCTTGCTCGAGAAGATGGGCACCTTGTTGTTGAGGTCCTGCAGCAGGTACGGAAGCGAACCGGTGTGGTCCTCGTGGCCGTGAGTGACGATAATGCCGCGGAGCTTCTCCTCGTTCTCCAGAACATAGGTGTAGTCGGGAAGCACCAGGTCGATACCGGGCTGGGAATCGTCGGGGAACATGAGGCCGGCGTCGACGAGCACCATGTCGTCGCCGCACTCGAAGACTGTCATGTTCTTGCCGATGCCGTCAAGACCACCAAGCGGAATGATCTTCAAGGGAGATGATTTTTTAGCTGCCATAGGTGAGTGTTGTTTCCTTTCTTCGAAACGGGTCTGAAACAACCGACGGGGCGCTTCTGGCAAACCGACCGCCGGGAACGTACAAACATGCATCACAGAGTCGATGCAGTAACCACAGTATGATACCCATTTGCACAACAACAGACCACCCATGCATCAAAGCCCCATCTGAACCTGTGTATCCCGCCGGTCAGGGCTCAGCGGCCCCGGCACGGGCTAAGTTTCCTGCTCTACAGTCCTGCTCACGACGGAGGCCACATTAAGTGGCCTCCTGTTCGTGCGGAACTCGCGATA